>NZ_JBXCIZ010000014.1:0-114262 GCF_056786405.1 Paenibacillus sp. Y859 | reverse complement strand
CTTCTAACCGTTGGAATGACGGGGATCGCCTAATCAAAAACGAACCGTTAGGTTGGTGTTCTTAGGAATCTCCCACTTCAAACAGACCGTAAGGTCGGTTAAGTGGTGAGTAGTTCAATGGTCTATATTGTGATGATAGAACGAGAGAATTAAGGTTGCAAGCAAGAGGGTGGTCTGACGAGCTCATTAATAACCATAAAGAATTTAACGAATGGATATTGAATAATGCAGAAACGGCTTTCAATCCTAATATGCCTTTAATTAATACAAGTTCAATTTCTCCTTCTGAGGTAACGGAAAAAATTAAGGGTATAGTTAACCAAGTACTCTCTGAAAGCTGATTCGAAGATGTCATATTGCATCAGATAACAAATGTATCTACGCAGCGTCGCTAACGCTCCTTAGTCTGCCCGAGGGTTTTCGGGTTCGTAGATACAGCAACGTTAGACGAAAGTGCGAAGAGATTATTAATAAGGACTGAAAAAAATGGAAGATGCAATTATATTTGAATACAAGAAATCAGAACCGTATAACAATCTTAGAGTGTATGTAGACAAGAATATAAAGCCCAATGATAGTTGTCCTGCCATGATTTTTTTTCATGGAGCAGGGTTTACAAATAACAAAGTAAATACAAGTCAGTTTAAACATCATGCTTCACATTTTTCATCACTGGGCATTACTACAATACTTGCCGAATATAGACCGTTAGAAATCGAAGGACTATTTTCCCCAATTGAGAGCCTCAAAAACGCGAGGTCCGTAATCCGCTGGACAAGGGAGAATTCAAAAAAACTTGGTATTAATCCAAACAAGATTATCGCTGTAGGAGCCTCCGCTGGAGGATATTTATGCTTATGCTCTGCGATGATTGAGCAATTTAATGACCCAATGGATAATGTAATGGTTAGCTCTAAACCGAATGCAATGATTATATTAAATGGTGGTGTTAACTCTAATTTACTGATTGACCTTTTTCCTGAATTGAAAGAAGCATTATTAGTAGCCTCTCCTGTTGAAGTAGTGAAGGAAGGCTTACCACCCAGTTTGTTTTTTCATGGAACAGATGATAAGAGCATTCCAATAGAAAATGTAATCAATTTTACAGACAGAATGCAAACTGCTGGTAATATCTCAAAACTAATATCATTTGAGGGATTAGGGCATGGATTTTTTAATTATGGAAATATGGACAATAAACCATATAAGAAGATACTTAAAGATACAGAAGAATTTTTAAGAGAAATAAATATTCTAGAGTAACTCAAGGCACCTTCGTCTACATCGTATCTACGCTGCGGGTCACACGCCCCTTGGTTTGCAAGAGGGATTTCGGAGTACTTTTCAGCAGATAACCCTGCATCACCTAACCGCATCGCGGACAGTCGCTATGCTCCTTTAAGGTGGTGATACCCAAACGTTATGAGAAATCTCTGTAATAAATGACTGGGAGGTATTCCAAATGAAGCCAGAAATACTTTTCAGTTCAGAAAGACTAACGTATATAAATACAAATATAAATGATCTTGATGTGGTTCTATCTATGGAGAATCATGTTGACAATAAGAGGTATATTATTCCTTGGTCAAGAGAAAAACACATTGATACCATGACTGATACAGATAAAAGACATGTAATGATGGATGACGGGGAAGGAAGACCGATAGGATATTTCATTTTATCCGGAATTAATAATGACCATAACAATATTGAGCTAGTTAGAATCATAGTAGCTGAAAAAGAAAAGGGATTTGGAAAAGAAACGTTAAGAGCAATACAGAAGTTCGTATTTGAAGATCTAAAGGCTCATAGGATGTGGCTAGATGTGAAGGTACATAATGAACGTGCAAAACACATATATGAATCTTTAGGCTTTAAGCTAGAAGGTTATTTAAGAGAATGTATAAAGGTAGATCATCGTTATGAATCACTAATCATTTTAGCAATATTAGACCACGAATATAGCAAGCTCAAGGAAGGTAGAGACAACTGATAACAATGCATTTCGGCTGCGTCGCTAAGAGGATTCTCGCGACACATCCAACCGGCTAAGTGGCAGAGCTACCCGGACCTATAGTCCTTAAGTCGTTTGAATGTCAGAAATGTACAAACGTTATAAGAAATCACATGTGAAAAACGATAAAAACAAAGGGGAAATAACGAATGTTTAACTATAAAGTTGATGATTCTTCTTTTTTATCATTATTGGAAATCAAAGATTCCGAAAGACTATTTAATCTAATTAACAGAAACAGAGTTCATATTAGTGAGTGGTTGCAGTTTCCTAATATTACTTTAAGAGTTGAAGATTCAAAAACTTTTATTGAAAGAACTCGGTTAAAATTTGCTAAGGAAGAAGGGTACTGGTTAGGAATTTGGCATGAGAATGATCTTGTAGGGTCTATTGGTTATTTATATATAGATCGAGAGAATAAAAAAACAGAAATTGGTTACTGGCTTGGTAAAGAATATGAAGGTAAAGGATTAGTCTCTAAATCTATCGAAGTTCTAATGAAATATGCCTTTGACGAACTTCAATTAAATAAAATTGAGATAGGAGTGGCTACTGATAATCTAAAGAGCCGAGCTATTCCTGAGAAATTAGGGTTTAAGCATGAAGGTGAACTACGAGACTACGAATATATCAATGGTGGATTTATTGATAGAATAATATATGGATTGAAGGCTGATGAATGGAGATCTATTCAAGAAAGCCAGGCGACACATTGATATCTCTAAGATAAGAGCTATCTAAGGGATATCAATGTCAGAAATGCACCAACGTTATAAGAAATCAGCGCAAATAATTACAAACCAAATCCAAAAAGCAAGGAGATGTTCTTTTGGTGCTCACGAAGAATGAAATACAAGAACGTATGAACCATTATAATGTAACAGGTTTAAGCATTGCTTTGTTTAATAATGACAATCTGAGTTTAGCAGAGGGATTTGGCCTAACAGAGGTGAATACCAATAATATAATAAGTAATAGCACTATATTTAATGCGTGTTCAATAAGTAAGTTTGCCACAGCAATGTTGGTCATGAAATTAATCGAGCAAGGAATCCTTGATTTAGATCAGGATATAAATCAGAATCTAATTTCATGGAAGGTTCTTGATAATAAATTTACACAAAATAAAAAAGTCACCTTACGAAATCTACTCAGTCATCATTCAGGAATAATTGATTCCGAGGGGAGCTTTAGTGAATACAATCCAAATGATGGGACTCCCACAATGGTGGAGATTCTCGAAGGCAGAAAATCATATTCCCCAAAGCCCTTAAGTGTTATGAACGAACCGGATAGTGAATTTCAATATTCGGACGCTGGTTATTGTGTAATCCAGCAACTGATTGAAGATGTATCTGGAAAATCTTTTAAAACACTTATGAACGAGATGATATTTGAACCATTATCGATGAATAACAGTACATATGAAGATACAATCCTAGAAGAAGATACTAGTTATGCTTGTGGTCATAATAAAGATGGAAATTTAGTTAATAGCAAGTATCCAATATATCCTTATCCAGCAGCAGCTGGACTTTGGTCAACTCCCAGAGATTTAGCTTTTCTGGCAATTGAAATGATTAATTCTATGAACGGAAGTGGAAAACTGGGTATTTCTCAAAGAATAATCAAAGAAATGATTACCCCGCAGTGTTGCTCAAGCTGGACTGGATTAGGGGTCTTTCTTGACAAGTCAGATAGTGAGCTAGAAGTTACCTCACTTGGTTGGGGCGTCGGATACCAATGTATGATGATTGTACATCCATATTCCGGAGATGGTGGAGTTATTATGACAAATTCTAATTTAGGTGTACATCAGAATAAAGGAATCATTGGTGAAATAATTAAATCTTTAGGTAGCTCTTATGAAATTTAAAGAAATTATAAAAGTATACATTCAATTGTATCCACAGAGTTGTTTCATTATGATTTTTTAGTTTAATCGAAGAAGACGCAGACATCCAATAAACACTGCATTCCTACTGCGGGCATTCCCCCTTTATCGCTAGGAGGATTTGCAAGAAGATTATTCAGGCGATGCATTCAACCAGCTAAGTCTGACGACCCGTTGCTACGGTCCTTAAGCTGCTTGAACGTCAGGAATGCCAAACGCTATACGACATGCTCTAAAGGCTAAAAGAAAGGAAAAAATCAATGATTCGAAATAATCAATCTTGGTCTGTTTGTATTTCAAGTGATTTTGAATTGAACTTTTTGATATATGTAGCGAATGCTTATGGTCTTATTAAAGAAGAGATCGATGGAAATAATGCTTGGCCTTCTAAGCAATTTGTTGAATCAGATCATATTACTCAAAAACTTGAGTCACAATGGAAGCTTTTCTGGGATCAAAGCATTCAAAAAAAGGTACATAAAAATAATAAACAAGCATCCTTTGTTTTAGGATTACCAAATTTTGAGGCAGTTGATCAACAAGAACTAAGAGAATCATTTATTAAAGTGTGGCCATCATTTATAAGTTGGTGGTATATGCCTGCGGGTGGTAATAACGCAATGAATTATTGGGAAGACAAACCTGATATTATAAGTTATGTGAAAGAATTTGAAGATGAGGTTGGAAGAGAAATAAAAACCTTTAATTTAAATATTGATTTAATCTATATGGGCGGTAGTGAGCCAATTGAAGTGAATGAAGAATATGTGATTATGCCAATAAAAGGTGATTACTTAATGAAGAAAGATTGGTGGATAAATAGATTTAAAGAGCGATATTAAGTGATTCGAGGGAACAGAGCACATCGTATAAACATTACATTACCACAGCGGTCGCTAACGCTACCTAGGTCTGCCAGAATGATTTCAAGGAAGTGAATCAGCAGACACATCCAACTCCCTAATCATGTCGCAGCCGCTCCTACGGACTTTAAGGGAGTTGGACGTCGGGAACACAAAACGTTATCAGAAATCATTGCAGTATGTTAAAATTGAAAAATATAAAAAAATGATAAAAGCAGCGAGGTATACATATGTTAGATGAATTCACTAGAAAGAGAATTAATAAGATATTGTCAGATTACATTGAAGAGAAAGTGCCAAAACACATTAGAAACCAAGTGAAACTTAATTATAAGTTCAGAGCTGATAGCGTCACATTAATTGAAGAAAGAATTGGATATAAAAGCGATCAGTGGGTAGAATCGCCCATTGCTCAATTTCGAAAAGAACAAAATAAATGGAAAGTGTACTGGAGAGACAGTAAGAATAAATGGCATTTCGTTGAAGATATCACACCGGAGGAAGACTTTGAAAAACAATTAAAAACTGTTGATAAGGATGATCTAAGGATATTCTGGGGGTAAGAATAATAGTGTTTTTCAAATATCTCGAAGAAGGCAATGACATCTGATAACTTTGCATTACCACAGCGGTTGCTATGCTCCCTAGGTCACCGGACACATCCAACCGGCCAAGTAGCGAAGCCACCCGGAACTATAGTCCTTAAGCCGCTTGGACGTCAGAAATACGCAACGTTACCATATAAATTAAAGGAGAGCATTCTATTGATTCGTGAAGCGGAAAAAAGAGATAGAGATCAATTATTCATACTCTATCAAATGTTAGTTCCAAATAGCAGAAAAATGAACGTTCTTGCAGAACAAATAGAGAATATTAGAATGGATCCTAATAATTTTTTGCTTGTCTGTGAAGAAGAAGGGGAAATCCTAGGGACATTAATGCTAAATATATGTCCTCAAGCCTTACATGGTCTGAGACCCTATGGAGTAGTCGAAAACATAGTTGTTCATGAGAATTATCGAAATATAAATATTGGACGATCATTATTACAACATGTTGAAGAATATTGTATTTCAAGAAATTGTCATAGGATTATGCTTCTTAGTAACTCAAAGCGTGAGAGAGCACATCAGTTCTTCGAGAGAGAAGGTTACAGTGGATCAGTAAGTAAGGGATTCAAAAAATATTTACAATAACAAATCTTAAACTTGATTTTACTAATTATAAATTTAGTGTGATTTTAACTTTTCATGATGTTGATATTATCGTACGGTTCCATAGATTCAGGGATGAAGAAACCCTATCGTTAAGATTATCAAGAAGAAGTAATTGTAATGACAGTCAATTTAACGAAGGAACATACATCGCCTAACATTGCATTACCAAAGTGGTGGACGCGCCCTTGGTCACCAAGAGGATATTCGGAGAAGTGGACCGGACGATACAATCAACCAGCTAAGTCTATCGACCCGGCCTTACGGTCCTTAAGCTGCTTGAACGTTGTGAATGCCAAATGTTATAAGAAATCCTCGTAATGAAAATATTGAAAAGAGCTATAAAATATGAAACATATCAAAAATATATAAGAGGATATCAATTATTTAAGGAAACTCGAAGAAGGCCAAACGTTAGGTGAAATACCCGGGAAGATTAATTTCAAAATAAAGGAGAAATAACAATATGTATAGCTCGTACGGAGAACTTTGTACTGAAGTTTATGATCTTAGTAAACCATTAGGCTACTCTTTTGGAGATGTAGAGTTTTATTTAGAACGGTTATCAAACATTAAGGGTAAAGTACTTGAAGTTGGTTGCGGATCTGGAAGAGTTTTAATTCCATTACTTCAGGCAGGAATAGAAATAGAGGGGTTAGATAATTCCGAAGCAATGCTGGATTCCTGTAGAAGAAGATGTGATGAATTAAACCTTACTGCTAAATTGTATAAAAATGAAATGCATGATTTTTCTTTGACGAATACATATGATGCTATTATCATTCCTGGGGGATCGTTTCAATTAATAGAAGGTCGAGAACAAGCGATCACCACATTAAATCATTTTTACTCCTATTTAACGCCTGGCGGCAGGTTGATAATCGATTTATTTATTCCCACGGATTTAAATGCAAACTCTACGTCTACTAAGACATGGAATACTCCTAATAATGAAGTGATTATTCTAGAAGAAAGGCGGACCGAACTTAATATACTTGAACAGAAAATAGTGTCTTTATTGAAATATGAGAAGTGGAGAGATGGGAATCTAACTCAAACAGAATTACAGCGGTTCCCTTTAAGTTGGTACGGAAACTATGAATTTGATTTATTACTTGAGAGATTAGGTTATGAAGAGATTATAAAGTCAGCTGATTATAAGTTCAAGAATAGACCTACAAGTGATGGACAGATGATAACATATGAAGCTAGAAAAGCTGTAGAATAATCGATGCTAATCCAATAATGACTGAACTCTCAATTTATACGATTTTTCGCACAAAATTCCATTCCACCCCGATATGATAGATTTTCGCTGTCTATTGTGGTGGATCACCTACAGATGATCTCTTCTAGCGGATCTTTCAAATCAAATCGGGACTCTGTATTGAACTTAGTACGTCAAACACAACTCCAGCAATGGATTACAGGTTTACCCAGTTATATTAGAGGTTACCTCCCTAATTTAAGCTGCGAAAGTTGGGTTAAAAATATATAAACCAGAAGAGAAGGTTGAAGATGAAAAGAACAGATGTTGTTTACTCTTTAATAACAAATTTAGATCAATCAAAAATTCTTATGGTAAAGAATAACGATAATGGACGTTGGTCTCTTCCGGGTGGAGCAGTGGAAGAAAATGAAACATTGCATATAGCAGCTGTTAGAGAAGCGAAAGAAGAAACCGGATTAGATATAGAGGTTTTTGAAATTGTTGCTGTAAATGAATGTGTGATGGAGATGAGAAATGAACACATTATATTCATTACTTTTCGAGCAGAGATCATTGGTGGACAAGAAGAGATTATTAGACCAGATGAAATCAGTGAAATTGCATGGATAGCTATAGACCAAGCAGAATTATTAATGCCCCTACCCTCTTACCAGGAAGGATTAAGTGCAATTATAAAAAATAATATTGGAATCAAATATATTGATGAAGGAAGAGCTAGGGTCAGATAGCAGTATTGAAATATTGGATTTACAATAGAATGTCTGCATTTGATCGTATTCGATGAAGCTATATTTTCTTTTTTCACTTGTTATTGTATATATCCCTAATAATCTATGAAAACGTCTCTAATTATTAGGGTAGCAAAGAGGAGGCAATCTTAGTTAAAATTACGCAAGAGGCAATTGACAAAGGGAGGATCAACATGACTGAAACATTCGAATATCTATTCCAGAACACTTCTCTTCCGCTGGAGGAACGTGTAAACGACCTCGTTTCTCGCTTCACGTTGGAAGAAAAAGTGGGACTTATGATCCAATATCAAACAGCCGTTGAGCGGCTTGGTGTGAAAGCGTATAAACATGGTACGGAAGCTGCCCATGGTATGGCTTGGCTTGGCGAAGCCACAGGATATCCGCAACCGATCGGTCTAGGATGTACTTGGGATACCGAGCTTATGCAGCGAATTGGTAGCGCTATCGGTGATGAGGCAAGAGGCTTTTATAAACAGAATCCGGAGATTAACGGCTTGACGCTTTGGGCGCCTACCGTCGATATGGAGCGCGACCCACGTTGGGGCCGGACTGAGGAAGCGTACGGTGAAGATCCGATACTTGCTGGTAAGTTAGCGTCGGCACTTGTTCAAGGGATGCAAGGCGATCATCCGAAATATTTGAAAGCGATTGCCACGCTAAAGCATTTTATTGCCAATAATAATGAAGTAGGTCGCGCTGACCAATCGGTTAGTATTGATCCGCGTAATATGCGCGAATATTATTTGAAAGCATTTGAAATTCCGTTTAAGGAAGGCGGCGCACAGTCCATGATGACGGCCTATAATGCCGTTAATGGAGTGCCTGCGAATCTGATGCCAGAAGTGAATGAAATCGTCAAGCAAGAGTGGGGAATGGACGGTTTTGTCGTCAGCGATGCTTACGACGTGTCTGGTACGGTGCGCGATCATGGTTATTTGGAGACGCATAAGGAAGCCGTTGCCCGTTCCGTGAAGGAAGGCGGCATCGATAGTATCACTGACGATGGAGAGTTGATTAAGCAATCGCTACGCGAAGCGTTGGCTGAAGGATTGCTCGCGGAGGGCGACTTAGATGTGGCCTTGCGTAACACGTTCCGCGTTCGTTTCCGTTTGGGTGAGTTCGATCCTGAAGAAGACAATCCGTACGCTGCAATTGATGAGTCAATTATTTTACATCCAGAGCATGCGAAGCTGTCACGTGAAGCTACAGAAAAGGCTGTTGTTCTTCTGAAAAATGAAGGTGGCATATTACCGCTACAAGCAGATAAGGTGAAAAAAGTCGCTGTTATTGGACCACTTGGTGGTACCGTATATCGAGATTGGTACAGCGGTTCACTGCCTTATGCGATCACGCCGCTGCAAGGTATTCAAGAAAAACTGAACGCACATGGAGGACAAACGACATTCTCCGGTGGTACAGATCGAGTCAAGCTGAAAGCGAAGCGCAATGGACGTTATGTTCAAGTACAGGCTGGCGAACAAGCGGCTCTGGCTGCAACTGGCGATGCTGGCGAACAAGCTTCTGTATTTGAATTAACGGATTGGGGCTGGGATAGCCATACGATTATCGCTGAGAATAACGGACTTTACCTAACGACGGATGACCGGATCGTAAAAGCCTCAGCTGATAAAATCTGGGAGTGGTTCACCAAAGAAGTATTCCTTGTTCGTCCTTCGGAAGATGGAAGTGATCAAGTAACCTTCTCAACATGGAATGATACGCCGGTTACGGTCAATTCTGATAGCGGAGAATTGCTCGTGGGCAGCGGTAGCGCTGAAGAAACCGCTAACGAGATCAATGTGGCGGGTGCGGCATCTGTGGCAACTGGCGAAGAAGATAAGATTACAGCCGATGTTTTTGAAGTGGAGACAGTCACAGATAAATTCCAGGCGGCAAAAGAAGTGGCTAGCGATGCGGATATCGCTGTCGTATTTGTCGGTAATCATCCGCTCATCAATGGTAAAGAGACGGTCGACCGCCCGGATATCACACTTGCTGAATCTCAGGAGCAACTGATTAGAGAAGTTCTGTCAGTGAACCCGAACACGATTGTGGTCGTGGTGGGTAGTTATCCATTTGCTCTGAATTGGGTGGACGAAAACGTTCCAGCAATTCTTTATACTACGCATGCAGGTCAAGAGCTGGGTAATGCCGTAGCTGATGTACTCTTCGGTGACGTGAACCCGGCAGGACGTCTGAACATGACTTGGTATAAATCGGTTGATCAGCTACCAGAGTTTATGGATTATGACATTATTAAGGGTGACAGAACCTATCGCTATTTCCAAGGAGATGCACTCTATCCGTTTGGACATGGATTGTCCTATAGCACATTCCGTTATGATGAATTGATCCTTGATCGTAAGCAGGTTTCTGTGGATCAAGATCGTGAAATCGAGCTTACGGTTCGCGTGACAAATACCAGTGATCGTACAGGAGAAGAAGTGGTGCAGCTGTATGGCCATGCAGAGAAGTCACGTGTAAAACGTCCGTTGAAACAGCTACTTGCGTTCCGTCGGGTACTGTTGCAGCCAGGTGAATCAGTAGACGTGAGCTTCAAGCTGCCAATGTCGGAGCTAGCGATGTGGGATGTTACTCGTGAGCGTTTTGCAATTGAGAACGGCACGTACATCTTCATGGCTGGTCCTTCATCAGCAAACTTGCCGCTGAGTGCTGCGCTCGATGTACAAGGCGAAATTATTCCGCCGCGTGATTTGAAGCAGTCTGTGAAGGCGATTAACTATGACGATTACGAAGGCGTGCTGATCGGTGAATGTTGTGAAGGCGGCAGTGCTACCCAAGTTAAGGATCAATCCGGCTGGATTGCTTTTGAAGATGCTGAGTTTGGTGTGGGAGTGAATACAGTGCGGCTTCGTGCAGCTTCCCAGACAGTAGCATCAGTCGAGGTTCGTCTGAAGAGTCCGGAAGGTCCGATTGTGGGCCGAGTTGAACTGTTGGCAGGTGGTGCCCAAGAATGGCGCGACTATACCGCTGAAGTGAGCGGAGTAAGTGGTCGTCAGGACGTATTTATTGTTCTCGAAGGCAAAGTCTCGTTGAGTACGGTTCAATTTGTGTAATCATCATCAACCAATCATAGAAGATCATGTGAAAGACCGGGTTCCCTTTTTGGGGGCTCGGTCTTTTTGAGGAATAATGAATCTCCGTTAGGAAGTTGTGATAAAATGGAAGAAAAGATATTCCGATAGATTAGCGGAATGTGCTCAAACCACATTACAAGAAAGGTGGCGATGAAGTGGCAAGTCAGGAGCTATTAAAATGGGCGGCGGCATCATTTCAGTTTAATGTAGAAACGTTAGTGTTCCTCAGTAATTCATGTAATGAAGTTTACCGGTTCACCAAAAATAACCAAACATATATTTTAAGATTATCTGAGAAAACTTTCGAATATGCGGAGAAGATAAAGGCGGAAGTGGACTGGGTGTACTATTTGGCACAACAGGGAGTACGTGTTTCGTTACCAATTAAAACAAAAGACCATCAATTAGCCGCCGTCTACAGGGAACAGGATAAGTGTTTTATTGCAACAGTATTCCATTTTGCATCAGGGCAGTTTTTTAATAAAGGCAATCCCGAATTGTGGGGACCAGAGATATTTAGCAAGTGGGGTGAAACCATGGGGAGAATGCACTTAATTACTAAAAAGTATGATGCTAATGATGTTGTTGTGAAAAGAGATAACTGGAGCATATGGAACATTGAGAATCGCTATCTACATAAAGGAAATTATCTGATTTTACTGGAGAAATTAAAATCGCTTGAAAGCAGTATTACTGCTCTCCCTAAAGATTTACACTCATATGGATTGATTCATAATGATTTTCACCCCTATAATTTTCATATTAATGAGGGAGACATTACAGTTTTTGACTTTGATGATTGTATATATGGATGGTTTGCCTTAGACATTGCAATAGCAGCGACTCATGCTGTTTGGTGGGGAGCACCAAAGGATGATAGAGAAGCAAAAAATGAGTTTGCCAAACAATTCTTGAGTGAATTTTTACTAGGATATTTTAAACATAATCATCTTGACGGATATTGGGTTCAACAGATCCCAATGTTTATGGAATATCGAAATATATGTTCATTCTTTTGGTGGCTCAACAACTGGGACGGAGATGAAAGTCGTCTGACGGAATTTCAGCAAAAATCAATTGTCGATGCAGTTGAGCTTGTTCAAGCCGGTCTACCTTTTGACGGTTGCGATATACGAATGTAAGAAGGTGCTGACATCCTATAAACATAACATTTCTGCATCTTCGCATTCGCAGCTTGGGCGCCAGGAGGGATAGCGAGAAGCAGATTCATAGATTAGACGATAGATACTCATGCGCATTATTTCTAAAGCACGCGAAGGTTGGATGGTACTGAGGTCATGAAGTTGGTCCATGGGAAGAAGGGTTATTTGTATGCAACTTGAATTACATGCAAGTGAATATAAGGTGACTGCCGAAGGCATAACGGTAGAATTGCTACCTAAGGAGTTCGCTCTTTTACAATTTCTCTACTACAACAGAGGTCGTACGTTCAGCCGTGAACAACTGCTCGATAAAGTGTGGATGCTGGAATATCCGGTTGAGCGGACGGTGGATGACCATGTATACAGGCTGCGTAAGAAGCTAGTCCCATTTGCAGGTCTGGGAATTAAGACGGTCCGGGGATTCGGCTATAGTCTGACTGTGCAGAATTCAAAGAACGTAGGTGAATCGAACCCGAGCACTCGGGACCGGGAGCTGCATGAGACGATACGGGATGTATTCGGAAAATACCAGCAATACGGCCAGGGCCACTCAATGCTGACCCTTGCACGTCAACAAGATGTGCTTGGATATGAGTTGGATCCCTTCTATTCCGTCTATGTCCGTTTTGTGCAAGGAGATCTGGAGTGGTTAATGAATACGGAGGAGGCTCCGCTGAGCGAACGCATATATTCGTTGCTGTTGTTCTATATTTTCACGGGGAACCCGGAGCAGAAACTGCTACTCTGTGAGCAAGTGCTTGAGAAGAAACTATTGTCTCCGATGCAACACAGAGAAATGGAGATCCTCAACATTCTTGATTTGTATGCACTGGCGGGAAAGCCTGATAAAGCGCTAGAACGCTTGAAGATGAGTCATACCGTGATCGCCGAACTGGATTATGAGAATTTCATCCCGCAAACGGCCATTACGGAGATGTTTGTCCATCTGGTTGCAGGAGCAGAAGATCACGAGCTGGAGAAGATGGCGGAAGCTATTGAAGCCGAGATATTGTCCACCAAGCCTTTTCTGCGGGAGATTGGCAGTTACAAGGTAGTCAAGGGACTGTGGGTGTTGCGGCGTCAGGCATGGCGTGAAGCAGAGAATTTGCTGGACGAGGGGCTCCATGTGCTGGACAGGTCTGGCTTTGTGCCAATGCGGCTGTATGCCCTGTACCGGATTAATCAATACTGCGGCATGTTTCCTCCGAACAAAAAATTGCAACAGAAATACATAGATATTTTTGAAGAAGAACAGGAGCGGATTGGCCTCAAAAAGCTATTAAGGTTGCTGGAAGATATCATTCTGAACGAGCTAAATCGTCTCTGATCATTCTCTGACATTTCTCCGCTACAGTAATATCATGCTCTATTCGATATTACTGTGATTTGGAGGAATTAATAATGACAGCTACACAACAAGCAGGAGCAAGCCTACTTCGTAACAAAGTATACATGCGCGTATATAGCGCCTTTGCTACAGCTACTTTTGGCGATTGGTTCGATACGTTGGCCATTCAGGTGCTTGTGGGGTATCGCTGGCAGGCCGGTCCACTAATGCTGGCTCTGATACCGGTCGCCAATGCTCTGCCCAGTATCTTACTCGGTTCGGTTGCGGGAGTCCTTGCCGATCGGCTGAACAAGCTGAAGCTAATGCGTATTTGCGATCTGCTTATGGCAGTCCTAACCTTACTAGTGTTATTGGCTCCCAATATGTTATGGCTACTACCTCTGCTTATGCTACGTGCGGCTATCTCTACCTTAAATGTGCCCGCACAACAGTCATTGACACGCAGGTTAGTAAGGGAGGATCAACTGCTTCAGGCTACCTCACTCAATGGAATCGTGAACCAGGGCTCCAAAATCGCCGGTCCTTTATTAGGTGGATTCGCCTTGACGCTCCTGTCGCCGCAGTGGTGCATTTTACTGAATGCCTTCTTTAGGGTAGGTTCTTATCTACTGTTGCTCACCGTCAAGAATGCAGAGGCGGGAGGTGGCAGAAGAACTGTTGAAGATGAGAATCCATGCGTGCCTGGCGCGGAGCAGGGGGTTCAGCTGCGTACCCAGTGGATAGAAGGATGGAGTTTCATCCTGCGCAACCGACTGCTGTTGAACACCATGTTGTACGGGTTAATGGGGACACTTGCAATCCAGATGATCGACTTTCAGTTCACCAGCCTTTTCCGGGAGGTTGCACCGGATCAGGAATCGTTGCTCGGCTGGATGGTGGCGGCATCAGGTGCAGGTGCCATACTGATCATTGTAGTGATGAACAAGATGAACAAGATGAACCGAGCAACGCGTTATGGTTGGAAGTTTGGAAGTGGTTACGCACTGATCGGCGCATCCGTTGGAGGGCTGGGTTTGCTCCCTGTCGGGGTTTCTGTGTTTCTCGTACTGGTACTTGGGTTCGTGTTGGGCATTGGCAACGGTATGTTCATGGTTACATTCAACTATTGTCTGCAAAAAGAAACGCCTCCGCATATGACCGGTCGTGTGTTCGGAATACAGAGCACAGTTCTAGGGATTGTAATGATTGGAGCGCCACTGCTTGGAGGACTTCTGGTACAAGTTGCTGGTGCCGAGCGTACCTTCCTGAATCTCGGCATTGTGATTACTGTGATCGGCCTGCTGGGAATTTTGTTCGGAAGGATGCTGTGGCCTGCGTCAAAAGTGTAAGACAGCGCTAGCTCTCTGGAGCAGGCAATAGGGGGGGAGAAACCTTGGAACGACGAGTAACAACCAATTTTTGCGTACTTATCCCACAATCCGATGAGCAAGGGATATCAAATTAGTGAAATCTCTGGAAGCTGATAAGGTCATGGGTATGTTGAGAATGTTGCACATGCTATAACTGTAGCTGCAACTGATAAAAGAACTAAGTATGATATCTATAATGTCGGTGAAGTACGTAATGCAGCGTTTGTTGAATGGAGATTCGAATTAAGAATTTCATCTTCCAGAAGAGGAGAGAGAAAATTGGCTTCTATACGCAAATACAATTCAAGTGACTTAGAAGCTTTAACAGAATTAATGACTGATTTAGGGTATCCAACTGATATTAATAGTATGAGGAATAGAATGAAATCGATAGAAACAAATTCATTGTACTTTACATTTGTAGCAACTCTAGAAGATCAAGTAGTAGGGATGATAGGTGCTCGTTTAGTGTATTACTACGAAGGAGATGGAGTTACAACACAGGTTTCAGCATTAGTTACTAGGAAAAGTTATCAAGGTCAGGGAATTGGGAAGGAATTAATAAGATTTATTGAAAGTTGGTCAAAGGAGAAGGGATCAAAAAGTCTCTTCCTAACAAGCGGTATTAAACCAGAGCGAATGGAAGCACACGAGTTTTACAAGAAAATGGGATTCGATATTAATGGATATAGATTTGTAAAGAAATTTGAAGAATAACATTCGAAAGTATTTTGAAGAGATAGTAACATCGCATAACAATGTTTTTCAGCATCGTCGCTGTCGCTCCTCGGTCATCCGTAGGGTCTTCGAAGAAATGAGATTAAATACGGGAGGGTATTCATCTGAAGAAACCAAGGGAACAACCTGGGATATCTGTGATCTTTCAGAAGAAATATCCGATGAATTAGGATTAACAATTAAAGTTAACAAGATCAAACCAGATCTAGCAGAATATGGTTTGATATTTGTTCCCGGAACTATTAATGGGGCACTTGGAGAAAAAATGACTGTTTTCTCTCTTCCAAGCTTTTTATCCATTCCTGCCTTTTACCCAATCGGTTCTTACATGATTGGTGTTATGTCAGCACCGAAATGCTATTGAACTGAATGGTAAACATTTCACATCACAAGTCAAACAAGATCTTCTCACAGTGATTGTTTAGCAATTGAAATTACCCAAAGTATTTTCATGGGAGTAGATTGGTATGATATGATTGCCAGAAGAAATGGTGGGAATAAGACAAATAAAAAAATCGTAAAAGGACTAAATTATGACAAAAAATATTATTGTTACGGGTGGAGCAATTATTAAAGATGATAGAGGAAGAATACTATTACAGAAACGATCGGATTATGGAGATTGGGGATTACCTGGAGGTGGTATGGAAGCTGGAGAGACGATAGAAGAAACAATGATTAGGGAAGTTAAAGAAGAAACTGGTTTAGATATTAAAAAATATGAACTGTCTTCAGTATATACAGGTCCCCGAATGGAATATCAGTATCCAGACGGAAATAATGTTGTTTTTGTTATGTTCTTGTTTAATGTTACGGCTGATTTAAGTAATGGACTCGTAGATGATGAGGGAACGCTAATCTACAATGACAAGAATAATGAATCATTACAATTGAAATTTATGTACATTGAAGACATACAAATAGAGAGAATGAATAGCGTCCAAAAACCTGTATTTAAAGATTTAAAGGAAGGAAATACAGAAATATTAAGGAACTAAGAAA
The DNA here is from genome assembly GCF_056786405.1 of Paenibacillus sp. Y859. Lineage (NCBI taxonomy): Bacteria > Bacillati > Bacillota > Bacilli > Caryophanales > Paenibacillaceae > Paenibacillus > Paenibacillus sp. Y859. Next base: position 97,596 of record NZ_JBXCIZ010000014.1, on the reverse strand, counting down.
TGTAAGATCAATCAAAGAAATCATTGGAATTACAAACATGCATTCGAAAAATAAATAAAATAAAAAGGGATGGTGTAGATTTGAGTTTATTTCCTGTTGCATACTCACTCTTGTCAAAGCAAGCATTAACATTACATATTAAAGACAATTATGAAGTTCATGAACCAATTAATTTGGAATACTTCCTTAGAGGCATGAACGATACTTATATTTTAGAGACTAGATCAGGTAAATATATCTTTAGAGTTTATCGTGCTGATAGAAGAAATAAATCAGAGATTTCTTTTGAATTAGACTTATTGAATTATCTAAATGAGAATAATGTAAGCGTATCAATACCTATTGCAAAAAAAGATGGCACCCTCATAAATGAGTTTTTTGTCACTGAAGGTGTAAAGTATGGAGTTATGTTTAGTTTTGCAGAAGGTAATGAAAAGCCTATTCATGCCGTAGAAGATAGTTATTTATATGGGAAATCCGTTGCTCAAATTCATAAAGTTACTGAAAGTTTTAGAAGTGAACACGTAAGAGGTAATCTTAATTTGGATTACCTAATTGAGAAACCGCTTATTATAATCAAATTACATATGGAACATCGTCAAGAGGATTACAATTTTATTTGTGAACTAATCTTAGGATTAAAGGAACAGTTATTGATGAAGATAGAAGAAGGCTTAGATTGGGGCGTTTGTCATGGGGACTTGCATGGTAACACAAATGTAGCATTTACGGACAACGGGAAATTGACACATTATGATTTCGATATTTCTGGTTATGGGTGGAGATCTTATGATATCGCAGAGTTTAGATTGGCGAGAGAAATTCACAGTGGTCATAACGAGGACGAAGTTGAAAGGCTTTGGGAAGCATTCCTAAATGGGTACAGGGAAGTAAGAGATCTCAATGAAAATGATGTTGAAGTGGTTTCTATATTTGTTGTGCTTAGACAACTATGGCTCTTTGGCTTATGTTTTAGTGAATCAGAGCTAATAGGGTGCGCTGACTTCGATGATGGATTTATTGACAGTAAGATGGAGTATTTCAGGAAAGTAATTTTTTGATCCTTTCATAGTTCTTTTGGTAGATATAAAACATAAATCCTTTAACCCGATGGAACGATTTGTGAATATATCAACTTTATAAGAAATCCCTGTGAAAGGATGCTGAACATGAAAAACTTTAAACAGTTTAAATGGATAGAACGAACCGCGATTTTGAATGATATTCTAAATGAATCAACTAAAATAACAGTGAGTCATCTACCACCAGGACTAGAAGCCGAAGTAGTTAGAGTAAATTCTAAGTGTGGAACCGCGGTAGTCAAGATTTGGAATCAAGGATCAAGTGCAGATGTTGGTTATCAGTATAAATTACTCGAAGTTCTTTTTGATAACGGAATATCTGTATCAAAGCCATACGGTTGGGGCTATGACGAGGATTCAAATAAAGTATTAGTTACAAGTTTTGACGGAAATTCGGTCTCTACAATAGATGATCAAACAATAAGAATGATCTCGAGACTGTTAGTTGAAATACACAGAACATCAATAAATCAATTGGATGCATCGATGCATCGAAGATTTGATTTTATTGATTATTTTTTTCCGAGAATAATGGAACATACAGACATTTACAATACACTTAGAAGACTTGTAGAACAATCAAATATGCAACAAGATTGCATTATACACGGTGACTATAATCTGGGGAACATTGTAGAAGAGCAAGGAAGATATACCATCATTGACTGGACTAATGCACAATTAGGAGATGTCAGATATGATGTGGCATGGTCTGGTTTTTTGATACTGATATATACAAACGAAGAATCATATCATTCTTTTATTAAGACATATATGGAAATGAACGGATTTCCAGAAGAGCAGCTGAAATTATTTGAAGCTATCGCTTGTCTGAGATGGATTCTACTTAATAGAATGGTAACATTGCCTAAGAATTATAATACAGTGAGAATAATCAATAACATGTTAGAAACTAATAAATATTTAAAAGAAATTTCAGCAATATCTGGGTAACTCTAAATAGGAGGGGAAATCTCATTACAACATGTTCCCACAGCGGATCGCTGCGCTGATCTTGGTTTGCTAGATAGATTTCGAACATATATTCAGCAGACACACCTGTACGAACTAAGTAATTACGTTTAGTTGTGTGAACAGTTAACATTCAAATATTACAGTTAGAGAGAGGATCAAGATATTATGTATAAGGTTGTATTTTTCGATGTTGATGGAACTCTAGTAAGTGAGATTGATGGGACCATACCGCAAAGTACGAAAGAAGCAATTAGTCAGTTGATTAACAAAGGAATAAAAGTTGTGGTTGCGACAGGGAGACCATACAGTTTGTGTGAAGAGTTTGTATCCATGGGAATTGACACCATAATTTCTGCAAACGGTGCACTTATAACATGTGATGGAGACGTCGTTTATAAATCAGTACTTTCGACAGAAACCGTTCGAGACATCACGGAATTTGCTGCATTGAACGGACAAAGCGTTTCTTACTTTACGGAGGCATTCGTCATGAACGGAATTGGCTCAGATAATAAACGAGTCATGGAGGCACTGAAAGAGACGTTAAGTATTACTCAATATCCCCTAAAAATAAGTTCAATGGCAGAGGAAGTTTACTGCATGTGCCTATATGCAGATAGCTGTGAAGCTCAGAAATATATTGTTAACTTCCCTAAGCTCAGGTTCATAAGGTTTCACGGCTATGTCATGAATGTGCTTGAAGAAACGGAAGTTTCTAAGTCAACAGCGATTAAAAAGGTTCTTGATTATTTGGGAATTGACAAATCTGAAGCTATTGCTTTCGGTGACGGAGGAAATGACCTAGATATGTTGGAGTATGTTGGCTTGGGAATTGCAATGGGAAATGCTGAGGATCGATTGAAACAGAAGGCAAACTTTGTTACAAGAAGAGCAAGTGAAGATGGTATTTTGTACGCATTAAAAACATTCGGGGTTATTTAATATTAAAACATGTACAACATAATTTGAAGGTGATTACTGAAGGAGACTGACCATGAAAGATCCAAGAATTGAACAACTTGCTAAAAATCTTATTCAATATTCGGTGAAGCTACAACGAGGGGAAAAAATATTAATTGAGGTTGATGGTCTGGAAGTTCCTTTGGCGAAAGAATTGGTGAGACAAGCTTATAGTATGGGTGGAGTTCCCTTTCTAGTAATTAATAATCATGAATTATTGAGAGAGATATTAATTGGCTGTACGGAAGAACAATTGATAGCAATGGCATCCTACGACTTAAATAGAGTGAAGGATATGCAAGCCTACATACTTATTAGAGCTGGAGAGAATATGAGCGAATTAAGTGGCATTTCTTCTGAAAAGATGGGATGGTATAGAAAGCATTATTCGCAAAAGATCAACGGCAGACGTTATAATCATACGAAATGGTGTATTCTTCGTTATCCTAACCATGCCATGGCACAACAGGCGAACATGTCAACGGAGGAATTTGAGGATTTGTATTTCAATGTTTGTAATTTGGACTATTCAAAAATGGATAAAGCTATGGATCATTTAGTTGAACTAATGGACCAAACAGATAAAGTTAGAATTACTGGAATAGGAACAGATCTAACGTTCTCTATTAAAGGCATGCCAACAATTAAAGACGCTGGAATCATGAATATTCCAGATGGAGAAGTATACACAATGCCAGTTAAAGACTCCGTCAACGGAGTTATTTCTTATAATACACCTTCATTAAAAGAGGGCTTTACTTATGAGAACATTCGTTTTGAAATTAAAGATGGAAAAATTATCCATGCAACTGGAAATGATTCAGAACGAATTAATAAATTACTGAACACGGACCAAGGTGCGAGGTATATTGGTGAATTTGGAATAGGCCTTAACCTTTACATTGCTTAAACCCAGAAAACTTAAAGTGATGATATCAATTTAATATAGTAGAAGGAGAAGAATATGAAGCGAATATTAGTTATTGGGTCAGGTGGATCAGGCAAATCTACCTTATCACGAAGGCTTAGTAACATACTAGATATTCCAGTCATACATTTGGATACTTATTTTTGGAATCCCAATTGGGTCCCTAAACCAAATGAAGAGTGGGATAAGATTGTTGAACAATTTACTAACGAAGATCATTGGATCATTGATGGTAACTATTCAAGGACAATGGATATCAGGATTGAGAAAGCGAATTTAATCATTTTTTTGGATATGCCAAGACTTCTGTGTATGTATAGAATTATTAAACGGCGTATTATGTATCATAAGAAAACTAGACCTGATATGAATGAAGAATGCCCAGAAAAATTAGATTGGGAATTTATTAAATGGGTTTGGAATTATAGAACAAGAAGTCGAATGAACACAATAAAGAAACTCGATCAGACAAAAGAACATCAACAAGTAATAATTGTGAATACAAGAAGACAGGTAAATGAATTAATAGAAAGACTAGAAGAGAAGAAACCTATTTGAAAATAACTCAGGAAGAGGTGAAATTTATGGGTTTTCCGGTAATGTATTCTACTTTAAGTGATAAAGCATTGAGTGATTATATTAGTATTAATTATGATATCGAAGAGATTATAGATTGTCGGTTATTATTGAGAGGAATGAATGATACATACTACATTGTGACAAAAAATAATAATTATGTGTTCAGAGTATATCGGCGACCTTGGCGTACTAATTATTCAGAGGTAGCATTTGAAATGGATCTTTTGAATTATCTTAAAGATAATGGTGTCCCCGTATCTTATCCCCTTAGAACGGTTAATCAAGATTACATTCAAAGATTTGAAGCACCTGAAGGCATGAGATTTGGGGCTTTATTTAGCTTTGCTGAAGGTGATACACCATCTATGGATTCTGAAGATGTTAGTTTTAATTATGGCAAGTCGGTAGCGAATATTCATTTGAAGAGTGAAGGATTCATAACGAGTTATGAACGCCCACATTTGGATATTCATTATTTAATTGAAGAGCCACTAGAAATTATCAAATATTATTTAAGTTATCGTCCAGCGGATTATGATTACCTTAGCAATATAGGCAAATTGATGTCTGAAAAACTTAGCGAATTACAAATGAAAGGATTAGATTGGGGTATTTGTCACGGAGATTTACATGGTGCTAATGCTCATTTCAAAGAGGATACATTTACTCATTTTGATTTTGATATTTGCGGATATGGGTGGAGAGCATATGATTTAGCAGTCTTTAAATTTACTAGGGAATTTGAAATTAGTAATGAAAGAGAAAAAATAATAGAATTCAACAACATCTGGAACGCATTTTTGGCAGGATATCAATCAGTTCGAAATCTAAATCAAAGTGATATAGATGCAATACCGATATTTTGTGGTATTAGACAATTATGGCTTATGAAATTGTCACTTCAATATTTTAGAGATCAAGATATTATTGGTTCTATTGATGCAGAGGAGAAATATTTTAAAGAAGAACTAGATTACTTCAGGAAAATGGAGTATTGGACTTGATTTTAAGATGAATTGTGAGCGACTGCTGGACACATTGGTACTGGCTAAGTAAGAAGCTATATAAAAAGGGATGATTACTATTAGAAGTTTGATTATTGGAACATCGGTAGGTGTTGTTATTGCTTTATTTTTAGGCCTTTTTAGTGATTGGGGATTGGCAATAAAAGTAACTGGGGGAATCGGAGTTATTTCGTTGCTGTTAGCGGGGGTACTCTCAGGATTATTTATTAATGGAGATAGAAGAAGAGTAAATAATAATTTTGAAACAACAGAGGATAGAAAATTAAGAAACAAACAGTCATCCGTGTTATTTTTATTTGGTCTACCAATTCTCATAACTGCAATAATAATCAATTTGATAACCCAATAAAGTGAGCAACATAGGAAATCAGCACAAGTGGAAAATAAACGAAAAGGCGGAAACACATTGAATCAAAAACTTATATTAGACAGATTAACTTGTCTTTTGAAAGATGAGTTATCGGAATCACTTACAGGTATTTATTTACATGGTTCCATGGCCATGGGATGCTTTAATCCCAATCAAAGTGATATTGATGTATTAGTACTAATTAAAGAAAAACAATCTATAGACGCTTATAAGAAAATTGCTAAGGAACTTATTAAGCTTGAAGAAGAACTGGAGATCATTAAAGGATTTGAATTAAGTATCGTATTGGAAGCCTACGCTGTCGATTTTGTATACCCAACTCCGTTTGAGTTTCATTACTCTCTATTTCACAAAGATAAGTATCAAACAGAAGAGAACTATTTCTGTGGTGGGTATGAAGACCCTGATTTAGCAGCTCATTTTGTAGTGATATATAATCGTGGAATTGTACTTTACGGAAGTCCAATAAAGGAAGTATTCAAGCCGATAGATAAACAATATTATATTGACTCAATAAAGTCGGATGTTGATGGAGCTATAGAAGGAATTGTTGATAATCCACCTTATTATGTATTAAATTTAGCAAGAGTTCTTATGTATTTAAGAGAATCATTTATTTCTTCAAAAAAAGAAGCAGGAGAATGGGCATTAAACCAGGTGCCCAATGAATATAAAAATACAATTTCTCAGTGTCTTGCAAAGTATGAAAATGAAACAGAGAACATAAACCTCGAACAGAAAAAACTTTCAAACTACACGAATTATATGCTGAAAGAAATTGAAGAATTAATAAAGTGATTAATCTAAAGAATTAGACTACTAATTTAAGTTACTCAATGAAGATCAATGAAGATGGTGGAATGCAGGCTTAAGATGGTGAGACATTGTGAATACAACAGCGCTATCGGAATTCGGCATAAAGATAGATGGGATGGGGTATAATGGTTGAAAATTTTTATTGTGAACGAGATTTCGTACAACAATCACTTATCTTCGATATGGATGGAACACTTTTTCAAACAGCTAAGATTTTAGAAATATCACTAGAAGATACTTTTAATCATTTAACTTTACTGAATCAATGGGATAATGAAATTCCGATAGAGATATATCGCGAAATAATGGGTGTGCCTTTACCGAAGGTGTGGGAAACGTTGTTACCAGATCATTCGAAAGAGATACGAGAACTAGCAAATTTTTATTTTTTAAAAAGTTTGGTAGAGAACATTAGAAATGGTAAAGGTGCTTTATATCCCCATGTAGAGGAGGTCTTTATTTATTTAAAACAGATGAATTGCCCAATATATATAGCAAGTAACGGTTTAACGGAATACTTAATGGCTATTGTCAAGTTCTATCATTTAGATAACTGGGTTGTTGAAACATTTAGTATTGAACAAATACAATCATTAGATAAAGCAGATTTAGTTAAGGATATTATAAAAAAATATAATATTCAAAAGGGAGCAGTTATCGGAGATCGTCTATCTGATATAAATGCCGCAAAAGAAAATGGTTTAGTGGCTATAGGATGTAATTTTGACTTTGCTCGTGATGAAGAACTTTCACAGGCTGACATTGTAATTGATGACTTGATTGAATTAAAAACAATTGTAAATCAATTATAAATCAATTATAAATAGATGTTATTAGTAAGAACAGCTAAGTCTGACGATCCGTACCCTTAGGTCGCTTAGGCCGAAATTCGCTTGATTGACAGGAAAATGTGGTTTTGATGTGTTAGCAAATTTCCACTGATCTCCAACATCTAACAAATATGATTTTTATTTATTATTTGATGGATGGAGAGAAAACAAGATCGATGGATAAATCTAGTAGATACCTTAGAAAACTATACTTTTTACAGTATAATCTATAGTTTACAAGTGGGATACTATTTAAATTTATGATAAATTAGTTAATGCAAGCGCTTTCAATTATAGTTATGGAAGGAAGTGGTGATATGAGAACGGCGGCCCACTACGGGCTGCTCTGCATCATAGTAAGGCTAAATGTAATTTAACCAATAAGGAGGAATGTGTAATGAAACCCAAAAGCTTGAGGTTATTTGTCGCAATTTCAACCTGTTTTGCGCTTATATTCCCTGCAGTAAGCGTACAGGCGGCAACAACGATCACCAACAATTCAATTGGCACTCATGAAGGCTATGACTATGAATTCTGGAAAGATAGCGGTAATGGAAGCATGACGCTCAATAGTGGTGGCACATTCAGTGCCGATTGGAGTAATATTAATAACATTTTATTCCGTAAAGGTAAGAAATTTAACGAGACGCAGACACATCAGCAAATTGGAAACATATCAATAAACTACGGTGCCAACTACCAGCCAAACGGCAATTCGTATTTAACTGTGTATGGATGGGCGGTTGACCCACTCGTAGAATATTACATCGTCGATAGCTGGGGCAGCTGGCGTCCGCCAGGTGGATCGTCAAAGGGCACCATTAATGTAGACGGGGGTACTTATGATATATATGAGACTACCCGAGTTAACCAGCCATCCATAAAAGGTACTGCAACTTTTAAGCAGTATTGGAGTGTCCGGACGTCGAAACGTACGAGCGGAACCATATCTGTTAGTGAACACTTTAAAGCGTGGGAGAGCAGAGGAATGCCGATGGGTAAGATGTATGAAGTCGCGCTTACGGTAGAGGGTTATCAAAGTAGTGGAAGTGCGGATGTGTATAGTAATACACTTAGTATAGGCGGCAGCTCCGGAGGAGGAGGTACAACTCCTCCTCCAACCACAGCTACGAAAAAAGAAGCTGAGAGTATGACCAAAAGCGGTCAGTACACCGGGAATATTAGCTCACCGTTCTCTGGAGTCGCTTTATACGCTAACAATGATTCAGTGAAATACACGCAGAATTTTGCAAGCGGCACCCATAGTTTTTCACTCCGTGGTGCTTCGGATAACTCCAACATGGCCAGAGTTGACTTGAAAATAGGTGGACAGACGAAGGGGACCTTTTACTACGGCGGAAGTAATCCTGCAGTTTATACCCTAGACAATATCAGCCATGGAACCGGAAATCAGGAGATTGAACTCGTTGTAACATCTGATGACGGAACATGGGATGCTTACATTGATTATTTGGAGATTCAGTAACTCGAAGCGGTAAATGATGCTTGTGAGTTTTTGATTTGAATGATGATCGTTTTTTCAAACAAAATCCCGGCGGGATCTTCCCCGCCGGGATTTTTCTAGGTATCCTGGAAAGAATTTAAGGAAAAGAATAAAGCGGCTACCCGAAAAACTTAATTCTTATCATTGAAATATATTGAGGTGCAAGGACGGTATGCCATATACCAAGCCTGTAACGGTAGAGCCTTATTGTGGAACTCCAGTATGGATCGATCACGAAGTAGCATTCCATGTTGGACGATGCCGCGAATATTTGCTAGCCTATGGGTTTTGTTATTTACTTCCTTCTCTTATTGTAGCACAATATATGAGACTTCACTTTCAAACTTCTAAAGGTCCGCGTGTTCATCTACGGATAAATACATAGCTCCCCCCTCCCAGATCAGGCATCCAATTCTTGAAAGGCTTATTGCAATAGACGACCCCATCGGGTTCATAGAGTCCATCTATTAGCGCGAGGAAAGAGGATTCTTCTGCATAGGGCAGACAGGATACTGGTTATGAAGCAAGGAACTGTAATTGAAATCGGAAACCATGATGAATTAATTCATTTAGGCGGGGAATATGCAAAAATGTTTCAAACACAAGCAAAATGGTACATGGATGAGGAAGCCCAGTCTGTAGTACATGGAGGTGTCAAATGAGTTATTTGCGTCGAGCAATTTGGAGTGTCTGGAACAACAAACGGAGAACACTGCTACTGTTGTTGACTCTAACAATTATCGCTACCTTAGTTTTTACTAGCTTATCGCTATACTATGCATCAGTTCAAGCTAAGACTCACGCTCGGAACACATTGGGTAGTGAGGTAAGACTTGAATATGATTATCAGAAATCATTGAAGAACACTCAGCCCAGTGTCAATGGTAATTACACGTGGTCAACGATAGCGATGGCACAATCTTTGAGTGGTTTGGATCATGTTACAGGCTATAATTATCTAAGACCGCTTCCATTTGTGGCAGGGAACTTTAGTGCTGTAGATAATGAAACAATGACAGAAGATGTTGAGATTACGTTTAGTGGACCTGCTTTTGAATTAGCTAATGTTTCTGTTCATGAAGTGTTAGGAACTGAAATGATGAAGGAATTTAACGATGGAACCAATACATTAATAAGTGGTAGGCATATTAAGAGAGAAGATATTGGGAAACGATTGGTCATGATCGAAAGCAAACTAGCAGACAAGAATAATTTGAGCGTTGGGGATATCATTGAAGTAAAGGCTGAAATTACAAATCGTGAAGAGCAATTTGAAATGGTTGGAATTTACAAAACGGAATGGACCATTGGGGATATAACTACCAATTTTATTAGAACGGCAGAAATCCAGCATAACATTATGTATAGTTCCTTTTTCGAGTTAAGTGCAGGTGAGATTACATCAGATGAGCAAAATCTAACCATTGCAAAAGCTATGTACTACATTGATGATCCTGAACATATTGCTGCATTTGTTGAAACGGCACATCAATTAGACACTGTAGATTATGAGACGTATTATCTCAATACGAATGAGAGAGCCCTTCAAACGATGACTTTTGCTATCGATAAGGTAAGTTCTTTTTCAAAGATTATGCTGGTATTGGTGTTTGCTGCTGGGGCGATTATCTTGAGTCTATTGCTATTCCTATTTATACGCTCGCGTAAAACGGAAATGGGAATTTTATTATCATTAGGTGAAAGTCGGGGGAAAATCATAGCTCAGTTGCTTACAGAAACACTTATTGTCCTGTTAATTTCACTGGTTCTATCTCTAATGGGTGGGGATTTAATTAGTGCTAAGACGGGTGATCATTTACTCTCTAAACAAGTGAATAATTTAGAACTCAAGCAGGAGACCTATACTGAGGGAGCTAAAATTATTGTTATTCCAAACGATGGGGCAGAGCCTATTAAGAAGTTGGATGTTCAATTGACTTTACCCGTGTTGTTGGGATTATGTGCAGTAAGTATCATTTTGACTATGATAGCTACTATATTTCCTGCTCTCTTAATTTTACGTCTTCATCCGAAAGAAATATTGACCGATTAAATTTCTGCAATCTTATTTCTGGGGAGGATCTCATGAATTTCGCTAAGAGAGCGTTGTGGAGCATTTATAAGAGGCCTGGAAGGTCTCTCATTACTTTTCTCGTACTCATTACCATCTTTGCTTTTGTGCTTTCTGCATTGGCCATTCAATCCGCCAGTCAGCGAGCAAATAAGTTGACAAGAGAAAAGCTTGGTAGTGAGGTTGTGCTGGAATTTGACTATGACAAAGCACTTCGCAATAATCAGGCGAAGGTGGGAGTAAAAGATATAGCATCTTCAGAAGTAACACCTGTAACTATGGACAAGGCCTATTCTCTAACAAAGCTAGAGCATGTCATCGGCTATAATTATATAAATTATTATCTATTTGCTGCAGAAGATTTCAACGCTATACCTAGTCCAACGCAACAGAACAAGGGGAAGACGACCAAAGCAGGCAACCCTTTTAAGAATGACATTTCTTTTGAAGAAATATGGAATACATCATTGTTAAAAGAGTTTAAAGATGGCGTTCATACTTTGATAGATGGAAGGCATATTAATCCTGATGATAAGGATCAACAAGTTGTATTAATTGAAAGTAACTTGGCCGAACAGAATAGTTTGAAAGTTGGAGACCCAATTAAATTAAGGTCTAGAGAAGGAGAGGTATCAACATACAGTATTGTAGGCATATATCGTACATCAAGGACGCCTGCTGACTTGAATACTTTTGATGTCTCTGCTGTCGATATGCCTTACAACAAAATCTACAGTTCTTTATTTTCTCTGGCTGGAAAGAATGAGGATGATCCCAATGTGCTGGTAGGGCGCGCAGTTTATTATCTAGACGATCCTGCTAACATTTCAAAGTTTGTGAAGTTGGCTCAAGCAGGTAATACTGTTAATTTCGATATATTTAAACTGAATGCTAATGAGGCAGCGTATAAGAAAATGACTGCAGCCATAGATAGTGTTTCCTACTCAGCTCAAATGATGGTTATCCTTATTACCGTTTCTGGAGCACTAATTTTAACTTTAATCATATTGCTCTCTGTCCGTGGTAGAATATCGGAAATCGGCATTCTATTGTCATTAGGAGAGGGTAGAACCAAGATTATAGGCCAATTCATGTTGGAAATGCTATTACTGGCATTGCTTGCCTTCTCTATATCCCCGTTAATCGGTGATATGGTGTCGACAAAACTAGGTAACGAGCTATTAGCCAGTGAGGTGGCTGTTAGTCAGAGAGAGCAGGAAGCTTTTATTCAGGACGCGGTATTTATGGCAACATATGATGAGATAGAGATCGTTGATACATTTGATATAGTGATTACCATGGAGACGTTGAAGGATTTGGGTCTGGTAGGTTTACTAATAGTCATAGTCGCTACTACCCTACCCATCGTGAGCATACTGAGATTAAAGCCAAAAGCAATACTTACCAAGTCAGGTTAAAGGGGTGTTAGTTATGGGTGTTCTGTTAGCCTTTGAACAGATTGAATATTATTATAAGGTTAATCAACAGAAGGTAAATATACTAAATGAGGCGAGCTATAATTTTTGCAGTGGGAAAATGTATGCCATTCTAGGACCGTCAGGTTCAGGTAAAACGACAGCTCTAGCTCTGGCTGGTGGACTGGATGTCCCTAATGGAGGCAGAATTCTCTATGAGGGTCAAGATATTACTCGTATTGGTTTATCTAACTACCGAAAAATGCATCGAGCGGTTGTATTCCAATCATATAATCTAATTCCTTACTTGTCTGCTCTTCAAAATGTGCTGGTAGGTATGGATATTCGTGGTAACTTGGGAAAGGAAAAAAAGAAGAAAGCGCTTGAGATTCTACAAAATGTTGGGCTTACTCAGGTAGAGGCACAACGTAATGTGTTGAAACTTTCGGGCGGGCAGCAGCAGCGTGTGGCGATTGCTAGAGCCTTAGCATGTGATGTCAATCTCATTCTAGCCGATGAGCCTACAGGTAATTTAGATCAAGAGACAGCTAGTAGTATTGTGAATATGTTCCGTGCTCTTGCCCATGAACAAAATAAATGCGTTATCGTAGTGACGCACAGCCAGCAGGTTGCGGATGCGTCAGATGAGGTAGTTACTCTACAGCATGGACAACTAATACGGTACAATTCTAAAGAGTTGTAATCAAGATTAAGAAGGTCACATCGTCAAGATTACTCTTGGTCACCAAGTGGATTTATCGAGAAGTCAAATCAGGCGATAAATCCAAATTTCAGGAGGAGTAAATGAATAGTAACTTTTATACTTATAATATTGATGACGTAACATTTCAATTGAAGGAATACGTAGATATTCGCTGGCTACAAGAACTGGGCTATGTATTTGCAGTATTCGATCAACAGGATTCAGGTAATATTTGTTTTGGAGTGGAGAGAGAAGGGCAGAAGAAATTTGTTAAATATGCTGGCGCTAGACCAGTTGATTATCAAGGTAATCCTACTGACGCTGTATCGAGATTGAGAACCGCAATTCCAATTTATGATGAACTCAAACATCCGAATTTAATAGAAATCTTGGATCATTTTAGTGTTAATGATGGTTATGTTGCGATTTTCAAGTGGTTTAATGGTGAATGTCTTCATTCTCACTGGTCGTATCCACCTCCAATGAAATACACAGATTCCAACTCTCCTTTTTATAAATATAAGCAATTATCAATCAATCAGAGATTACAATCATTAGAAAGAATCTTTAATTTTCACGTGTTTGTAGAGGAGAAGGGATATGTAGCCATTGATTTCTATGATGGAAGTATTCTTTATGATTTCTTAAATAATGAAACTAAAATTTGTGATATCGATTTTTATCAAAAAAGACCATTTCACAATAATATGGGAAGACTGTGGGGATCGTCAAGATTCATGTCACCCGAAGAGTTTGAATTAGGGGCTGAAATTGATGGCAGAACGAATGTTTATAATATGGGTGCCATAGCATTTGGGCTATTAGGTGGAGAACTTGATAGATCTTATGAGATCTGGGAAGCCAGCAAAGAGCTTTATGATGTCGCATGCAATGCTATTAATGATGACAGAGAAAAGAGACACCAATCTGTAAGAGAATTTTATAATGCATGGAATAAGGCATATTGAAGTGACTCGATGAAGGCAGAGGCATCGCATAAAGTGTTCAAGCATCCAAATAAACACTATCCAAATGGACATATTCATGAACTCTTACAAGATCTATTACAAAGGAGATAATAATGATGAATGCACAAGAGGTAGCGATTAAAGCATGTAAAGAGTCTATAAATTATTTGAAGCCAGGAATATCAGAGAAGAGGTTTGCTACTATTTGTGAGGAGATAATGTATTCATTCGGTGCAGAAGAACTGTGGTATCCTATGCTAGTAAATTTCAATACGAATTCTATTTACTGTACCCGAGGAAATCATCTACCTTCTGAGAGTGTTATTCTTCAAGAAACTGATATCGTCCTTGTTGATTACAGTCCGATGGTTAACGGTTTATGGGGTGATTACTCTGAAACAATTGTAATAGGTTCTGATGAAGCGATTTGTAGATTAGTAGAAGATGCAAGAAAGATATTTGAACAGACTTATGAATATTCTGAGAAGTGTAGGACGATAGGGGAATTATTTGATTATTGTAACGAGCTTATAATAACGAATGGATATGAATTACTTGATCCTAATGGTAATATTGGGCATTCAATTGAGAACTATAATAATCACGACAAGAGAATATACATAAGTCCCGATAATCAAAATGAGAGATTATCTGGAAAGAGATGGGCTATTGAACCGCATATAGGGTTTGGTAAGTACGGGGCGAAGTTTGAGAACGTAATAGATCTCTAGCTTTTATTTGGTGGGAATGCGGATGAGGAAGTTCTTATTAATTATTATGAGTTTGTTTTTGAGTATTGGATTCTTAACTGGTTGTAATGAAGAAAGCTTGAATAATGACTCTGAATGGGAACTTAGTTCAATATTTGAATCACATCCGCTTACATTAGCTCCAAATTTAGGAGCAACAACATCGTTACCTTCAGGAATAAAGATAAACACAACAGGACTTTGGAAACTGGAAATCTATTTAGACAATCAACATTATGAAACACTAATTGTCGAGGGTATAGATTCTAATTAAAGAGTAATATTTACGAAGGTGTCTCCAGAAGTCAGAAACATCACCTAACAAAGTGTTCCTACATTATTAGCTCTTTATTTCAGAAGAAATGATATTGAATGGGGCGTTTTAGGCATTACAAGACTATATTATACTTTTCAAGAGAAGAGGAATAACTAAATCCCTCTATCTATCAAGATTTAAACGAAAATTCGATGCAGTAAATTATATGAAATATATCATGAATGAAATCAATAGGTTATTTGCTAAGTAATCAACGTTATAGTCAATTTGGAGGTGTACATATGATAACAGAGTTAAATAAACAAGAATTTTATAAGGTAAGGCATATCACTGATCGTTGCAATAATATTGAGGTAAGAGCGGTAGTTAATGGGATTAACCCTGGTTGGGTCTATGTAGATCATCCAACAGAGATTACAGCAGCTTTAATCTGGACTCGTGGTCAGACAGGGTTTCAAGTTGTTGGAAATTCTAAAAGTAGTCATTTTCTAAATGGATTGGACGCATATATGACAACTTATATTGAACCCAAACTAAAGAAACTAAATATAAATTGGGTTGAAATAAGCGGAGAAAATGAAAGTTGGGCTGAAACGATCCAAACGATATTTAATAAGCGTAATATTTCGAATGATATACAACATGTGTTTAAACTTACAGGGGATATGGAATCAAGTGAGATCAAAGATGAGAATATAACTATTCGAAGACTAGATAGGGAACTATTGAAGTCGAGAAGATTTGGAAACCAATCTTTTTTAGAGGATAAGATTTCTCATTTCTGGGATAGCATAGATGATTTCACACAACATGGTTTTGGGTATATTGCTGAGGATAACAATGACGTCGTGAGTTTGTGCTTTTCTGCATTTGTTGCTGATCAAACCCATGCCATTGATATAGAAACGTTAGAAGGGTATAGAGGAAGAAATTATGGTGCATCAGTAGCTAGGGCATTTGTAGAAGAATGTAAACTCAAAGGAATAAACCCTTACTGGGATTGTTCTCCTGATAACACGGGCTCAATTCGGTTGGCGAAGGGTGTTGGAATGTCCCTTTATTTTAACTATAAAATATTCTGGTATAATCTGATGTAATAGTTTTGTTGTTCGATATTCGATTTCGAATTGCAGGGACGATTCGTACTTGCTAGCATCTTAGAACATACCCTCGTATATGTTCTACTTTTGATCGTCTTTATTATCCTGTTCTTGTTGCGCTACTTATTCATGGATTTCGGATTCCATGACTTGTACAAGATCGACTTCAAGTTTTTGCTGAGGTTGAGGATGAAACCATTGGATGTCTCCCTTGTGCAGTGTCTTCAAACATTGTGACTTACTTTTGTATGTTTTGGAGGATATGGGGATGGGGAGGCGAATAAATTAGAGGTGTTGAGAAAAATAACAGATAAATAACTTAAGAAAGAAGGACTGACTTTTGGCACATGTTAGAATAAGATGTACAGGCTTAATCATACAGAAAGATTGCATTCTTCTCGTTGAATATAATGACAATGGAATTCATTATAACCTTCCTGGTGGAGGATTAGAGCCTGGTGAAACGATTAAAGAGGGCGTTGTCAGAGAAGTATTTGAAGAAACAACAGCTGAAGTAACAGTCGGATCACTTGCTTTAATTTATGAAATGGCTCCATACAAACAATCAGGAGAATATAGTAATCAAGAACCACATGGATTACATCTTATATTTGAATGCAAATTAAAGGTGAATTCAATACCACAATTACCTTTGAAACCCGATCCTCATCAATCCGCAGTAAAGTGGATGCCTATACAAGATTTAGATTCAATTTTGTTGTTTCCTAACATCAAGCAAGAGATCAAATCATTTGTAGAAAATAAGAAAAATATAGAATTAGTAGAAGATCACCAATTAAAAAGACAAGTATTCGAAAGAGAATAAGGGATATTTGTCGAATGATTAATTGTGAGGGTTGAAACTAAAAGATTATTTGACGGTGGACAATGGTAGAATCAGATCAACATGAGTATTAAGGCGGTGTAGAAACGTCAGACAATTGGAATACTTACTTTACTTTGATCGACAATAAACCAGCTTCAATCTTGTTGGATTTAGAACCTTGGAAACATGGTGCAAATGAGATGTTAATCCGTTTGTATCGGCTCAGGGTCACATTAAATGAACCGAATGAAAATGGACTTACCTGCGATAAAGAAGCAACAGTTTTGTATGCTATTGAGGATTCAATCCACGAATCCTTAGATAGTGATTATATGTTTGTCGGAAGGAGCACCACGGATGGTAAGAGAGATTTCTTTTACTATACGGATTCAGTGGATGGAAGCAAATTGGAGTGTCTTGCCGAAAAGTTTCTTGAAAATTTTAAGTACAGCGTTAACCACATTGAAGAACAGAATCCAAGGGACTTCTATCATGAGTTTCTATATCCGAACAAATCCGATTGGCATCGAATGGTTAACAGGCAGTTGGTAGAAAAACTTATTGAGCTTGGAGACAATTCAGAAAAATTGCGAACAGTGAATCACTGGATATATTTCAACTCAGCAGATTCACGTAATCTGTTCAAAGAGAAAGTTCAAAAAGATGGTTTTCATATCGAGGATCAGGTTACTCAAGATAACAAGTACTCGTTGAGAATATCTAGAAGTGACTTTGTTCAACTTCTCACCATCGGTGATGTAACCGATTATTTAGTAAGTGCGGCACAAGAATTTCATGGAGATTATGATGGCTGGGAAACTGAAGTAATAAAAGAACAGGAAGGTTTTACGAACAGGTTGAAAAGATTGTTCAAGTCGAAGAAATAGCCTGAAATAGTAGCGCGCTGACATCCGAAAATATTATATATCTGCATCGTCGTTTGAACGTCAGAAATGTGCGAACTTTATAAGGAATCCCCGCGAAATTATTGAAAAGAGGAAACAATGTATGAAGATACTTATCTCTCAGCCAATCCATGAAGGAAGTCTTGAACAACTCCAAACTGAACTAGCTTTAGATTATGATTTTGATGCTGTGTTATTTCCTGAGGGTTACATCACAGATAAAGATAATGTAGCTAGAGCATGTAAGTTAGCAAAGAAATATAAGAAAATGATCATTACAGGCTATAGAGCTAACAATAAAGATAGAGCATTAATAATTAATCAGTATGGCGAGATTATTTTAGAACGTGCAAAGTCACCTATGAATGTTCGTTTATATACTCCTTCTGCAGTTGAGGTAAACGGTTCTAAGATTGGCTATTTGTTATGTGTAGAATTATTGCAAGGATTGCTTGGATTAGAAGAGTATGGTACAAGTTTAACTTATATTGCACATCCGATAGGTGTTGGAATGTTCAGTGAGGAACAGTTTGATGAGTGGATTTCTGAGGCTAAGAGAATCGCGGTTAAATATAATACGATGATACTAGGTACAAGTCATGCAGATGGTTCATATAGAAACTGTGGTATATCAATACCAATAGCTTACTGTATTGATAGAGTCGGAGAGCCTGTTTTCATTGCTAAGAATGATTTAAGAACAAGGATAATTAACTTAAAAACAAAGGAATATGAATTTATTGCAAGAGCTCTTGTATAGATTATCGAAGCAGGCGGGGAACTTCTTATAAACTATTACATTTCAATATATATGGGTATACGATGAAATCATTAGAAATGATTGAGAAGGTGATCGTTGATGAATAGCTTTTTTCAATATGATACAGAGGAAAACAGACAATCTTTACTGTCGCGAGCAAGGAACGTTGCTCTATCGGCTTTACAACAGTATGACCTTGAATGGAATGCTATCCGATTTATTCAATTATCCGATACCATTACATATAAAATTGAAACCAACACAACAGAAGGATATTTACTTCGTATTCATTCGGAACGGTTGAACAAAGAAGAAATTCAGTCCGAAATTATTTTTCTTAATGAATTGTGGAACTTAGATGGATTAATTGTTCCTAAGGGAATTACAAGTCGTAATGGTTCATACGTATTGGAGGTTGAAACTGAAGAGGGTTATCGGAAACCTTATGTCACAATGATGAGTTGGATCGAGGGGGAGCATTCAAGTGGAGAATTCACCGATAGTCGTGTATTTAGTATGGGTGTTATGATGGGGAGACTTCATGCTACTTCTGCACGTTATGTCCCACCCTCTACTTTTGTTCGACCGCATTGGGGTATTAATAGTTTTAGTAAAGAAATCATGAAACTGGAACGTTATTATTCTCGATTTTTATCGAATAGGGCATGGAGTCTATATCAAACTGCGATAAATAAGATAAAACTCCAACTTGATGGTATGCACCGAGATGATCAGAATTATGGACTTATTCATGCTGATTTACATTCTGGCAACGTTGTTTTCTGTAATGATCAACCATTGCCAATTGATTTCGGAAGATGCGGCTATGGTTACTATTTATATGATATGGCAGGTGCATTGTTAGAGCTTTATCCTAAGCATCGATCGTTTTTTATTCAAGGTTACGAAAGCGTAAAAAGTTTGGATAATGATTACATCCGCGACTTAGAATGTTTTTTTATTATGTGCATGATTGAGAATTATTGCCATCACTCGTCTGATCCTAGAGAAACCTCTAGTTTAATAAATGAACAAAAATATGCTCAGGCTTATATAAAAGAGTATTTAAGTGGTCATTCATTTCTGTTTCAGGTGATCGAACCTGTAGAAATTGATGAAGGAGAGGGTTATTCAGTATAGTGAACTCTGGAATTAAGGAGGAAGTGAATATCTTTGATCACAAGAAAACCGCAAGGTGTTCCCCAATTTCGTTGTTAGACTTACTTAATTGATCTTTTATACTATGAGCAATCGGAGGAAAGTAATGTTGAATGTGAAGTATAGGAAATTGGCAGTAGAAGATTGTGAACTGATAAATGATATGAATCCATCACAATATATTAAAAAGGCGTGGAGAGAAGTCAACAGAAAACGCCAGCTAGTCGAAATTAATTATCAAGATTCTGATTGGGCTAATGGTTACGAACACCATTTTAATAGTTTGAAAGTAACTATTGTAAGTGCAGGTGAAGCGATAGGTGCTTTTGATAGCGATAACAAGTTAATAGGTTTTGCAACAATAAATCGAGAGTTCTTTGGTGAAAAGTATAATTATGTTTTATTAGACCAACTATTTATTACATTAGAACATAGAAATAAAGGAATAGGTAAAAAGTTGTTTTTGATAATCGCAAAAAAAGCGAAAGAGTGGCACGCAGATAAAATATATATTTGTGCAGGTTCTGCTGAAGAGACCATTGCATTTTATTATGCGATTGGTTGTAAAGAGGCGGTAGAAATAAATAAGAAATTATATGAAAACGACCCTAGGGATTTTCAATTAGAGTTTTCGGTATAATCTTCTGGATTGAGGGAGTCGTAATAGATGAAAAAAGATTAGTTCATTAATGGATGCTGAAATGCCTAGTTCTTCTTCCAACTCACGAACTCCATCTTCAATTGTTTCACCGAACTGAAGATGCCCGGCACATGATATATCCAGTAATCCAGGATATGTATCCTTGTCTTTATGACGCAATTGTAAAAGTAAACTCCCTCCTTCCTTGCTGATTTATTGATAACCCAACAATGAAATGTTCTCCCATATGTATAACAACTTCCGGTGAAAATTTAATGAATTCTTGTCTGTAATTACTAAGAAGTTGTCTGTCACCTGTAATAGAGGTTGCTGTATCCTCTCCTCTGGAATGTTATTACCTCTATTAAAAATAGCTACTTCATGGCCCAATTCAATAAGTTCCTTTACAACATATGGCCCTATAAATCCAGTTCCACCGATTATCAAAATCTTCATTGAATTCACCCCCTTTATTGTTAAGATGGTCTCCAACGTGTGGTATCTATAATGTTGGTGAAGAAAATACACAAACAGAGTATGAATGGCTGAATAATATAACCAGAACAATGAATTGGCACGGAAAGATATTGTCAATTCCCAGGGAAGAGCTTCCCAGAGAACTTATTTATGAAACTTTAAATCTTCATCAAGACTGGGCGTTGGAGACATCAAAGATTAGACAAGAATTGGATTACAATGAACCAATTACATTAGTGGATGGACTAGAAAGAACAATCACATGGGAACTTAATAACCCCCCTGAAAAACTACATCCTAAAGATTTCCCAAAGTTTGATTATGAAATCGAAGATGAGTTTTTGAAAACGTATTGTGGACATTAAATAGTTCTAATAAGCAGCCGACATCTGATAACAATCTATTAACACATCGGTCGCTACGCTCGCCTGGTCACCAAGAGGAAGTTTCGCAGAAGCTAATTCAGATGACACATCCAACTAGCAAAGTTTGACGAATCGTTCTCTATTGTCACTTAAGCTGCTTGATTGTTAGATGAAAGAACGAGCCCAATATAATGTATCAATACCAAAGGAGTGTTACTAATGATTAAAGGAATCCATCATGCCCAAATAACAATACCTAAAGGCAAAGAAGATGAAGCTAAGAAGTTTTACTGCGAAGTACTTAAATTAAAAGAGATTGAAAAACCGAATTCTTTGAAGGGAAGAGGTGGGTTCTGGATTCAGGTTGGAGATAAGGAACTTCATATAGGGGCGGAAGAACATATTGATCGAAATAATACCAAAGCACATATCGCATACGAAGTAAGCGACTTATGTGAAATGGAAAAACTATTAAATGATTGTGGGATCGAAAGATTAGAATCTATAGCAATACCGGGTTATGAAAGATTTGAATTTAGAGATCCATTTGGAAATCGAGTGGAATTCATTAAACCAAATTAAGGGGACAAACTTATTAAGAGAATCGTGAACATTGAGGAAGACTTAAATCATGTGGGTAGCTTAAGGGGCCAATACTAATCATGGTAGTGATTTTTACATTTATGAATACTAATAATTAGCACACAATGCGAGTATTCCAAAGTTCCATCGTTTAACTTGCCACAAAAAAGGGTCGGTTGATTTGCCGAATAAAAATTGGTAGGAAGACACGCTACCGACAAACCGCTTAGCGGCCGGGCACTATGTAAGCTTAAGTTGTAGGACGGATTGAAAATCGTAACATTAGATGAAAGTGCCTATGAAAATTAAAGAACAGGGGGAGATCTTCCATGGTTAAACATCAATTAATTCTTGATGTTGCGGGAGTAGTAGTAACAAATATTTCCCCAGCATTTTGGCTTGAGATCGCAGAATTAGCATCTGTTTCTTATGAAAATTTAAGATCACAATTCAAACAGGAATTGCGTGAAAAACTCTGGACAGGCAAGATAAGTGAAAATGAATTCTGGCATTGGCTAAATAAACAATGCCCATCAATAGAATTACACACTGCACAATCAATCATGTTGAAACATCTTAGGTACCTTCCTGCAATTCATTATATACCTATCTGGAGTAAAGCAGCTGATATTCACCTACTAAGTAATCATCGTAGAGAGTGGTTAGATCCTCTGTTAGACCCAATAAAAAAATATACGAAGAGCATAACAATCTCAAGTTCCGTTGGAGTGTGTAAACCCGATCCTCAAATATATGAGATAGTACAAACAAAACTAGAAGTTACACAACAAGTTTTGTTTGTAGATGATCAGGAGAAAAACTTTAAACCTGCACAAAATTTATTATGGAGAACAATTCTAGCAGATAAGAATGGTGCTTGGATAGAAAAAGTGAATGAAATATTAAGTACTGATTAAAGACTTTCCAGCAGCATTAGATCAAAGCAATTGGTGTATGACAGAACGGCTAAATAAGCATCAAAAAAATCGCATGAATGCCGTTTTTTTGATGCCTTATTGTCGGGGATGAATGGCGTTATCCTTTAAATTCCTGGACCCATGCATTGTTATAATAAGCAATTCCAATTTGAGTATAACTATTACTCAGTATATTTGCTTTGTGTCCAGGGCTATTCATCCAATCCTGCATAACTTGGGTAGGGGTAGTTTGCCCTTTTGCGATGTTTTCTCCAGCGGAATTGTATGTGATCCCGAACTCCTTCATCATATCGAAAGGGGATCCATGTGTTGGTGAATTATGATCAAAGTAATTGTTATTGTACATGTCCTGTGCCTTGACCATAGCCATATTTGACAATTCTTCATTCATACTTAGGGAACTTAATCCTGCTTTGGACCTTTCTTGATTTACTAGCTCCAGAACCTGCTGTCCAAATTGGGATGACTCCGTACTAATATTTGTATTCTTTGTACCATTCTGTGCTTGTTCTGTTGAACCTGTCGGTTCCTTTTTTTCAGGATTTCCGGTCTGTGCTTGGTTTGCTGGATTTCGATCCGGTGTTTGAATCAGATTCAACCAATCTGAGATATTTCCATTCTGTGCTCCTTTTGTTGTAATAGATGATCTCTCTGTCGCAGGCGTAGCTGTTGATGATGCCTGTGTTAGGGCAGGAGTTGGCGTAGCAGTGTGAGCATGGGTTGAGATTCGTGTTTGCTCAGGAGTCACTTGCTTTTGTGTCATATTGTTTCCGGCCGAACAGCCGGTCACCAATAATATGACTGCCAATACGATGATTTTTACCATAAGCCAACCTCCTCGGTCCGTTAATTAATGAAGTTACCGGATTTAGGATTTCCTGCAAGCCCTCTACTTATTCATAAAAGGCAACCCTTTCCTTCATCAGGTTGGATTGCCTTCTATCCAGAACTATAAGGTCAAAATGGTAAGGACGGAGCAATGATTAAAGATGATTGAGGAAGGATGTAAGTCATGAAAATAGATATATTATTCTCTGAGTCGCCAGTTTTTGAAACGGAACGATTAATACTGAGAAAATTAAGTATGAATGACCTAAACGATTATTTTGAATTTGCTTCGGATCCGATTGTGTCTGTTAGCACTCTTTGGAATAAACATGAGACAATTGAAGATACGAAAGATTATTTACAAAAAGTGTTGGATAAATACGAATTCAAGCAAGCATTTCGTTGGGGAATTATATATAAACCAAGTAATAAGCTGATTGGAAGAACCGGCTTCATTAATTGGGATGTGATGCATAGCAGAGCAGAAATTGGTTTTGCTCTAGCTAGTCAGTACTGGAACAAAGATATTATATCAGAAGCAACTAAGGTAGTAGTTAATTATGGATTCGAGAAACTCGAATTAAACCGAATAGAAGGCAGATGTAATTACAATAATGCGGGTTCTGCTCGGGCGATGGAGAAGCTCGGTATGAAACTAGAAGGAATATTACGAGAACAATTAAAGATCAAGGGAACATTTATGGACCAAAGGCTTTATTCAATACTAAAGAGTGATTTTGTAGGTGAATTCAATGAAGGATAACAATGAGACACACCCAACCGCGTCGGTTCTTAGCTGCTTGAACGTCGGGAATGCACAACGTTATCGGAAATGATTGCGTAGTTTTATTAAACATATAAAAGCTGATCCTATTTGGGGGTATTTGTGGAGAATTTAATTATTGAATTTAAAGGAGAATTAACAAGAATAGCGTATGATCCAACTACAGGTGAAGAGCTTGAAGAAGTTAATGAAACCGCTCAATTGATACTAAAACGCATTAAGAATATATATGACACTTTTCCGCTAGTTCAATCGACTGGCTAAGTTTAGCGACCCGTCTCCTTCGGTTACTTAAGCTGCGTAAAAGAAAAGAAAAAAGTAGAGTTGGAGTGAATTGACTATGATTGAATTGAATTTTAATGAGTATCATCTTGCAGAACCTTTTTTTAAGAAGAAACAATATATTCCTGCATTGTCTGTTATTCATGGTCACTATCCTGGAAGAGTATTTGTGAATGATCTTGAACCTAATCTAGTAATTGTTTGGGCAATCGGTAGATGGATGTACTTAGAGGGCAATATAAATAGCGAGAAGGAGAAGAAGGAACTCATTAGTTTTATTTATGAGGTAGTCATTCCAGATTGTAAACAACGTAATGTAAATTGGTTTGAAATTTATACTGCCGATGTTGAATGCTGGGATGAACTTCTTCTCGATGGATTACACCTTCTAAAAGTAGATAAGCATTATGAATCAGTCTATACGTTGAACTTGGATAAGTTTAAGCTGATCAAGGAAACATTTTCTCCGCCAATTGAGGATATTGAAGTTAACTTATTGGAGTTTGAGATAATGCCAGAAGAATATCGGAATTTAAAATATGTTGATGAAAGGTTTTTCACTAAATCTTATCCGGGAGTTGAAATCAGGATGGGACACGAAGTGATTACAATTTGTAAAAATAATGGATTTGTGCTCAATAATGAATATTTTATAGACATTGATACATTTGTTCATGATCAGAGAGGAAAAGGTTACGCAACATTAGCTGCAATCAAATTGATTGATCATTTATTACACAATCGTAAATTTCCTTTATGGGAGACGACCCATCAGAATACACCATCTCACAAGTTAGCTATAAAATTAGGTTTTGAAGTAAAAGCAGACTATCCAGTCTATGCATTTATAAATGAAAGTTAACTGGAGAATTGAGTTATTGTAAAGCTCAGAAGGCGGGGGACAGCTTTGGTCGTTTGGACGTCAGATTAAAACGAATAAGAACACTTGTACGGGGAATAGATAAGAGGTAAAATATAGATACAATTGAATCTTGGGTGGGTATGGTTTCCCTTCGAAAGGAGGTGAAGCCATGGAAGTAAAAGATGCAATAACGATTATGTTCCTATTTGGAATGTTCATTCTTGCTCTTTTAACATACATTAACAGCAACAAGAGAAAATAAAAACCCACCCAAAGATTAGCAGCCAAAGGTGGGTTTTTGTTCCTATGTGACTTAGAAGGGATTAACCATCCAAGCCAATTGTACTGACCAAGTGTTAGCAGCACTTGGTCTTTATTAATAATATGATAACACAATCAAGTAGTTGCAACAAACATTTCATTACCACAGCGGTCGCTCCTTTGGTTACCAGGAGGAAGTTTCGTAGAAGTGAATTCAGGCGACACATGCTGTTATCCCAAAACTTCAAAAGAAATTTAAGGACTTAGAATTATTATAGTATCCCGCATTTGACCAAGTTCTATTTAAATCCTCATTAGATAGGGGCTAACTAAGATGTATTGACGTTAGGAACACAACTACATTAGAGGACATTTGCTAAATATACTAATGAAAGTGAGGTACTAAGATGGCAAGAATTACAGTTTTTCACTACGATGCATTTTCAAAAACACCTGATAAAGGAAATCCTGCTGGTGTAGTATTAAATGCGAATCATCTCACTGAAATGGAAATGCAACGAATAGCTTATCATGTTAATTTTAATGAAACTGTATTTGTTTTGGATTCTGAGAACGCTGATTTAAGATTAAGATATTTCACTCCAGGTCACGAGATAAACCTTTGTGGTCATGCTACTATGGGATCTTTATACTGCCTAAAAACAAGAGGCTTGTTAGGTGATAAGGAAACTATACAGATCGAGACAAATGTAGGGATTTTACCGATTACATTTAGCATAGTGAATGATGAACTAAGTATAAAAATGAAGCAAGACCAACCCCAATTTAATTCTTTTAATGGAGATGTTGAAAAGTTAGCCGCATCAATGGGGTTGACGAAAGACGATCTAGATCAAACAAAACCAATAATGTATGGAAGTACTGGAGCCTGGACCTTAATAGTACCTGTCAAGGAGCTAAGAAGATTTCATGACATGAAGCCTAAAAATAAGTTATTTCCAGATATTCTGACCGAGAATCCGAGATCATCTATACATCCGATTTGTTTTGAAACGTATGATAAGAGCGCATTCATGCATGCAAGACATTTTTCGTCACCTTATTCAGGTACTACAGAGGATGCTGTAACAGGAACTGCATCAGGCGTAATGGGAGCCTATTATCTAACTTATATTGATCAGGAATTAGGACTTTATAAATTTACAGTAGAGCAGGGGCAAGAGATAGATAAGAATGGAAGAGTACATGTAGAAGTAATAAGAAAACCCAATAATATGGATGTGTTTATATCAGGTACAGCTGTTTTCGTTAGAGAATTAGAGATTGAGTATGATTAATCAAAAAAAAGAGAACGGGTTCGTTAATAGCCTTTATACTACTAGTGAAGACGCGTTTAGTGAAAAGATTGTGATATACCATGATATGGCAAGAGGATTAAACCTAGAAGCACATCTAGGCATTGTCATTGGAAGAAAGGAATATCTTAATAAAATCAAGAAACAGACATTGGAGTGAATAACCTTGATTGAAATTTCAGAAGCGTATGTCGATTCACTGGCCCCAAACAGCGCAGCTATTAAGAATGCCCAAGGATTGGTCAAAAAGAATAGCTTCGTCCAGTTAAATTTCTCAGAAGATGGCTCATTGTTATTTGGAGATTGCTCTGGAAGCGGAAGTTCTCATTATAAATGCTCGGCCGATTTCATCCATCCAGAGAAGCCGGTACTACGTTGTTCTTGTCCAAGTCGTCAAATTCCGTGCAAGCATGCCCTAGGCTTATTGTACGCCTACAATGGAGGGGCAACGTTCGTCACTGCTGCTGTACCGGAAGATATCATTTCTAAACGTGAAAAAGTAGAGAAGCGGGAAGAAAAGAAATTAAAGGAAGATGCTGAGGGCGTAGAGGCAAAGCCGAAAAAAGTAAATAAATCCGCGTTAAAGAAAAAGATTCTGTCTCAGCTTGAAGGGTTGGATTTACTTGAAAAGCTAACACTTTCACTTATTCGCGGAGGGTTAGCCATCGTTGATCAAAAAGTGCTTAAAATGATTGAAGAGCATATAAAGCAGCTAGGAAACTATTACTTAACGGGAGCACAGTCGGAATTGCGTAGACTCCACGTATTCCTCTCCAATAAAGAGGATCAGGAAATGGCTTATACAGATGCTGTGGAACAATTGACACTTATTCACGCATTTATTAAGAAAGGGCGTACACATTTAACTGCGAAGCTTGCCGATCCAAACTTGACGTTAGATCATGAATCAACGATGGAGGAATGGCTTGGACATGCGTGGCAGTTAAAAGAACTGAAGGAGTTCGGTCTAATGACCGAAGAAACAGAATTGATTCAGCTTGTCTTTATAAGCTATTCAGATTTAGCAAGAGAAGAGTACATCGATCTGGGCTATTGGTTCGAGATTGCGAGTGGGGAAATTCATGGCACGGTTCAGTATCGTCCTTATAAAGCAGCTAAGCATATGCGAGAGGAAGACAGTTTTTTTGACGTTGCAGTTGTAAAGTCATTGTATCGTTACCCAGGTAATATAAACCGAAGAGTTCGGTTTGAGGAAATGATTCCGCGACCGTTGGAGCAGCGTGATTTAGAATTAATTTCTAGCAAAGCCCACCGTTCTTATGCCGATGTTGTGAAGCAGGTAAAAAATCAATTGAAAAATCCACTTAGTGATAGAAACCCAGTTATGCTACTTCATGTGGCTGAGATACAGCAGACGGAGCAAGGACAAATTGCAATTATAGATCATTCGGGCCAGCATTTGACACTAGAAGATATGTTTACATTTAGACATTCTGCAGTATCCTTGTTGTCGCATATTCCGTCTGCTAGTTTAATAGATACGACAATGCTTGTTATGTTCGAACATCATATGGATAACGGGCGACTTGTTGCACAACCATTGAGCATCATAAAAGGTGCGGAGATCATCCGTCTCTTATTTTGACATTTAGGAGGAACACCGATGAGTACATCATTGCTGCAAGAGCTTCAACAAGAAGTTAGACGACTATACATTGCAGGAAGCGAACTAGCAGTTGGAGATTTTCGCTTAAAGCGTTTGCTACCTCAATTCCAGCAGTTAGGTGAGAGGGCACCTGTTTTTAAAAGATTAGCAGAAGGCATTGCGATGTTGATAGGGCCTTCCTCTCAGCAGACGAGGACTTCTACTTCTACAGAGAAATTACAAGATTTAAGTTTGCTACTAAATTCTGTTCTTCGTACACAAGGCTCAACTTCATCAGATGGGGAACTTATAGCATTGAAGAATCGTCCACTTACTTTAACGACGAGCCTCCCGTTTCGGAAGCTTGCGGAAGTTCAGGATGCATTAACAACTACTGGGGGCGGTCGATACGAAATTATCGTACAGGCGTTTGAGGCGGAAATGTTTCAAGATGTTCGTTTGCTGAATGACGCCTTCGCAGCACTTCATGATCCTTATATTGAAATTGCAGAGTTTGCTAGAACACATATATTGCCTTCCTATGGAGCGCAGATCGTTCCACATTTAATCGAAGCTTTCGATCCTACTGGAGGGAAAGTAGAGGCTAGAAGGCTGAAGGTCATCGGACAATTAGGCGGAGAAGCGGTAACTGAGCTTATATTCCATGCTGCGGAATCTGGCACAGAGGATGTACGAGTGGCGGCTATTGAATTGTTGTCAGGTCATGAACCGTATGAAGAAGCGTTAGTAGGCTGGACGAAGGACAAGAAGAAGACGATTCGCGAAGCTGCTTATTACGCCTTAGCCGAGGGCGGATCTACGCGGGCAGTAGAGCGGATTTATGAAGCATTTTCCGGTAAAGATGTTGAGATTGCTTCTAGAGCGGCCGCTAAATGTGATCATAGTGAGCTTACCTCCAAATTGGTTGGGGATCTAAACAGTGAACTGAAGCAAGCTTCAGAATTACTAGCAGATAAGACCAAACTAGAAGCCTCGCGAGTGAGGGTTAGGCACTACTTAAAAGCACTGGATGCTAAGCGAAGTCAAGCGCTTTATGATGTGTATGAATATGCAACGAACCATTATGAATTGTATCATTCATTGGGATGGTCCGATTTATTCGACGATGCTGCTTACTACTTGGAGAACACAAATACAGAAGCTGCATTGGCATTGCTGCATCAGCTAGAACAGCATAGTGTCCTTTATATGCCGCATGCGTTCCGCTTATCCTTCCGATTGCTCACGCCAGAGCAGTTGTATAAGCGATATGTTCAATCCATGCATAGTAAATGGAAGCTGCGGAAGGGCAAGGACCTGACTCAACGAACGAAGGAACTCATATCAACGATTGAACAGCTTATTATTTCGCATGAGTATAAGCTTTATCCAACATTATGGAGCAATCCGAATGAGACAACATCGCTTACTTACATAAAAGTACCATCGATAGAACAGCTTGCAGGTGAATGGGATGTGCGTTGGTTAGATTGGTCCATCGAGCAAGATGCCTCTGCGCTTGTATGTGCCTTTGCACGCCCTGATCATGCAGGATGCCGGCGGTACTTAGTCAACAAATCATCAAAAGATGCGAAGTTAAACACTACGTCTAGAGAAATGCTCTTAAGAGGACTAGAGCGTGCTGGTGCAAATGATGACGATCAGTGGGAAGCTCTCAAGGTAGTGTTAGAAAGCAGTCGTTACTCCTATGAAGGCTATACTTTGGAAAAGCTGTATCAGCTGCCGGCGAGTTACTGCGATCGATTAGCTACTATTCTGCTGGGAACTCGATATACATCGGCTGAAATACTTCGTTATGTGATCGAGCAGATGCGAGCTGCCAGAGTCGTCAATAATGAACTTTAAAGGAGAATAAGTGAATGTCCATTAACAAAGAGCAGCTACAGGATATGATGCGATTACCCGCGGAACAATTATACAAGGAAGAATTAGAGGCGCTGTGCAAGGCAGATAAGGGCAGAATTCCTACAGGCTGGCAAATGTCTCCACAGGCTGTCCTTACGTTCATTACAGGTGGCAAAGCGGGTACGAAGGTCATCACCCCTAAATATATTGGTAATAAAAGATTAATTGAGATGGCGATTGCTACCTTAGTAACAGATCGAGCACTGATGCTAATCGGAGAGCCTGGTACGGCTAAATCATGGCTATCTGAAAATTTATCCGCAGCGATATACGGCAATTCCGGACTCGTCGTTCAAGGTACTGCTGGAACGAGCGAGGAGCATGTCCGCTATTCTTGGAACTATGCGATGCTATTAGCGAATGGACCTACGCCGGAAGCACTCGTGCAAAGCCCGATCATGCGGGCGATGGAAGCGGGCGGAATTGCGCGCTTCGAAGAAATATCTCGTTGTGCGTCGGAGGTTCAGGATGCGCTCATTTCGATTTTGTCCGAGAAAACAGTATCAGTACCTGAATTAGGCAAAGAAGTGAGTGCCCGAAAAGGGTTCTCCATTATCGCTACGGCTAATACGAGAGATCGTGGCGTTAACGAAATGTCGGCAGCATTGAAACGGCGCTTTAACATTATTGTGCTACCTGCTCCAGCGGATATGAATACAGAGGTTGAAATCGTAAAAAAACGAGTCGGTGAAATTGCTGCATCCTACGAGCTACAGGCTGCTGTACCTGCAGAAGAGGCACTGTTGAAGGTTGTCACGATATTCCGCGAGCTGCGTAGCGGGATGACCATTGATAAGAAAGAAAAGGTGAAGTCACCTGCAGGTGTTATTTCAACAGCTGAAGCGATATCTTTGCTTACGAACAGTATGGCACTTGCTGCCAGCTTCGGTACTGGAGAACTGACTGACGAGGATATTGCTGCAGGTTTGCAAGGAGCCATTGTGAAAGATGATGATAAAGATAAACTCGTTTGGAAGGAATATCTCGACAATGTCATGAAGAAGCGCGGAGCCGAATGGCGCGGCTTGTATATGGCTTGCAAGGAGTTGAACGAGTGAGTGTAGCAGCTAATGCGGATGTACATATTTTTGGCGTAAGACATCTTTCACCTGGCGGCGCGAAGCATTTGCTAGACTTTCTCAATGAGCATAAGCCTACCGCGGTACTCATTGAAGGACCATCCGATGCAACGGCAGAAATTCGTCATCTAACACATAAGGTGACGAAACCTCCTGTTGCCATATTGGCCTTTACCGAAGACCTACCCGTACGTACGGTGTTATGGCCTTTCGCTGATTATTCGCCAGAGTACCAAGCGATGAAATGGGCTGAGGACAACGGAGCATTGGCAGCCTTCATCGATCTGCCTTCCTCCACGATACTTGCTTTGCAGGATGTGCGGATGAATGTAGCAGCTAAGAAGGAAGAAGATAGCGATCTAGTTCCAACCGAATTATTAGAGGAAGAACAGGATCAACGCTCCATTTATGAGAGGATTGCTGATCTGTCCGGTGAGTACGATTATGATATGTATTGGGAGCGAAATTACGAGCATAATTTGAATGCGGGTGCATACCAAGAGGCGATTGTTGCTTTCTCTAGTCAAATGCGTGAGCTATCCGAGGGAAAGGAATGGCGGGATGCACGAACCGAATACGCATATAATGCGATTCGAGAAGCTTATATGCGTCGGCAAATTCAGAACATCATTCATACTGGACACGAACCGGGTAAGATTGTTGTCGTATGCGGGGCATATCATGCGGCTGCATTGTCCAATCTTACAGAAGCGATGACAGATCAAGAATTGAAGGATTTGCCTGCTCGCAGTACGAAGCTGACACTCATGCCTTATTCTTATTATAAGCTTTCAACGATGTCTGGTTATGGCGCGGGGAACATAGCTCCGAATTATTTTGAAATGATGTGGGAGCGGATGAGGACAGATACGCTTGAAGATCTGCCTAATCATTATTTATCGACCATTGCTAGATTGATGCGGGATACGGGGAATCATCGATCCACAGCAGAGGTCATTGAAGCGGTCCGGCTTGCGGAATCTCTCGCTGCTCTTCATGACGGCAGTGCACCCACATTGCGCGATTTGCGGGATGCAGCGCAAACATTGCTTGGCCGTGGCGACCTTTCGATCATTGCCGAAGCTCTGATGCGAACAGAAGTTGGCACAGCTATCGGCTCACTAGCTGAGGGTGTTAGTCAGACGCCGATTCAGGACGATTTGAATCGGTTGTTGAAGAGATTGAAGCTCGATAAATATAAGACGACCATTGCAACGGATTTAACGTTGGATTTGCGCGAGAATCGGCGCGTCGCATCTGAAGAAGCGGCATTTTTGGATTTAAACCGATCTATTTTATTCCATCGCCTAAAGCTGTTAGCCATTGCATTTGTGAAGATAAAGCCAAGCTCGCAAGAGCGTGCAACATGGGCTGAGCATTGGGTAATGCAATGGTCACCGGAGGTAGAGATTCAGATTGTCGAATCAACTCTGCTTGGAGAGACAATAGAGGTAGCATCTGCTTACGTGCTTCAGCAGAAGCTTGAAGGTTGCGGTACGATTACGGAGGCTTCTGATTTGATCCGCATTGCCTGTGAATGCGGGATGCTGGTACAGATGGAAGCTGCCCGTCAGAAGCTACAGCAGCTTGCCGTAGATAGCGGCGATGTCGTACAGATAGCCTCAGCGGCATACGAGCTGTCAACGATTATAAACTATGGCGATATAAGACGAATAAATATGGAACCATTATTACCATTACTTGAGCAGTTATTTATGCGAGCTTGCTTGTTCTTGCTTGATGCAAGCGGCTGTAACGATGAAGTAGCTAACGGAATGATTGCAGCAATGAATGAACTAAACAGTATAGCTCTGAATCATAGCGAGCAGGTAGATGAGCAGCTGTGGCTTCAAGAGCTGTTGCAGCTTGTGGAGAGAGACGATCGCAATCCACGTCTTTCGGGCTTCGCATGTGCGATATTAATGGAACGTGGTGCGATTTCAGCAGAACAATGTGCAGCAGAAGTATCACGGCGTCTATCTCCGGGTATACCTGCAGATCTCGGTGCAGGTTGGTTTGAAGGGCTGTCACTGCGTAATCGCTATGCACTTCTATCTCGTATGAGCTTGTGGGAGCAGTTAAACGAATATATCGTTTCACTTGAGGATGATGAGTTTGTTCGTGCGCTCGTATTTCTACGACGGGCATTAAGCTCATTTTCCTCCCAAGAGAAAATGATGATTGCCGAGCTACTTGGTGAATTATGGGGTGTGAATACGGAACAGGCTGCGGAGATATTGATGGGCGAGCTGAAGGAGGACGAAGTACAGATGCTGGACGAGTTGAATGATTTTGAATTTGAGGACTTTTGACTATGAACAATGCTATTGAACCCCAAGTAGTGTCACGTTGGCGACTTATTCTTGGTCAAGCGGCTGAAGGGCAGTTAGCGAGCTCATCTGGTTATGGAAGCATTGGCTTAACTGAAGAAGAACTGATTATGGATCAGGCGCTAGCTGCGATCTATGATGACACAAGCGAAATCATGGATGGCAAAGGTGGTAGTGGAACCAATGCGGCGAGGGGAGCAGGGCTGGGGAGCTCAGCACCTCGTTTAGCGAAGTGGCTTGGAGATGTCCGCACTTTTTTTCCGGAGGACGTCGTTTCGATCATTCAAAATGATGCGATGGAAAGAAAGGGATGGAAGCAGCTTTTGTTTGAGCCTGAAATTTTGGCTAAAGTAAAGCCGGATATTCAGCTTATTGGAACGCTTTTATCTTTGAAAGGAAAAATTCCTGAGAAAACGAAAGACACAGCACGAATGCTCGTGCAGGAAGTAGTCGATGATCTGGTGAAACGGCTAGAGCAAGACATACGTCGTGCGGTAACAGGTGCTTTGAATCGAAGGCAGCATTCTCCACTACCGTCTGTGAGCGGAATAGATTGGAAACGAACGATACAACGTAATTTAAAGCATTATGATACAGAGCGTCGTCAAATCATTCCGGAGAAATTCTATTTCTTCGATCGTGCGCAGAGAAATAAAGAATGGACGGTCATCTTAGATATTGACCAGAGCGGCTCGATGGCTGATTCGGTCATATGGGCTTCTGTGATCGGATCGATCTTCGCCAGTATCCCTTCATTAAGTACCCGTGTCGTTGTGTTCGATACGGAAGTCGTTGATTTAACGGAGCAATGTGCGAATGATCCTGTCGATATGCTCTTCGGTATACAGCTTGGCGGTGGCACTGATATTCATAAATCGGTTGCCTACTGTGAGCAGTTTATCGAGGAGCCGAAGAAGACGTTATTTATTGTTGTCTCTGATCTATATGAAGGAGGCAATCAAGCCGGCTTGATTCGTCGTATGCGTGAAATGCGAGAAGCAGGTGTGCAAACGATGTGCTTGCTAGCATTATCCGATCAAGGTCAGCCATTCTACAATGAGCATATTGCCAAGCTACTATCTCGTGATGGAACTCCTTGCTTCGCATGTACACCTGCCTTACTTCCTGAATTAGTTGCCGGGGCACTAAAAGGCCATGACCTATTCGAATTGGCGAAACGGGTCGGAACAAACAATAAAGTCTAACATCTGGACACGACCTATTGAGGGTTCGTGTCTTTTATGACTACTGCAGAATTTGAAATCATAGTCAAATTAACTTGCTTCTTTATCAATTGCGTAGTAAAGTGATGTTGAGGTTAGCGATGGGGAGGGAAACGACATGCGTAATAATACGATAGGCTCATTAATCTGGTTACGTTTAATGCGTTTTACGAACCAAAGTAACCAGATGTCGAATGACTTTCTGAAACGATTTGATCTAACGACTGCTCAGTTTGATGTACTCATGCAAATTCGTATTTATCAGCCACTCACGCAAATGGAGTTAGCCGAGAAAGTGACGGTTACACAAGGTGGTATTTCGCGTATGCTCGTACGTCTTGAGAAAGAACGTTACATTGTACGTAAGCAAGATTGGAAAACGAAAACGATCAGTCTCACAGAGAAAGCTGAATCTATTCTAGACCAAGCGATGCCGGAACAACTGGCATTTCAAACATCATTTTTTGATGATGCATTAAACGAAGAAGAACAAAAAACACTATATACATTAATGACACGTGTACACAAACATAGCCAAAAGAAAGAATTGCCGCCTGAGTAATTTTTTTGTAATATCATTTGACTAATCAAGTTAAAATAGAGGAGGAACTACTATGTATACTATTTCTGGACATCATCATATTTCGATGATTACAAAAAACGCTAAAATGAACAATGAATTTTATAGAAATATATTAGGGCTACGGAGAGTGAAAAAGACTGTTAATCAGGATGACCCTAGTATGTATCATTTATTTTATGGGGATTTAACGGGTAGTGCGGGAACGGAGCTTTCGTTTTTCGAAATGCCCATGGTAGGAAGAACGGTTCGTGGCACCAATGCCATTACACAAATCGGCTTACTTGTTCCATCATTTGAAAGTCTAGTATTTTGGAAAAATCGTTTTGAAGTATTGGATGTAAAGCATGGTGAAATTACAAGTTATGCCGGCCGAGATGCTTTACATTTTGAAGATGCCGAAGGATTACGAATGATTCTATTAAATAATAACGACGAAAAGGTTCCTGAAAATTGGTCCATGTGGGAAGATTCCATTATCGAGGAACAGCATCGTATTCTGGGAATGGGTACAGTCGAAATAACGGTGCGTCACTTGGATCGTCTAGCCAAAACATTAACGGGCATATTCGGTTATGTAGAGGCATCCCGCTCCGATCATGAAGGGATTTATCAGTCTGTTGCTGGACAGTCATTAGGTGAGATTGTCGTCAAACAGGAGGAAGGACCTAGTGAGAAGCCCGGCAGAGGAAGCATTCATCATGTAGCCATCCGTGTTAAGAACGAAGAGGAGTTACGCTATTGGGATCAGGTCGTTAAAGAACGTGGCTTTCACTCATCAGGAATTGTGGATCGTTTCTACTTCCAAAGCTTATATTTCCGTGAATCCAACGGTATTTTATTTGAAATTGCAACAGATGGTCCTGGATTCATCGCAGATTCAACGATCGAAGCGCTTGGTAAGGAATTAGATTTGCCACCATTTCTAGAAGGGCAACGTGCAGCAATAGAAGCAAAGCTCGTACCACTTGACTAAAATTTGACTTCAAAGGAGTAATTCACATGGAAAAATATCGTATTGATACAAATAAAGGACTTGAATTTGGTTTATATTCGATAGGTGATCATTTGGCGAACCCACATACAGGCTCGATGATTAGCCCTGAACAACGTATTCGCGAATTAATTGAGGCAAGTAAGCTTGCTGATCAAGCTGGACTTGATGTATTTGCTGTAGGAGAAAGTCATCAAGCACATTTTACAACACAAGCACATACAGTCATTTTGGGGGCAATTGCACAGGCTACCAACAACATTAAAATTGCTAGCTCGGCAACGGTGTTAAGTACATCCGATCCTGTCCGTGTATATGAAGATTTCGCAACATTAGATTTGATCTCACAAGGGCGAGCTGAAATTGTCGCTGGGAGAGGATCACGTGTAGGGGCATATAGCTTACTTGGTTATGACGTGCATGATTATGAGGAATTATTTGAAGAGAAAATCGAGCTTCTAATGAAGTTAAATAACGAGGAAAAGGTAACTTGGGAGGGGCAATTCCGTGCACCGTTGAATAATGCTTCTATCTTGCCACAACCTCTCAATGGTCATATGCCCATTTGGCGTGCAGTAGGTGGACCTCCTTCTAGTGCAATTAAGGCTGCATATGCAGGTATACCGATGATGCTAACTACGCTTGGTGGGCCTGCAATCAATTTCAAGCCTTCCGTTGATGCATACCGTGAAACAGCAGCCGAGCGTGGGTTTGATCCAGCAACGCTTCCCATTGCTACAACAAGCTTATTCTATACAGCAGAAAATTCTCAAGATGCACTTCGTGAGTATTATCCACATATTAATTCAGGTATGCAGGCATTACGTGGTGGTGGTTATCCTAAACAACAATTTGCGCAATCGACAGATTATCGCGATGCATTAATGATCGGTAGTCCACAACAAATGATCGAGAAAATGCTCTATCAATATGAATTGTATGGTCAACAACGCTTTATGGCGCAAATTGATTTCGGCGGTGTACCTTTCGATAAGATTGCGAAAAACATTGAACTGATTGCAACGGAAATTATGCCTGCGATTAAGAAACATACAGCCAAGTAGAAACGGCTTCGGCGTCTTATTTCAAGGACGGCACCCGTTTCAGCGGAAATATAAGGGGTGATTAGGATGAAAAATGTAGGGATTGCAGGCTCAAAAGTAGGGTCTAAAACAAGAACAGCGATGGATTACACACTCAAAATGACACGTGAAAAATATCCTGATGCCGAAGTTACGTTACTAGACCTAGCAGAGTATGAAATGGTGTTTAGTGATGGACGGAACTATTGGGAATACCAAGGGGACACCAAAGTGGTAACGGAGGCGATCATGGAGGCAGATGCCATTATTATCGGTACACCGACATTCCAAGCCTCTATTCCAGCGACGTTAAAAAATATTTTCGATTTATTACCTGTCAATGCATTCCGAGATAGAGTGGTGAGTATAGTTGTTACAGCTGGAACAGCGAAGCATTATTTAATGGCGGAGCAGCAGTTGAAACCAATTCTATCCTATATGAAAGCGCATATCGTGCCAACATACGTATTTATCGAAGAGAAAGATTTCCTCAGAAAAGAAATAATCAACGACGATGTTCTTTTCCGTATGGAGCGTTTAGTAGAAGACACCGTGCAACTAGTTGATGCGTACTCCAAGATTCGTCAAGCGAAAGATGCGGAATATGATTTTTAATGAAATAAGGGAATGAGTATAGGGCTTACACCTCATTGAACGCTTATCATAATTATGATAAAATTATGATAAATAAATTCAGGGGGAAAGAACATGCCACATATAAGGCCCGTGTCGGATTTAAGGAACAACTTTGCTGATATTTCCAAAGTAGTGCATGAAACAGCCGAACCTGTATTTCTGACAAAGAATGGATATGGTGATATGGTTGTTATGAGCATTGAAGCGTATGAAAAGATGCAGTTGGATGTTTTGATTTGTGATAAATTGAAACAAGCAGCGGTAGAAGCTCAAACAAACAATCCGCAATTTAGATAAAGATAACATAGGAAAAGGTAGGGAGGTACCAATCAATGGATTATCCAGAACAGAAGCACCAACGACGTGCTCGATATAAAGGAACTCATCCAAGAAACTTTAAAGAAAAATACAAGGAGCTTCAACCGGAGAAGTATGTAGATACTGTAGCGAGAGTAATTGAAAAGGGCAATACCCCAGCCGGTATGCATATATCCATATTCGTCAAAGAAATATTAGAGTTTTTGCAAATAAAACCAGGACAAACTGGTTTAGATGCAACCCTAGGATATGGTGGTCACACATTAGAAATGCTAAAATGTTTAGAATCAAAGGGTCATATATATGCCCTTGATGCAGATCCTATTGAATTATCCAAAACTAGAGAACGTTTACAGGATTTAGGGTATGGCTCAAATCTATTGACTACCAGGCAACTGAACTTTGCGAATATCGATCAAGTTGCTGCTGAGGCAGGTCCGTTTGATTTTGTGTTAGCAGATTTAGGCCTATCTTCAATGCAAATAGATAATCCTGACAGAGGATTTACTTATAAAAAAGAGGGGCCATTGGATTTGCGATTGAATCCTGAAAAAGGGATATCTGGTGCTCAGCGCTTAAGAAGTATGACTCTAGAAGAAATAGAAGGTATGCTAATTGAAAATGCAGATGAACCGTATGCTGCACAAATCGCTAGTGCTATTATTGCTGAACGTAGAAAGGGCACTGTTATTTCTACGACTACTCAGCTTCGACAAATTATTGAAGCTGCCCTCAAATTTATTCCTGCAGATAAACGGGTAGAAGCGATTAAGAAATCATGTCAAAGATCCTTTCAAGCATTGCGTATTGATGTGAATAGTGAATTTGAAGTGTTATATGAATTCTTAGACAAACTTCCTAACGTCCTTACAAAAGGTGGGCGTGTTGCCATACTGTCTTTCCATTCCGGAGAAGATAGACTTGTCAAAAAATCTTTTAAAAATTTGTTGCGTGAAGGAGTTTACAGTGAGATTTCAACCGAGGTAATCCGGCCATCAACAGAAGAATGTAATCTGAATAGTCGTGCTCGTTCAGCAAAATTGAGATGGGCTATAAAAGCTTAATTCAATGACCATCAAGCAATGTAATGTTAATTGGATATGAATATAAGCTCATTAGAGAAAACTCTAGTGGCTTTTTTTTGTCTGTAGATTGACGATAGTCACCCTAGAAGTGGACGCGATATGCGGGGGTAAATTAGCCAACTATCAAAATAAATAGATTGTGTCAAACATATAATCACTTGCTTATATAAGGGAGTGGTATATAATTATTTTAGAAATGTAAGGTATTTTATTAGATCAAGAGGGTGTTACTAGATATGAAGGGCACAAATGATTTGACCCAAGGCCCAATTATGCCTACATTAATGAAATTAACGATTCCAATTATTGCAACCAATTTCATTTCAACTACATATGGGCTTGTCGATATGCTTTGGGTTGGAAGGCTAGGAAGTGGTCCTGTAGCAGCAATTGGCACGGCCAGCTTCTTCATTAATTTAGCTATTGCTTTATCCACTATGATAACGATCGGTACTGGGATCAAAGTTGCACATTGTATGGGATCTGGTCAGAAAGATAAGGCTAGAACGTATATTAAGAACGGATTTATGATGTCTATCTTATTGGGGCTTCTCTATATGGGTTTTGTCATGTTTACCAAGAATCAACTCATTGCGTTCTTTGATCTTGGAAGTGAAGAAGTTGAGCTGATGGCGAAACAATTTTTGATGATTTCAATTATTGGAACGATATTTTCTATAACAAATACGTTTTTTGTTACCATTTTGAACGCCATGGGTAATAGTAAGCAGCCGTTTCAAATCTTCTCGATCGGTCTTATTGTTAATATCGTCCTCGATCCACTCTTAATCTTTGGTGTGGGCAAATTTGAAGGTTGGGGAGTTGCAGGGGCGGCGATTGCAACATTAGCCGCCAATATATTAGTGACAAGTA
The DNA here is from genome assembly GCF_056786405.1 of Paenibacillus sp. Y859. NCBI lineage: Bacteria > Bacillati > Bacillota > Bacilli > Caryophanales > Paenibacillaceae > Paenibacillus > Paenibacillus sp. Y859. Next base: position 56,528 of record NZ_JBXCIZ010000014.1, on the reverse strand, counting down.
TATTTATTATGAAGACAAGAAATTCAGAATTGATCTCTAGATCGTCCCGATGGGATAGTCGTCAAATGAAAGAAGTGATCACCATGGGGCTTCCGATTACGATCCAGCGTGTCACATTTACGATCATATCGATCATCATTGCCAAGATTATTATACGTTTTGGAGCTGATGCTATTGCAGTCCAAAAAGTTGGGATTCAAATTGAATCCATTTCATACATGACAATCGGAGGACTCCAAGGAGCGATTGCTGCCTTCTTTGGGCAAAATTATGGAGCACGCCGATTAGATCGCATTAAACAGGGCTATCATCATGCTCTGTTGCTAACTTCCATTTTTGGCATTATCATATCACTTGTATTCATCTTATTCCCACAGCAACTCTTTTCACTGTTTCTGTCTGATGTGGCCATTGTAGAGTTAGGTACTGATTATATGCGTATCCTCGGTTTTTCACAAATGTTCATGTGTCTGGAACTAATGACCGTTGGTGCTTTTAATGGAATGGGGAAGACACATATCCCACCGATATTCAGCATTACATTTACCGCGCTCAGGATACCACTGGCCTTGATATTATCCGAACCATTTGGTCTAAACGGTGTGTGGATGGCGATTGCTCTGAGTAGTGTCTTCAAGGGAGTCATTCTGGTCTTCTGGTTTAGGGGATCTTTGCGCAGAATGATGGGTCCGCAAGTGGAACATTTAAATAAAGGGTGGTCGTTATAATGGCTTTGTTAAATCGTGAACTCATACAGCTTCTGGTCGATAAAAAGTTAAATGTAGATCTTCTACAAGGTCAATTTGGTCTGGAAAAAGAAAATATTAGGGTCGATCAAGAGGGGAAACTTGCGGTGACACCGCATCCAGAAGCTTTTGGAAGTAAAATGGAAAATCCATATATTCAAACGGATTTCTCAGAGAGTCAAATCGAAATGATTACTCCAACTTTCAACTCGATTGATGAAACGTATCGTTTCATGGAAGCACTGCAAGATATAGTTTCGCTAGAATTGAATGGGGAATATTTATGGCCGAGTAGCAATCCGCCTGTTTTACCCAATGATAAAGATATTCCAATTGCGAAAATGAACGATCCGTTAGAAGACAACTATAGGAATCAATTAGCAGATAAGTATGGTCGCAAAAGACAATTACTGAGCGGTATCCATTATAACTTTTCTTTCAATGATAGATTTCTACGAAGGCTACATGAATTAATAGCTCACCATGAAGACTTCAAAGATTTCAAAGATGCCACTTATTTTAAAATAACACGTAATCTATTGAGGTATCGATGGCTGCTCATCTATTTAACAGGTGCAAGTCCTGTCTTTGATAAGACATATATTGAGAAATGCGTTGCCCGAGGGCAATCCGATGACGAGAAAAGCTATTATTTCCCGAACATGAATTCACTTCGTAATAGCGAATGCGGTTATCGCAATGAACAACCTTTATATGTGTCCTATCATTCGATGAATGACTACGTTCGTGATCTGAATGAGTTGATTCGATCCGAGGAATTATTAAGTGTAAAAGAATTCTACAGCCCCGTTAGAGTGAAAACAGCAAAAGGTGTAGATCCATTACAGGAACTAATGCAAGATGGAATCGCTTATTTGGAGCTTCGTTTCCTGGATTTGAATCCACTTCATAAAATTGGAATCAGTAAAGAAACGATGCAATTTATTCATTTGTTTATTGTTTACATGCTGTTGAAGAAGGATGAAACCTTCGGTGTAGAGGATCAAAAGAGGGCAGACATGAATCATGATCAACTTATCATGGAAGGTATAAAGGGATACTTACACGATCATGAAGAGGGTTGTGTGACGATGGAGGAGATGGCCTTAACTTGTATCCATGAGATGCAAGAAATGGTCCAGCTCTTGATGCCTGATGATAAGGAGTTCTCACACATATTGAATGGTGAGAAGCAAAAGATTATTCATCCAGATAAAAGTTTTGCATCTATTGTAAAGTCAGAAATTCAACAATCATCTTATCTGACGTATCACTTGGATAAAGCGAAACAATTTACTGAGGAGAGTCTTCATAATGGATACCGATTCGTAGGATATGAGGACCTTGAGCTATCCACACAGTTACTTCTGAAGGCAGCAGTTAAACGCGGCATTAAATTTCAATTGATTGATCGAGATGATAACTTCGTGTTACTTACACAAGGCGATCACCAAGAATATGTTAAGCAAGCTACGAAAACATCATTAGATTCCTATAGCACTGTATTAATTATGGAAAATAAAGTAGTTACGAAAAGAGTTCTCAAGCAACACGGAATTCAAGTTCCAACTGGCGAAGCATTTCGGAATCTTGAAGAAGCTATGGTCGTATATGAAATATATCGTGACAACGCCATTGTGATTAAACCCAAATCAACAAACTTTGGTTTGGGCATTACGATCTTTCATGGTGATTTCACGAAAGAAGATTATCAACAAGCATTCAAAATGGCATTTGAACATGATCAGACGGTCCTGCTCGAAGAGTTCATTACTGGTAAAGAATATCGTTTCCTTGTTATGGGGGATGAGGTTGTCGGGATATTGCATCGCGTTCCGGCCAATGTAGTTGGAGATGGGGTTCACACGATTGAGCAGCTAGTTCATGAGAAGAACAAAGATCCGCTCAGAGGTAAGGGATATAAGACACCCCTTGAAAGAATTCAGATCGGTGATGCAGAAGAGATGTTCTTGAGAAATCAATCGAAAAGCTGGGGTGATATACCCCAACTAGATGAGATCGTCTATCTGCGGGAAAATTCGAATATTAGTACAGGTGGAGACAGTATTGACTTTACGGATGACATTCCAGATAGCTATAAAACATTGGCCATTCAATCTGCTAAAGCTGCAGGGGCAACGATTTGTGGTGTTGACATGATGATTGATGATATTAGTCTAGAGGCAACGCATACCAATTACAGCATTATTGAAATCAATTTTAATCCAGCCATTCATATTCACTGCTACCCTTATAAAGGGGAAAACCGTAAAGCTGATGAGAAAATTCTAGATTTATTGTTTGGATAAGCCATTCTGCATAGAGAAGTAAGAGGTGTTCGAAAAGATAAACCTAGAATGCCTTCAGTTGCAGGAACAGAAGACCCTATCATTCACCGAAGACTAACAGATTCCTAATTTAACTATCTTGTTAAATTAGGAATCTGTTAGTGCAACAGGAAACTGAAATTCATGAAAAGTTATGCAAGTCGAAAATTTTCAGACTCAAGTCTGTTTAACCAGTTATGAACTAATGCGTTAAATACATCGGTTTGTTCGATTTGTAGGTTGTGACCAGCCATATCAAGCACTGCAAAAGTTGCCCTTGGGTAATCTTCAATTAGTCGCCACGCATCGTGGTATCCAACTACATTGTCCTGACGCCCTGTGATAATTAGCGTGGGATACTCAAGTTTAGATGAAATATCGAAGGTAAAGCCATATCCATTTTGACGAATAAGGTTTAAGAATTCATAATTTGTTTGTTTAGAAGGAAGTAAAATTTCATTTCGAAACCTCTCCCATTCAGTTGGACCTTGCACTACTCCCATGGAGCAAAATTCATCAGCATCCTCTGAAGACAAATGTGATATCAAATTGCTGTCTCTTTTTAGAACGGTCTGTTGTGGTACTACTCTTTCATCGAATTCAGGTATAGTCAATGGTGCCATCAGTAGTAATCCACGAACTGTGTCCTGCCGTGAACGGACTATACCTCTGGCAATGTACCCGCCATATGAATTACCACAAATAATAAACGGTTGATCAGGGATAAGTTTGTCCAAAAGACGTAATATCGCTTCTAAAATATCATCAGAGTTCTGAATAGATGGTTGTGACTCGGAATGCCCCATACCTGGTAAGTCTATGTATATTCTCTTCCAACCGCTTCGTTTCTCGAATAACGGTTCCATTGCATGGAACATCACTTGATGGTCGAGTGTCCAACCATGCAACATAACGATGGGATACCCTTCTCCAATTACTTTATGGTAAATCGACATGTATTTGTTTCCCCTTTCCCTGTAAACCAGATGTTTCGACATGGACATTTAATCCTCCATACATATATCACAATTTTAAAAAACTTCCTTGTTCAACTAAACTGACCGTTAGTTCAATAAGGCTTACTACACAATCTGGTCCGTTTGTAGAAAATTGATCTTATTGAAAATAAATAATGTTTGTATAACAAGTGTAACATTTTCGATTCCAAAAGTATGAATTAGTGGTAAGTGTTATGTCGATGATGGTACATTTCATTTGCTTTACGAATTCTCAAAGGTGATGTTTTAATAGATTATTGTCACGAATTCGTAACTTGTGGTACAATTTTCCTGTCACTGTGTCAGTAGAGGAGGTACAACAATTGACTAATACAAAATACATAAAACTTATAGGAATTATTGTGGCTGTGGTGATTTTGAACATCCTAGTGCTCTCGCCCGGATTTTTGGGGCTAGAGATCGGAGGAAGTGCTTTCGCAACAGCCTTTGGAGTAACATTGCTGTTCGTAAGTGCGCTAGTGGTGCTTTACTGGAGTTATATCTTATTGTTTAAGCAGCCCGTTGCTTTACCTGTCAAACAGATTAAAACGTATGAAGATTACGTGGAGGCTTTGACACACTACCGTCATGTAAAAACATTAGCGCATGATATTGCGCTTGCCTTAGAACAGTTGGAACGAATGACGAAGAAGAAGGATACCTTATTAAATGTTCTACATCAGAGGTTCGAACCAACGGAGTTAAGTTACAAGAAGTTTGCTTCCGTAACTCAGGAGGTAGAAAAGCTATTTTACCTTAATGTCAGAAGTATCCTGAATAGGCTCAATGTATTTGACGAGTCGGAATTCGAGAGGGTCATGAATCAGAAATCTACTGCCTTTTCTCAGGAACTTCTTCAAGAAAAGACAATCGTATATAAGGAGTATCTGTCTTTCATGAAAAGCTCTCTAGGTACGAACGAGGAAATCTTGCTGAAACTAGATAAGTTACTGTTAGAAATATCCCGCTTAGATAGTTTTGAGCCAGGGGATATTGAAAATATGCCTTGCATGCAAGAAATAGACATGTTAATTAAGCAAACCAAATATTATAAACAGTGAGAGGTGTAAAGAATGACAAAGAAAAGTAAATTCTTTCTATTATCGGGTATTCTAGTGATATTAGTATTCGGCATTGTATATGTAGGGGTAAATCTGACCTCTAATTTGGGAAAAACAAAAACAGAAGTATCTTCCGAGGATGCAGGTAAGCGATTAAGTAAGCTTTACTCCAATATCTCAGTAACTACGGAGGCGCCAGTAAAGGGGCAGATTGATCTTAATCCTGCTGATGTTGCGGAGTCGTTACCGGATATTTCGAAGTTCCCCATAACCGTAGACAACACGAGTGACTTTTTTGTAGAAATCTTCTCTTCTCCTGAGAAATCAGGTACGGGTGTCGATGGATGGTTGACTGAGGTAGCGACAGAATTCAACAAAGCTAATGTCATCATACATGGGAAATCTGCTTCAGTTAAAGTACGGAATATCGCTTCCGGTACAGCTACGGATTACATCAAATCTGGTAAATATGTACCCGACGCTTTCACACCTTCTAACGAATTCTGGGGTGAAATGGTCAAGGCGAGTGGTGTTAAGACTGAACTTGTCTCTGAGCGCCTCGTCGGAAACGTTCCTGGCATTGTCATTGTCAAGGCGAAATACGATGCCCTAATAGATACGTATGGATCAGTGAATGTCAAAACAGTTACCGAGGCTATATCTAATAATGAATTCTCTATGGGATACACTGACCCGTTCGCCAGTTCTACAGGATTGAACTTTCTTATTACCGCACTTAATACATTCGATAGTTCTAATATTTTAGGAGATAAAGCTGTGCAGGGTTTTGAAAAATTCCAAGTCAATGTGCCTTTCATTGCATCTACAACGATACAAATGCGTGATGCGGCGAAGTCCGGTATGCTGGATGGATTTGTTCTGGAGTATCAGACCTATCTGAATGCTGCTGACCTAAAAGATAGTTATGTGTTCACTCCCTTTGGCGTAAGACATGACAGTCCGTTATACGCATTAGGTGATGTACCTGAAGATAAATTAAACATCATTCAGAAGTTCGCTGAGTTTGTTGAACAAGATAAGTACCAGAATTCAGCAAAGAAAAATGGCTTCAATAATCTTGAGGACTACAAGTCGGAACTTGCAGTAGTCGATGGTAGTCTACTATCCTCCGCGCAAAAGTTATGGAAAGAAAAGAAGGATGGAAGTAAACCGATTGCGGCTGTGTTCGTGACCGATGTGTCTGGTAGTATGGCAGGAGAACCTCTAAATCGCTTGAAAGAGTCCCTATTGAAGGGTCAGAAATATCTAGGAAAAGATAATAGTATCGGTCTTGTATCCTATTCAAGTGGTGTAACCATTAATCTCCCTATTGGGAAGTACGACACGAACCAACAGTCTATGTTTGTGGGTACGGTGAACAGTCTTCAAGCTAGTGGAGGTACGGCTACTTTTGACGGTATCATTGTAGCTTTGAAATTGCTTCAAGATGAATTAGCACTTAATCCCAATGTAAAGCCGATCATCTTTCTCTTAAGTGATGGCGAGACAACTGAGGGTCATTCGCTCAAGGACATTAGTGGGTTAATTGAGACCTATAAGATTCCAATTTACACGATCGGATTTAATGCCAATATAGAGGCCTTACAAAGTATTTCGAAAATTAATGAAGCAGCGAGCATTAATGCAGATACAGATGATGTTGTCTACAAGATTGGAAATTTATTCAACGTTCAAATGTAACGGTCAACTATAGGGAGGGTTATGATGTCTTTTACAATGGAAATACCAAGTCAGGAAGAGATTCAAGTTGCTATCGAAGAGCAGGTTAAACCCGTTCCCGAGGAAGTGGCAAAGCTTAAAGAAGTAGCCGAGGCTAACGTCGCAACGATCATGGCACTAGATTTCGAGTCGCTTGAGAAGAGGAAAGAAATACTGCAATCCATTGATTCTTTCGGTATCAATACAATGAAAAGTTCCTCTGATAAAAATTCTCTACTGCAAGTATCCGTTGGAAACCTCTCGAAAACGGGAGATGAGGGTGGTCAAGTAGCTAAAGGTCTATCTGAACTGCATACTCAACTAAAGGACTTGGACCCGAGCGTAATAGACTTTGCTAAGACTGGGTTCCTCGGTAAACTGTTCAATCCGCTGCGTGGATACTTTCTCAAGTATCAAAAAGCCGATGTTGTCATTGCGGATATAGTGATCTCTTTAGATAAGGGGAAATCGACCCTCAAGAACGACAATACGACACTAGAGATTGAACAACAGATGCTCCGAGAATTGACCAAAAAGCTTCAAAAGGAAATTCAGCTTGGCATGTTGATGGACGAATCCATCGAGTCGCAAATCGAAGCTGCCAAACTTCGTAATGAAGATCCTGACAAAATTCGTTTCATCACGGAAGAAGTGCTGTTCCCGCTACGTCAGCGGGTGATGGACTTGCAGCAAATGTTAGTTGTTAACCAACAGGGAATTATGGCGATCGAAGTCGTGATCAGGAACAACAAAGAACTGATTCGTGGGGTAGATAGAGCTAAAAATGTTACGATTTCGGCGTTGAAGATTTCCGTAACTGTAGCAAGTGCTCTCTACAATCAGAAGATTGTCTTGAAAAAGATTGAGCTCTTAAACCAAACGACGAATGATCTGATTGCTGGCACATCCAGAATGTTGAAGAATCAAGGTGTTGAGATCCAGAAGCAATCGCTTGAAGCTAGTATCTCGGTAGACACCATGAAGGAAGCATTTACTGATGTGTTGTCTGCTCTAGATTCGATCAGCACCTACAAGCAGGAAGCTCTGCCTAAAATGCGTGATACGATCAATCAGTTCCGCGAATTGGCTGATAGCGGTGAGAAGCAGATTCTACGTCTGGAGAAAGGCCATAAGTTAGGTCTGTAAGATTTGAGTAAATATATAAGCTTATCAATAAGTCCGCGCAACTCGCGGGCTTATTTAAATAGTATCAGATATATTTTATCTGGAAATTTGAACCCTTTTATCTATTGAACCGTAATATATCATAGATTGAAAACTAAGGAGGTTTTTTAATGAAAAAAAGGTTGATATGGATTCTGAGTGCTGCTATTGCACTAACACCACTTATTCCGACTGCAGCACTAGCGTCTAACGAGAATGTTGCAACTTCTAATCAGACACAGGCGACGATCGCTTCTGAGAAAGCGGCACTGCTTACCGAACAATACGGTACGACTAGCGTACAGTATGCACTAATCGACAACGGCAAGATTACAGTGACAGGACAGAAGGGATTAAACGATATAGAAGGGAAAATCCCTTTGACCACAGAAACCATGTATGGTATCGGATCAACGAGCAAAATGTTTGCGACAGTTGCCGTCATGAAATTGGTAGATGAGGGAAAAATCAATCTGGATACCCCCTTGGTGCAGTACATAACTGATTTCAAGATGATAGATGAACGTTATAAGCAAATTACGCCACGTATGCTGCTGAACCATTCTTCTGGACTTCAAGGTTCGAGCCTAGGTAGTACAGTTCTGTTCAACGATAATGACACATATGCGCATGACAACCTGCTTGAGCAATTGTCTACACAGAGTTTGAAAGCTGATCCAGGAGCATTCTCTGTTTATTGCAACGACGGATTTTCGCTAGCTGAGATTCTTGTAGAAAAAGTCAGTGGTATGAAATTTACTGCATTCATTCATCAATATTTTATCGAACCATTAGAATTGAAGCATACAAAGACACCGCAAGACGTATTAGATTCAAGCAAACTTCCTGGTCTTTATTATCCAACGATTCAAAAGCAGCTTCCAAATGAAACATTAAACGCGATTGGAGCGGGCGGAATCTATTCTACAGCAGAGGATTTGGTAAAATTCTCACAAATATTTATGGGACGTGAAAAGGAAATTCTCTCGGATAGCGCGGTATTAGCAATGGAGCAAGAGGAATACAACAAGGGAATGTGGCCCAAAGAAGCGGATAATTTAATTGACTACGGGCTTGGTTGGGATAGTGTAAGATTATATCCGTTCAGCGATTATAAAATAAAGGGTCTCAGCAAGGGGGGAGACACAATTTTGTATCATGCTTCTCTCGTAGTGCTTCCAGAGCAGAACATGGCTGCTGCAGTTCTATCATCAGGCGGAAGTAGTTCGACGAACCAGCTTTTGGCACACGAACTTCTTCTTCAGGCGTTGAAAGAGAAGGGTGCAATCACAGACATTAAACCGGAGAAATCATTCGGCACACCTGTTAAGGCTGACATGCCAAGCGACATCACAAAGTACTCGGGCTATTATGGTGCTACCGGTCAACAAGTTAAAGTTGCTATAAAGGATGGAGAGCTATCCTTATCAGTGCCGAGTGTCCCCGAGTATCCAGAGCAGAAATATGTATATACATCGGAAGGGTCTTTTGTTAACGAAGTTGGGAGTTCGAAGATCAATATTGTAACCGAAAAAAATGGACGCACCTACCTGTGGAATAGAGAATATGCAACCGTTCCGGGGTTGGGACAATTGGCAATATCTCAGTACGTAGCCGAGAAGCTGGAAACTCAGGCCCTATCTAAAGAGACGGAAGATGTATGGGCAAAGAGAGAAGGCAAATCATATTACCCTGTGAGTGAGAAGTATAGTTCTCTTGTTTACATGCTTAATTCAACCCTCAAGATTTCCCGTACCGCAGAATTAAAGGATTATTTAGGGGATAAGAAAATTACTGGACCGAATACTGCAGTGAGCCAACATCAAGTTCCTGGCACGGGAAGCCGGGATACGGCTGAATTCCGTTTTTATACGAAAGATGGTATCGAATATTTTGAGTCGGCTGGAAGTTTGTATGTCAGTGAGGATAAAGTAATACCTATCTATAAAGGGAAACACTCTACGGTTACTGTGCAAACGGATGGTAACGCCAGATGGTATAGCATATCCCAAGAAGTTGCTGGTAAGAAGATGATAGTATCGATGCCTGAACAAGGAGCTTATGCGGTATACGACGGAAATGGAACATGCGTGAACTACACCGTAATCAGCGGTATTAATGAAGTGGTGCTCCCTGAGAACGGAACGATTGTATTTGCTGCCAAGGCTGGTTCTTCATTCGGAATTACGTTGGAGAAGTAGTGTCATTCTAACAATGGCTAGTTTAAAGAAAGAACACGGTTATTTTGAGCTTGCTCAATATTACTGGTGTTCTTTTTTTATAGATACTTCCAACGCTTGTCATTGGCATTGTCAGCGGTGCATTCTTCGCGAATAAATTGCATAAAAGATGCCCTAAATAAAACTGATATTTACAAAAAAAAACAGACCATATGCTCGAAGCAGCGCAGTTGACGGAATTGTCCTGAAGAAGCGATAGCGTTCGCCTTTGCCCTCTGATTTCAACCGCTAAGCGGTATATAATCAAGAAATCAGAGGGCAACAGCGATCGTAAGGACAATCCGTCATCGCAGCGGTATCCTACACCAATGTGTGGACTTTTTCAGTGGCTTCGAATAATCCGAGCAGCTTTTTCTCTGATTAGATATCGTTGTGATATTGCAACAAAATCCCTGATATAGCTCTAGGATATAACTAGATATAGTTTAATACGGTTACACTATACCAGCTAATACATGATATCTTTCTATTAACAAGTAATGTGCATAGGAGAGATATAGAATGATAAAGAGTAGTGTATTGGGATATCCACGTATTGGTGCGGATCGCGAATGGAAGAAGGCGTTAGAAGCGTTCTGGTCTGGCAAGATTGAGGAAGCAGAGTTTCATAGTAAATTACAAGAGATCACTTTGAATCATTTACGTAAACAGCAGGCAAAGGGTATCGATTTGATCGCAGTGAATGATTTCAGTTATTATGACCATATTCTGGATACAGCTACTATGTTCGGGATTGTTCCGAAGCGTTTTCCTTATGATGGCGGAGTTGTACCATTGTCTGTATATTATGCTATCGCCCGTGGGACGAAGGATGCAACAGCAAGTGAAATGACCAAATGGTTTAATACGAATTATCACTATATCGTTCCTGAGTTGGATGATGCTACACCAGTACTTACGGAGAATAAACCTCTTATAGCTTATCGTGAAGCTAAGGAAAAGCTTGGAATCGAAGGGAAGCCAGTTATCGTAGGACCATTAACATTCTTGAAACTATCCAAAGGATATAATGTTGCAGAAACAGATGCATGGCTAGATCGTTTACTACCACTGTATGTGCAAATCCTTCAGGAGCTTGCGAATGAAGGGGTGCAATGGGTACAAATAGATGAACCGATTCTTGTTCAGAAATTAAGCGCAGACGACATCCAAAGATTGAAGACTATCTACGGAACGATTGCTAAGTCTGTGCCTAACTTGAACATCATATTGCAAACGTATTTCGAATCAGTAGAGAACTATCAAGATATCATCCAGTTGCCAGTCAAAGGATTAGGTCTTGATTTCGTACATGGATTGTCGGGCAACTTGTCATCCATTAAGGAATTTGGTTTCCCAGCAGATAAGGTTCTAGGAGCGGGTGTGATCGATGGCCGTAGTATCTGGAAGGCGTCACTTCAAGAGAAGTTGGGACTATTGGAACAACTATCTGGAATTGTAACAGCTGAGCAACTTATCGTACAGTCATCATGTAGTCTACTTCATGTTCCTGTTACAGTGGCTAATGAGAAGAAGCTATCCGCTGAGCTTAAGGGTGCTCTTGCATTCGCGGATGAGAAGTTAGATGAGCTTGTTCTTCTAGTAAAAGCAGTGACTTCAGGTCAAGCGGTCATTGCAGACGAATTGGCACAATGTGAACTTGACCTACAGGTACTTAAACAATCCGGTGAGCGTAATCGTAACGATATTCAGAGCGCAGTTGCTACGATTAGTTCGAAGCATCCTGAACGTCATCTTCCTTTTGCAGAGCGTCATGTTGCGCAGCAGAAGAAATGGCAATTACCATTGTTCCCGACAACGACGATCGGAAGCTTCCCCCAATCGGCTGAAGTACGTAAAGCCCGTCAATCATGGCGTAAGGGTGAATGGAATAACGAGAAGTACGTTGGCTTCATCCAAGAGCAGATTGATATATGGATTAAGCTACAGGAAGAGATCGGATTGGATGTTCTTGTTCACGGTGAATTTGAACGTACAGATATGGTTGAATTCTTCGGTGAGAAGCTTGCTGGCTTCGCGTTCACACAGTTCGGATGGGTTCAGTCTTACGGTTCTCGTTGTGTGAAACCACCTATTATTTTTGGAGATGTAGCGTTTGAGCAGGCAATGACTGTGGAAGAAACGAAGTATGCACAGTCGAAGACAGATCGTCCTGTTAAGGGAATGCTTACAGGCCCTATTACGATCATGAACTGGTCATTCGTTCGCGATGATATTAGCCGTGAACAAATCGCCTATCAATTGGCTTATGCACTTAGACAAGAAGTTGAGGCGTTAGAGAGTGCTGGTATCGGAATGATTCAAGTGGATGAGCCTGCCGTTCGTGAAGGGTTGCCATTGAAGGAAGAAGAGCAAGCGAATTACTTAGCATGGGCTGTGAAGGCATTCCGCATGACGACATGTACCGTTCAAGATACGACTCAAATTCACACACATATGTGTTATTGCGAGTTCCATGACATGATATATTCAATTGAAGCGATGGATGCTGATGTCATCTCAATCGAAACTTCACGTAGTCATGGTGAGCTGATTCATAGCTTCGAGTTGAATACGTACAAACTAGGAATTGGTTTAGGCGTATATGATATCCATAGTCCGCGTATTCCAAGAGTAGAGGAAATGACGAGTATGATCGATCGCGCTTTGCGAGTGTTGGATCCGGAATTGTTCTGGATCAATCCAGACTGCGGACTTAAGACTCGTGGATTCGACGAAACAGTGGATTCCTTACGCAACATGGTTGAAGCAACACAGATTGCACGTGCACAGCATTCCCTGAAGGTATAATACAAAAGGCGATCACCCCTGTAGAATGATGGGGAGTGATCGTCTTTTATTTGTTATACTAGAAACAGTTGATCTAGGAAAGGGATGTAAACATGCGGAAAGTCATCGTCATTGGAGCAGGAATTCTTGGGGCATCGACAGCATACCATTTAGCCCAGATGGGGGCAGAGGTCATTATTGTTGACCGCAAAGATCAAGGACAGGCGACGGATGCCGCCGCAGGAATTATCTGCCCTTGGCTATCACAAAGACGTAATCAAGCTTGGTACCAGTTGGCAAAAGCAGGTGCGCGCTTCTATCCAGAGTTGATTAAGGAACTCGAAAAAGAGGGTGAAACAGACACAGGCTATGCTCAAGTTGGTGCGCTATGTATTCATGATGATTTGGAGAAAATCAGAAAGATGGAGGAGCGCGCATATCTACGAAGAGAGGATGCACCAGAAGTCGGGGAAATTACAAGGTATAATGAACAAGAAACACATGCGTTGTTTCCCTTGTTAGCGGAAGGTTATCATTCTGTACATATTAGCGGTGCCGCCCGAATAGATGGTCGGGCACTTCGCGATGCATTGGTTCGATCAGCACAAAGAAATGGGGCTGTCCTAATCAACGGGGATGCGACGATTAATTATCAATCCAATCGTGTAACAGGCGTAACGGTTGGGAATGAAAGTTACTCTGCTAACGAAGTCATTGTATGTGCAGGTGCATGGGCAAATCAATTGCTACTGCCCTTAGGCATTGACTTTAAAGTTAGCTATCAGAAAGCGCAAATTATGCATTTACAAGTTCCAAATCAACAAGATACAGGCATATGGCCTGTCATCATACCACCTACGGATCAATACTTGCTCGCTTTTGATAATCAGAAAATCGTAATAGGTGCGACTCATGAGAATGACATTGAAGGCTATGATACAAGAGTAACCGCAGGTGGAATACAAGAAATTGTGAATAAAGGATTAGCTCTGGCACCTGACTTAGCAAATAGCACCTTTCAAGAGGTGCGTGTTGGATTCCGCCCATTTACCCCGGGGTTTCTCCCCGTGATGGGTGCTGTTCCCGGCTGGGAAGGTCTTATTGCCGCTAACGGATTAGGAGCGTCAGGGTTGACAATGGGCCCTTTTATTGGAAGTCAGCTTGCTAAGCTGGCTTTAGGTATTGCTCTGGACATCCATATAAGTGATTATGATATTCAAACAGCGATTAGGAGTGATATTTATGCAGACAATGATCAACCTTGAAGGTGAATGGAAGTTGCAATTAGATGAGAAGAGACAAGGAAGATTGCTTCCTTTTGCGGATGTCATAACATTGCCAGGCACGACATCGTACGCCCGTAAGGGACCGAAGAACAAGGATATTTCAGTCGGAGCTCTGACGGATGAATACCTCTTTGAGGGACAGGCCTGGTATTCGAAGGAGGTAGTCATTCCGGATGAACTCGCCGGAAAGGCATGTTTTCTATATCTGGAACGAACACGGCTGACGACGCTCTGGCTGGACGATCAAGAGATTGGCAGCCGTGATAGTCTGAACACCCCTCATATTTACGAATTGACCGACCAGCTACGGGCAGGCAGTCAGACAATTACCATCCGGGTCGACAATACTGGTTATCCGACCAAAGGAGGACATTTAACTTCGCCAGATACGCAGACTAACTGGAATGGAATCACCGGCCGGATCGAACTTCAATTTTACGGTGAGTCATATTTGGGCGAAATCCGGCTCGATCCAGATATATCCACACGGTCGATCAAAATCACAGCATCCCTGAAAGGCATGGTTGAAGGCCCGGTTGCTGTAACAGCTGCAAGCTTTAACAGTCTATCGACACACTCCGTGTCCGAGCAGGAGTTTGCAATATCATCGGGCGAGTTCTCTATCGTCTATGAGTTGGGAACGGACGCGCTGCTCTGGAGCGAAGCCGCACCCAATCTCTACAACATAAGCATCGTTCTGAAAGACAGAGAAGGGGTAGCCATCGACCGACACGACTTGATCTTTGGGCTAAGCGCGTTCAGAACGGAAGGTGACAAGTTTACAATCAACGGAGAGAAGACTTTTCTCCGCGGCAAACATGATGGCTTGATTTTCCCGTTGACCGGGTATGCGCCGACTGACGTAGAGGAATGGCTGAGAATCCTTGGGATTGCGAAGACCTACGGCATCAATCATTACCGTTTCCACACTTGCTGCCCACCTGAAGCAGCGTTTACTGCAGCGGATATGCTCGGCATTTACATGCAACCGGAGCTGCCGTTCTGGGGAACGATTACGGAAGAAACCGATGAGGGTCATAATCAGGCGGAGCAGGATTATCTGATCAGTGAGGGATATGCTATTCTGCAAGCGTTCGGTAATCATCCATCCTTCGTTATGATGTCACTCGGTAACGAGCTATGGGGTAGCAGAACTAAGATAGATTCTATTCTGAAAGACTATAAAGCATTCGATAACAGACATCTGTACACACAGGGATCCAATAACCATCAATTTGTACCGGAAATTCTGGAGCATGACGATTTCTTTAGTGGAGTACGCTTTTCCAAGGATCGCTTATTCAGGGGCTCCTATGCGATGTGCGACGCACCCCAAGGACATATCCAGACGGATCTGCCAGGAACGATGAAGGACTATGACGATCAGATTGTTCCTCCCGATCTACAGAATGGGGATGCCGCAGAAGCTGGAGGTACGATCCAGATCCAGTACGGCACTGAAGCCAAGACGGTAGAGCTTGGTGATGCGACAGGGGAATGGATTCCGCAGATTCCGGTTATCTCTCATGAGATTGGACAATATGCGACCTATCCAGATTATAAGGAAATCGAGAAATACAATGGGCCACTCAAAGCCGAGAATTTCAAGATTTTCCGAGAACGACTGGAAAGTAAAGGGCTAGGCCACCTCGCTGACAAATACTTCGAATGCTCAGGTCAGCTGGCTGTAGCCTGCTACAAAGAGGAACTAGAGGCCGCATTCCGCTCCCGGAAACTTGCCGGCTTCCAACTGCTGGATCTGCAGGATTTCAGCGGACAAGGAACGGCGTTAGTTGGCATCCTCGACGCCTTTATGGATTCCAAGGGAATGATAACGGCGGAGGAATGGCGCACATTCTGCAGTGATGCGGTTCTCATGGCGAGATTTCCGAAGTACAACTATATCTCCGGTGAACGGTTCAGCGCCGACGTCGAGCTATGCTGGTACCGGAGTGGGACACCTGATACGCTTGCACTTCACTGGGAGCTGAGCACAGACGGAGGAACGCTGGCGGAAGGCAGCGCCACAGCAGTAGTCCCAGCAGAGGCGAATTACATAGATATCTGCCAGGTGGCTATCGATCTTCCCGTCGTCGAGCGGATGAATAAAGTCGTATTCTCCTTGTGGATAGAGGGAACGGATATCCGCAAGACCTACGACCTGTGGATCTATCCGCAGAAGAGCGGTAGCGTGCTTGAGGGCATCCACTTATTCGAGGAACTTTCCGAAGAGGCGCTTGCACTGCTGGAGCAAGGTGAAAATGTGTTGCTTATGCCGAGACCGGAGTCTCTCCACAACGCCGTCGAAGGCACCTATTGTACTGATTTCTGGTGCTACCCAATGTTCCGCTCTATCTCCGAGAGCATGAACCGCCCAGTACCTATCGGCACTATGGGGCTGCTGATCGACAACAGCCACCCTGTATTCCATGACTTCCCAAGTGAAGAATTCTCTACCTATCCATGGTGGAATATCGTTCAACACTCGAAGTCGATCATTTTGGATGGAACGAATCGAGAATGGAGTCCCATCGTGCAGACGATTGACAACTTTGAGCGCAATCATAAACTAGGTTTACTCTTTGAGTGTCAAGTAGGTTCTGGCAACCTGATGATATGTGCATTGGACGCGAGCAAAGTAGGGGAAACACCGGAAGGAAGACAGTTCCTGTCCAGCCTAACTAGTTATATGACATCTGAGGAATTCAAACCACAGTATAAAGCAAGTACGGCAGAGCTTCATCAGTTCATCCAATAAACGGATGCTGCCCGAGCAACTCCAACAGGAGTAAATAATAACGAATAAGCCTTGTTCAATCGGTAGACTACCGTGATGAACAAGGCTTATTCGTAGATAGGGCAGTCAGCTATACCATTGAAGAGGACGAAGTAACCTATCATTGTTCGATCCCTGCCAATGCAACGGCAACCAACTTTTTGAGTGGTTGCCGGTTCTTTTGTTACTAGTGCTCAAATAGCGTCATTGATTGTTAACCTATAATAATTTTTAGGTTTACAACAAGGAATTATCAAGTTATGATTTAGCTAATACATAGATGTCGACTCTAGTAGAAATTTCAATTTCAATTTCAATGATAACAACGGAGGTCGTAAGATGAAGACAAAAGAGATGGTATTTGCTGCATTATTCGCTGCATTAATAGGAGTATTAGGTATGATTCCACCGATTCCACTAGGTTTTATCCCCGTACCCATCACAGTACAGACACTTGGCGTCATGCTAACCGGTTGTTTTTTAGGAAAGAAAACGGGTACGCTTAGCTTGATTTTGTTTATCGTATTAGTCGCTCTAGGTTTACCTTTATTGTCTGGAGGACGTGGAGGGCTCTCTGCATTCATAGCACCGACTGCTGGATACTTTCTAAGCTGGCCAATAGCCGTATTCTGTATCGGTTATATGACAGAAAAGATATGGTCCAAGTTAAAATTATGGAAAGTTATCATCATTAATTTGGTTGGTGGTGTTATACTTGTAAGTTTAATCGGTGCACCAGTCATGGCCCTCATTACACATACATCTGTATGGGCAGGACTTGTGGGTGCTACCGCATTTTTACCTGGAGATTGCATTAAAGCCGTTATCGCAGCGATGATCGTAATACAATTAAAAGCAGTCAGTCCGATTGAAGAAAAAGTGAATAACTCATAATGGTAGCATCAGAAGGGAAGTATCTACATGCTTACATTCGATCATGTTCATTTTTATTATAAAAAGGGACAATCTGTCATAGACAATATGAGCTTTACAATTGAAACAGGTGAGTTTGTGGCGATTGTCGGAGCTAATGGATGCGGTAAGTCTACGATTGCCAAGCTAATGGATGGATTGCTGCTTCCAAAGGAAGGCCGTGTCACATTTAAGAGTCTGGATACGTCAAGGCCAGCAGATCTTGATAAGATCCATGAACACATAGGCTTTGTATTCCAGAATCCAGAAGACCAATTCATCACCACAACGGTTATGGATGAGATCGTATTCGGATTGGAAAATATTCGTGTGCCAAGGGAGGAAATACGCAGTCGCTTGGATCATGCACTACGAGCTGTTCAGATGGAGGATTACTTGGAGTCGATGCCACATCAGTTATCCGGCGGTCAAAAGCAACGCGTAGCGATTGCGGCTATCGTGGCGATGCGCCCTCAGATCATTATTTTTGATGAGGCTACCTCCATGCTTGATCCACAGGGAAGGGAGCAAGTACTTTCCATTATGCATGAGCTTCACCGCCAAGGCATGACCATCATTCATATCACACATCATATGGAGGAAGTGCTTTCTGTAGATCGTATTTTACTCATACATAATGGCCGATTGGAATTTGATGGCGATCCTTCAAGCTTTTTTGAAACCGTGCCTGTCGTGGACTATCAATTAGAACCGCCCTTTGCGGTACGATTAAATAAACTGTTCCATCAATCAACCCCTTTAACGGCAGATTGGAAGGAGATGATTACCTTACAATGGTCTATCAACTAAACAATGTGAGCGTCAACTATGCTGATATAGTGGCTTTGCAGAATATCAGTTGCACTATCCAAGAAGGAAAATGGATTTCCATCATTGGACACACGGGAGCTGGCAAGTCTACACTCATCAAAGTGTTGAAGGGTCTAATTCCTAGCGTCGATGGTGAGTATTGGATTGATCAGCAGCCCATTCATAGGGATGGCAAAGGTCGACTAAAGGTCGTTTCTGACATAGGCTACGTATTTCAATATCCGGAGCATCAATTATTTGAAACGAGCGTGTACAAGGAGCTTGCCTTTGCCCCGAAGCTGCGCGGTTATTCACCTCAGCAGATAACGAAGGCAATAGAAACTATTTTACCGCAAGTGGGTTTGTCGGAAGAGATTCTTCCTTTGGTTCCGTTTCAATTAAGCGGGGGGCAGAAACGCCGTGTAGCGATCGCCTCGGTATTGATGATGGATCCGAAGCTACTTATATTAGACGAACCAACAGCAGGTCTCGACCCCGTAAGCCGTGTCGCTTTATTACGATTACTACAAGAATGGCAACAACAAGAAAAACGCACTATTCTCTTCGTATCACACCAAATGAACGATGTTGCTGAATACTCGGATGAGGTCATGGTACTTCACGCAGGACAGCTAATGGGGCATTTAGATACCAGGACTTTATTTCTGGAACAGGCGCAATTGCTTGCGAAATTCGGATTGTCACTGCCAGAACCGGTGCAACTCTTACATTTAGTGGAGGAATTATCTGGTCAGAAAATTGAAGTCGCAAGCTGTAGAGAGCAGGATATTATCGAGAAAGTGTGGCCAATATGGCACACTAGGAGTTGCTAAATGTCTAATACCGTATTAATAGGACAATATTTGGAGACCCATTCCTTATTTCACCGTCTAGATCCACGGACAAAGATTGTAAGCATTATTATCATCATATTGAGCTTCCTAATGTTAGAATCGTTCATGAGCTATGCAGTTGCAACCCTCTTCGTTTTAGGCATTTTGTTGCTATCCCGAATCCCATTTCACGTATTTGGGAAAGGGTTAAAGCCTGTTTTGTTTATTTTGATGTTCACCTTTGTATACCATGTCTTATTCACGACAGGAAATGTCATTTGGTCCTGGTCATTCATTGAGGTGACACTAGATGGATTGCAGAACGGGATACGTTACGTCTGGCGAATTATTTTACTCATCTTACTCGCTTCCATATTAACGTTAACCACAAAACCGCTAACCTTAGCCCATGGTCTAGAAAAGTTATTAGCACCGTTATCCAAAATACATGTGCCTGTGGAGCAGTTTTCATTAATGATCGTCATTGCGATACGGTTCATACCGACCATCTTACAGGAACTTGATCGTATTCTTCTGGCACAAAAGGCTAGAGGTTATGATATTTCGGCTTTGACGTTACCCAAACGTATTCTCGCTTATATTCCGGTTCTCATCCCTTTACTCTTCACGATCATTCAACGCGCCGAGCAGTTGACTTACGCGATTGAAGCGCGTGCTTATGGTAATGGTAAAGGGAGAACTGCCTATAAACAATTGAAATTTCAGCAACTCGATGCTCTAGTAGCGGGAATCGCCGTTCTAATGACGGTGACTCTGCTACTATTAAAAATGGGGGGAGTTTAGGTGAACATTTACGGGGTAGTGGTGGACAATGAAACACGTTGTGTTCATTATCATACAGAAAAGGATATTATCGCTATGAAGTTTAAATGCTGCAACCGCTACTATCCTTGCTACAAATGCCATGAAGAGCATGCAGATCACAACATCGAGCGCTGGCCGCAGGAGCAGTTTGACGAATTGGCAATCCTGTGCGGTAGCTGTCACAAGGAGTTGACGATTCAACAGTATATGCATACAGCTAGCTGCCCACATTGCCAAGCTATCTTTAATGAGAAATGTGCCATACATTATCCTATTTATTTTGAATTAAAACCCTCATAACGATTTCGTAACCAAACTCATTCTTTCCCGTATAAGATATGAACATGATACGAGGAATAACTAAAAAAAGAAGTTGAGGTAATGTATCGTATGAATGAGGAAATGATAGACCATGCCGATAGAGTGTATCGGCTAGCTGAGCAGAAAGCAGCTCAGTATTTTGCAACACTGTATGAGCAAGTCAGAGCAAAGACTTATGTGCCTATTCTGACTGAAGATATCCAATTGTGGAAAAAGAGCCATATTCACCAACATTCATGGCTATCCTTTTTTTCGAAGGGAAAGAGCAAGCCGGATTCTACGGATTACCATAGATATATAGGGTGGTTGAATGATACAGGAAAATTGGATGATTACTTAGATCGAAGTGTTTCTTATATGTATATGAGGGATCTGGGTAAAGCATTGGATTCGCCTGATACACAGAGCAGGATTCAACGTGTAGTTGCCGATATCAAAAGTCACTTGATACATTCGACAACCAATGAGGGGAATAAACCGGATGTTATGAGTTTGGCTACGTTGTATCGGATGGCTCAGAAGGAAGGCATAGAAACCGATATGATCTGGGTGATTAACAAACTCAGAACTGTATCTTCCAACATACCGAAGGAAATGAATGCAGAGCACTCCCAGCGTAAGCTGATCAAGATCATTATTGGGGTTATGTTGCATGTCGTTGAAGAGATGGAGGCTAACATCACGCCTGCCGAGCGTTCTCAAAGACTTGGTGAAGCCATTAGACTTGGTTATTCCTATGGTCTGTCTTATCCTTTCGTTGACGATCTTCTCGATTCGCAAGTTTTAACCACTCAAGAGAAAGAACAATATTCCCATATGATACGTACCGCACTTCTCATGGGGGCTGTGCCGGATTTAAGTAAGTGGGATGGAAGTAATATGGAACTGATTCAATATATACATGCCGAGTTAGGGGAAGCTTTTGAATATATTCATAACTATCAACGATCTGATACACAGAGTGCATTCTTCGAGCAGTCCTATGTGTTCTTTCATTCTCAGGAAATGGACCGGAATAAGGATCTGTCTCATGCGGATTACTCTAATGAAGAGTTATATATCCCCATTATTTTAAAATCGTCATCTTCCCGCTTAATCGTCCGTTCCGTCATTAGTGCTCCAGTAGATGAAGACTTTGATCAGCGAACTTTCTATTATGGCATCTACAATCAGTTGGCTGATGATTTCGCGGATATGTTTGATGATATGAAAGATGGCGCAGTAACCCCCTATACCTACTATTTGCAACACCATGATCAGCGTCCTGATCTAATAAACCCTTTTGAATTATACTGGACGGTTATCTCTCATTTGATCCATAACGTGCATCATTCGGATGCCAAGACCCGTGAGGTCATTCTAGATCGTGCAATCAATGGACTTAAACGTTGTAAAAGCCGCCTGGGTACTGAAAAGTATAATGAAATAATGAAGATTTTTGCTTCTGGCCATCCAGAATTCAATCGACTTATCCAACATATCGTTCGAAAAGTGGATGATGTGGATTTCTTCGATAAGCTGCTTCGGGATCAGATGGTTACGGCTCTACAAAACAACCGTAAGGAAAAAGAAGACTTTTCCGATATGATCAAAGTGGTTCGTCAGCAGATCAACAACATGTTGCACATACCCAAACCTAATGGGATCTCACCCATGAAGGAGCCGCTTATTGATGCTGCAAATTACAGTCTCGAAGGGGATGGCAAGCGTATCCGACCTATATTGACTTGGGTCATGGGTGTGAATGAATATGGATTACAGGCTTCGGAAATTGCTCCGCTTCTGAGATCTTTGGAATATATGCATACGGCCTCCCTAATCTTCGACGATCTCCCTTCCCAGGATAACGCTTCTACCCGTAGAGGTCGTCCAACTTTGCATCAGGTTCATAATATTGCTACTGCAGAATTAACCGGGTTGTTCCTTATGCAGAAGGCAATTAAAGAACAAGCGTCACTTGAGCATTTCAATGCCTCAAGCGTGCTTGCGTTAATGCAGTATTCAGCCGACAAGACAGCAGAGATGTGTATGGGACAAGAGATGGATTTGCAATCGAAAGGGAAAATACTGACACTAGAGCAATTGAATATGATGTGCTTTTACAAAACGGGCATTGCATTTGAAGCTTCTCTCATTATGCCTGCTATTCTCGCTGAGGTTAAGGAATCAGAAATCATAGATTTGAAGAAATTCGCCTATCATGCAGGTATTGCTTTTCAGATTAAAGATGATTTGCTTGATATGGAAGGCGACCTGCTTACACTGGGTAAGCCTGCTGGCAAAGACGTAGAGAACAACAGCTCGACTTTTGTGTCCGTCCTTGGACAGGAGGGTGCCAAGAAAGAAATGTGGGAGCACTACTGCCTTGCGATGGAAGTATTGCAAGAAATACCCCGAAATACTGCGTTTCTGAAACATTTGTTGAATTATATGATTAGTCGAGAGAGTTAACTGGACTTGTGATAGATCAGTTATAATAGTTATACTAAAGAAAGTGGTAGATGTAGGGGGATGAGTAGAAGTTGAGAAAAAAGATATTGGTGGCTACTGGATTAGTAGTGGTTGCGCTAGGGGCATATATACTCGCTGGAGGCGTTGAAAAAAAATCGCTTAATGAAAGTGATACGCAAGACATTAAACAATTGGTATATGAGTACAGCGCTCACAACATACAAGATCAGTCCGCTTCAATCACATCGGAGCAACTCATCGTAACTGCGAGCAACAAGAAGAAATTAACCTATGCTTTACCTGAAAATGAGTTTTTTATTTCCATCGCACCGTTTGTCAAGGAAACTCATCCCTGTGCAATTCATAGCTTGACGGGCTGTCAAGGGGAAATGATAGAGAAAGAGTTTGACGTTCACATCGCAGATATGGAAGGCAACGTGATATTAGATCAAACAATGACATCCCAAACTAACGGATTTATCGATTTTTGGTTACCTCGTGATACAACGTACCGCATAACGATCAAGCACGATGGGAAGACAGCAGAGTCTGAGATTTCCACCTTCAAAGACGATAATACTTGCATTACAACGATGCAATTGATTGAGGACAAAAGCCAGAGTTTGTAAAATGATAACTATTCAAGGAGATTTGAGTTCATGAAATTGACTGAAAAAGAAAAAGCTAAAAAAGGGTTTCTTTATGATAATAATCATGACAAAGAACTTTTAGCAGAACGAATGCGAGCGAAAGAATTATGTTTCGATTATAACCATCTTCGTCCTAGGCAAATTGTTGAACGGAACAAGATCATAAAAGAGCTACTTGGTAAAACCAAGAGTAACTTTCTTATTGAACAGCCGTTTGTATGTGATCAAGGATATAATATTGAAATTGGAGAGAACTTTTACTGCAACCATAATAGTGTCATGCTTGATGCTGCAAAAATAACGTTTGGAGATAATGTCTTCATTGCACCTAATTGTGGATTTTATACTGCCGGCCACCCACTTGATAGGGAGCAAAGGAATAAAGGATTGGAAATTGCTTACCCCATCACTATAGGAAACAATGTGTGGATTGGAGGGGGTGTATCGATCCTTCCAGGTATTACGATTGGAAATGATACAGTTATTGGTGCAGGAAGTGTCGTTACCAAAAATATTCCTTCTGGTGTTATTGCAGCAGGTAATCCCTGTAGAGTCATCCGAGAAATTACGGAATCAGATAAAGATAAGTATACTCAAGAATAATACAAGATAAGAGAAAGCGGCCCCTAGGGTCGCTTTTTATAATTAATTTAAGTTGACTTTCCGGGAAAACGAATATAAAATAATGAATGTCATTAGTAATGATAATCATTATCATGTAAAATTATTATATACATACCTAGGGGGAAATAAAAATGCACAAAAAGTTATTGAGTTTAATTATGGTTATCGTTTTCACACTGGTTGTAGCGGGCTGCGGATCTAACCAACCGAATAGTTCGGCAACTGACGAAGGGGCAACTGGCAATGGAGTCGCTACAAATGTAGGCAATGAAGCTGTGAGCGAGCCGATTGTACTGAAAGATGCTAAAGGCGAGCTTAAGTTGGATAAGCCTGCGCAAAAGGTTGTCGTATTGGAGTGGACATTTACAGAAGATATTATTGCGCTCGGAATGCAGCCAGTAGGAAGTGCCGATAATGAAAACTATAAGCTTTATGTAACTTCTGAAGCTTCATTAGATGCAGGCGTGACGGATGTCGGTACCCGTGGTGAACCGAATCTAGAGACAATTGCTTCTTTACAGCCGGATTTGATTATTGCCATCACTGATAGCCATGACGCGATATATGATCAATTGAAAGGTATTGCGCCAACGTTGATTTTCAGTCTC
The DNA here is from genome assembly GCF_056786405.1 of Paenibacillus sp. Y859. Lineage (NCBI taxonomy): Bacteria > Bacillati > Bacillota > Bacilli > Caryophanales > Paenibacillaceae > Paenibacillus > Paenibacillus sp. Y859. The sequence continues at coordinate 31,408 of NZ_JBXCIZ010000014.1, read as the reverse complement.
TACCCGCCTGAAGGGCAAGGAAATCATTATACACAAATGGAAGATATCTTCAAAACAATTGCAGCGGCTGTCGGAAAAACAGCTGAAGGCGACAAGGTTCTTGCTGATCTAGATGCACATTATGCAGATGCTAAGGCGAAGCTTGCTGCAGCAGGCAAGGAAGGCTTGAATTATGTGCTGACGCAGGCATACAGCTATCAGAATGCAGCACAGTTACGTCTTTTTACGGATAACTCACTTGCCGTACAAACGTTGAACCGGATTGGCCTAAAGAACGACTGGGAATCTCAACAATTCGAGATGTGGGGTTTCAGCACATCAACGGTTGAATCATTACCTGCGGTCCAGGACACAAATCTAATCTATATCGTGCAAGAGAATGATAATATTTTCTCGAATGAACTAAAAGATAATTCTGTTTGGAACGGCCTTACTTTCGTTAAAGAAGAACGCATCTTCGGATTGGACAGCGCGACATGGGTGTTCGGCGGTCCCATCTCCTCCAAAGTTATCGTGGATGAAGTTGTAAATACATTAACAAAATGAGCGCCTTAATGACCAAAACGAATAAGAAAGAAGTCCCTATCGGAATGACCTGGCGGCTTATAGGAATATTTGGGGGCGGCATTGCCGTCCTTTTTGTTCTATTCGTGCTGAGCCTCTGTTTCGGAGAGGCCGAAATCCCGATCGCCACCATATTCGAGGGATTACTGAACCGTCGAGATATAATGGAGCATAATCTGCTTTGGGATATCCGAATGCCGCGCACTGTTATAGGGATTCTGGGCGGGGCTGCCCTTGCTGCGGCTGGCGCTTTATTGCAAACGATAACGAAAAATCCGCTAGCTTCTTCTGATACGCTAGGAATCAATGCTGGTGCTTATTTTATGGTTGTGCTTGGCGTAGTTGCATTCCCTGTTATGCAACAACAGTTTCCATTTTTGTTGGCAGTTGCGGGTGGACTGCTGGCGGCATTGGCTGCTTATTTCCTGAGCGGAGGTCGAACGGCCACGCCTGTTCGACTTGCTTTATCAGGTATGATTGTATCCATGGTACTTGGAGCGTTTACATCGGCCATTCATATTTTCAAAACAACAGAAACGCAAAATTTATTCTTATGGGGCGCGGGTTCTTTAATCCAGCTTGACTGGGACGGTGTTCAATATGCCTGGCCTTTCGTTATCGCACTGCTTGGGGTAGCGGTGTTCGCAGGACGGCAATTCGATGCGCTCGAGCTTGATGAGTCTACCGCCCGCTCACTTGGGCAGCGTGTAGGGTTAATTAAGGCGGTAGGCCTCGGGCTATCGGTATTGCTGGCTGCGATCGTAGTCAGTGTGGTCGGACCTATCGGCTTTGTCGGTCTGGTCGCACCTCATCTTGTTCGGCTTAGCGGAATAAGCAAGCATCGTCTGTTGATTCCCGCGAGTGCGTTGTGGGGAGCACTGCTCATTACAGCAGCGGATACGATTGCACGTATGGTACGAGGAAGTTTCGGAGAAATGCCAGTTGGTGCGGTCATGGCGATAATTGGAGCACCATGGCTCATTTGGCTGGTACTCACCAAGATGAAAAACATATCCGGTTCAGGCTCTGTACAGTCATCCATGAGTATAGGAGGGGCAGCAAAGCGTATGCGCTTTGCTCCGACAGCGACATTCATGACGATACTACTGATCTTTATCATCCTCGTGAGCTTGTCGCTTGGGGGAACAAGAATACCGATTAGCGATTTGCTGAGCAGTCTTGTTGGCGGGGGAGATCAATCATATTCCGTCCTCCTAAATTTACGACTTCCGCGTACACTCGTTGCGGCTGCAGGCGGTATCGCGCTTGCCATTAGTGGTGTCTTAATCCAAAGTGCTGTCCGAAATCCATTAGCAGACGCCTCCATTATCGGAGTGACTTCGGGTGCTGGGCTTGGCGCGATGATCGTGCTGGTCGCATGGCCCGGATTGACGATAGTTGCACTTCCCTTTGCGGCCATTACGGGTGGAGTTGTCGCAGCAGCCATTGTGTTTTTTCTAGCATGGCGGAAAGCATTAAATCCATCCGTTCTCATCCTGCTTGGAATCGCCGTATCAGCAATCTTCTCTGCAGGCATTCAGGTCATGATTGTCAAGGGAAGCTTCTATAGTAGCAGTTCCTTTATTTGGCTGACGGGTTCGACCTATGGACGAGGCTGGGGTCAGTTTTATAGCCTGTTTATATTTCTACTTGTACTTGTACCGGTTGCTTATTATTTGGGACGAAAATTCGATTTGCTGGCGTTTGGCGATGAGAGTTCAACAGGTTTTGGCTTGCCAGTCCGGGGAACGCGGCTCTGGGCAATGATTATCGGGGTTTTGCTTGCATCAGGAGCTGTTGCAAGTGTCGGAACGATTGGCTTTCTCGGACTCATGGCACCGCATGTCGTACGGATGATGATCGGGCATCACACAAGACGCTCCATTATTTTGTCGGGACTTCTTGGTGGATTGCTACTCGTCATTGCTGATACGATCGGAAGAACTATAATGGCACCGAAAGAGATTCCATCAGGTCTGATTATTATGCTGATTGGAGCTCCATATTTCCTGTTTCTAATGTACCGCACGCTTGTTAGAAAAGGGTAGGACGGTTAACAAGGCAGACATCTTAGTCCTGATCATCAAGAAATCTTGATGCATCAGGGCTTTTTGATTTGAATTTTTCTAATGTTATAGAATTTTTATCGTTGATATTATGTGTGTTGTGAGAGAGAAGGGGGGAGAATTAGTTGTCAAAACTGCAGTTAAAAATGGCGCTAACGCTGAAAAGTGAGGATTCCAGTAATCTAGATGTACTCCATGCAACTAAAGTTAGCTTCAGAGGGATTTGGTTGAATTTAGATGTATTTAATGTACCTTCATGACTAATGCGCGTTCTCTTGTTCAATAACGTCAACGGGGTATGCTGGACTTCCTTACTGCAACCCGGGTGCGTTCAAGAAGTCGACTCTGCAGTGGATTACGTGTCCCCATCATGATGAGTGTAACAATTATAACATTCACCCGAAATCTTGATGAACTATAATAGGACCAAATTGAACAGTAAAATTGGATGAGGCAAGGTCAATTATGCGTGAGGAGGTTGAGTTAGATCGTGAAGTCTAAACATGAACGATCATGGGTATTGTTTATTTTACAGTTATTTTTAGGCGTGGGTGCTGTATTCGGTGGTGTGGTATTAATGATTGATCCTACAGGGAATTTAGTGGGACTACCCTCGACGATTTTAGAAAGGTCACCATTTAGTGATTTCTTGATCCCAGGTATTATTTTGTTCATTGTCTTAGGTGTATTCCCATTATTCTTATCCATTGCGCTCATGACAAGATGGGATTGGAGGATAGCGGATAAAATAAATATTATTAAAGATCGACATTGGAGTTGGACATTCTCGTTGTATAGTGGGTTTGCACTTATTATCTGGATTACGGTACAAGTGTATGTGATTAATGCGGTTGAACTTTTGCATATGTTGTACATTACTTTAGGATTAACGATACAGGTAGTTACGTTATTGCCTGCGGTTCAAGCTATTTATAAAAAATAATGTTTCCTCGACACAAAAGGAGCATTCCAACTACGGAATGAATGGGATGCTCCATCTATAATCCAAAAGAGTATCAATCGTATGATTCTCAAAATCAAACATCGAGTTTATTTGCTAGTATATTGTTTATTGAAATCATCATTGGACGAATGATATCAGGATTTCTTGCGACTTACGTATCTAGTAAAAACCTGATAAGAAATGGTGAAATCTGCCACAAAGAGCCGATAACCGTATTGCAACTCTGATTACAATTTATCTAGAGTAAACGATAAATGCATTATGAGTACTCGCAGCTAAAATGTGAAAATACTGCATTGTAGTCAGGACTTTCTCCAGTGGCATATAAACCTATAAGTACACCTGTAAATCCTCCCGCTACTTCTGAAGAGAGATATTTCGTTTGCGCGGATCCAAGTAACGTCTCAGCATCTCCAATCTGAACATAGAAGTGATAAAGAGTAGGAGTGGCCTTAATAACCAATGTAGCATGATTGCAATGGCCCAAATCTATAGCTTTTTCAGTTGATTTGATATCTCCAATATTAAGTCGTTCGATGACCTCGTATCCATGTTGATGGTTACGCAAGGCTAAATCATAATGGTGGTTTTCGTCCATGTAGAGTGTAATGCCGGCTTCGCCATTGGTTAGGCTGATCTCGCAAGTAATGACCGCGTTAAAGTCTTTTTGACGAATACCTATAAAGGTTGGTGATGCTGGAACATCTAGCGTCACTTCCGTTCCTTTAAGCTTTACCTTATCGGATTCTAACATATAATTTTCTGTAACCGGATGTCGAAGATAACACCAGTCTAGATTCCAATCCGTGTTCTCGAACGTGAAGGCCTTTTTCTCTTGTTGAATGATTGTGCTAGAGATACGGTCAGTCTCGAAACTCATAAGAGTGGTGCCTTTATGACCTGCCGTAAACCAGCCGTCTTCATCAAAAGTAATCGGAGTTAGAAAAACTTCGCGTCCTAAGTGATGAAACGTAAGATACTGACCGGTCTGCCGGAATCCGAGATGGAAGATCCACCAATTCCCTTCCTGGTCTTGAACCAGATCACCGTGGCCGACTCCTTGCAGCTCGTAACCACCTAAATTACGATTGGTCAATACAGGATTGTTGTTATAGGCTTCGAACGGACCGGAAGGTGAGTTTCCACGCGCATAAGTGACCATATGGCCATATTCCGTTCCGCCTTCAGATACCATCAGATAATAGCGCCCATTCATTTTGTAAAGATGAGGACTTTCCAAATAACGTCCCCCTGAGCCTTGCCAGACAGAACGACTTGGCGTTAACTTGCGGCCAGATTCAATTTCAATTTCGCATTGGATGATACCGCCAACTCCGTAATCGTCAGTCCCATTGCTCATGAAATATGTTATTCCATCTTCAAAATATAAATCTGGATCGATTCCGCCTTGATCGACGTAGATCGGTTCAGACCATTCGCCGTAAATATCGTCAGTCCAGACATAGAAGTTTTGGTGAGTAGTGTCATTTGTGGTAGTCATGTAAAACCGGCCATTGTTATGACGCAAGGTGGGAGCAAATACACCACCTGAACTGTTCACGGTTTCCAACTGAATCTGGCTCTTTCGGGTTAGACAATGACCGATTTGAGTCCAATTTATCAGATCTTTGCTTTCAAAAATCGGAACGCCGGGGAAATACTGAAAGGAACTGCAGACCAGATAATAGGTGTCGTCCACTTTGCAAACGCTTGGGTCGGGGTAAAAGCCTTTAATGACTGGGTTATTGTAGTTCATTTGTCCACCTCTTCTTTAAATTTATATAAATAAGAATTCATTGTGATTACATCCTAAGAAAATTAAACACTATTGAGCAGAAACTTTCAATGAAACAGGGTTGAAGGTTTTCTTTATATTTATTAAATTAATATATATGTGAATTCAATATATATGGGGCAGGAGATAATTCTATGATAAGGAAGCCGCAGGGTACGCAAAAATGGAGGGACGCACAAAATGTGTTTCCTTAAACATAAAACTGTCGAAATCGAGCTCCCAACCGCCAGGCCTCCGAGATTACTGGCCTTCAGATATTAGTTTCACGTTTAACGGTGTTTCGCTTGGAACCTGGACAAGCCCAGCAGACTTCGGAAGAGCGGCGCGCGGCAAATATACGCCGGAATGGTGGCATCGAAATGTGAATCAATACGGATTATTGAAGACAATTCGCATTGACGCTCTATGGAGCTGGATTCGGTAATCATGATCAGGATATTAAAATTCGTGTATACATTAAGGAATAAATCATAACCGACACAAAGCACTCTTAACAGACAACCGCCTCAAGATATCCTATGTCTAAATAATGCTACTTTTGAGACTTGAAAATGAAGGTTTACTATTTTGGTTTGAATTACAATGAATGTGGTTTTAAACATGAGTGTATTTAATGTTTTTGTAGTCGAACGCTAAAATAGACAGGAGTGCAGTTAAATGCAGTATACTAATCCCGTAATATCGGGCTTTCATCCGGACCCAAGTATTTGCCGAGCTGGGGACGATTATTATTTGGTCACAAGTTCATTTGAATATTTTCCGGGAGTTCCCATTTTCCATAGCAAAGATCTTGTCAACTGGCGTCAGATCGGTCATTGTCTTACAACAGAGGAGCAGTTACCATTAGCTAACTCATGGAGCTCAGGAGGGATTTTCGCACCGACAATCCGTTATCATAACGGCTGGTTTTATATGGCGACAACGAACGTAAGCGGAGTCGGGAATTTCTTTGTTAAAACGAAAAATCCAGCAGAAACATGGTCAAATCCGATCCTTGTTGCACAGGACGGAATAGATCCATCGCTTACATTTGATGATGACGGACGCGTATACTTTCAGTCTTCAAGCAACGGCGATCAGGGTCATGGTATTTATCAGTGTGAAATCGATATTGAAACCGGCACCATGTTGACGGAGAGCCGTCTGTTATGGAAAGGAAGTGGCGGCGCTTATCCTGAAGCCCCTCACGTGTACAAAACAAACGGTTACTACTATTTGATGATCGCTGAAGGTGGCACAGAATATGGACATATGGAAACCATCGCAAGAAGCAAACATCCATTTGGACCCTATGAATCTTATGCAAATAATCCTATTCTCTCGAACAGAAGCATGGAAAGTAGCATACATGCAACAGGTCATGCAGATTTGATCGAGACTCAGGACGGGAGCTGGTGGGCTGTTTGCTTGGGAATTAGACCGGTCTCATATCCTATGGCTCATCATTTGGGTAGAGAGGTATATCTTGCTCCTGTAAGCTGGACATCTGATGGTTGGCCGGTAATCGGCAATAATACGCATATCAATACAGTCATGGAGGCACCGAATCTACCCGAAGTGCAGTGGCCTGTGAAGCCGATAAGAGACAACTTTGACGATTCAAAGCTAGGCTTGGATTGGACTTTTTTAAGAAACCCGGTTCAGAGCAGCTGGTCATTGCAGGAACGACCAGGATACCTAGTACTTCATGGACAACAAACGTCTTTAAATGAAACCGGTTCTCCCGCTTTTGTGGGCAGACGTCTTAGTCACTTCACATGCAAAATGGAAGCAAAGATGGAATTTGAACCGCTGAATGATGGGGAAGAAGCAGGATTAACCGTATTTATGAACCAAAAACACCATTATGACCTTGCGGTTAGGTCTATACAAGGACGTAAAATGATAGTCTTTCGGCGAACTGTTGGTTCTCTAAAAGTAGAAGAAATCCGTGATTGTCCGGAGGGACCTATTGTACTTCAAATTCAAGCTCTCCCCGATAAGATTATAGCTTCTATCCGCACTCCAGAAATCGAACCGATCGAAATGGGGTGGGGAGAAACTCATTTTCTTAGTACAGAAATGGCAGGAGGTTTTACAGGGGTATTTGTCGCCATGTATGCAACCACTGAAACGGGACAATCCACCCCTGCTTGTTTTGATTGGTTCGATTATGAGCCACTAGAATTAATGGAGAAATAACAACATATTTAAAGCGATTGCTGCAGCGGCTCATTAGAGCCAGCTGCTTTTTTTATGAGGAGTAGGAGATTAACGTATTTACTTTTTAGATCTATATGATTTAGGAGACATGTCATACGTTTTTTTGAATTGGCGAGTGAAATAATTGCTGTCGTTAAATCCGCACTCATATGAGATTTCCGTAATTGAAAGATTACTTTGATTTAACAACGTGCAGGCACGTTCTAAACGAAGACGTTGAAGATAAGCTATCGGCGTTGTCAGATAGTATGCTCGGAATATTCGGTTCAAATGTCTAACGGATATATCTGATTTGGCCGCGATTTCATCCAGTGTTACTTGATCAAGATAGTGATCCTCAATGAAAGAAATCGCATTTGCTAGGTGCATCAGACTGCTATCTGCCCCTTTCTCCTGATAGTCATATTGTCTTGATAAATAAACGATAAGCTCCATAAACCGGGAAGCTAGCATCGTTTTATAACCGTGAATTTTCTCTTCGTATTCTTTAATCATATATGAAATGAGGGATGAGACATACTCTAGGCTTATGATCGACATGTTAAGTTTACTTTTATAAGGGTTAATACTGCGATAAAACGGTTCCAAAATAAAAAGAGCCTGAAAACCATTCAACGTCCGTAGATCTGAACCAGCAGAATTGAGCATTTCAGGTTTGTACATAATATTGCAAATTTTGAATTCATATGGGGACTTATAAGCATGTGGAGTTCCGCCATTAATGACAAAAACATTCCCTTTTTTAATAAATGATTCTTCGTTATTGACGATATGGGTTGCATGTCCATTAAGCACAATGACCAGTTCAGAAAAGTCTACATGTGTATGAAAAGAAATGTCCTCCTCATGCCCTCCATATTGAATGAAAAAGGGGAAATCCTCATCCCTCGTAAACCAGTTCAAATATACATTACTCAATCGATTCCCACCTTCCAAAACGTTATACTATGTCTATATCATGCTATTTAATGACCTGAAAATCAAGGTTATCTACCAAATTAATAGATAAAATGAAAGGGAATCAGGGAAACGATAAATGATTGTGATGTTCTTCGTTGTTTAGTACGCAAGTCATATTCTAGTTATTATTAGGGGGAAAAGATGAGATGAAGAAAAGCTTATCCAAAAAAATTGGGATGCTCTTTTTAACGAGTGCGTTCCTTATTTCGGCAGGTTGTAGCAATGTGGGAAATAATTCTGCGAGTAACGTACCTAAAAGCAGCGCAGAAGATTTAAGTCCGATTACGTTTTCCTTTTTTGGTGCAGATGCCAGTCCTAGCTGGAACAATATGCAGGATGATGTTGGTAAAGAAATTACTGCAAAAACAGGTGTTACTATAAATGCGGAATATGATGTAGGCAGCGGTGGTGGACAAACCAAAATCGCTTTGATGGCGGCTAGCGGCGATTACCCAGATATGGTATATGGCAAAGGCGAGCTAAACAAACTAGTTGATGCCGAAGCGATACTTGATCTGACAGATCTTATCGAACAACACGCTCCCAATATTAAAAAAGTGATGAGTAATAATATGAATCGAATGAAATATAGCTTGGATGATCAAGCAATCTACTCTATTCCGACCAACATTGGTGTAGATCAACAGAACTTTGATGTTACCAACGGTTTTGAGGTCCAGCTTCGGGTATTAAAAGAGTTGGGGTATCCAGAAATTAGAACGGTGCAAGATTTTGAAAACGTACTCAAAGAATATGTGAGCAAACATCCGACAACGAACGGGCTACCTACCATTCCATTTTTAATAAACGCGGATGATTGGAAGATCATGATTACCGTAACCAATCAGGCTGATGTGACAACGGGCGGGACAAATGACGGAGAGTACTATGTAAACCCGGATACTTATGAAGCTATGCTTCACTTAAAACGTCCGGAAGAAAAAGATTACTTCCGCTGGTTAAATCACATGTTTAATACAGGACTGCTTGACAAAGATTCTTTTGTCCAAAAAGAAGATCAGTATAAATCTAAAATTGCTAGTGGACGTGTACTGGGTCTCTCCTCTGTGGAATGGGAATATCAGGACGCTGAAAATGCCTTGAAAGCAGAAGGCAAAGACGAGTATACTTACGGCCACTTCCCAGTGACATTAAATGAACAGTATAAAGATCACTCTTTGCAGTCTGTCGGCGTAGACGGGTATGGCATCAGCATTACAACCGCTGCTAAAGATCCAATCCGTGCGATCAAGTTCCTTGACTGGTTAGCCTCTGAAGAAGGCCAAGTGCTGAGCAACTGGGGAATTGAAGGCAAACAATATCATGTTGAGAATGGGAATCGTGTAATACCTGACGATATTCTTAATCAAAAAGTAAACGATGCATCGAATTTCACGAAAGAAACCGGTATCGGTCTGTATTCCATCTTTGGAGCCCACTATGGAGATGGCGTTAAAGATTCTACGGATAACTATTATACAACCAACTTCCCAGAACAAATTATAGCCAGTTACTCTGATGTCGAGAAAGAAACTTTAGCAGCTTATGATGCGACAACCTGGAAAGACTTGTTTCCTAGCGAAGATGAATTTCCTGTCAAAGAGTGGGGAGCATTATACAATATGCAGGTTCCAACAGAGGGAGACTATCAAGTTATTTTTCAGAAAACACAAGATATTATCCGCAAACGGATTCCAGAAGCAATAATGTCCAAACCAGCTGATTTTGATGGAATTTATGATGCTTTTATTGATGAGTTGAACAAAGCTGGAGCAGAAAAAATGGAAAGTGAATATACCGAATTAGTCAAAGCAAGAGTATCGCTCTTCACAGGCAAGGACGTTCAGTAATATCAAAAATATTAGTAAGTAGAAAAGGCGACTTATTCTTCGAATTGTGAAGAGAAAATCGCCTTTTTTTGCGATTATTATCCTAAAAGGTTAAAGTGAGGGGGTGAATAGAATGCCGAAAAGAAAGACCAGATTGAGCAGGAAACTGATATGCTTAGAGAGAAGTTAACGGGGAAACAGGGAAGGCAGTTGCCTTTTTCGGATGTCATTACATTGCCGGGCACGACATCGCATGCCCGTAAGGGACCGAAGAACGAGAATATTCTAGTCAGCGCCCTGACGGATGAATACCTGTTTGAAGGGCAGGTATTCAGACGATCACCGTCCGGGTCGACAATACCGATTATCCGACCAAAGGCGGTCATTTAACTTCTCCGGATACCCAGACTAACTGGAACGGTATTACCGGCCGAATCGAGCTTCAGTTTTACGGCGAATCGTATTTGAGCAGTATTCGACTTGATCCGGATCTGTCCGCCCGGTCGGTCAGAATCACAGCAACCCTAAAAGGAACGGCTGAAGGACCTGTGGCTGTGACCGGTACAAGCTTTAACAGCCTGACGGCACATTCGGTGAAAGAGCAGGAGTTCGCAATCTCACCGGGTGAGTTTACCATCGACTACAAATTGGATTCGGACGCGCTACTTTGGAGGAGAATCACATCGATATCTGCCATCTGACCATTGACCTTCCTGCGGTTGCGCAAATGACCCAAGGCGTAGTGCTTGGTCAGGAGGAAAAGGAGTTTTGATTGCCGCGCCTGCAACAGATAGGATGGAAGCCTTACAAATTTCAAATGAGTTAATGAGTGATTTCTTAAATGGGAGAACGATTGAGTAGGCAAAAGTTGTAGGCTTGGGTCATTCAGATACTGTGGAAGATTAAATGTGGTCTACGACATAAGAACAAAAACTATTCCTAGCTGAAATCTGCTAGGAATAGTTTTTGTTCTATCTAAACATAGAATTTCTTAGCTGTGATTACAGCTTCCAGATTTGGTACAGGATGACTGCCGCTTCAGCGCGGGTGAGTGAATCGTTCGGCGCAATCTTGCCGTTCTTGCCGTTCACAACCCCGTAGTTTACCAAACGAGCAACGCTGTCTTTCGCATAATCGGAAATGCTCTTCGCGTCAGGAAAAGCGTCTAAAGTTCCGCTAGCTTCGAGCTGCTTGTCGGCTGCTGCAAGCGCGCGTGTCGTCAGCACCATCATATCTTGACGAGAAATGTTGCTGTCTGGCTTAAACGTGTTGTCGCTAAAGCCAGAGGCGATTTCCAGTTCCTTCGCGATGACCAGCTCATTATAATAATAAGCGGTTTGACTGACATCACTGAACATGGCGTCATTATTGTCTGTCCCTTGCAATTCAAGCGCTCTTACAAGGAGAGCGATGAAGTCTGCTCTCTTGATGGAAGCTTGAGGAGAGTAGTTGTCAGTGGATGTTCCTTGGATGACATCGCGTGCTGCCATTGCGTCAATTGCTTGTTTAGCCCATAGCGCGTTCTCCAGGTCTCCGAAGGTTTTGACGACGGAGGCTACAGCATACATACTGAAGTGTTTCGTTTTGAATACAACCGATCTGGCTGCGGCATTATAACGGCCGTTCGGGATCGATGTCACTTTGCCATTGCCATCGATGTACCAAACCACGATTGAATCCGGATTACTAAGCTCATCCGCTGTCGGTGTATAAGGAACAGAGATCGTTACAGGTGCATTCGGGTTGTTCCAAGCGATGACTTTGTCACCAACTATCACGTTCAAATCCAGTACCGGACGGTTACCGATTCGTTCGCGAGTAGCTGTATCCAAGTTATCTGTAGAAGCCTTGGCTACACGGATAGATACTTGCTCAGCATTCCCCTTCATATTGGACAACATGTTGCTTGGAATCTCAATTGTTGCATTACCTGTCTTCATTACAATGACATATGATTCTTTACTCTGTAGGATCTCAGTAGGTAACTGCAGATCGTATGAAGTTGAGCCTACCTGAGCTGGAATTTCGATTATGATTGTTTTTTTGCCGCTTGCGTTTGCTTTTGCTTTGCCAAGAGCTTCTACAGCTGCAGCATTAGTAATTGTGACTGTTGTACGACCATTTTCATTTTTAACTGGAAGATTGATTGTAACTGTACCATCTGCATTTACCGCGATCACAGGCTTTTGCTCCGGTGTAGGAGTAGGGCCAGGAGCAGGACCAGGACCAGGGTTGCTAGGTGGGTTAGACGGGTTAGATGGAGCTGTAGGTTTACCAATCAACTCAAGCACTCCAAGCTTAGAAGTGTTTTGATAGGATTGCCCAGAAGCATCTGCCCAGTTCTTAACAGTGTCACGGCCTCCGATACCATCTTCGTCATTGTTTACTTGGAATTCGAAACCGAGAAGATGTCCGTTGATTGGATCAATAGTATCAAGTGCAATTGCTACTTCTACAACATATCCAGTAGGGTTGTTCCCACTGTCATAAACAGTTTTTGTTACGGATGTGAAGTTACTCTCATCAGCATGTCCTCCGACAGAACGAACGTTATTGAAGTTGATGCGATATTGGCCATCATCGTTCTGATAAGTAGCTGTTTTTCCATTGTTCTGATCAACGAAGATCTCAACAGAATCTTGTTGATAAGCATCTGGACTTTGATCACTCAGCAATCTGTCGGTGACAACTCCATAAATATATAGATTTTCTTCATCCCACAAGGTGCGGAATTTAGCGGAAGAGCCGTTTGTTCCTTCCGTTGCTATACCCGTTTCAAGCTCAGTAGCAGTGCTCCAGACATTGTCTAATTCACCGTCAAGAACAGGCTTACCATACTGTGATGTCGCGGATTTAGGAGCCTCAACAAATTCAAGTGTGCCGTATCCAAGCGCATCTGTTTCTTGAGCGTTCCTAGGATCACTCCAAGATGCGATTATTCCGTTAGCACCTTGCTCAGAACCATCGTTCACTCCGCTATCGGATACGCGGAGGTCGAACAGTAACTGGCGTCCCAAGCTGTTAGCTTCACTAAGTGGAATAGTAACGTCAACAATATAGCCGTCACTTACCTCTTTAACATTATGAGCACTATTACGAACAACTTGGTATTTTTTACTTACGCCACCTTCAACTACGAATAGTTCAACCTTATCATCGATTGCGATGGAGCTATCCTTTATAGCGACTCTTACGTATAAATTGGTAGTATCCCACAATGTCTTGAAATCAGCGCTTAATGTGCCGATTGCAGCAGTTGTGGAAGGGACTATTTTCCAAGCAGACTCTGATGCAGCACCTTGATACGCTGAGCCTTCTTTAGGTGAAATCTGCAATTGAGTGGAATCTACCATTCCCCAGTATGCTGGTTTGGCTTGAAGCTTGTTATCAAACGGGAACGGCGCGTCTTTTCTTGTGATCGGACGATTATCCAACCATGTATGGTTATCGGCAAGACCCCACACTGTTACGTTACTAATCCATCCCTCTGGATTCGCATCAGATCGACCTTCATTATCCAAAGCCTTCAGAGCTTCGAATAGTTCGTTATAACGCCAGCCTTGTTTGTTAAGAACCTCAGCAGGAATAGCTTCACTGCTTGCATATGAATCCGTGTTGTTTGTGTATATGGATACGTCAAGCTCAGTGAGCTGGTTGTCAAAACCGGCTTCGCCGAACATACGGATCGAGTCCGAGATTTGTTCAATCGAAGGACCGGTAATATTGATGTGGGTTTGATGACCAACACCGTCAATCGGAACTTCAGCAGCTTTTAGTTTAGTTACCAACTCAAACAAGAAGTCACGCTTCTTAGGATTGTGTGTGCTGTAGTCGTTAATGTAGAGTTTTGCATTCTTTGCATTATCAACTTCAGCTTGTGTAGCACCTATATCGTAGGTTGTTAAATTATCTAGGATATGACGAGTGTGGGTGAATGCGGTACGGATAAATTCATCACCAGTAATAATATACCACTGGCTATCACGCATGCCGTCCGGACGACCTTCATCGATAACCTCATTTACGACGTCATAAGCATTGGCAACACCTGCATACTTAGGTACAACAATCTCGAGATAATCTTTTAGACGTTGCAAGACAAGGGCCTTGTTCGTCTCATTAGCTGCTAACCAATTACCTTGTGCATCCTTCAATATCCAATCTGCGCCTTGTGAATGCCACAAGAGAGTATGGAAACGAAGTGTCAGTTCATTTTCGCTTGCGAAATTGACAATCTCATCGGCACTTTCGAAAGTCCATGTGCTAGGATCATTATTTTTGCTGATCGAATCTGGCTTCATAGAGTTTTCAGCTACGATGGAATTGTAATGGTGAAGTAAAAGGTTCTTGTTCTCACCTTCGAATTGTGATGGTTCTACGGCTGCTCCAATTTCAAAGTAGCGTTTATAAACCTCTTTAAGCTGAACTAGGTCCAAATCAGCAGGTGATGGACCAGCGACTGAACCCAAATGAGACAACTTAAAGTCATCTACATAGAAGGTTCTTGGTTCGCCATTAACATCAGCAAGTTCAACATATGCGTTTAGAACGGTAGGAGTGTTCGTTGCTGTGTAGGTGCCTTTAAGCTCAAACCACTCACCATCAGTTACAGATACATTAGGCGAGACGTTGGCAAATGTACTAGCACCTGATTGCACACTGATTCGTAGTGTGGTTGCAGCTTGTCCTGGAGCCATCTTGACCCAAGCAGATAATTCATATTGATGGTTTTTGTGCATCTTCCCAAGGACATCTAATAATGCACCGTTATATTGAGAAGGAGCGGTCATTATTAAGCTTTGATAACCACCGTCAGTATGGTTATCAGCCGTAGATAAACTGACTGTTCCATTACCGTCTCGAGCAACAAAGCCTTCAAGACCGTCTTCGAAGTCTACTTCTACGCCCGTTTGGTCAAGATTGCTTGGTTCTTCTACAATTTCTGGAGCCGGTTCAAGCATGAAGATACGTACATTATCAACGATAAATTCAACATCTACACTATCTGTGCTTTCGATATAGATTGAGTAAGCTGTTGCTGTTTCAGTTGGAATATAGTTCCCCTTCAACTGAACCCAAGTGGAGTCAGTTACCGCCACAGGATCTGAGATGCCCGGGTATCCTTCTTTATCTGCAACTGTCTCTAATCCAGAGATTTTCAATTGGCTTTCCAGTTCGCCAGACACCAATTTCACCCAGGCAGACACTTCGTATTTCGCGCCTTTTTCCATAACCCCGCTCATGTTTCTTACGGGTCCATTCCATGTATCAGTGCGACCTGTGTACAGGAGGGCGCCTGTTCCTTCATAAGTTATATTAGTTACAGATGGGCTCCCTGCTCCTCTTGTCCCCCAATCTTGGACAGTCCCATCCTCGAAATCAAATAATTTGATTTCAGTAGGTACAAAAGGAGTTACATCTTCAGTAACCGGTTTAGCCGTAAAGGTATCAACGTAATAAGATACCGTTTTGCTGTCAGTGGATTGAACATACACCTGGTAGCCTGTGGCATTCTTGTCTAAAGTGAAGTTCCCTTTAAGTTCGACCCAACTTGTGTTTGATACTTCCTTAGAGTCAACGCTTACATATGACAGTGGATTATTATCACCAACTAAGCCTTCTTGGTTTACCGTTAGCTGAATTGTAGCCGGTGCTGGTTCTGTTGCTAACAGTTTCACGAAAACTGAGAATTCATATGTCGCTTCTTTTGTGAGAGCGTTTACATAAGTGCCCGGTCCATGCCAAAAATCAGTTCTGCCGGTTGTGATTAGACTCCCAGGGCTGCTATGAGCATCTTCGGTTGTATGAGTAGTTGACCCGTCGCCCCTCTTAAACCAATCATCCATACCTGTGTCAAAATTGTTGGTGATTACTGCATTCCCAACAGACGCCTGAGCTGATGGTGCTGTCCATATTTGTGGTATGAGCAGTGCCGTTGCCAGAATAGCAACTATAATCTGTCTTGACCTTCTTTTCATTCATTGAACCTCCCTAAATGTTTAAAGGCTATTGAAGCGCTTACACTTTAATTGGAATATTGTTCCTCCCAAGTTTAATTATATGGTTTAGTAAATAAATGTTTCACTAGAAGAACTATAGATTGTACAGTAATTATTATATAGCCTAGCAAATATATTTCTATAATATGGGTCCAACACAACTAAATGAAACTTCACTTCTTGAAGTGCTCACGGAAGGATATGGGGTCAAGGTGTCGAAATTTATTATGTTAATAAACTAAACGGTATTCATTGATTAATGGAGAATTGCTTCTCATTCTGTTTCCTACCGGAGAGCTTGTATGGACTATGATTGTTTAATTGTGGATGATGAGATTGTGCTTGCGGAGACAACCATTGAATACTTTAATCGCTACGGGTTTAAAATAATATATATATGAATTCAATAACTATGAGTTAGGAGATTATGTTTATGTTAAAAGCGAACGGGGAACCGAAATTCATGGCTTTATATGAAGCTCTGGCAAGCGATGTTAGATGGA
The DNA here is from genome assembly GCF_056786405.1 of Paenibacillus sp. Y859. Taxonomy (NCBI): domain Bacteria; kingdom Bacillati; phylum Bacillota; class Bacilli; order Caryophanales; family Paenibacillaceae; genus Paenibacillus; species Paenibacillus sp. Y859. The sequence goes on along the minus strand of NZ_JBXCIZ010000014.1, from coordinate 14,526 downwards.
GAATTATGAACCTCATTGCCGATAACGAAATGAATGTGAAGGATATTGCGGCAATGCTAGAACTTAGCCCCTCCATCGTCACCATGCACATACGAAAACTCGAACAAGCTGAGTTAATTGGGAGTCGCAGGGTACGTCTAAATGGAGGAACTCATAAAATGTGCTTCCTTAAACAAAAGAACATTGAGATCGAATTACCATCCAACAGCCTAACCACAAGGATAAGAGAGCAGACGATTTCTGTCGGTCATTATACCGCTTTTGAAGTCCATCCTACATGCGGACTAGGCACTCGAGAAAAAGAAATCGGGATTTGGGACGATCCTCGCTATTTTCTCGATCCCGAGCGGGTTCACGCCGCCATTTTGTGGTTTGGAAAGGGCTATGTAGAGTACAAAACTCCTAACTATCTGTTTCCTGATCAAATTCCAGAGGCGATCGAAATTTCGATGGAACTTGCTTCTGAAGCGCCAGGATTGAGAGATCATTGGCCTTCAGATATCCAATTCACATTAAACGGTGTTTCGCTTGGAAACTGGACAAGCCCAGCAGACTTCGGAAGAGCGGCACGAGGTAAATATACGCCGGAATGGTGGCATCGAAATGTGAATCAATACGGATTGTTGAAAACGATCCGTATTGATGCCTTAGGGACATTTATGGATGGAGAATACATGTCGGACGTGACCCTTGAGGATATCAAGCTAAGGGAAAAATTCTGGACGCTTCGTTTCGCGGTTAATGAGAATTCCGTAAACGTTGGTGGATTGACGATCTTTGGAGCTGGATTCGGTAATCATGATCAGGATATTGTGATTCGTGTATACGATCGCTCTCCAGTATGTGGTTATGATAAGATGGATGAGAACCTTCAACAAATAAGGAAGTGTTAACAATGAATTTCGAAATAGTTATGCAGGAGCTTGAAGCTCTTAGCAAGGAACGAACAAAGAAAATATACGTATCCAATGGTGCGCACGAACCGCTTTTTGGTGTGGCTGCAGGTCAAATGAAGCCCATTGCCAAGAAAATTAAAAAAGACCAATCTCTGGCTGAGCAACTTTACAGCACGGGGAATTATGACGCCATGTACTTTGCTGGCGTAATTGCAGACCCAAAAGCAATGACTGAAGCTGATTTTGAGCGATGGATAGATTCGGCTTATTTTTATATGCTTTCCGATTATGTCGTGGCGGTAACTTTGGCAGAAACAGATATTGCACAAGAAGTTGCCGATCAATGGATCGCAAGCGGCGAAGAACTGAAGATGTCAGCGGGCTGGAGTTGTTACTGCTGGCTTTTGGGTAATCGACCGGATGGTGAATTTTCTGAAAGCAAACTTGCCAATATGCTTGAAATTGTACAAAATACGATTCACGATTCTCCAGAACGAACAAAATACGCTATGAATAATTTTCTTTACACCGTGGGAGTATCCTATTTGCCTCTCCATGATAAGGCTATCGAGACCGCCAAGGAAGTAGGTCCAGTTGAAGTCCAACGGGACAAGACAAAAAGCAAGGTTCTACTTGCTTCCGAAAATATACAAAAGGCAGTAGATAAAGGGCAATTTGGTTTCAAACGCAAATACGTAAGGTGTTAAAGGATTGCTTCGCGACAAGTGATATGACCTCATTTACTACGACGGTGGTTAAACATGCAAGAAGATGAACGAAAGCTCAAATAGTCTTAGGGTCATACCCATAACACCTCACATATACTATCCAAAAAGGAGCTAAAAACCTTATGGATAGAAACTGCAAACTAAGTAATGTGACGCAAGCTTATCTGAATACCTACTGCAACATCCTCAACACTATGATTAGAAGGATGACTAGTGTACAGCTTACGCATAGTATCTCAGATAACTTTATTCAGCAGATGATCCCTCATCATTTAGCAGCCATTGAGATGTCTAAGAATATACTAAAGTACACAACAAATCTTGAAGTTCAGTGTATCGCTACAAATATTATTTCAGCCCAAACTAAAAGTATCTCTAATATGCAAGCCATCCAGTCTAAATGCAGAATGCTGACGAATCAAGATTACGAGCTATGTAAATATATGAGAAGATTCGAGAAAATAGCGCAAACGATGTTTTTTGAAATGGGATCAGCTCCTGTAACTAATGGGGTGAATCCTAATTTTGTGCGAGAGATGATTCCTCATCATGAGGGTGCGGTACGAATGTCAAATAACGCACTTCAGTTCAATATTTGTCCAGGGCTAAAACCTATTCTCGAAGCCATCATAACTACCCAATGCGAAGGCATACAACAATTGAAACACCTGCTTCATCGCCTCTATAATTGTTAATATAACCGTGTGTCTAAAATGTATGGAAGTAAGGGGCATGGGTCAGCGGTTCGATCCCACTAAGGTGCTGACCCATTTTTCTCTGCTTAACTCGCAGATTCCATAACTTGCATCGCGTAATAATAACTATTATTTCAACAAGGTAACGGCAACAATCTTTTTGCGAAATCCCTTGCTTATTAACTTCAAAAGAATCAATTTTTTGATAAATACAATCATAAATTAGAAAAATCATATTTATATATTGACTAACAATAGAAAGGCGTGTTCAAACGTGTATCAAAAGTATTCTGCTATCATAAAAATCTCAATTTTCGTAATGATTCTATCGCTTACCGCATGTTCAGGAGCAACTGAACCTTCCACCAGCCCTGAAACTTCAACACCTGTTAATGAAGCGGTCACTGCTCCTGCATCTGAGAACGAGAAAGCTCCCGAAGTGACGCGTCTCCAGGTCGAAAGTTTTGATTTGATGACGGGTGAGGGTAACCAATCACATAGGGCTACATTGCATCAAGGTCAGGGCTTCTCCTTATACGTATTTGAAAAGTTTGCTTTCGACGCTGACAAAGGACGTCTGTTTCTTAGCAGTAATTCGGAATACGATGTCGAAATCGAATCGCTTCCTGCAAATTATGATCTAACGCAGCTTGAAACTGCAGGAAAAGAGGAATTGGAAAAATTCGGCGAAGTATCCGATTTTAGTGGTGAGCTTGTCGAGCATCCACTGGGTTCTGCCGAGATCTATCTTCAAGTCTCAAGTGGTGAAGGGATTAACGATTATATCGTGTGGAAGTCAGAAACGGGTGACGCTTTCCTGTTCCGTCTGCACAATCCAAAAGGCGAGGAAGCTTCGGATTTTGCCGGTCCGGTCCTCGTTTCATTATCTACAGTTCAAAGTAATCCATGATAAACAATGTTTTAGTACCGATTCAATTTCTACAACCAGACAACAAGATTCATCTTGGAACGCTGCTAGCAGCGTTTTTTTTAATGAAATCCAACGAAAGACTATCATCAAATAAATACAAGTTAATAAACCGCTGACTGTGCTTACGTAAACAATAACGGCCATCTCTAAAATTAGGATAGTTCAATTATAATTATTTTCACCATCGATTTTTATCAGTAGAAGCTGGTAAACTATACATATATTTTCATTCTTGATGTCTCAGCCACTTGGGGTAAGGGTTAAATCCAACCAGTATGGAACAAATGTTATTATAAATACAGTAGAGCTAAAGGAGAGATGCTATGTTTTATAACGAGGTTGTTAAAATCGGTGAGGCACATTTACTTCCATTAATATCGGAGTTGTACGAGTTGGAAGGCTATGAAATCAAGCTTATCAAGGCACATGATGGAGGGCGGAATGTCGCTTATACCTGCGAGAAGGAGGGCATCGGTGCAAAAATAATCAGAATTGCCTTCTTAAAAGACAGGAGCCGGGAAGATTTCCTGGGCGAAGTTGAATATATCAGGTATTTATTCGAGCATGGCGGCAGTGTTTCGAATGTGGTCAACTCCCAGAAGGGGAATCTGCTGGAAGAAATAACTCATCATGATCACACCTTTTTTGTCTGCCTATTTGAAAAGGCCAAGGGAAAAATGCTCGTGGATAATCATTATCGGTATCGGGAAGGCGTTCCTATTACTGAATACTATTATAACTGTGGTAAAGTTCTGGGGAAAATGCACCAAATATCGAAGGGATATACTCCTGTTCATTGTAGGTATAGTTTTTTTGATAAATACAATGCCGAATATATCGACAAATTGATACCCGACTCGTTATCTCTGCTGAAGGAGAAGATGGTAGAGCTCCTTAAAACTGTAGAAGGATTGGGCGGGAATCGTGAGTCTTTCGGTATGGTCCATTTTGATTATAGCGATGGGAATTATATGATAGATTTTGATACAGGACAAATAACTGTTTTTGATTTCGATAATTCATGTTTCTGTTGGTATATGTATGACCTGGCAAATCTCTGGACACATGGAGTGGGCTGGATACAATTTGAACAAGACGCCGGTAAACGTAAAAAGTTTATGGATGATTATTTTAAAACAGTAGTCGAGGGATACAGTTCCGAGACCAGGATCGAAAATTCAATGTTGGATAAATTACCATTATTTATCCAAGTAACTCTCCTAGAAAATATAGTAGACGCATTCGAGGTTATGCGGAACAATGATGAAGCGCTAGAGTGCGATGAGGAGCTGTCATATCGCATAAAATGTTTTGAAGACGATATTCCGTATATGGGATTTTTTCATGAAATTTACTCATGTGAAGAACCCTTTGAATATGAGGAACGAGATATTGGAACATATTCTCGTGAGTAGACAACCATTGGCTGCAGCTAGTTAGTCGCTGCAGCCTCATGATCGTATCTCAAGTTTACCGGTACCGATCCATTTCATCAAAGAATGAAAGTAGCAATCTATCCTCGCCCAAGACCCCATACTTTATTTAATCAAGAATATCATAATAGTGTAGTATTCAATCAAAATATAGCAAGATTCTACAATAAAATATCAATATTATTATATTTGTGTTTCAATTCTAAGTTGGAATCAGAAGTGAATTCCAATAGATGACATAAATAATGTAATAAAGTTACATAAATTGAGGAGAGAAGCAAGATGGTTACGTTACTACTACTAATTATTTATCTCGCATTTGTAGGTCTAGGATTGCCAGACGCTTTGCTAGGAAGCGCTTGGCCCATTATGCAACATGATATTGGTGCCACAGCAGAAATGGCAGGTTACATATCGTTAATCGTCTCATTCTGTACGGTGATATCGAGTTTATTTGCTAGCAGATTATTGCACAGATACGGCACGGGAAAGGTAACATTGTTCAGTATACTCTCTACGACGATTGCTTTGTTTGGATTCTCTATTTCAGAAGATTTCATATTTTTAATTCTGCTAGCTATTCCTTTGGGCGTAGGTGCAGGTTCCGTGGATGCTGCATTGAGCAACTATGTAGCTCTGCATTTCAAAGCCAAGCATATGAGTTGGTTGCATTGTTTTTGGGGAGTTGGAGCGGTTACGGGTCCAATGGCAATGTCATTTTGGCTGAACAAAGATAACAATTGGCGTGCAGGTTACGTTACAGTAGGTTTAATTATGCTTACTATAGCGGTGATCTTATTGGCGTCGTTGTCTTTATGGAAGATCTTCGAGAAGGGGAGAATGCAAGAAGGAAGCGACGAAAAGAAACTGATCAGCAACAGGGAGGCTTTAAGAATCCCAGGCGTTAAGATGTCCATGGTTACCATGCTCTGTTACAATGGTTCGGAAACAGCCGCTGGTTTATGGATGGCATCCTTTTTTATAGGAAATAAAGGGGTTTCTCCTGGGACAGCAGCAGCTTTTTCTTCCTTATTCTTTATTGGAATCATCATTGGACGAATGATCTCAGGATTTCTTTCGACTAACGTATCTAGTAAAAACCTGATAAGATATGGTGGAATCGTTGGCTGTTTTGGACTTTTGATTCTTGTTTTGCCAGTTCCGTACTGGGTTTCTGCGGGAGCCCTATTAATTGTGGGTTTGGGCGGAGCACCCATCTATCCAAGTATTGTTCATTCAACTCCAGAACGTTTTGGCGAAAAAGCTTCCTCAAGTGTCATTGGGCTTGAGATGGCAAGCGCTTATACGGGTTCAACACTAATTCCATTATGTATGGGCATTATAGCAAGCCAATTTGGAATGTTTATGGTACCTATTATTCTGCTCATCCTTTTTAGTATCATGTTGATATCTTCTGAAATGGTTAACGTAGCTTATAACCGTAAGATTCGATTGAATCTGTAAAATGGCAGAAGGCTTAATAACAATGCTGCCTCATCAGCATCTAAGAGGCAGCTTTGTGTTTTGTTCAACTAAGATCCACTCTCCGAAACTTCAGCGGAAAGTATTTCACTTTTGTAATTCTTCCCCCATGTAGATAAGCTGTTATAATGATCTAATAACGTACATAGTAAGATATTAACAATAACTAGAAAGGTGGTTCTAAGCGATGACGCATGAACCCCAGAGTACAACAAACAGTAGTAATCGTACATACGTCGATTCCACAGATATGCAACGGAAGCTATATAAAAGATCCTTACTCATCATTGTCCTTTCACAAATTTTTGGAGGTGCAGGACTTGCAGCCGGGGTTACGGTAGGAGCGCTGCTTGCGCAGGATATGTTAGGCTCAGAAAGCTATGCAGGTATTCCTACCGCATTGCTTACTCTTGGTTCTGCTGTAGCTTCTTTACTGATAGGACGACTGTCACAACGACATGGGCGCCGGTTGGGACTTGCCGGAGGATTTATAACCGGAGGACTTGGAGCGATCGGCGTCATAGCGGCCGCACAAGTGAATAGTGTAGCGCTTTTGTTCGTATCGTTGCTTATCTATGGAGCAGGGACGGCAGCGAACTTGCAATCGCGATATGCAGGAACAGACTTGGCAATGCCGAACCAACGAGCCAAAGCAATTAGTATTGCGATGGTTTCGACTACATTCGGCGCAGTTGCGGGTCCAAATACAGTGGAAGTTACTGGCCGATTTGCCACAGCAATTGGTTTTCCAGCACTTACTGGCCCGTTTCTTTTAGCTGCCTTAGCTTTCATCTTGGCGGGGTTAGTTTTATTAATATTTCTCCGTCCCGATCCATTGCTTGTCGCCAGAGAGCTAGCCAAAGATAACGTACATCGTGCACCGGCAGTCGACAATAAGAAAACGTCTATTAATAACAACAGTGGACTGGTTGTAGGGGCAGCAGTAATGGTATTGACTCAAATCGTCATGGTCGCGATTATGACAATGACGCCGATACATATGAAACATCATGGTCATAGCCTAGGAGACATCGGACTAGTTATCGGCATCCATATAGGTTCGATGTATTTACCCTCACTTATAACTGGCGTTTTAGTAGATAAGTTTGGTCGTACTGCCATGTCAATTACTTCTGGAGTGGTTCTATTACTTGCAGGTATTGTGGCGGCAATAGCTCCTCCAGATTCGATGCTGGTACTCATCGTCGCTCTTTCTTTACTGGGAATCGGTTGGAATTTCGGCTTAATCAGCGGTACCGCAATCATTGTAGATGCAACTGATCCAACAACTCGTGCAAAAACTCAAGGTACCATCGATGTGTTAATTGCACTTGCTGGGGCCTCAGGTGGAGCACTGTCCGGTATGGTTGTATCATATTCAAGTTATGCAACCCTTTCACTTGCTGGGGGTGGACTTGCACTGTTACTTATTCCAATCGTTATATGGTCTCTAAGCAAACGAAATGTAACAGCATCGCAAAATATTCCGTTTAACTAATCAACGGTATTGCAAATTCTATATGTTATCTGCTTAAATATTATCATTGTCGTTAGGTAACGAAAAAATCAATTCCCTCGTCTGGAATGACATATGTTCCTTACTTAAGGAAATATCTTCTTGTCTACTTTTCAAAAAAATATTGTTAAGGTAGTGGATATCAATTGATTAAGAGGTGATGAGTTGTCATGATTAAGAAAGCTTGTTTGTTCTGCGATGAGATTGTCTCCATTCAATCGGAAGGCGATTACGATAGATATATAGGCTGTTCCTGTTCACCCGAAGGGTTCTATTGCCTACTGAGAGACAGCTACGAACCTATTCATTCGTTCCCGCACCAAAAGAAACGTAACATGTTTCATTTAGTATCGGCTTATATTCGGGAGCTGACAGATTGTGATGAAAAGGTCACCCTATCGGCTGACGATTTGGAATCTATTACAAATTCTCCGAACATTCCTATGACCATTGAAGATAAGGGAAACCGTCTACTGCAATATTTGTACAGACATTCCGAAGGCTCTGGGGAACCGGTTGTTATTAAACCACTCTCCAGAAGTTATAACCTGACGTATTCTCTCAATCTGCAAGAGCTGGTATATATCATTGATAAACTGAGTAACGAGCAACTGCTCATCAGGGAAGGTATGACCTTTAAACTAACGGAAAAGGGATGGCGTGAAGCCGCCGCAAGCACCGGAAGAAAAAAATTGAAGCCATGCTTCGTTCTCATCTCAGATGAGGAGGATTTGCGCACAGTCTGGCTGGACAAGCTATTGCCTAAAATCGAGCAATGCGGTTATCAACCGCGCTTACTTACACATAGTAATACTCATAATCGCGAAAAGTATTCCTTAGAGCTTATTGCTGACAGTAAACTGATTATCGCGGATTTAACCGGACAATCCCCTGAAGTGTATTTTACGGCGGGATATGCTCTCGGAATGAACATCCCGGTGATATGGACTGTGAACAGTAGAGATGCCGATAAGCTTTTTGTACAAATAAAAGATATCCGTTCAATTGTTTGGGAAACGGCTGAAGATCTAGCAGTTATACTTCAACAGAGGTTGAGTATATAGAAGATTTTCACGGCTTGGGGGAGAACTCCAAGTAAACTGTTATATACAAAAAGTTGTTTCACGAGGAAAGAGTCAGAAGTCTACCTTGAATCTAGCTTATCATGGATTCAAATGATGTATATTTACCGGGAGAATATTTGAATGAGCATTATGATTTATTTATTCTTTACTGATCGTTCTCAATATGTTATATTGACAATGGCAGGAGGGAATTGGAATGGCAAGAAGCAAAGAATTCGATGAGAGCATCGTACTGGATAAGGCGATGAAGCTCTTTTGGGAACAAGGTTATGAGAAGACATCCTTGACTGATCTGGTGGAGCATATGGGGATCCATCGTAGAAGCTTGTATGACACGTTTGGCGACAAACATATGCTCTTTCTTAAAGCAATGGATCGTTTTCGTGCTAAAATCAATACGGAACTTACAGGAGTAATTAAAAGCTCCGAGACTGCCGAGGAAGCTCTTCAGTTGATTATTAATTCCATGATATATGGTGAAGAAGACTCACCTTCTGGTTGTTTAATGGTGAATTCGGCGGTGGAATTGGCAATGCGCGATGCCGAAGTAGATTCCAGATCCACTGAATCGTTTACACTATCAGAGCAAATGTTTATGGATATTATTCTGTGGGGGCAGCGGAATGGAGAATTCACCTCAGCTTACGATGCCGCAGAGCTGGCAGAGCATATGCATGCCGTATGTGTTGGATTGAGGGTAATGACAAGAACCTCCATTGCCAAAGAAAAACTACACCGTACAGCTAATATATCCATCAAACTTTTAACTAAATAGTTGAATATCGTTAGAATGATTGTTCTTATAGGTGTAAGTATACGCTGTGTTGTGAAGCTTACTCCTAAGAGGATAACATTCCTTATATCGTTTTTAGAATGATCGTTCTCATATGGTGAGTCTACAAACTTCTCTTCATGAAGGGATCATTCTTATATTTATTCTAGAATGATCATTCCCATATGCTTGGATTTCCCTCCGCCCAATACTTTAAGGAATTTGTTGTACCCATACCAAATAACAAAAGGAGATACCTAAAAATGGAAATTTCTAAACAAATCGCATTTGTCACCGGTGCGAACAGAGGCTTTGGCCGAGCTCTGACGCTTGAACTTCTATCCAGAGGGGCTAAGGTTTATGCCGGAGCAAGAAATCCAGAGTCCATTGATATTCCCGGTGTAATACCTGTAAAGCTTGATATTACGAACCCTCAAGAGGTAGCTGCAGCCTCTAAGGTTGCTAAGGATATTACACTTTTAATCAACAATGCAGGATCGTCTACAGGCGCTTCTTTGCTTGACGGTGATCTTGACCAAATACAGTTGGAGTTTAATACGCATTTCTTTGGCACACTTTTAATGGTTCGAACTTTTGCACCGATTCTAGCAAATAACAACGGTGGCACGATTCTGAATATTCTTTCTGCATTATCTTGGGTTAGTTCAGGAACTGCCGGCGCTTATACGGCTGCAAAGGCAGCGGAGTGGGCATTGACGAACGACCTGCGAATAAATCTGTATCCTCAAAATGTGCGAGTGTCTGGATTACACGTGGGCTTTATGGAAACAGACATGATGTCTGGCTTAGAAGTTCCCAAGTCCAACCCTGCGGACATCGCAAAAATTGCTATTGACGGTATAGAATCCGACAGCTTTGAAATTGTTGCGGATGACACGAGTAGACATATCCAAAGTATTCTTGCCGGTGGAGTATCTGCGATATATCCACATATGTCCTAATACAAAATGTTAACGAATTTTAAAGAGGAGTGTTAAAAATGGATAAATTATGGAGCAAAACAAAAATTGGGAATTTGGAATTACCTCATCGTTTAGCAATGGCACCAATGACACGTAGTAGATCGAATGAAGATGGTACACCGGGAGAATTAACAGCCCTTTACTATGCTCAACGAGCGTCAATGGGACTCATTATTACAGAAGGTACACAACCTTCTGATGATGGTCAAGGGTACTTATTGTCACCTGGAATATATACGGATAAGCATATTGAAGAATGGAAAAAGGTTACCAATGCAGTGAATGAAGCAGGTGGATATATGTATATCCAATTAATGCATGCCGGTCGCATGTCGCACCCAGACAATACACCACATCATCGTCAACCTGTTGCACCATCTGCAATCGCGCCAGGTGAAGAAATGTTTACCGCTAAAGGTAAGCAGGCCATCCCCGTTCCGCGTGAGTTAAGTAAAGAGGATATTCAGACGACCATTGCCGACTTCCGAAAAGCAGCAGCTGCGGCTATTAAAGCAGGTGCGGATGGCGTTGAAATTCACGGAGCAAATGGTTATCTGATTAATCAATTTATCGGAGAAAATTCGAATACACGGACGGACGAATATGGGGGATCTATAGAAAATCGTACTCGCTTCGCGATTGAAGTAACGAAAGCCATCGTCGAAGAAATTGGAGCAGAAAGAACAGGTTTCCGGATCTCGCCAGGGACACCACTTGGTGGGATACAAGATGGTGAACAAGGTCCTGAACTTTATCGTTATCTTGTAAAAGAATTAGCTAAATTGGATTTAGCTTACCTCCATATCATGCATCTTGGAAACGAAGAACTGCTCCAAGACATTCGCTCAATCTGGACGAATCCTTTGTTAGTCAATCGTGCTGGGCGATCTCTGGAGGATCTCAGCGTGGATATTGATAATGGCCTTGCTGATCTGGTGCCTGTTGGTGTATGGTCATTAGCTAATCCAGATTTAGTGGAACGACTTCAAAAAGGTGCGCCATTGAATGAAGCAGATCCCACAACAATCTATGATCTGGGAAGTAAAGGTTATACGGATTATCCCACAATGGTAGAATTAGAATCCCAATAAGGTAGTAATAGAGACACTAAAGCATGGCGTACAACGGAAAAGTTGTGCGCCATGCTTTATCTACAAATACTCAATGTTTTAAAAGCCCCAAAATTAACAAAGAAAGAGGATGAAACATGAGAGCAGCACAAATACAGAAGTATTCAAAAAAAATCCAAGTGGAACTGAATGATGTTAAAATACCAGAGATTAATAGCCACGAAGTCCTTGTAAAAGTAAAAGCTGCCGGTGTAAATCCACTCGATATACTTAATTTGAATGGCAGCGTTCGATTGATTGCCGACTATGAGTTGCCATTAACTTTAGGAAATGAACTATGTGGTGTTATTGAAGCTGTTGGTGATGATGTTTTGAATTTTAAGGTTGGTGACCCTGTATATACGAGGTTACCACTTGCTAAAATCGGTGCTTTTGCTGAATATGCGGCCGTGAATGAAGATGCCTTATCTATCATTCCTGAAAATTTAACTTTCATTGAAGCTGCTGCGGTGCCCCTTACTGCCTTGACTGCTTATCAAGCGTTACACGTCGTACTCGATGCCCAGCCGAATAAAAAACTATTCATTCCCGGAGGAACCGGCGGTTTCGGTGCTATGGCAATCCCCATTGCCAAATCAATGGGGTTATATGTAATTACAAGTGGCAGTGAAAGAGGCAGATCACGTACACTGTCCATCGGGGCTGATCAATTCATTAATTATAAGACAGAGAACTATGCCGACATACTATCCGATATCGATTATGTGATCGACACCTTAGGTACCAAAGAGATTAAAGCTGAACTGGGTATTTTAACACCACAAGGGAAATTGGTGTCATTGAAAGCTGGACCTAATTATCGCTTTGCGGTTGACAATCATTTTCCGATGTGGAAAAAAGCATTGTTTGGTTTAGTGGGTGCTCGCTTAGATTCATTAGCACGTAAGAATCTAAATGAATATCGTTTTTTATTCGTGCAAGCCAATGGAAGTCAATTACAGGAAATCACTAAACTTATTGAAAAGGAAAATATTAAGCCCTCTATAGATTCAACGTATACATTGGATGACATTAATAAGGCGTTAGTTAAGGTCTCGACGGGTCACTCCCAGGGAAAAGTGATTGTGACCTTTTAAAATAGTGTACAGTATAAACAAGTTAAAACTTCAGCATGGTATTATGCTAGCTAGAATGTTACCGCCTATGTAATATACGTAGAAAGTAGAGCCGGTTGTAGTGAGGGGGAAGCTCCTCGGCCTGTAAGCATGATTGCTTAAGAAATCTAATTGATTTTATCCGCAATATAAGTATAAAATGTTATTAGTAGACTTTTCTAGGGTGAAGTCTATGAATTATACAAAAGCTATAACGGGAAAATTCAGAAAGGAAGAGGCTTATGCTTACTATTTATGATTGGTTTGGCTATGAATTGCCGATTAAAGAACGTTATCAGTTAATAAAAGAAGCTGGATTTGATGGCGTTTTATTATGGTGGAGTGATGGCTTTGGTCGTGACTGCTTGGGTCGGAACGATTACCGCAACGGACCGCAAATTGCGCGAGAAGCGGGTCTTTTTATAGAAAATATCCACACACCAGTCCAAAACGAAAACGACCTTTGGCTTGACAATCTGGACGGTGAAACCGTAACTGATTGCTATTTGCAATGTGTTGCAGATTGCGCCGAATTTGAGATCCCGACAATGGTGGTGCACTTGCCCAACGAAAACAATCCATATAACACATTGGGACTGGATAGAATCAAGAGAATCACTGAAAAAGCTGAACAGCTTGGTGTCAATGTTGCACTGGAGAATTTATGGAACCTTACCAATTTGGCATATGTGCTGGAGCAAGTGGATTCCCAGCGTATCGGATTCTGTTACGACTGTGGACATCACTACCGCCACTATCCAGGCAATGATTTATTATCCAAGTACGGTTCTCGGTTGATGGCAGTACATTTACATGATAATAACGGAAGTCATGGCGAACACGGGTTACCCTTTGACGGTACGATTGATTGGTCTACAACCATGAAAAAAATTGTGGAAACGGATTATTCAGGCGCGACTGCAATAGAGGCCATGAATTGGGATTATGAGGATTTATCGGCTAAAGAATTTTTACATAAAGCGTTTGAGCGAGCAACAAGGCTGGAAGCATTAAAGCTCTATAATCTATGAAAACAGAAATAATCCGCAACAATCATTGATATATGCAGGATACCGTAATTAGTAGCATCTTCACCTTTTTCCTATAAAGTGAAGGTGCAAGTACAGAATTGCTCGTAATTCAGGCCGCTGCGCCTATCCAGCCAGTCAAGGCTTAATGCCTTGACGAAAACGGGGAACAGGATAAAGGGGAACTCGGCCTCGTTTTCGTTCACGACCTTTTCTTCAGTAGCCGAATATACTGATCGCACCTTTCCAGATCGTATGCACGGAAATCCCTCCTAATATTTATCATTTTCCGAAAGAAGACTTCCACCTCAATGAATGTGAAGGGCGAAGCTCAATGAGTAGGTGGGAGATGAATTTCGGTTGGCGATAGCCAAATACTTCCTTCGTATGATATAATAGAACAAACGTTCTCGATATGATGGAGGTATGACTGATGTTAGTACATAAAGCATACAAATTTCGTATCTATCCAAACAGAAAACAAGCAGTACTCATACATAAGACCATCGGTTGTTCAAGGTTCGTCTTCAACTTTTTCCTTGCCAAACAGAAAGAAAAAGATGCCTATTGGTACATCGTTGAAGAAATGAAACAGAATGGTCAACTACCATCCAACAACTGGAAGGGTACCTTCTTCAATAAATATGAGTCTGTCAAAGCTGTCCGTGAATTAAAAAAACACTATTCTTTTCTTAAAGAAGTAGATAGTATTTCCCTTCAAAAATCGGTCGAGAACTTAGCAGATTCATTCCA
>NZ_JBXCIZ010000013.1:0-118189 GCF_056786405.1 Paenibacillus sp. Y859 | reverse complement strand
GGCATTTGCCCCTTGGTTGTCAGGTGTTTAATCATAGAAGTAAATCAGACAACACACGACCCGGCCTAAGATAAGAGCTATCTAAGGCCGGGTCGCGTCGCAGATGCGGAAACGTTATATGCAATCCCTACAGTGTTTAAAAACACAAATTCGAGGTGATCTAATGACAGTTCAAATCCGTCCTGTAGTTTTTGAAGATTCAAAAACTGTCCAAGAATATGCTTCTGATTATAGAATATCTCTAACAAGTAATGTTCCCTATCCTTATCCAGAAGGTGGAGGGGAATTTTGGGCCAGAATGGTAATATCACGACGAGAACAAGGAACTGCATTTGTTTTTTCAATATTTGAAAAAGAGCAATTTGCAGGTGTAATGTCACTAAACGGTATCAATGATGAAGAAAGAACAGCTGAATTAGATTATTGGATTGCAGAACCATTTTGGAATAGAGGAATAGGGACAGCAGCATTGAGGCAAGCAATAAAATATGCTTTTGAAGAATTGAAGTTAGTAACAATTAGAAGCGCATGTCTTGCAAAGAATAAGGGATCCTCAAAAGTCCTTGAAAAGAATGGATTTATAAAAACAAATGAATTCATATTTGAAGACGGGAAATTTAAAGATGAAGAAGGATATAGATTCCAATTAAACACGCCAATAAATTCTTAGTTGATTCGAAGAAGGCAGGGACAGCAAATAACAACGTATCTTCACCGCGGCCTGACGGCCTTGGTCTGCACGAGGGATATCGGGGAGCGTATTCAGCAGACAACCCTGCGACCCTAAGTCCTGGCGGACCCAGTCGCTACGCTCCTTTAGGGCTCTCGGGTTCGTAGATACAACAACGTTATATGAAAGTCCAGAAAGACGACATAATACTTAAAGCGGAGGTAACTTAATTTGAATAAAATAGTCAACCTCAATTTAATTAACAATACAATAAATGATTTTGGGTGGTATCAATGTCGTTATATTAATGAATTTAGGTTTTTTATAGATAGGAACAAATACTATGAAGAGATATCTATTCTGGAGATTGTATTTGAATACATTGGGACAGAGAGATATTTAATTAAAGTTCAATTTAAAGAATTAGGGCCTTATGAGTTAAAAGCTGGTGGTTCCAGAATACAATTAAGTAGTTTTCAAATTGAAGATATTCGAGATCATGGATGGAATGAATTGAATTATGAGATAACTGATTGTGAAATGGATTCTGGAATAAAATTTTATTGTAAAGAAATTGAAATAATATTAATAGATATTTGTAAGTAATTCAAAGAAGTCTGGACCTTCATATAAACCATATTCACACTTCGGGCCATTCGGCCCTCGGTCCGGCAGAAGTTAGAAGAGGATTCGGGGAGGCATTTCATCAGCGAGGAAGCGGAATCAGCCGGACACACCCGCACCACCCAACCGCGTCGCGGCCAGTCGCTGCTCTCCTTTAGGGTGGTGGGGCGTCGTGAATACCAGAACGTTATATGAAATCTGTGAAGGTATGGTTTTTAAAGGGGGGAATACATGGAGAATAAACAAAAAAAAGGGCAGGTAGTTTTTATAATAACAGTTATCTGCTTTATAGCGTTTTTTTATAGCACTACATTTTTGGAGAATTATAACGGGAATAAAAAAATAGCTCTCTTAGTAAACGGATCCAGACAATTAACTATAGAAGAAATTCAAAAAATTAAAGTTAACAGTATTACTTATGGATTTTGGGGTGATGAATTTGGTAATGAAAAAGGAGATGCTAAAACGTATATATTAATTAAACAAAGGTCACAAAAAGTGCTATTAAGAACAAATGATTTAGAAGATATTGCTGGATACATGAATGAATAATTATAAATATCATGTAAGTATATCTAAGAAGTCACAGACTTCATATAAACCAACAAAACATTTCTACTTCGTCGCTGGCGCTCCTTGGTCGCCAAGGGGGATTTCGGAGAAGCTTATTCAGACGACACATTCAACCAGCTAAGTCTGACGACCCGGCGCTACGCACCTTAAGCCGCTTGAACGTCAGAAATGCGAGAACGTTAGGCGAAACCGGGCAGTGAATAACGTTTAAACATAAAAGCCTGAAACAAGAAGGGATAATTATTATGATTATTTATTCAGAAGACAAACTACTTAGAGCTGCTGATGTAGCCGAAGTATTTAAAAAATCAGGAATAAAAAGACCATATGAAGACGTAGAGAGACTACAAAGAATGATAGATAATTCGGATATTATTATTAGTGCATGGGATGACAATAAAATGATAGGGCTAGCAAGAGCAATAACGGATTATTCATACTGCTGCTATCTATCTGACCTAGCTGTAGATAAGGAATATCAAAATCAAGGAATTGGAAAGCAATTAGTGAACAAATTACAAAACTTATTAGGAGAAGAACCTTCATTGGTATTACTCTCATCACCAGGAGCAATGGAATTTTATCCTCGAATTGGATTTGAAAAAGCGGATAAAGCATTTGTAATAGCAAGAAAGAAATAAAGGAAATTTGTGAGTGTCTCAAGCCGGCATCGCCTAACATTATATTACTACAGCGGTCGCTACGCTCCCTAGGTCACCAAGAGGAAGTTTCGCAGAAGTTTGTTCAGGTGACACATCCAACCGGCTAAGTGGCAGAGCCACCCGGACCTGCGGTCCTTAAGCCGCTCGGACGTCAGAAATGCACAACGTTAGGCGAAATTCATTGAAGGGCGGTTAAAAAGATGCCAATCGATTTTCACGATAGCAAAAATCATTCAACTTATGCAACTCGTGTAGCCGAAGAACAATGGCTAAAAACTATTGAGAAATATGTTGATATTGAAGGGAAACATATACTTGACCTTGGATGTGGTGGAGGAATCTACTCTAAAGTATTTGCTTTATCAGGTGCAACACATGTTACTGCAATGGATTTTTCTGCGGAAATGTTAAAGGGTGCGGCAGGAAATTGTAAAGATTTTAATAATATCACTTTTGTGCAGGGGAGTGCTTTAGAAACAAATTTAAAGGAGAAACAATTCGATGTTTTGTTAGAACGAGCATTAATTCATCACATCGCTGATCTTGAAATGTGTTTCCAAGAAGCCAATAGAGTACTGAAACCAAATGGAAGATTTATAATTCAAGAGCGCACTCCTGAAGATTGTGCTCTCCTAGGAAGTGATACACATATCAGAGGATATTTTTTTGAAAAGCATCCTAAATTACTTGAAAAAGAAATCAGTAGGAGATATTCGAGTCGTAAAGTTTCAACAGCCTTAAAACAAACAGGATTCAATATGATAATAGAATTACAGTACTGGGAAACAAGAAGAACATATAATGATTTCGAACAACTTAAGCAAGATTTATTGAATAGAACTGGACGATCAATATTGCACGAACTATCAGAAGATGAATTAATAGATCTGGTTAAATTCATAGAAAATAAAATAGGACACACTAAACAAATAAAAGAAGAAGACAGATGGACTGTATGGATCGCAGAGAAGCAATGAACTTCGCTTAAACATAACATTCCTACTGCGGGGCATTCGCCCCTTGGTTACCTGAGGCGTTTCGAGGAAGTGAATTCAGACAACACATTGATTTCCCTAAGATAAGAGCTATCTAAGGGGAATCAACGTCAGGAATGTATATACGTTAGCTGAAATCGAGGCAATATAATAATAACTAATAACATCTGAGGGAGTCATTCGAAAATGAAGTATCTAATATTTCTTATGATATTCACAACATTATTCATAACTGGTTGTTCAGAGAATACGAGTTATACTACTACGATAAATATAGAAGCTGATTTAATGACTCTTGAGAATATAAAAAACTCAGGTGTAGATTTATCTAAGGAACAATTAGTCGATTTTCATATTTCTGTTAATAATAAAAAAAACGGAAACAAAGTATCATCAGTCTTAACAAGCCAGAATTATCAGTGTAATATTTATAAAAACTTCGCTGGGAATGCATGGACTACTGAATGTTCAAAAGAGATGTTACTGGAGATTGATTTACTTACTGAAGAACAATATAAGATTGATAATGTAGCTCAAAAATATAATGGCTATCTAGACGGTTGGGGTCTCATGGTAGCACCTTGAATTAAAGACTTATTATGAATTTGATTCGAAGAGGGCCTCGACATCAGCTAAACACTGCATTCCTACTGCGGGCATGCGCCCTTGATCGCTAGAAGGATTTTCAAGGGGTATATTCAGGCGACACATTCAACCGGCTTAGTCTGACGACCCGTTCCCTGTGGTCACTTAAGCCGCTTGAACGTCAGGAATGGCAAACGTTATTGGGAATTCTTACATCATATTAAACAAAGATAATACAACCGAGGTGATATTAATTTGATACATTCAAAAAAACGATTATATTTTTTAGACAATTTAAAAGTGTTTTTAATTATGCTTGTCGTTGCACATCATGCGGGTCAACCTTATGCAGGTGCCGGATGGTGGTGGTATTTTACAACAAATAACTCACCTGGATTAGGTTTCTTTTTTGCTGTAAATGCAGCTTTTTTTATGAGCCTATTCTTTTTGATTTCGGCGTATTTAGTCCCACTTTCTCTAGAGAGGAAAAGAATTGGTCCATTTCTCAGAGAGCGGTTTATTCGATTGGGTATTCCGCTGGCTATTGGTTTTTTATTACTTATACCGTTTTCATGGCCTGAGATTAATTTCGGTCACTTATGGTTTCTCCAACATCTATTGATTTATGTTGTGATTTACGCAATCATTCAGTCGCTTAGCGGAAAATACCTGAAAGATCGAACTGAATACGTTCCCAAACCATTTCCTAATCAAATCGTCATCATACTTTTGACCATCTTTGTAAGCTT
Source organism: Paenibacillus sp. Y859 (assembly GCF_056786405.1). NCBI lineage: Bacteria > Bacillati > Bacillota > Bacilli > Caryophanales > Paenibacillaceae > Paenibacillus > Paenibacillus sp. Y859. Next base: position 113,331 of record NZ_JBXCIZ010000013.1, on the reverse strand, counting down.
GTTGACGTTTTTTATCCGTATTAAGTATCCTATCGGTCATTGGATTGGATTTCTTGGAGTTATTCAAACTGAATTTGCCCATGTTCCACAATATGTGTTCTTTTTCATTTTTGGACTTGTTGCAGCGAGGAATAATTGGTTTGAGAGAATACCTAAATATATTGGACTTACGTGGCTATTAGTAGGGGGAGTAATTGCATTGATGATGTATGCAGGTAGAATAACATATTTTCAAGCGGGTGGCTTGAATTGGGGAAGTCTAGGGTATTCTTTTACTGAAACATTCTTATGTTCAGGACTATGTATTGGATTAATATACTTGTTTCAACTAAAAGCCAATAAATCTAATGTAACGATGATGATGTTGTCATCGAATGCTTTTCCTGTATATATTTTTCATGTTCCCATCGTTGTTGTTTTACAATATATCGTTGAACCTTTGCCGGTATCTGCATACTTTAAATTTTTTTTAGTAGTCGTATTGGGAATTTCACTGAGTTTTTTATTTAGTCATTTTGTAATCAAAAAAATTCCGTATTTGAAAAAAATGTTTTAGAAACCGGTGCAATAGTGTGATTCAATGAAGGCAAGAACTTTCGATAACAATGTTTTCCAGCTGCAGGGCTTACGCCCCTTGGTCTGCCAGAGGTATTTCACGGATGAAGGTTCAGGCTGACACATCCCTCCCCCTAAGATAAGAGCTATCTAAGGGGGAGGGACGTCGTGAACACGGAAACGTTATCGGAAATTCAGGCATAGTAATAGCAAATTTTTATAAAAAAGGGTGAAATATATATGTTTACTAACTGTCTTCAAATTTTTCCAAGCTCTGATATGAATAAGACAGCAGAATTCTATGAACTCATCGGCTTCAGAGCAGTAAGTTATCTTAATTCGGTGGAACCACATATTTGTCTATACAGGGATCGAATAGAGATAGTTTTAACAAAATCAAATCAAGAATATATAGTACCTAATCGAGAAATACATGGATATGGATATGATGCATATTTAATAACAGATAACCAAGAGGAAATGGAGAAAGGTTTTAGTGAATTAGGAGTTAAGATTGTACGATCTCTATCAACGACAGATTACAACAATAAGGAATTTGTGTTTGAAGATATAGATAGAAGATGGATTGCGGTTGGTAATAAACAGTGAATGAATGGAAACATTAAGAACGAGTGATAGCAATTTCGAAGAGGGCTCGAACATCCGATAACACTTTGGATTGGTTGCGCAGTTGCTCGAAAAAAGGACCTTCATAAGCACTGCATGAAGACATTTAAAATGGTGATCATATGAGCAGGAAAGTTACTCGGCAATTGCGCAAATCCATGTTGAACGATGCCGCAAATATTTGCTAGCCTATGGGCTTTGTTATATACTTCCTTCTCTTAATGTTGCACAATAAAAGAGAATCCAATTTCCAAATGATAAGGTTAGCGTGTTCATTACGGATAAATACATACCTTCCCCCTTCCCAGATCAGGCATCGTAGTGACAAGTATGCTATTCATCGCGCTTACCCACCGCCAGGATTCAACGTCAATATCTGACACCAAGTTCCTCCATAGGAGGGATAAAGCGAAATATCCACACCAGTTAATTTAAAAATGAGTTCCTTCGCCGTCAACTTTATTTTGGGTTTAATCGGCATATGAGTCAGACGTAAACACTTCAGTAGTTTGGTTTTTCGATTGGCATTGCTGAGAAAGCCATAATACCTAATCTTCTGAAACCCAGAAGGTAGCACATGCATCATGAATCTTCGCACTTTGCCATCATCTTTGTAATCTCGGAAATGGAAGGTTACGGTCTGGTCGTCCATCGCTATCAATCTGTTGTTGTAAATCGCCGTTTTGTGCGTATATCGACTTAAATATTTGACGACGTGAAAGGAATTCTTGAACGGTTTTTTACAATAGACGACCCAATCCAGTTCATAGAGTGCATCTACGAGCGCGAGAAAAGAGGATTCCTCTGCGTAGGGCAGAGAGGATCCAGTAAATATTAGTGCCTACTCTGCATAAGCCTTTTTCAATATTGTGAAAATACGCTGTTAGTACTTTTTATGCATGTTTTAAAGTTGTTCCTAGTTCATTTATTGTCAAAACAATGATTATCTGAGGAGTATTTTATATTTTTTGAAATGAAAGATAAGTAGTATTGTACATTTACCCAGACTTGGAGGAAGTCCTTTTGAAATCGACTGATGTTATACATAACTTTATGAATTGTTTAAATCAACTAAAAGTATATGATGTTTCACCGATATACGAAACTAATATGCCTGGATTTCATAATCATCCCTCACTTGGAATTGTGCAGAATCATCGCAATTTTTGCCACCATGGATATTATGCACAAACCTTAATTATTTCAGAGCACACGGGATCTCATGTTGATGCTCCTGTTCATTGTCACGGAGAACAAGCAACGATTGACCAATTACCTGTTGATTGTCTAATTGGTCCATATAAGAAATACGATCTTATGACCTTTGCTCCTGAGGCAGGTAAACCAGTTGAATTGGACATAATTAAAGATGTAGAAGAGCGGGATGGATTCTCCCTTCAGGCAGGGGATATTGTTCTTATTGACTTTGGTTGGGATAAATATTACAGGCCGGACTGTAGCGGTAATGAAAGAGAATGGTGGGGTAAAAATGAGCCTGGTTTAACCAGTGAAGTATGCAAATATTTTCATGAGGCAGGAATTAAAGCAATTGGGGCAGATACACCAGGTGTAGATATTTGTATGTTAAATGGGGAAATTCTAAGTGCTCCAGGTCATGTAGAGTACTTTTTACCGAACAATATTTTAATTATGGAGGGATTTAGTGGAATGAGCCAAGCTCCCGCAATGGGGATTTTTATGGCACTTCCATTGAAAATCAAAAATGGTTCTGGATCTCCTATTCGTCCTATTTTGTTGGCCTAGACTCATTAAATAATACGGGGACCGTACCTCAAGTCATTGCGTTAACGGGACACGATAGTTAAAGATAGATATAGTTGAGGGAGATTTCATAGAAAACGCTGACATCCTATAACAGGGCATTCCAACTGCGTCGCTTAAGCTCCTCGGTCGCCAAGAGGGATTTCAGTGAAGCGTATTCAGGTGACACATTCAACTAGCTAAGTCTGAAGACCCGTTCCCTACGGTCACTTAAGCCGCTTGAACATCAGGAATGCCAAACGTTATATGCAATCGGGGCAAACCCAATATAAAAACTCAAAATCTCATAAAATCAATAAAAAACACTACCAATTTTTAGGTAGGTGATATCTTTATTTTAGAAAATTATTTCATAAAATTGGAAAAGGATAAAACCCAAAGAACTATTTTTTATGAATGAGGGGAGATGTCAAATGCAAGTAGAAACCCAAAGACTAATCATTCGTGACTTTAATATGGAAGACTGGGTAGATGTACATAAATACGCATCAAATCATGTAGTAACTGAATATATGATGTGGGGACCGAATAGCAAAGCTGAGACAAAAGCATATATAGAGCAGCAAATCACAAAGAAACAATCTATCGACCGAACCGATTATGAATTCGGAGTAATACTTAAAGAGACAAATATATTAATAGGTGGATGTGGAATTTATATCAAAGAAAATAATGCTGAAATAGGCTATTGTTTTAACCCCGAATTTTGGGGTAGTGGTTATGCTACAGAAGCATCAAAAGCAATGTTAATGCTCGGATTTGAAAACTTCAAAGTGCATAGAGTGTTTGCGACATGCCGTCCCGGAAATATAGCATCGGCCAATGTTTTGATAAGAATCGGTATGAAACAAGAAGGTCATCTAAGGGAACATATGTGGCACAAAGGGAAATTCCATGATTCTTATTTATTTTCAATAATAGAAGATGAATATTATTGAAAATATCAATAGATATTAAAGAGCTAGAAAATATGAAACATATCAAAAATATATAAGAGGATATCAATTATTTAGGGAAACTCGAAGAAGGCCCCGACAACATACCAACACATAATATTCACGCTGCGGACACATCCGACATTCGTCGGACCTCGTGAATAGAGGAAGGTTAGCTGAAATCAATGTAATTCAAAAAAGAGAGTTGATTTCATGGCCTATACACATGAAGAATGGAATTAACTAGTAAAGAGTAGATCTGATCTAAGTGGATATTTATAACATTTAACTAAAGTAGAGGTGGATAAAAACGGAAAAATCACATTAAACGCGATAGATAGATTGATGAAAGTAATTAATGAAAGAAAAATAATAGGAAGTTCTGCAGAAAGCGGATTTATTGCAGGCGATCGTAATGCCGTTTGCTTTCAGAGTGGTGGAGAATCGTAGATTATAACTTAATGAACAAAGACTACTTAGTTGATTGGACGCATGAGAGAGAATGGCGCTTACCATCAGATGAGTTAGATCTGATCTTATTATTTGATGTTGAAGGAGAGTAGCTAATGCAGAAAGATCGTAGTTATCACACTGTAAACAAAGTAATAGCTTGTGTTCTGTCATTCATATTTATCATTATGGCAATAGCAGTACCTGCCCACGCTGAAGAAGAACAGGTTGAGACTACACCGTCTAGGATTCCCTTATCCAAGTTAGAGGAAACGATTGATTCTTATGTTGCCTCGTATGAGAAGTATACCGCTGCCGTTTCTGTTGTGGCTATTAAAGATGGTGAAACCATTGTGAATAAGGCATATGGTTTGGCGGATATTGAGAATCAGCGAAAGGCGGATACATCTACTGTTTTTGAATGGGCTTCAATCTCTAAACTGTTGGTCTATACTAGTGTAATGCAGCTTGTCGAACAAGGAAAGCTTGATTTGGAGACGGATATCAAAGAATATCTACCAGAGGGATTTTTTAAAAAGCTGAAATACGATGATCCGATTACCCTAATGAACCTGATGCATCACAATGCGGGTTGGGAAGATCAAACAGTGGCCGAGGTGTATTATTACTCCGAGAATGAAACGTTAGAATTAGGAGAAACTTTGCGTACAAATGAGCCGAAACAGATATATCAACCGAATAGCATAGTGGGTTATTCAAACTATGGCGTTGGTCTAGCCGGTTACATCGTGGAATTGATAAGCGGCCAACCTTTTTATGAATATGTCAATCAACATATATTTAAACCGCTTAATATGAACGACACCTCGATTCATCCAACGGGGCAAGATCATCCAGACGTAGTACGAAGAAGGAATGAGATTGAAGGGTATACAAAAGATTTAAAACTGATCCCTCAGAACAGAGTATACGTAACCTTTTATCCTGCAGGGGCAGCCATTGGGACAGCAGCAGATTTAGCCAAGTTTCTTACAGCGTTGATGCCTGTGGATGATAGTAATTTATTATTTGCGAACAGAGATACGTTAACCGAAATGTTGTCAACAAGTTTATATTATGACGGGACTTCTATTCCGCGGTTTGCGCATGGGTTCGTTGAGATGGAATACTGGGCACCTACACTGATGCACGAGGGGAATTTGAAGGGATTTTCAAGTAAACTTGTCTTTGATCCAGCATCTAAATTTGGGATGGTGGTGATGACCAACCAGTCTTATGAAGAAATTTATTATTATGGACTTATAAAGGAAATTTTTGGTAGTAGCATGTATTCTAATTCAATTACTTCTGAGGGAAGTGGATATTTTCAATCCGCACGACGGGCAGCCTCTAGATTTACTAACTTATTTACGGCACTTGACATAAAAAAATACACAAAAGCTGAGTTAAGTAGTTTTTATAATGTTGTCGAGAATAATGGTGTTGTTGAGAAAATTTCCATCACTCCTTACTATGATTCCTTGCCTGTATCGAATTTAAAGGTAAACTTAATTAAGATATCTCTTATTCCTGTTGCGCTAGGTATCATTTTCAGTTTAAGTGCTTTGATCGGCTATTTAATCCAGATGCTTCTTTACAAACGAAATAAACGAGGAAATCCTCCAACCAATTTTGACAAATATCATCTTGTAATTAATTTTGCAGGCATCTTACTCCTTCTTAATCTTTACATCATACACACGAGGTTAAGGTTTCAAAGTTATCCCGCTTATTCTTCGTTACGCATCAATTTAATGTTTAACCTGCTATATGTGGTTCTAGCAGTGGCGTATCTTGGCTTGCTTATTTACAAACTGTGGAAGAGCAGTTACAGCAAAAAGCAAAAGGTTATGTACATCATGTCTGGCACCTCGGCTTTTATATTGGCTGCTTTTATTGTGGGATGGAATTTGTATGTTTAGAGTGTTGTAGATATGTCCTAAGCTAAACATATTAATGAGCTGGCGAGGTGCTTTGATCGGCACCGGCACTTGTATAAGTGAGGAAAGGGTAGTTGTTAAATTCGATAAGGGAGAGTATTTCTCCACCGAAGTATAGGGCTTTAATATGAGCAATCATCTTAGGGCCTTTTTATATATCATTGTCCATATATGTGAATGGCTGTTATATTAAAAGGAAGAAATTTACGGGGAAGTTACTTTGCTGTTTTTGAAAAAAAAGAGCTCGGTGTCTGTCTGGAAAGGTGCGGTGGTAAAGAGCGAGACATATCATAAGTGGAACGTTTTTACACCTATACTCTTGAGTCTGCGCATACGAGTAACTATATATTTGGCAGTGCAGTAATTTACACTTTCAATGCTAAAAAGGAGTCATTCCCACGCTCATGTTAATCAGACGATTAGCTCAAAGCACTAGCTGAAGCCAAAATTATTAAGGATGTCAATTGTCATGTATGGAGACAATCCTTTACGGCTCATCTTATGAAGGATGCTGCAACAAAATGGGATTCTAGTATTAAAGATGATCTGACATTTAAAACAAATTACGAAAAGTCCTTCAGGTGATACCCGAACGGTCTGGCGCCTTACATAGGTGGGGTTCTGGTGTACGCTTAGAATTGAGCATCTACCAAAAATAGACCCCAAGAAACCAGTGGTTATCTCGTGCGAGGGCGCTTAAGTAGAGGATGACAATATATCTATCCTCGTTCTCGATGATAAGGTGATTTTGGAAATTGAATAACTGGGAAGAGCGCCTGTTGTGGCGTTCTTTTTATTGCCTGAAAAGACGATAATGCGACACAACGAGCACCTCAAACGAGGTGCTTTTTATTTCGACCTCATAACTATGGAGGCTATTTTTATATACAGAATGGAGGGGAGTCATAGCTCTTATCGGAGTTGTAATTGTATTGCGATCGAGTGGCGAGTTGGGTGTGTTGCTAGCTTTTATTGGCGCACCTGTTTCCACCGCACTCGGATTCTATTACTGGAAGGCCAAAAATGAAAATGTACAAAAAATAGCACAGCAAGAAGAATCTCGAAATTGACGTACCATACGAGGAGGAAAGACCATGATTGATTTAACACCTATCACACAGGCGGCTATTATTCTTGTAGCTGCCGTGATCACTACTTTCATAGTTCCATATATTAAGAGTAAGACAACTCAGGAGCAATGTGTACAAATTTCCGCATGGACGAAGATTGCAGTAGCAGTTGTGGAAAAGATATATAGCGGTCCTGGACGTGGCGAAGAAAAGAAACAATATGTATTGCACTTCTTGACCGAGCAAGGTTACACGATTGAGCTAGATGCTATCAACGCATTAATAGAGTCTGCTGTACATGATTTAATAAAGGAGCGGTGATGAATAAATGAGTCGTAAAATATCGCAATCAGGAATATCTCTTATTAAATCGTTTGAGGGTTGCCGTTTAACGGCTTACAAACCCGTTGCTTCTGAGCAGTATTGGACTATCGGATGGGGGCACTACGGGGCTGACGTAAAACAAGGCATGACAATCACACAAGCGCAAGCGGATAAGATGCTTGTCAGTGACCTTTCCAAATACGAGGCATATGTAAACAATGCATCGTACGTCCCGCTAACAGCGCAACTCACGCAAAATCAATTTGACGCTTTAACTAGCTTTTGTTACAACTGTGGCGCAGGCAATTTGCGAACGCTGTGTAAAGGTCGGACAGTTGCGCAGATAGCGCTAAACATCATTAAGTATGACAAGGCTGGCGGTAATGTGCTAGCAGGGTTGGTACGAAGACGTAAAGCGGAGCTAGAGTTATTTAATAAAGCTGACATCCCTATTAATGTTGAGAAAGAAGCGATAAAAATGGACAAAGTAAATGTAACTGTATACGATTTGAAGATCGAGGACGGTTTCCTAGTGGACGGTAAAACATATGTGCCATTACGGGCGGTAGGGGATGCCATGGGGGTGAAGACGGCTTGGGATAATAATAGTAAGACAGCATCGATCACAAAGTAAATTTAATAGGAGCCCATTGAGAAATAAATTGGCACTTAGGAACGGAAGCACAGAGCGTGCAATCCGAAAACATCGGTAAAAATACTCCACTAACCTTAATTGGTCGGCGGGGTATTTTTTTTCTTTAGGTTGTACCTGCCCACAACTTGCCCACAAAAGATAACCACTTGAGCACACTTCACAACTCTCCTGAGTACCCGAAACCATATAGATAAAGGAATTCACGGTTTAAAGTCGAACTAAACATACGTTATACCTTAAGAGCTATCTAAGTCAGGTCGCGTCGCAGATGCCAAACGTTATGTGAAACCTATGCTATGTAAATTCTCAAGGGAGTGACCCAATGAAGAGAATTATGGTATTTGCTATGATGGTGATGTTACTTTCTGGTTGCAGTTCCAAGGAAGGGTCTGCAATAAACCGGTCTCCAAATGAAGGTGGAGGATTCATTATAGAAGTAACAGAAAATCGTATTTTAGTGGTTGACAAGAAATATATGAACAAGACTTGGAAGGATATTATGGGTGAGTATGTCGGAGAAGCAATATGGTTAAGAACCAATACAAGAAATTTAAAACCTGGTCAAAAAATACATTATAAAATTAAGGGTGGAATCGACTTATCATACCCCTCACAAGCAGATGCCAAAGAAATAAAGATAGTAAAGGAATAATGTTTGGAGGTGTTTCAACGAGGGGATAGGCGTCACATAACAATGTTTTTCAGCATCGTCGCTAATGCTTCTTGGTCGCGAAGAGGGATCTCATAGAAGTGGAGTCAGGCGACACATTCAATCAGCTAAGTGGCAAAGCCACCCGGACCTGTGGTCTTAAGCCGCTTGGACGTCAGAAACACTCAACGTTATCTGCAATCAAGGCAATGAATGTTTTTTCAGTATTTCAAGGGGAGAGGTTATTTTGAATAGAAATCAAGCAACTAAAATAGTTATTGATTATTTCGAATCATGGATTAAGAAGGACATTGGAATGTTTAGTAATGTTATACATGATACGGCAATTATTAGGGAATGTACTGGTGCGGTTATGGAAGGAAAAGACGAATTAGTAAACTGGTTTACTCAATGGAATAATAGTGACAATAAGGTTGAGTACTGGACAATCAAAGAAATAGGTTTTGATGAAACACGTAGTTTAGCATTTGTAGAATGGGAATTCAAGTGTATTTATGATACTAAAGAATATGAATGGGATGGGTCAAGTATAGTTTATTTTAAAGAATCTTTAATAACTGAACTAAATGAATACGAAATGAAACAAAAGAAATTATTTCCATACAGAAGCATTGGAACTAAAGAAATTAGAAGGGAATTCAAGGATGATCTTGACAGCAGATAACATTGCATTTCTACTTCGTCGCTAGGTCGTTGATCGCCAAGAGGGATATCGAAGATGCTTATTCAGGCGACACTTTTCCTTTGGTCACTTAAGCTGCTTGAACGTCAGGAATCCCAAACGTTAGGTGAAATCAGTTGTGAAATTTATTATTGAGGTGAATCATGGAAGAGGATATCATTCGAGTTGCAAGGAAACTCTCAGTTAGAGCAATATTGAAAGCTGGTCAAGTAGCAAAAGAGTACTTTGATAAAGGTATTGATCTACAGGAAAAGGATATTTATGGTGATATTGTTACTGATGTTGATCATAAAGCAGAGAAAATTATTTTGGATGAAATCATCGATGTGTTTCCAGAACATCAAATCGATAGTGAAGAGAGTGGCAATAACGGTAAAACAAGTGATTGGCTATGGATGATTGACCCATTGGATGGAACGAATAATTTTGCGATTGGTCTACCGATTTTTTCAACATCGATAACATTGATGTATAGATCAGAACCGGTTTTAGGCGTCGTTTATGAACCGCTAGTAAACCGACTCTATATAGCCAGTAAAGAAGAAGGATCATTCTGCAATAATGAACAGTTGCAAGTTAAGAAGAAAGAGGAGATAAAAAAAGGTACAATTGCTTGGATTCAAGGTCATAAGGTACAGAACCATGAGAAAGCTGTCAGATTACGCCAGCATTTAGACCTTCATTTTAAAAGAATGATAAGATTATGGGCTCCAACGTTGCAATGGTGCATGTTGGCTAAAGGAGATATAGATGGAATTGTATTATATAACTCCGAGGGAGATGATTTATACTCTGGGATATTGATGGTTAAAGAAGCAGGAGGGATTGTCATAGATTTTGAAGGTAACCCCTTTAATGGAATGAATGAAGAGCCATATTTAATTGCATGTCATCCAGAACATAAAGAATATTTTTTAAGAATAGTCAAAGAGGGATTGGGTTTAATCGAAGAGGTCAATTGACATCATCTAACAGAGAGTATCTGCGCTACGGGGCATTCGCCCCTTGGTTGTTAGGTTTATAATCTTAGGAGTAGCTCAGACAAGACACGCCCCGCGATAAGATAAGAGCTATCTAAGGCCGAGGCGCGTCTCAGATGTGCGAACGTTAGGCGAAACCGCTAGAAGCAAAAAAAAGGATTATTAAGAAATTCAGGCGACACATCCAATCGAATAAGTGGCTGATCCACCTGGACCTACGGACCTTAAGTCGTTTGGACGTCAGAAATGCGCAACATTATAGAAATCATCGCAAATACATAATAAAGATATTAAACAATTAAAAACAATAATTTTCACCATATGTTATGGAGGGTTATATGAAGAATCGTATACATATTTTCGGTGCATCTGGGTCAGGAGCATCAACACTAGGACAAGAGTTATCAAAGCGGCTTCCACATGTCAATTTTGATGGTGATGACTATTTCTGGTTCAAGAAATTTACTGAACAAAGAGAAGCATTGGAAAGACTTCATTTACTAACAAAAGATCTTACTCAATACAAACAATGGATATTATCAGGTGCGATATGTGGTTGGGGTAATGGATTGAAACCAAATTTTGATTTAGTAGTTTTTCTCTATCTACCTAATGAGATTAGACTTCAAAGACTAAAGGAAAGAGAAACACACAGATATGGCGAAGATATCTTACCCGGAGGAAGTATGTATGAACAATCAGAGGCTTTTTTGAAGTGGGCCTCATTATACGATGATGGTGGATTAGAGGTAAGAAGTAAGGTGTTACATGAGCAGTGGATGTCGGATTTGACTTGCCCTATTCTAAGAATAGAAGGTAATAACTCTATTAGTGAGAGAGTGAACATTGTTTTAGAATATTTGAATAATAACGAATAATGTTAAGTGCTTTAGAACTGATAAAGTAAGATATGAATCACTAATCATTTTAGCAAAATTAGATCACGAATATAGCAAGCTCAAGGAAGATAGAGACATCTCATAACAAGTATTTCTGCCCCATCGCTGAAGCTCCTTGGTCGCCAAGAGGATTTTCGGAGAAGTCGAGTCAAGGCGATACATCCAACCGGTTAAGTGGCAGAGCCACCCGGACTAAGGTCCTTAAGCCGCATAGATGTCAGGAATGAGCAACGTTAGCTGAAATTGACCGAAAGGCGGAAAAGATATGAGATACTATTATACTCCAATATTAAGTTTTATAGGATTATGTTTGTTCACAATAACATTAATAGCTAATCTATGTTTTAGATTTATAAGAACTTCAGATGTAGGTACAGGTATGCTATTGTCGGTTGCAAATGCATTATTATTGGTTTTCACTTTGATATGGAGCTTAATGGGAATAATTGAGTTGCTTATATTATTAAGATTACATAAGAAAATTAAGACTAGATTCGAAATTGGGAGTGTTGACAAGGATGAATATATGAATAAGTCAAAAAGACTTAAATTTTGTTTCACTATAAACATGAGTTATCTGTTTATTATCTTATGTCAACTTGTATATGTTATTTATAACTGGGATGAAGTTAACATATAGTTTTTTGAAAGTAACTCAAAGTTACTCGGCAATTGCGCAAATCCATCAAGGCTAAGTCCGTTGGACCCGGTCGCTGACGCTTCCTTAAGCCTCTTAGGTTCGTAGATACAAGAACGTTATGAGAAATTGCCGTAAGTGCCGTAAGTGCTATTAAGTTTTAAACAATATAATTAGCAAAGTGAGATGACGATTACTGATGATAGAATTTCCGGTCATTACTACGAAAAGACTTTTTATAAGAGAACTAACATTAGATGATGTTGAATCAGTATTCAGACATTTCTCGTACCCTGATGTCACAAAGTTCATGGATATCGAGGTATGTAAGAATAGAAGTGAAGCTGAAGAAATTATTGCTTTTCATATCAATGATTCCGGCTGTAGATACGGGCTCTTTAGTAAAGATAATAATAAACTAATTGGTACATGTGGATTTCATTGTTGGACAGCGGACAAGGATGGATCAAGAGCTGAAATTGGTTTTGATCTATCCCCGAATTACTGGGGTAAAGGATTGATGCAAGAAGCGATAAATGAAATTATCCCAATTGGATTTAAATTAATGAAACTTGATTACATTGAAGCGACCACTGAACTTGAAAATATCAAATCACAAAGGCTTCTAGAGAAGATGGGATTTATTAATCAACACCAATTGAAGGACAATTTAATGTATCTTATATTGAGAAAAAAGTAAGTAGCTCAAGAAGACGGTAACTACGCATAACAATGTTGTTCAGCATCGTCGCATTCGCTCCTTGGTCGCCAAAAGGGGGGCTGAGAATTAGAATCAGGCTATTTCAACGTCGAGGTGACGATGGTGAATGGGGAGTACCGGGATTATGAAGAGATTTTCGTCTAACATGGTAAGATACAGTTTATATTTCTGGGCTGTTGGCATGTTTATATTAATACCCTTCTTTAAGGGGAATTATATATATAACTCGCCAAGTAACATAATGAAAGCAATGCCAGTGTTCGTAATTCTTCTTTTTGCTAATTATATAGTTTCGCAATATTCGGGATATAATCCAGTCGGTAGATTCAACACTTGAGTCAGTCGTTAAGGTTGATGTGCTATTAAGAGATGTTTGGGACATTCCTGTAATGGAGGAGGTATTCAGACGTCGGTTTAAGGGACAATATCCAGCAAGAAAAACGATATCAACTGAGTTTGCACATAAAGGTGGTACGGATGGACTTAAAGTACAAATTGATGGAATTGCATATAAAAAAATAAAGCATGATATTTGACTCAATAAACACTATACTGTTTTGAATATCTGAGCTGTAGTTCACTTGATCACCAATCCTTTCCCCATATGGTCAATTTTATTGTAACAGCAACAATAAATCGAGAGTTCTTTGGTGAAAAGTATGATTATGTTTTATTAGACCAATTATTTATCACATTAGAACATAGAAATAAAGGCGGGTGGATGTAATGGACATCAAGCTAACAAATCGTATCACTGATATAAAAATCGATAACAATTTCTCCGGGACAGTACTCGTAAAACAGGACAAAGAAATTTTTGCAGAATTAAGCAATGGATATTCCAATCGTTCTGAACAATTACTTAATAATACGTTCACTCGGTATGGAATAGCCTCGGGATGTAAGCTTTTTACTGCCATAGCCATTTGTCAGCTTGTAGAACAGGGGAAGCTCTCTTTTGATTCAAAGTTAAAACAATGTCTTGATGTTAACTTTCTGAATTTTGATGAAGAAATAACAATCCATCATCTTCTAACACATACATCTGGAATACCCGACTACTTTGATGAGGAGATTATGAGTGATTTTGAAGAATTGTGGGTTAACAACCCAATGTATCGAATAAGAAGCTTGAAGGACTTCTTACCCTTATTTAAGGATCACGCTATGAAATCAATAGTAGGGGAAAGGTTTCACTATAATAACGCAGGATATATTCTACTTGGACTAATTGTTGAACAGACAAGCCAACTTAACTTTGACGAATACGTTCAAGAACATATTTTCAACAAAGCGGAGATGGAGGAATCAGGATATTTCGAACTTGATGCTCTTCCTCCAAATACAGCACTGGGTTATATTGATCATGATGATGGAACGTGGAGAACAAATATCTACTCATTGCCAGTAAAAGGCGGTTCAGATGGTGGAGCTTTTGTTACGGTAAACGATATGGTAAAGCTATGGGAAGCACTAATAAATAATTCACTTCTAAGTGAAGCATATTCACAGCTGTTGCTTACTTCTCACGTTCAGAACGATGATGATTTCTATGGATATGGGGTATGGATCAAGAAAGATAGAAATGACAACGTTATAAAATATCATGTAATGGGTTATGACCCAGGAGTTAACTTTCACTCTGCATTTTATCCCGACAACTTAATGACAGTTGTTATCTGTTCAAATAAGTCGACAGGTGCATTCGATATTATGAACGGTATTGAGGATGAAAGAGTACAAAACAAGGATAAATAAGCATGTTAATTGAAGATATTTTGTGGAAGTGATTAATAGTATTAGGTATTGGAAGTCCTGCTAAGTTTGATGAGCAGGACTTTTTTGCGTTGATCATTCCAGAACCTCATCTGCTGATGTTGGGCATTGCTCTCTCTCGCAACTGTAGATTTCACATTACATTAAGGTTGTGTAGTAAGTGGATTAAGTTTCCTGAGGTAAGCTGAAGTTATTCCACAAAGAAGTCAAGGAGAGTGTAAATCTTATGAACAAGTTACTAAGTTTTCGCAACAAAATGGCAAGTGTAGTTATGATTTCAATGATCGCTGGGTCTGTATATGGAGGTACTTCGTCTCTACCTGTATCAGGAGCATCCGCCGCCGTGGGCCCACAGGATCGTCAAGAAGTGGAAGCATTCGCAGATTCATTCTTTAATAGGCCGGAAATTAAGAATGAGATGGCAGGAGCAGCATTCGTGGTTGTAAAAGGAGATCAAGTTCTATTAAAGAAAGGATACGGTTATGCAAATGTAGAGAAAAAATTACCTGTAGATCCGGATCGAACAGTGTTTCGAATCGCTTCGATATCTAAAGTCATTACGGCTACAGCTGTACTGCAGTTGGCTGAGCAAGGAAAGTTAGATTTAAACAAAGATCTAAACCATTACTTAGGTGATGTTCAAATACCTAATCAGACTGACGTTCCACTAACGATGAAACATTTATTGATGAATTCTACGGGGTTTGATTATGGAGATGGCTCCGAATTGTTAACCTATGACCTGAAGGAAGAAGTTCCTTTGAAGCAGTATGTTAAGGATAACACGCCCGTAGTCGTTCGGAATCCAGGAGAGAATTATAGATATGACAATTTGGGCTTTACGATCCAAGGGTATGCAGTTGAGCAAGTATCCGGTCAGCCTTTTGGCAGTTACGTGCAGGAGAATATATTTAAACCACTGGGTATGGTAAACAGTGAATTTCGCTTGACGCCTCCGATGTTAGAGCAACTGGCAACCACTTATGATCCATATGGCAAAGTGATTCCCACCTATGCGACACTTCCAACCGAGTTACCTGCAGGTGGCATGCTGTCAACAGGTTCCGACATGGCGAAATTTATGATGGCTCAACTTGGTGGAGGTAAGCTTGGAGATGCAACCATTCTGAAAAAAGATACGATACAAGAAATGCATAGCCCTCAGCTCTCGATTCATCCGAAACTGCTGAATATGACTTTAAGCTTCGAACACGCCAACCAGCAAATTTATAATGGACGTAATGTCATTGAAAAGGGTGGGGACTATGAAGGTTTCCATGCGGGCATGTGGTTGATGCCTGATGAACAAGTGGGTGTCTATGTAGCTGTTAACAAAGATTTTGATTTCCGTGTTCCTTTATTCGAAGAGTTCATGGATCATTATTATCCTAATGAAGAAGGAACTGAACAACCTTTACAGCCGGCGAAAGAGTCACTAACTAAATTTGAAGGAATCTATGGTGATCTGCGACTCCGTCTGTGGACGTCCCGTATTCGTGCAGAAAATGGCACATTGATTGTACAAGATCCGTATGGAGAACATGTGTTGTATGAAATAGAGCCACTTCTATTTCAGGATGAACAGGGTGTCCGAGCCGCATTTAAGTTGAATGATAAGGGTGAAATACAAGCATTTTATTATGATATGAAGCCAGACAGCTGGGCAGAAAAATTGGTTGATATCCCTAATCTTGATCATTATCAAGATGTAGACGAGAGCGGTCCTTATGCTGATTATATTTATCATATGCGTCAACTCAAAGTCATTAGCGAAAGTAACGAACCTTTCTTCCACCCGGAGAAGGCCATTTCACGTGAAGAGTTTGTCGGTTGGTTTATTAACTGGATGGGCGTTGCTCCTTCCAAGAAGACACCTGTGTTCAAAGATACGCTGGATAGTCCGTATATGAGAGAAATTCAAACAGCCTTCGAATTAGCAGTCATTCAAGGTGGAGAGGATGGTAAATTTAACCCACAAGCGATATTAACAAGGCAGGAAGCGGCAGCGATTATATGGCGTCTGGCCCACGGGAAATTACAGGCAGAACTGCAGGAAGTACAGTTAGCTGGCGAAACGGATTCATGGGCGAAGGAGGGAGTTCAGTATGTAGTGGCGAAATCATTACATGGACCAGAAGTTACCATGAGCAAAGACGACGCTGTGGATTATAAGTCTAAGCTACCGATGCTAAGACAAGAAGCAGCTGCTTTATTTTCAAAGTTCACAAATAATTTATTCTAAGTTCTAATAGGTGTTCACGAAGTCATCTAGTTGACTTCGTGAGCACTCACACATAGAGTCCGAATTGCACAGGCAGGGGTGAGAGAGATCAAGACAGTACTTATTATCGATGATGAAGCTGAAATTCGTGAATTACTAATCGTCTATTTAAAGAATCATGGATACAGGACGTTCGAAGCTGGCAATGGGATTGAGGCGTTGGTTGTGCTGCAACAACAACAGATTGATCTGATCATCGCTGACATTATGATGCCGGGTATGGATGGATTCGAGTTGCTTAAGAAGTTACGGATGGACTCGCAAATTCCATTGTTATTCATTTCTGCAAAGTCAGATGATATGGATAGAATATATGGATTGCAGCTTGGTGCGGATGACTATGTGAATAAGCCATTTAATCCGCTCGAAGTTGTCAGTAGAGTGCAAGCATTATTCAGACGGATCGATGCATTGGTCACGCCAGAGAAAAAGGATCAAGCTATTATTGAGATCGGTGACATCAAGTTGGATGAGGATAGCTGGAGGATATATAAATCTGGGATTGAGAAAGAGATGACTTCGTACGAAATCAGAATTCTTGCGCTTCTAATGAGGCAAGCGGGCAGAGTGCTTACAAAAGCGCAAATTTACGAGCAGGTATGGGGCGAGGAGTATGTTGGAGATGAGAACTTAATTATGGTGTATATTAGCAAAATCAGAGAAAAAATCGAAGAAAACCCGCGAAAACCTACATATCTGATTACAATTAGGGGGTTGGGATACCGTTTTGAAAAAGGCTGAAAGTGTTCAGGAACGAAGGAAATTGAAACGGATGCTATTTAGAAATTATATGGTAATCAGTGCGTTGATGCTGATTACCATTGTTTTATCCGTATTTGGAGCAGATTTTTTGGTGAATAAGTTTTTTGACAACTCGTCAGAGTTGACTCGAATTCAGGGTGAGGACATCTACCGATATCCTTTTGACAATATCCAAGAGCGATGGCTGGACGAATTCGGCGGATGGATTGAAATTGTGGATGAATCTGGAAACGTGATATTTACTAAAGGAAAAAAAGAGGATGACATCGTCACTTATAGCAGAGATCAACTCTATACAAAGATGGATTTTTACCGAAATGATGATGGGTTATTCTACCATGTATACGATGTTCAGGGGCCACAGGGCGAATCGTATGTGTTGTTGTGGAAAATTCCAGAACGGTTGGAGTTATATAGTGCTTATGTTACCTTAGCTATTCTTGGAGCAGTACTCATCATCTTTTTGTTCTGTGCAATTTATATGTATTCATGGTATTCGGTTCGACAATTTAAAAAACCACTTCTTCAAATCGTTGAGGGAATTAAGGAAATGGAAAAGTTTAATTATACGAAGCGTCTAGATTTCTCTGCAGAGCAGGAATTTGAAGAAATTCGCGAGGCTTTTAATAAAATGGCCGAAAGATTACAGCGCACGTCAGACGAGAAAGAAGCAGCCGAGAATAACAAGCGGAACATGCTGCTGCACTTATCACATGATCTGAAAACACCGATTACTTCGATTTTAGGATTTTCACTTCTGTTGATGGACAATCAGGATTTAGAGGATAGCCAGAAGCAGAAGTATATTCAGTATATTAACCAAAAATCGTCGTACATGGCTAACTTGATTCAAGATTTGTTTGAACTTGCGAAGTTCGATGATCATCAACTCATACTAAATATGGAACAGGTGAACATAACCGAATGGTTTCGACAGTTGGTGGCAGAATGTTATCCTGAAGTGGAGAATAAAGGGTTTATTCTGGACGCGCAAATCCCAGAAGAACGGCTGCTTGCTAAGCTGGATAAAATGCATATGAATCGTGTTGTAGCGAACCTGATTGGAAATGCTCTCAAATATAATCCAGCAGGCACGGTACTTAGTGCGTCATGTGAGAAGAAAGATGGACGCATAGTGATTTGGATTGGGGATAATGGAGTTGGCATTCAGGATGAAATAAGAGAGAATATATTCGATGAATTTATTCGGGGTACGGATTCGGCAAAAGGAAGTACGGGTGTAGGACTTGCCATATGTAAGAAAATAGTGATGCTTCATCAAGGTACCATTGAGTTGAGAGAAGACGAGCGATACTCGACTATATTCAAGATTAGCTTGCCATGTGTGACTAAGGACTTTTAAATAACATGGGATTTGTAAGGGGCTTCAAGAATGTAGAATCAGGCGACACATCCAACTGGCTAAGTGGCGGAGCCACCTGGATCTACGGTCCTTAAGTCATTTGGACGTCTGAAATACACAACGTTATAGGACTCGATATCTGGCCAGACGAAATGGGAGCGATATACAATTGATACGAACAAATAAGACAATGAAAGAAATTGAAATTAGAAAAGCCATAATCTTTGTTCTTATTGCTTATATCATTTCCTCATTATTTTCATTACCGATGTAGAGGCAATGCGCAAACGTTATGTGAAACTCTCACAAAATCGGATATTACAATAAAATACTAGAGAATACGGAAGGGGGTATTTCATGAATTCAGTTAATTACAATAGCAAGATCCTCAAGACAGTCAAGAACACTGAAAATGGTGAAGTAAATCAAGACCAAAATTTTTGGATGTTGGTAGATTAAGAATTGTTGAAGAATGGGATGATCATTAATTTTGCAATGAACTAGAAGAGGTGACCTATGGAGGATATGTATAAATACTTATTGGAAGCGTTTAAAGAAGCAAGAAAATCAGAAGAAGAGGGAACATTTCCAATAGGTGCAATATTAGTTGATGAGCTCGGAAATATTGTTGCTCGAGGACGAAATAAAGTATTCTCAAATGGTGATGCAACGGCACATGCCGAAGTAGATGTAATAAGAAAAGCATCGAGTAAACTTCTTGATGTAAAGACTAGGACTTTTCTTGAAAATAATCTAACACTATATTCTACTTGTGAGCCATGTCCAATGTGTACAGGAACTATATTATTATCTAACATTAAGAAAGTAATTTGGGCTGCATCAGATCATGAGTTTGGAGCTTTAAGTAAGGTTAAGGAAGGTCCACATTTTATCAAATACTATAGTTCTATTTCGTATATTGCGAATCCTTATCCTGATTTAGAGCAGAAACAGAGGAAAATGATGGCTAAATTTTATAGCGGCAGAGGATATCATGATACAGAATGGCATAAAGAACTCGCTAGATAATTAATTGGAAAAGACGGAATCAATGTTTTCAAGCAACATGGATTATATACAAAGTATTTCTCCGTATAGATTGGTTGTATTTCGATGATTGGGTATTATTGTGATTTAATTACAGTGACTGGACAGAATCCAGGGTTTGTTAAACGTAACTGCTTGGCAAATGGTGGTTGGAGCTTGGAGAGCTCTGTGAAATAGCTTCCGATCATGTGATTATCACTCACAGATCCATTCTGGAAAGACAGTGATGAAAGGGTCTGGATATGACTGTAGTAGTATTTTTTCTCACGTTTGGGTAGCTTGTAGATGAATGGTGGAGCATGTGTTACGACGTCAAAAAGATTGGCAACACGGTAGCTGTTCTGAACATATTGTGAGAAGGCTCTTGTAAAGTCTGGATCGCCTACACGTGGGGCTCCATATGTAAACAGGTTGGGTGAGTTGTAAGTGGTATTGGCTGCAACATCAATAGCACATAATGTCGCAAGTGCTCCACCGAGACTGTGACCTGTAATGAATAATGTCTTGTCGGAAGATAACCTAGAGAGTGCGGAGATAATTCCACTACGAGCTGAAGAATAGATATCTGTGAAGCCGCGATGTGTAAGACAGTCTTCCTTAATATATTTGAAGTTCTTTTGTGAGGCGAGGATGTTCGATACCCAATTGGTTGTCGAACTGGTTCCACGAAAGGCGATAATAATCTCTTGTGAAGATTCCAGAATAAAGCCGAATCGTTCCCATGCATTGCTGAAGGATTTGGCTTCAAAAGTAGCACTGACTGAGTAGTCTGATGGAACGACAAACGAACCGTCCGTATTTGTAAATTGTGCATAGGTCTGTACGCAAATCGCAGCTAGAAAGATCGCCCATTGCTCATGATCATTACCCACGTGCATCCCACCCCTCTATCCTAAACTATATTAATGGGATGAAGGAGAGATTCCTATTTAGTGTAAATCTAATGTTATCTATGCTGATTTCCGTAAGTGTCGCTAAAGGAACAAATACATAAAGAAAAGATATGGAGCATTTCCCTACGAGGAAAGTTCCATATCTTTTGTGTTTATAGAAAAGGATATATTTTAATGCTTGTTTGATTCTCCATCGTCATAGTTAAACTGCCACTCTATTCCAAACTTATCCGTTACTTGACCATAACATTTACTCCAGAATGTTTCTTGAAGAACCATAACAACAGTTCCGCCTTCTTTCATACTAGCAAATAAAGACTTCACTTCATCGATGCTCTTGCTGACGATGGCAAGGGAGATGTTATTTCCCTGGACAAATGGCATTCCTGGAAAAACATCAGAGAACATAACATTGCTTCCTTGAATGTTCAGCCGTGTGTGCATGACTAGATCTTTTGCTTCTTCTGGAAGAGGATATTCTGGGTTAGGTGGGGCTTCTCCAAAGGACATAATCTGCGGTTGTTAGGTCCCAAATACGTGTGCGTAAAACTCCACGGCTTCACGACAGTTTCCATTGAAATTAAAGTATACATCAATAGACATACGCTTCACTCCTTCGTTTGTAAATGTTAATTATGTACTAATGTGTTTCCTTCATAATTATATCATTCAATTTTAAACAATCCAATATACTTCCCATCAAAATAATTAATTTGAAATAATACTATTTCCCTTAACATCAGCTTGAGCTACATAAATTTATTAGATTTTAGAAATAAAGGGGTATAAATCTTGTCGAAGAGTTATACTTAACGAGTTAGTTAAGTATAATGAAGTGAAAAATCCTTCTATTTTAATTAAGAGTTCGATTATTCTTGGGAATTCAGCACTCTGATCATAATAAAAATGAATAATAAGGCGGTTTATGATATGGAAGAAATGCTAGTTTTTTTACGAGAATTCCCCTTTTTCAAACAACTAGAGGTGGAGGAATTGCAGAAGGTCTCCTCATATGTCATAACACGAACATATGACAAGGGGGTCACTGTATTTTTAGAGGATGGCGATGGTGATGAGCTTTATATTATTCAATCTGGCGTCGTTAAAATATATAGAGAGAATGAAGCTAGAGAAATCATCCTAGCTATATTTACAGAGGGCGATTTCTTTGGAGAAATGGCTGTTTTAGAAAATGAACTACGGCGATCTGCTTCGGCAAAAACAATGGAGGATACGACGCTCTATGTTTTGAAGCGGCATGACTTTAATTGGCTTATGAATAATAATCCGCAAATTTCATTGAAAATAATGCAAACAGCGTTAGAACGTCTAAGGAAAGCTAATGAATTAATTACAGATTTAACGATACTTGATGCTCGTACACGTGTTACTAGAGGGCTACTTCGCTTAATTGAAAATCATGGGGTCCGCCATGAAGATGGAATATGGATTGATCTTAAGCTGACGCATCAACAAATTGCTGATATGACAGGTACGGTTCGGGAAACAGTAACGAAGATTATGCTGGAACTACAAAATCGGAATATGATTAAAATTGATAAAAAGAAGATTTTCATTTGCGATATTGCAAAGTTCGAACAGTTGACCGGAGGTATATGAAAGGCAAACATACCAATAGTGAACGCCGTTGGTATGCTTGCCGTGCAGAGGGAAACCTCCGTTTGTATCTTAGGAACACTCTATGAACTTAATCACTCATCATGTTTATCGAAGTTGGCTTCAATTGAATCACTTGCTGCTGGCAAATCCATTCCTTTCTCCCAAATTAGAACATTGTCATCTGACGTTCCGATATATAATGCTTTAATCTCTGTGTCATCACCATATTTTTCTCGATATAAGTGATTTTCCATTTCACCAAACGTGTTATACGTATTTTGAAGATCCATATCGAATTTCGACTTTGTTTTGATGAGTGGGCGTAAAGGCGTTATATAAAAATTTCCGTTCTCATCCATAACAAATTTTGCGCGATCTAAGCCATAACCATCTGTTAATTTAAAATGATAAGTGATTCTACCATCTGATAATTTGCTTACTTCGGAAATTTCAACAACGTTAGAAGATACTTTCATTACATCCCATTGAAATAGCACCATACCACCAATTATGACAACGGACAGTAGTGATGCACCGATTAAGCCTTTGATAAACGCCTTAAATTTGGTGCGATGCCATGATACGGCTATACCTTTTAAAGCATTACTATCATTATAATTCTGTTCAACAACTTCTTCAGGCAAGTTGATATTTACTTTGATTGAGTCTAATTCTAATTGGCAATTAGGGCATTTTGCAAGATGTTCTTCAACCATTGCGGTACTTTCATTACTACACACTTTGTCATAATACAATGGCAACAAATCGGTAATAATTTCACACGATATATTCCTCATGATACTATTCCTCCTTTAGTCGGTCTTGCACTTTTCGTTTAGCTCGATGGAATGTAACTCTTGACCAACTTTCTGTTTTTCCAAATATCTGGCTTATTTGAGCGAAGGACAGTTCTCCAAAAACTCTTAAAGTAAACACTTCTTTATAAGGTTCCTCTAAGCCATGTAGCACCTGATGTATACGGTAAGCTTCTTCTTTAATCAATAGCGATTCTTCGATACAGTTCTCGCTTGCTGTTTCAGTTGTATCATGGGTTGTAAACCGCTTTTGTTTATCGAGATAGGAGAAGTATGTATTTTTGGCGATTTGGCAAAGCCATACATTGATTTTACAGTTACCTTTAAATTGATGAATACTTTTCAAAGCTTTAAAAAATGTTTCCTGTGTAATCTCTTCAGCGACGGTAGGATCTCTGCTTAACGACAACACAAACCTGTATATATCTTTAAAATAGTGATCGTATATATGCTCGAAATCCGTCATATTCCCACCTCCCTTATATATAAGACATTCTTTAGGAACATTCGTTACAACTTTTCCACACAAAATATAAATAATTATTGTTACATAGTGACATGAGATGTTTTTCATGATACAATATCTTTAAGTTGAGAGTTATAAATTAGAGGTAATTAGTAATTTGATTGAAATCGCCACACAATATATCAATAACAAATTGAGAATCCATTGGAGGAATTAATAATGACTGATTT
This sequence comes from Paenibacillus sp. Y859, assembly GCF_056786405.1. Lineage (NCBI taxonomy): Bacteria > Bacillati > Bacillota > Bacilli > Caryophanales > Paenibacillaceae > Paenibacillus > Paenibacillus sp. Y859. The sequence continues at coordinate 89,151 of NZ_JBXCIZ010000013.1, read as the reverse complement.
AAAAGTGACTGAATTAAAAGGAATACATCACGTAACCGCAATTACAAGTAGTGCAGAGAAGAACTATGAATTTTTCACATATGTTCTAGGAATGCGTTTAGTTAAGAAAACCGTGAACCAAGATGATATTCAAACATATCATTTATTTTTTGCAGATGACGAAGGTAGTGCAGGTACAGATATGACTTTCTTCGATTTCCCGGGTATTGCCAAAGGCGTACATGGTACGAATGAGATTTCAAAAACATCTTTCCGAGTACCGAGTGATGCAGCGTTAGATTATTGGGTGCAACGTTTTGATCGACTTGAAGTGAAACATACTGGATTGAAAGAACAATTCGGCACCAAGACGCTTTCCTTTGTAGATTTCGATGATCAACAATATCAATTGATTTCAGATGAAAATAATACAGGTGTTGCTGCAGGTACGCCATGGAAAAAAGGACCTGTCCCATTAGAATATGCTATTACTGGGTTAGGACCTATCCATATTCGGATCGCTAATTTCGATAACCTTAAAGAAATATTGGAGAAAGTTCTATTATTCAAAGAAATCGATACATCAGGATCATATCATTTATTTGAAGTAGGCGAAGGTGGGAATGGTGCGCAAGTCGTTGTGGAGCATAATGCCGTTCTTCCTCAAGCTCGACAAGGATTTGGAACAGTTCATCATACGGCATTCCGCGTGGAAGACCGTTCGGTGTTAGATGAATGGACTTCGCGGTTGGAGAATTTCGGATTTCAAACTTCGGGTTATGTTGACCGTCACTTTTTCGAGTCATTGTACGCGCGAGTTGCACCACAAATTCTATTTGAGTTCGCAACGGATGGTCCAGGATTTATGGGAGACGAGCCTTATGAAACGCTCGGGGAGAAATTATCGTTACCTCCATTCTTAGAATCGAAGCGGGAGCAAATCGAGCAATTGGTTCGTCCGATTGACACAGTTAGAAGCACGATAGAATTCGATAAACAATAAAGGAGAATAAAATCTATTAGGAATAGAAGTAAGGAGGGGATAAATCCCCTCCTTTTACTTGCGTGAAATGATAGGTAACTTTAAGTTTACTTAATCCGTTTACCAAGTAGAATAAGTAACCAAATGAGACCTGCACCTAGAATGGTATGACCCAGTCCAGCGATATGTGGCAAGAAGCTGATATCATCACCGTTAATTTGCAGTATGCCGCGAGTAGCCATGGCGCCAATCGTCATCAGTAAACCAATATTATAGACAATGTACCACGGACCAAAGGATTTAGCTTCGTGCACATGAAATATCTTGGCTAGGATTAGTGTAATGATAAAAAAGAAGAAACCTAACACTAGAATGTGGGTATGAAGTGCAACAAATACAGTTTCTCCACTGAAATCATTGTGTTTTGTAATTTCGCGATAAGCAATGCCAGCTAATAAACCAAGAACTACATAGAAAAAGGAAGTATAATATAGCTTTTTCAAAATTAATCGCTCCTTTAAAATTGTCTTGAATGGATAACCCAAGTATAGCAAGCAAGTATGAACGCAATATGAATGGAACATTACAAAAATATAGTTAGTCAATAACCTATTTTTGAAGTTGCACATATAACCTGCCAAATACATATGGATAATGGACTAGGTTTTTGAATAAGGAGGATAACATTAATGTATGGAAGTATTTACAATAACACAACACCCATATATAGACAAAGAGTTACTAAGCAACAAGCACAAGAAATCGCCCTGAAACATGTGCCCGGACAAATTCTTCATGTCGATATGGTTTTAGAACATGGAGTATTAGTGTTTGAAGTAGAGGTAATGGCGAAGAATGGAAGAGTATTAAAAATTGAAGAAGATGATATTGATTAAATATTATTTAGATTAAAACCAGGTTAACCAGTAGCGGTTAACTTGGTTTTTTGCCGTCTTTGTGGCCGTATATTTTCGATGAAGGTACATATGAGAATTTTCAATAATGATAGGAGAATTTTCTATTCTTTGACGATGTATCAGATGATAACATCATGTATGTAATAACAGTATTAACCAAGAAAAGGGGCGTGTCTCTAAATGAAAAAGGCTTTAAAGGTTATTCCATTCTTGCTTGTCGTAATGATGCTAGTAGCAGTCGTCTCAGCATGTGGTAACAGTAGTAAGGTTGAAGTGGGGATCGTATTGCCAACGAAAGATGAGCCTAGATGGGTTCAAGATGAGCAAAGATTTAAAGATGCTCTGAAGGATACGAAATACACATCAGAAATATTATTCAGCCAAGGATCTTCTGCCAAGGAAAAGGAAAATGTAGATGCTCTGATTGCTAAAGGAATCAAAGTACTAATCATTTGCCCTCAAGATGGTGATGCCGCCGCGAGTGCTGTAAAAGCAGCTAAAGATGCAGGTATTAAGGTCATTTCCTATGACCGCCTGATCACGAACACAGATGCTATTAACTACTATGTTACTTTTGATAGCGTTGCAGTTGGTAAAGCGCAAGGTCAATACTTAGTAGATCATGCAAAAGGTAACGGTCAGCCATTATACTTGTATGCTGGTGCAGCATCTGATAACAACGCATTCTTGTTCTTTGAAGGTGCTTGGTCCGTTCTGCAACCTAAAATCGCTGACGGCACATTCAAAGTCGCTAACTCCAGCGAAGCTATTATGTTGCAAGATACTGCCGAGTTGTCCCGTGAACAACAAAGTAAAATTATTAGCCAGGTTACCACAAACTGGGAGCCGGGTGATGCTAAAAACAAGGCCCAAACACACTTAACAGCCGCCTCAGCCGATCAAAAAGGTGATGTTGCCATTCTGGCTCCAAATGATGGAACTGCCCGTGCGATCGCAGACGTATTCGGTTCAGATACCGCTGTTACTCACTATGTAGTGTCAGGGCAAGATGCTGAAAAAGCATCAGTTCAATACATTATTGATGATAAACAATCGATGACAGTATTCAAAGATGTTCGTAGTCTAGTTAAAGATTCAATTGGAATGGCAGTCTCCATTTTGGAAGGTAAAACGCCTGAGACAACTGGCGTTTATGATAACGGAAAAGTTGAAGTGCAAGCGAAACAAACCGATGTTATCGTAGTCGACAAGGACAACGTTAAAGCCGCACTCATTGATTCCAAGTATTACGAAGAAAAAGAATTCACGGGTCTATAATCGCATATAAACATAGTTTGGACGGTTGAGTGATAGATATGTCTATCACTCAACCGTTATTCTACGACTTGTTTTGTTAAGGAGCGTAATCTAATTATGAATCCATACATTTTAGAAATGGATAATATTTCAAAGGAATTTACCGGCGTAAAAGCGCTATCCAATGTTAATTTCAAGGTGAATAAAGGCGAAATTCATTGTTTGATTGGTGAGAATGGTGCTGGGAAATCAACTTTAATGAAAGTCCTTAGTGGCGTATATCCTTACGGAAATTACTCTGGAGATATCGTATATGAAGGCAAGGTTCAAAGCTTCTCAAGAATTAGCGATAGTGTAAAAACAGGTATTGCAATTATTTATCAAGAGCTTGCGTTGTTTCCTGACCTTCCTGTATATGAGAATATTTTCGCAGGGAACGAAGTGAAAAAAGGCGCATTGGTTAATTGGAATCAAACGATTGTGAAGGCAAAAGAATTGCTTCACAAAGTGAAGTTAGATATTAACCCTGAAGTTCTGATCAAGGATCTAGGTGTAGGTCAGCAGCAACTTGTGGAGATCGCTAAAGCGTTGAGTAAAGATGTGAAACTACTCATTCTAGATGAACCGACAGCCGCGCTTAACGAAAATGATAGTGAAAACCTTCTCGAACTGCTAAGAGAACTGAAAGCTCAAGGAATAACTTGTATTATGATCTCTCATAAGCTGAAAGAAGTCATCGCAATTGCGGATCAAATCACTGTTCTTAGAGATGGTCGAACCATTTGTACGTTAGATGCTTCAAAGAATGAAATCTCTGAAAATATCATTATTAAAAATATGGTCGGACGTGAAATTGATGATATCTATCCAAAAGGAACGGATAAACAATTCGGTGGCAACGTGCTTGAGATCCAAAATTGGTCAGCATTTGATCCTAATCTAGGTCGAGAAGTCGTAAAGAACGTTAATCTCCATGTGAAAAAAGGGGAAATCGTCGGTATTGCTGGGCTGATGGGCTCAGGACGTACAGAATTGGCCCTAAGTATATTTGGTAATCCGAAAGCTTATAAATTAAGTGGAGAATTATTAATGGACGATGCAAAAAAGTCATTCAAGAACCCAAAAGAGGCGATCAAGGCTGGAATCGCTTATGTGACGGAAGATCGCAAAGGTGACGGCTTATTCTTGATTCAGGATATAAAACAAAATATAACGGTTGCCAACCTAGAGGGTATTTCGTCTAAAGGGATTATTAATATGAATGAAGAAGTGAAGATATCCAACGCATACCAAGAGTCATTAAACATCAAGGCTCCTTCAGTGGAACAACTGGTCGGTAATTTAAGTGGAGGGAATCAGCAGAAAGTATCTTTGGGCAAATGGTTATTCGTTAATCCAAGATTGCTTATTCTGGACGAACCTACGCGAGGAATTGATGTGGGTGCTAAATTTGAAATTTATACCATTATGAATAAGCTGATTAGCGAAGGTATGAGTATTATTATGATTTCATCTGAGCTTAGTGAAGTATTAGGAATGAGTGACCGCATCTATGTCATGGCCGAGGGGCGAATAAAAGGAGAATTGTCCATTGAAGATGCGGATCAAGAAAAAATTATGAAGCTTGCAACGCAATAGGAGGAAAACCGGTGAAAATACTTAAGGAAGCTAAATCGTTAATAGGAGTCAACATTCGGGATTATGGGATGTATATTGCTTTATTTGTCATCATGCTGACTTTCTCGATCTTGACGGACGGACTGTTTATGTCATCTCGAAATATTAGTAACTTGATTGATGCTACGGGATATATTGCTGTATTAGCCGTTGGGATGACGCTAGTTATTGTCATTCGGCATATCGATTTATCCGTTGGATTTGCTGCAGGATTCATGGGCGCTATTGCAGCTATCCTTCTAACACAGCTAGGGGTTCCATTTCTCATAACGATTCCAATCATATTGGTGCTAGGAATTGTCGTGGGTATGTTCAACGGTTTCTTAGTTGCTCAAATGGGGATTCCTTCATTTGTGGCATCTTTAGCGGGTATGTTGATTTTTAGAGGAGCTTTACTACGAGTAACTGAAAAAACAGGAACAATCATCGTAAAGGATGAGCATTTCAACGCAATTGGTAATGGATTCATCCCGGCGATTGCAAAGATAGGTCAATTGAATTTGCTGTCTCTAATTGTTGGCGCACTAATTATCGTTCTATTTATCTACTTTGAAGTCTCAAAGCGTAACAACAAACTGAAATACAATTTTGAAGTCATTTCTAAAAGTATGTTTGCAATAAAGGTCATATTCATCTCTGCTATTATTGGATACATCACTTGGATTCTAGCGGGTTATAATGGATTCTCTTGGACGGTCATTATTGTATTGTTCGTTGTTGTCATATATCATTTTTTGACGACATCAACTGTTATTGGACGGCATATTTATGCTGTCGGAAGTAATCCAGAGGCCGCAAATTTAAGTGGGATTAGCGTTAAGAAAATTACGTATATTGTGTTTGGATCAATGGGATTGCTATCAGCGCTCTCAGGTATCCTGTTCACTGCTCGCATGGCATCGGCTACAACGACTGCAGGTACGTTATTCGAACTTGATGCGATTGCAGCTGCTTACGTTGGCGGTGTATCCGCTGCTGGTGGAGTAGGTAAAGTCACGGGTTCCATTATCGGGGCCATTGTCATGGCATCCCTTTCTAGTGGTATGAATTTACTCGGGGTTGGAATATCGTACCAATATATGATCCGCGGTGGTGTATTGGCTGGGGCTGTCATATTCGATGTTATGACACGTAAACAGAGATCAAAAAAGTAAATACCCAGTCATTATTAATAATACGCCAAAGTGCTTAGTAACAGCTCTCTGGCGTATTTTTGCGTGCCTATATTGTATTATCCATTATTACAGATGCTGGTTCTGGAGTAGGAAACCATACTTCAATCCTCTAGAACATCTCTGTCAGGCAATTGAATGACGTAGCTATCAGATAATTGTAGAAGTTCAAGGGCACGATTGAATTCATACTCTGTAGCATGTGATCTTTCGTCGCCGTCTTTATATAAGGTATGATGCTGTCCGTCATCAAAACCGCTGCCGGATAAGAATAATTCTTCGTTGTTCACGAATGAACCCGTTGGTAAATAATAACGTTGGGGTAGTAAATTATAAGATGTTTGATTCAATATATCTTGTCCAAAGTGAATATGATCATCAAGTGAAATACCTAATAAATTCAACACAGTGGGCATAATATCAACCTGACCGCCTAATTGTTCCATCACCGTTGCATTCGTAACCCCATTTGATGAAATGATCAACGGAATATTAATCAACTCGCGTTCTGAATATGGATGGCCAAGCATCTCTTCCATTAATACTTGATCAACTTCATCCAGGGAAAAGATAGGAAGTCCCCGATGATCTCCATACAATACGACTAAGCTGTTATCCCATACACCATTATGTTTAAGTTCTTCAATAAAGAGGCCAAGGGCATAATCAGCATAATTCTGAGCGCGCATATATTCACCAACGAACGTTCCTTCGAATCGCTCTGGGAGTGTCATATGGTATTTATCCTCCGGAATAGTGAATGGATTGTGAGCTGACATGGAGATGACATGCGAATAGAATGGTTGGTCATCCTGATCCATTCTTGCAAGTTCGGCAGCAGTCTCCTCATAAAGCACTTCATCAGATGCACCGTAGAATAAGGTATCATCAAGACCAAAGTAAGCTTTATCATAGTATCGATCAAATCCCAAGGCACTGTACAGTTCCCCACGGTTCCAAAAATCAACTTCATTAGTATGAAATGTCGCGGTGTCATAGCCTTGCCCTTGTAATATCTTCGGTAAGCTCGGGAGCTCCTTAGGGGCATATATTTGTGTAGCTGCACCATCCGGTGGTACATAGAATGAAGTATTTACTATAAATTCAGCGTCAGAGGTATTTCCTTGTCCAACCTGCTGGTAGAAATGAGGGAAATAGTAACTGCTTCCCGCTAATTGATTCATATTGGGTGTTATTTCTTGTCCATCAATCGATAGATTTACTAAGAAGTTCTGAAAAGACTCCATTTGAATCATAATAAGGTTCTTACCTTCAGCAGCTCCGAACAAGATCGGATCAACAGGGGATTGAATTCCCTTCTTATGATCAATAACTGATTGCGTAATGTTACGAATATCAATAGGTTCAACATCTTTAGTAGCCAGTAATGAGTATGCTTCATAATTGAGAATCCCCATTTGTTCAGCTTTTATAGTCTCATTCATACTTGCACGATTAGGGAAAATACTCAAAGAACATAAGAGAATGGATAGACAGAATAAAATAGTAATGACTTTACGGTTCGCTTTAACGGACATGGATCTTTTCCAATGTAGCGCCTTCTGACGTTTCAGCATAACAAAACTAATGATAATGATGTCCATAAACATAAGCATATATTGTGGTTGAATCACTGAGAAGACACTTTTTTTCACAGCACCTATTTGTTTGGCTTGATCTAATACTTGAGAGGTAGCGATAATACCAAAATGATTGTGATATAGAATCAAGGAAAAGAATAGGGTGGTAATGAATAGATCGACGAACATATAGATTGCAATTTTCTTCTTCGATGCGAACCATTCAATTAAACAAAATACGAGTAAAACAAAAGGGAGTTCTTTCAGAAGTATACTCCATGAGGGTCCATCCTCGAATAGGAAATACCAAGTGAAATAACTCTTTACTAACATAATAAGAGAGAAAAATAGTATGGACTTTTTACTAGTTATTCGTGATAGATTAAACGACATTAATACCGCGCATCCTTTTCGTTAAGATTACTTTATTCTAGTACTAGATATGCTGGAAATCAACTAGACGTAATGGAATGAGTACTATGTTTAGTGAAATATCAGATTCAGGTGAACCCGGAATTATCGATTCAATAGGTTTGATTATGGTGACCCCTGAGAGGAGTGTAGTCATATTTTGGTGTGGAAGCCTAAGTCCCTCTTGTATATCGGATCGCTTTCATGAATAAGAGGCGTAAGTACAATCATGATCGTTGAGGAATACATTTAATAGTTATATAGAGATGTTGCGATTCGGATATCTGGATAATCCCACTAATTACCACACAATGCTAATCTTAAGTGTTGAGGAGGGTCTATTATATGAACTATGACAATACGCGATATAGATCAATTTCAGATTGTTCATGCTCCGGCACTTTAAGCTGCAATGGGACATCACGTAAGACTGGTGTGACAGGAGCAACAGGCGCAACGGGAGCGACAGGCGCAACAGGAGCAACAGGAGCAACGGGAGCGACGGGTGCAACGGGTGCAACGGGTGCAACGGGAGCAACGGGTGCAACAGGAGTAACAGGAGCAACAGGAGCAACAGGTGAAACAGGCGCAACAGGAGTAACGGGTGCAACAGGAGCAACAGGAGTAACGGGAGCGACGGGTGCAACAGGAGCAACAGGAGCAACAGGAGCAACAGGCGCAACAGGAGCAACAGGAGCAACAGGAGCAACAGGAGCAACAGGATCAACAGGCGAAACAGGCGCAACAGGCGAAACAGGCGCAACAGGCGAAACAGGCGCAACAGGAGCAACAGGAGCAACAGGAGCAACAGGAGCAACAGGCGCAACGGGTGCAACAGGCGCAACGGGTGCAACAGGAGCAACGGGAGCGACGGGTGCAACAGGAGTGACAGGTGAAACAGGAGCAACAGGTGTGACAGGAGCAACAGGTGAAACAGGCGCAACAGGAGTAACGGGAGCAACAGGAGTAACGGGAGCAACAGGAGCAACAGGTGAAACAGGAGCAACAGGAGTGACAGGCGCAACGGGTGCAACGGGAGCGACAGGAGCAACGGGTGCAACGGGAGCGACAGGAGCAACGGGTGCAACGGGAGCGACAGGAGCAACGGGTGCAACAGGAGTGACAGGCGCAACGGGCGTGACAGGAGTAACAGGAGTGACAGGAGTAACAGGAGCGACAGGAGTAACAGGAGCGACAGGAGCAACAGGAGCAACAGGAGTGACAGGAGTAACGGGTGTAACAGGAGTAACGGGAGCGACGGGTGCAACAGGGGTAACGGGAGCAACAGGAGTGACAGGCGCAACGGGCGTGACAGGAGTAACGGGTGTAACAGGAGCAACAGGGCCGAACTTTGCTGCACAAGGATTTTCGGCATTTTTATCTAATTTGACGTTGTCCGCGAGTGGGCAACTTATAAATTGGTCTATAGCTAATCCCTATTATGGTAACCCTAATTTTAATCAGGCTACGGGGAATTATACAATTCCGTTTACAGGAAGGTATTCAATTGCAGCAACAATAAATTATTCCACTACTGCGGCAATTGGTATTTCTCTAGGGGCGGGAGTTAATCCCTTTTTTCTAGTACAGAGAACATCGCCTACAGTTACCAATTTGATAAATGGACTCCTTCCTATTCTAAATGTAAGTATTACTCTTTTAACGCTAAGAGCAGTTTTAGGGAATGGTACAGTAACTTTGGCGGGAGAGGTGAGCTTATCAGCAGGAGATATTATTGGACTTTTCTATAATGCGAACGGGTTGACAATCGCACTTAACATAGGAAACGGAGCTACGAATGGAGTTGTTTGGTCGGTGCATGAATTAACTTGAACGTTGCTGTGGGGAGCAATTATTGAGATTGAACTAAATGCTCAATCGATACTCGAAATAAATGCGGATAATGTTTAACCAAGTACTTGAATGAAACATTTACTATAGGTATAACGCTGAATAGACTGTTGGATAGAAAGGAGTGAGGAGCTGAGAAGGAGGCGGTGTTCAAGAAAAGAAGTGTTATTATTAATGACTATTCTAATTGTATATTCATCCAATATGCAGAGAAATCAACGGAAGGCCAAATGGTTGAAAAAGAAAAGATGTTCTAAACATCAAAGGCGTAGAAAGAGTAGATATACTCCCATCTTCCCATCCCCACCGAGATATTGTCGAAGGAAACGATCAAAACAAAGAGTATTACCAATCTGTCATTGTGTAGACCCTGTAGTCCCTTGGAAACGACCTTCTAATCTCATTGTGGAAAAAGAATGTTGCGGAAATATATCTATTGAAGGGAATCAGATGGGATTCCAAATATGGGAGAATGATGTGAACTCCAATATGACGGTGGCACAGCTTAGCGTCTATTCTAATCCAGTAAGTACGGATAATTTAGAAGTAGAGATCATTGGTGCAAACAGGAGAAAACTGTATATACCACCGGGAAATACGAATAATTATGTAGGTCAAGGTATTAAATCTATAGTAGTTCCTACCCAGGGAAGTAAATCTACATTTATTGAAGCTAAGTATACGATTTCAACTACTCTGCAATTACCTAATCAAACTTTAGCTGTAAATGAACAATAAGAAAGGTGGTTCTTCAGTATATAGAAGAACCACTCTACTTTAAAAGATATAAAAGTTTGAGTTACATTAGATCCTTCAGAAAGACGTCGTAGCCGTTATAGCTTGTTCTATAAGTTATAACGTACTGTGATACAAAATTCCCCTTGTGCTGCCGCTGTTGAAGTTATTGAAATGGTATCAAAACGAGCGACAGTAAATGTTGAGCTGCCTCCTGCTGGGATTATAAATGTTTTGATAACAGTCCCATTATTGGATATGTTTACTGTTAGGACAGGAGTTCCGACTTCATACTTAATATATCCTGTACCGCTGATGGACGGTGATACATTGTCGGTATACAGGATTTGGGTGGCTGCAGCTGCTAGTTGCCAATTCGTACATACTTTATCTTGGACAATGATCTTGTCTGGGCAACAGCTGAGTGGTGTTACACACATATGTTTATCCCTCCTAAGGTATTGAAACAGTCCAATGAGCTCAATCCTTCATACTAGACTGGGTACCGGGTAGTGATGCAGAATTCACCTTGGTAGGTCCCTGCTGTAGCGGCTGGTAATGTTATCTGTATAGCATTGAAGCGGCGGTACGTAAAGGCGAGACTTGTTCCCGGTGCAATAATGAAAGGTGCAGTATTAATCGGTGCACCTGCACTATCAAGAAAATCTAATTGTATGTCTGCTGGGCCGATGTCATATTGCAAGTATCCTGTTCCAACAATGTTCTGGTTTATGTTATTGGTGTAGACGGTAATTAAGACATCAGCGGCTACAACTGTACCACTCCACGGTGTACACACTTTATCTTGAACAAAGTTCTTTTCTGGACAACAACTTAAAGTTGACCCACTACTACTGCAACATGCCATAGTTATATACCTCCTAGATATATGATTTCAAACTATATAATGCACATTGGAGGCTGCTTGCTTGGACATCAGCCTGCTGGACATGTTATTATTCATTTTTAAAATGGTGGGTTTATGGTATGTTTCGGATTTTCCGATGTGAATATTGTCTATCATTTCATCCTTGAAGTTCGATAGTGTGTTCTCAAAAAGAACAGAACGAATGCAATCATACTAACCAATGCGACGATTGAATTATACATAAATACATTACGAATACCAAAGCTAGTTGTTGCGATTCCGCCGACGAAGCTCCCAATAATACGTGCTACACCTAGATTCATAAGACCATTCAGCGTCTGACCACTTGCTTTTAGCTCCTTGGGTACTTCTTTGTTAATGTAGGTAGCCATAGTCACAGTAAGCACGATGAAGATGAGGCCATGCAAAGCCTGAACGGGTAGCACCCAAATAGGCGCATCGATGATCGAAAAGAGAAACCAACGTAACGCTGTAAATGCAGCCGCGGCTAATAATATATAGGGAATCTTCACGCGCTTGAAAATTTTATCTGCAAATAATAAGAATGGTACTTCACTTAATGATGAAATAACCATGGACCAGCCTAGCAATACGTTGTCTCCGCCAAGCTCTCTGAAATACATAGGGAAGAAGGCATAATAGTAACCTAGAGTAATTTGTAGTATGAAGTTGAATCCGAAATAGATCATCAACATTCGATTCTTAAAAAGAACTGTAATAGATACTTTATGTCCATGTGCTTGATGTCCTTCAACAGCTGGGAACTTCAGAACGAGTAGGAATGCGACAACGATAATGCTAGAGTATACGATAAATATCGAGCTGATATGATCCTTGGAAATAATCCCGAACACAAGTGACATGACAGCGAACCCGAATGTGCCACCCATACGAATATGTCCGAACTTACCTATTTTATGTTTGTCTATTGCCTCAAGCGTAATCGTATCACCTATAGCAAATATGGAAGTCTGGAAAAAAGTGAAGATACTAATCATGAGCAATAGATATGTAAACTGGTTCGACAATGGATATAACAGGATCGTAATTCCACAGCCAGCCAATAAGAAAAGTAAAATGGAATTTTTTGTTTTGGCACGATCTCCGAGTGCGCCCCAGAGTGGCTGAGCTAGTATAGCGACGAAAGGACCTAGACTGAGTAGAGTACCAATTTGCAAGGCAGAATAGCCAATATCCTGGAAATAAAGAGGTAGAAACGTCCCATAGACGGCATTCCCAGCGTAAATAAATACATAGAAAAATAAGAAGTAACGTAAATTGGTTTTCACAGACTGACTGTTATTCATTAGGACACACACCTTAGAAGGAATAGTTATAATCTTGCATTATACGAAATATTGTCGCGAAATAACAGCCTTATGTTGAAATTAATAGTGGATACATAACATTTTTTAAGGAGGTACCCAAATTTCGAATTGCAGTTTATTGTTGGGGAAAGGATAGATACATATTACTCTTGCCCGAAGATTTGTAGGAGACCATGAATTTTGTTCCAGTGCCCTCCAGTCTGCTCCAATAGGAATAGAGTGGGAAGCAGATCGCTTTACACTCATGAGAACTCATATGAACACTTCACCGATGTATGAGACTATCGGAAGCTTTTCTTTGTTCGAGAAGTGAGCTTATTGCGCCCAGTTGCAGTTCAAATATGACTGTATATACGAATAAATCAACAATAAGAAAGGAATCCTTTCTTATTGTTGATTATGTTTTCTTTATGCAGAGGAATTTAATTAGGTATGACTTTTTTGTCAGAGATCACTCCGAAAGTAGAGGCTCTTATGAAGGGCTGCCCCTGTAACACTTCTAATTGTTTGGATGTTCCTGTTATAACGGCACCAATGATTTTCACATCACTTTGTTCTAACATGTTATTATCCCCTGCTAAACCTTTATGAATTTCGTCTGCAGCCCATTGGAAACTATGACTTCGACTGCCACGTAATTGTTCAACACTTGTAATAAAAGTATCTATGCCGCCGGTTACTTCAAATTGTTCTGCATGAAATCCATAAATAAGCGTACTATCCGCAGAAAATAGGAGCTTTACCTGCTGCATATATTTTAAATAATCTTTTGTATAGGTGTCGACCCACCACCAGACGGATTGCACCTCAGAAGGAAGTACCCTTTGGATCTCATCATACGAATATGCTTTATCAAATGATAATCCCAGCTCCACCATCGTATTATCGTCAACTTGATTCAGATCGCTAATACTGTCTTTATAGGTATCATACGAAACCTCAGGGTGGAAAAAGATCATTTCTCTATCAGCTGTATCAGCATTATATCGGTTAAATTGATTCGATTCTGCCGGTAGATCTAACGGGATGGCTCCAAACGAACCATATATTCGTGAAGAGCGACCCCATAATGTGTATTTCCTTTCGACGGACTCCCAAATATAAGGGGCATTCCCAATCCATTTAAAAGTTTTCGTTTTTATTGTACCTCCAAACCAATTATTGTCGTATATTTGATGACTAATATGAACATTTGGTGCACTAATTTCATTAAACATAACAATTTCGTTCATTGTTTTTTGTGCTTGATTGAGGGACCACGTCCTGAACCCATACCATAAAAACACCAAGAGAATGGGGGTTACGATAACTGTAATTCCAATCATTTTTAATGTAGACCATAGTTTTGCTTTCTTCATTAATTTGTTTGCCTGCTTCTCATCAAACGAAAAATGATTTAGATCCTCTTCCATATTAAAGGTCCTCCTTGAAGTTTCTTATGAATCTTTCCTTGGCGCGAGCTACATGAGTTTTCAGTGTATTCTCATTCTTATTTAGTAAAGATGATATATTTTTGTATGATAACTCCAACTCGAATTTCAGAATTAACAATTCTTGGTGAAATTCAGAAAGTGTTTCAAGAGTATCTCTGATACTCTTTGACTTTTCCTTTTGAAGGATGCTGATTTCTGGAATATCAGTCAAGGAAAAGAGAGGGACATCATCGACATCTATTGTGGGATGTCGCGTATCTTTTCTCTTCAGATCATAAAATTGATTCGTAGCTACACGGAATAACCAACTCATGACTTTATCTGATTGAATTCCATCTTTATACAATAAGAATTTATAACAAGTATCTTGCGTGATATCTTCAGCATCCTCATGGGTAAGTCCGCGTTTCCTCAAGTATTTATACAATACGGTTCCGACCTGTTGAAGAAATTCATTCATAGTTTCTTTGGCCATGTCTGCCCTCCCCCACATATACAACGCACAACTCTATAATAAGTTTACAGCATATTAAAACATGTCCAGTATGAATGCCTTGATTAAGGAGTATACGGAACATAAGGGACGGTTGAGAGAGGGAGTAAAAAGGATTCTTATTTGGGATGTTCTAGGCTATTTCCGTATCAAGAGGGAAATGTTAATATATTCTTAGCAGAACCAGAGGGGAGAAGATCGTAACTAGATGTCGTCAACGAATAAAAATCCAGTACACCATTGGAAAAGGAATATTACTCTCTTTTTAGGAAGTCAAACGATATCACTGTTTGGGTCGTCCTTAGTGCAATATGCGATTATGTGGTATATCACGCTTACTACACAGTCAGGTGTCATGATGACGTTGTATATCATTTGTGGGTTTATACCTACTTTTATTTTATCTCCTATCGCAGGGGTATGGGCGGATCGCTATAATAGGAAGTTGCTTATTATTGCAGCAGATGCACTGACTGCTATTGCAACTTTGATACTCGCTGTTATTTTTTTGTTGGGTTATAATGCGACTTGGTTGCTCTTTCTAATGGCTGCAATTCGTGCAGTTGGAGCAGGTATTCAGACACCAGCTGTCGGTGCTATTTTGCCGCAAATCGTGCCAAGTGACAAACTGACGAAGGTGAACGGAACCAATGGAAGTTTACAAGCTATCATCATGTTCGTGTCACCGATGGTTAGTGCGGCACTATTGACATTGACTTCCATTGAAATAATATTCTTCATCGATGTTATTACCGCAGCGATTGCAATTGTAACATTACTTACATTGTTAAAAATACCGCTACATAAGAAGGCTTCCGAGAAACAACAATTAAGCTATCTCAATGATTTTAAACAAGGTCTAACTTATATTAAAAATCATGAATTTTTGAAGAAACTGTTTTTTTTCTTCGCCTTTTTCTTTGTCTTGATGGCACCTGCTGCGTTCTTAACCCCATTGCAAGTTACACGTAGTTTCGGCGGTGATGTTTGGCGGTTAACAGTAATCGAAATTGCGTTTTCAATTGGCATGATGATCGGCGGAGGAATCATCGCTACATGGGGAGGCTTTAAAAATAGAGTACAAACGATGACACTCGCCAGCATTGTAATGGGAGCCTGTACGTTATTACTCGGTATTGTTCCGGTCTTCTGGATCTATTTGATATTCATGGCGATCTTCGGAGTGGCGATGCCCATTTTCAATACGCCAACGACTGTTCTAGTTCAGGAGAAAGTGGATGAGAACTATTTAGGGAGAATTTTTGGTGTACTTGGAATGATTTCAACTTCAATGATGCCCATGGGAATGCTCATCTTTGGACCACTTGCAGATTACATCGAAATTGAATGGTTGCTTATTGGAACGGGGTTACTCATAATCATAGTAGCTATTTTCTTAGGTCGAAATAAGGTGTTAATCGAAGCGGGGAAGCCGGAATTGAAGGAAGCTGCAAACGAGACATAATAGCTCAATAAACATCTGTTTATCATTACCGAATCCAATGGATCGACAGTTTGTTCGTTAACGAACAGTTTGTCGTAACCAAGTCATTCCATTTACGTCTATAACCAAGAGTTGATCTATGATCAAGTGCTTTTTGTTTATAAAATACATAAAGGCAGGTGTTGGTTTATGAAGATGGCATTTATATTATTTGATGGAATGACAACGCTTGATTTAACAGGTTTTACTGAAGCTATAACTTGGCTTGGGATTTTAAATGCTGTAGAGAATGTATCATGGGATTTTTGTGGCATAAAAGAGGAGATTATCGATGATCGCGGGATGACAATTAAATTAAAAAATGTTCGCGTGGATCTTTCCCAATACGATTTGATATTTGTCCCAGGTGGTATGACGACAAGACAATTACGAAATGATGAGGACTTTCTGTTATGGTTACAGACAGCTAAAGACGTGAAATATAAAGTTTCCGTATGTACGGGAGCACTTCTTTTAGGTGCATGTGGATTTTTAAGTGGTAAAAAAGCTACAACAAATCCATCTGCATATGAGTTGCTTGTACCCTATTGCTCTGAAGTAGTTAAATCTAGAATAGTAAGGGATGGAACTATATTTACAGGTGGTGGTGTCTCTTCGTCCATTGATCTGGGTCTTTTTATAATCGAATACTTAACTAATATCGAATTCGTACAAAAAATCCAAACAAAAATGGATTACCCTTACTATCAGACTGGAAAGTTTAGCTGATTAACCGAAGGATCGAGCACAAAGGGAATAATTGAAATAGTACATAAAAAATTAAAAATTTAGGTGGTATGAAAATATGAATATTAGGCCATTTGAACTCCAGGACCAAAAAGAAGTAGTAAATATAATGAAGGAACATCCGCTCCAATTTCCAAATTTCATTATAGAGAAGTATCCGATACGATGGAGTAGCTTTATTGGTTCCTCAATTGAAAATAATAAAAGTCAGTTTTATGTAGCATATAACGAAAGTGGTAATATTGTTGGTCATGCTGGATACATCTTCAATGACGCAGAAAGCCTTTATGAAATAGTTGGTGTAGCTGTGAAAAATGACTGTCAGCGACAAGGTATTGGTAAGGCTTTAATCAACACGATTTGCAACGAAGTAAAAAAAGTTAACGAGAAGAAGGTTATTCTGTATACATTAGGTCATCTCGGTAATGAAGATACTATAACTTTCTATCGTAATATAGGATTCGACATGGTTAACCATGAAAATGATTTCTTTCAGAAGGATTACCATAGAGTTACATTTACAAAAAAAATGGCTTAAAAAAGTATAGGGACGCGATAGTTTAATAAAGCCAGAGGAAACTGGGGATGTTATTTTCTCGTCCTCTGGATCTTATTTGGATCTATGTGTAAATGTTTTGTTTTGGGGATTTTATTATTAGATAATTCATGTCAACTATGATACGAGTTGGGATATTTTTGCATCAAAAGTAAAGGAGTTCGTAGCGGAGTCATAGAAGTCATAAGTCTGCAAAAAGGAAGCCCTTCATTCCGCTACGGGCAGGTTTGATTAAGAATATATCTGGATAATGTAGGAGATATTATTGAAAACTTCTCCAGATGGGTGGTTATTATGAAAAAAATGATAATATCACTATTAACTCTTCTAATTATTTCTACTGTTTCAGTAGAAGCTGCACCTGAATACGCAAAATGGGGTGAAATTGCAGTAGAGGAAACACAAAAACATTACAAAGCAGACATAATTGATTATAAGCACATTGGTCGTACTAATTTAACACCAAAAAAGTCTGAAGAGAAATTCAAACTATGGATTAGAAGCAAAGAAGGTAACGAGTTTGGGGTTTTTGTATCAATTCAATTTGACCCGTCAACTGAAATGATCCAATCGATTCAGTTTTCTGAATCTAATCGGTAGAATTAATAAATCTCGCTTATAATTCTAAAGGGACACGATTGAACAGCGGTGGAACCGATCCATCGCTTGTTTTGCATTGCTGGAAATCCGCTCAGCTATACCAGCTAATAGCTTGTCAGGATTACCAGTAAAATAGTTTAAGATCAAGCGCGGTGAACCGTACCACAAGTAACGGCGAATTATTTTGGTGAAAACGGCTGGGATGCCTTATTGTCATTTCGCAGTCTATTTTTCGTTGGGTGCCATGATGCTTATATCAGCATTTCACTCGAATAACAGGTCATATCACGCAAATAGCCGCTGTCGCGGCCGTTAGAACTTTCATCGTCACATTTTAGTGCAAATAACGCCTGTGGTAACCATTAGACTTTCAATGTTCATCATTCAGGGCAAACATTTAACGCGGAACCATAATGAGCAATTTACTAACTTTTTCTTTACCATCCATAAATCGCACATATTCTATATACTAGATTTGATACTTTACCTACTCTTTACCTTCTTGTTTTATAATGACTATTAGTTAATAAGGAGGAGTTTGTTTATGATTCGATTCCGAAGCAGCAAAAATGTAATGGTAATTTCTCTCGTGTTTCTTTCGTTGTTGCTTACCGCCTGTCAGGCCGAAAAAAAAGTAAGCGAGGAATTTAACTGTACAGACGTTCAATTTTCTGTGAATTCAGGCTTACCAATGGACAGGGTTGAAATTTCTGCGATACCCTCTTTTTTTGAAGAAATAACTTCGTTAATTGTAACTGGTGCGGAAGATACAGAAAGCTTGCTCGTGACTGTAGATAGGGGATTGGAAGGAGTGGATGGAAGTTTTTATGTACCCGTTCATCCATCGCTTAAAAGCAGTGGCGGAGAGGTAAAGATGATTTTATTGGACAAAAGTGATAATCAATGTGAGGCCATTCCATTTACAATAGATCCTTTGCCTAAAGCACCGGGGGCTTATCGCGAAGCCGCGGAATTACTTGGTGAATTGGGGCAGGAGCAAGCCCGCATACTCGGAATGAATTCGAAGTCATTGTCTAGTTCTGTCGATCAAGTAGAAAATCCATTTTCTACTGCATTGCGTGCGATTGACCATATTGTACAAGGGGAGGAAAATGTCAATTCCATTAAGCGCATTGCTAATAATGAAGCGGAAGATTTTACTGAATTGTCTGGTGAGACTTGGGAAGTCCTAGATGGTCTCGTGAAACGAAGCGAAATACACTCTATTTTGGCGCGAAATATTGAAGACCTGAAGGAAATGGAGACTATATCTATTAATGAAACGCCTCGGGTTTCTAAGCTTTCAGGAAAAGGGTTGGTATATGTCAGCAGTATGGAAACGAGCCGTTCTGCTTGCAATACCGCCTGGCATATCCCTGATGCGGACACTCTTAACGACCTGATGAACTTTCAAATTAGAAATGAGATTTTTGGCAGTGATACAAGATTGCTGGATAGCTCCGCCACGTTATTCGGTATGGCTGGCGTATTGTCGACCGCCGCGGGAAACATCCAAGGAATTCAGGCTTCTGGAGCATCTGGTTTGCTTATTACGGGCATGAAGTTGCAATATGAATTGTTTGAAGGGATTTTACCGAGTGAATTTGTAGAGTTATCTGTTATCGTTGATCCCGCAGAGTTTTTTGAGGATGAAGTAAAGCTGAACGGTCATTGGGAACAGGCAATGGTAACCGCACGAAGCAGGGGGTGGAGCGGAGATAAGTCCGCATTTGAAATATTGTTAAATCAATTAAGCGGAAGAGTGACAGATGGAATGCTGAAGAGGTATAATCTGGATGATTTCGGAGGGACAAAGGCGACTTGGAATCTGGTAAGCGGGGGATTATATGGAGCGCTAACTAATGAATTGTATGGCCCAGAAGCAGACCGATCAGGTGTGTTGGAAATACCGCCATGTAAGTTTGGACCTACAGATATTTCCGATGAGACGTGGAGCACTGCGCGTATTATTAATGAAGAACAGGCTCCTGTTTATATGCAGGAACACTATAATTATCAAGTTCGATCTACAGGCGAAGCTACGCTGGAAATAGCACCGCGCGGAGATCGTTTTGGCCGCCGTGCTTATCAGACGAATGGAATGTTTTTTTCCAAGGATACAGTCATTAACGTGTTGCCGATCGAAGTAACGGTCACTCCAAGTGAACAAAGAATTGAGCCTGGTGAAGCTGCTATTTTCATAGCTAAAGTCAAAAATGCAATCGACAATGAGATCCTGTGGGAAGTGGAAGATTTCGGTGCTCACACATATTACGTCGATATTGAACCTGATGGAACTTCTGTATTGACGATTCATACTTCTTCCGATCCGAATGATTTCCCAGTGAGGGTAACGGCAATAAGTGTTTCCGAGACTGGTCTGAGGGCTTTGCCTAATGCGCCGCCAAGGGAAGCCTACGGATACCTGCACAGTGATCAAGTCCAGATTGAAATATTGCCGGAAACTTGCTGCATCGGACCCGGAGAAAATCAACTATTCACAGCGACCATACATGGCATTGCTAATCAGGATGTGATTTGGAGTGCAAGCAATGGCAGTATCACATCGTCTGGCCTGTTTACTGCACCTGAAAGCAATATAAGCGAACCGATCATTGTGACCGCAACGAGTGTGGAGGAACCTACGATTAAGGGTGAAGCCAAAGTGCTGGTAGGTGATTGTTATTGTTTCCATGGCATTACGATTGGAGGACAACAAGTGCTTGGGGAGAGTAGTTTTATTACTTGGAAAGATGAAAAGGTCGGGGGTTTATTGGAAAGCATGACATTTATTTTTTCGGATCCATCTAATGATTCAAGCGATTCCGTAACAATCAACTTTATTGGTGATGGGCCACAACCTAGCGAAACGGGAACTTTTCATGTCGAAGTGGACGGGGCAATGATAGATCGCAACTTAACAAAGTTTGTAGCTCGCGAACATCAGATGGTTATATTTGGTGAAGGGGTTCCTTGGGATATGTTAGTTAACGGTGAACTAGTTAGTTTGAATGTTCCGCCAAGTGCATCATTAACGATTCACCAATTTGAGCAAGGTCCTGAAGCACATATGGCTAAAATCGAAGGGAGATTGCAAGGGGAAGTAATGGTGCTATCCCATGGAGAACATGAGGCATACGGCGCCAATCCAGAAAGGCTCACCATTGATCTCACCTTTACAGAATATTATGATCTTGAACTTGGTAGGGGGACGATCAATTGTTTTGGAGACGGTTGGTAAGGTGCTAAGAATGTAACATTTCGCCATTAGAATAACGATCTTAATTTTTCTTTAACCCCACTACACAAAGACTATAAAATAACCAAGCGATTCTCCTATTACCCTTTGGCGTTTCTTCATTTTTGAATATCACGACAAGTTTATAAGGTAAGCGTCAATTAGCCCCTTACCTGAATTTGGGATAAGGCTGTATTTGACGTTTACCTTTATCGGTATGATGGCAATTTAATTGCAGACGAATTATTTGGTGGAGATGCAAGATATATTGATTTGATATAAATCCAGAGTTATTAAGCTCCCAGGCTGAACAATTGGGGAATTTCACTATATTAGGAAACTAATTGAAACGCATGACGTCTATAGATATAAATAATGAAAAAGAGGTGTTCTTTTGAAAAAATTTATATTGGGACTAACTTGCGTGTTACTTTTTGCCTGTTCATCGGTTGCTTTTGCTTCGGGTACTATTCAAGCGTTATTATTTCCAGCAAGATTTGAAATTAATGGTAGCGATATTGCATTAAATAATGAATACAAGGTTCTGAATGTAGATGGACATGCGTATGTACCCATTCGCTTTATAGCTGAAAATATGGGCGGAACCATCGAATATGATTCGGATTCACAAAAGATTTTTGTCAAAAATAGAAACTTAGACTTAACGGATCCAGACTTCAAAGATATATCTGTTGGTAATTTAATATTAACTAAAGTGGGTAATAACACAAAAGTGACGGGTCAATTAAGAATGGACGGTGTAGGGAGCTCGAAAAATATGATTGGAGCAAACTTATCTTTTTACAATGATAAAAGTGAAAAAATTGGCGATGTTGCCATAAAAGGAAATGATTTTGGAGTCGAATCCCAAACCTTCGTTTTGGAAGGTTTGGGGGATTTCAGAACGTATTCGACAGTCAACCTTCATATCGGATCTGTAAATAATCATATTATTCCTGAAGCCCCAAGCATGCTTTACGAAAATACGAAATACAATATCACTCTTAAACTCCCTACAAGTTGGGAAGGGAAATATGATGTAGTTGAAGGTACAGATGTTATTTATTTTATTGACATAGCAAATAAAGAAGCAGGTTGGGGGGGAGTATTATTTACTATCCATATATGGTCTAAAGATAAATGGAGTACAGACGGGCTAATAGCTAAACAGAATATTCAAATATCTAAGATCGGAGAAAAGGATGACAAAATCTTCTCATTAAGCACTCCATCAGATGTAAATTATAATGAAAGCGATGAGAAGCTGAAGGCAGAATATGCTTCTATGTGGGACTACATAAACACAATAAAAACTACTTTTAAGATTAAAAATTAGCTGAGGTTTTCTGAGGTGTCGTTACGGAGAGATCTAACGTGACACGATTGGTGAATAAGAAATTACAGGAGTCAGGCAACAAATTCATTGTTGACTTTTTCTGTCGCATTGGGACGAAACTACGCACTTAGTCTTGAACTAACCTGAAATGTTAAGCAAGTCTGAAAGATGCCTTCAATCTTATGATAGCTCTATGAATCGGAGCTGACGTTGAAAACTAATGTGATGCAAGTCGTCGTGCGATCGCCACGCACAGTGCGACACCTACATTTACTATAAAGATAGGCCAACCTATCGACTCGTGCAGAACGAAAGCCGAAAGTAGCAGGCCGATGAGCATACTGAACAGGGAGACATAAGCAAGGCTCCAGAGTGCGGAACCACTGATACCGGCCCACGAAACTGGCCAGTAGTAAAACGAGAGTACTGACATAACGGGAAGAGAAAGGTCGAGTGCCCAAGAGATCACCTGCCAGCCCCCTAGCCTCTTTGAGAGTCGTGCCCCTTCCGCATAACCGTAACCGCACACGATGATAGAAGCCAGCATTAACGAATCATCGACGTGCGAATATGTGACATACTGAAGCGCCAAGGCTGACAGCAGTGGGAAACCTACTACCACGCAGAGTGCTACTAACAATAGCGGAACGATGTCGCTTCGGACAGGCCGTTGTTGCCGGAAGATGAGGAGAAGCACTCCCGCTAAGACTCTAGCAATGGGCGGGATAGCGCAATGACAACGCTGCTTGTTTATTGGGTCAATGAGCGCTTGTACAAGAATACATGCTTGCTTTTTAGAAATATTGGAGTTATTATAGATCCATGAAGTCGTTAATGGAGGTGCTAAATGAAATATTCCCAAGCGACAGACTATGCGCTTCATGCGATGCTCTTTCTTGTGACGGCATCGCCCGATAAGCCTGTTGGTGTTCAATTGCTTGCTGAAAAGCTAGGCGTTTCGAAGACCTATCTGTCCAAGATGATGACCAAACTTGTCAAGGCTGGATTGATTCAATCTGCGTCCGGTGCAAACGGGGGATACTGGCTCAGACGGAAGCAGGAAGATATCTCTTTTCTGGATATTATCCATGCGATCGAGGGAACCGCTTCCTTATTCGAATGTAGCCTGAATCATGGAAGCGAATGTGTGATCCAGCAGGTTGTTATCGACGCTGAGCGACAGATGGAGCAGTATCTGGAAAATAAGAAAATAGCAGATTTACCGAAATTATTAAAGACGGAGTGAAGATCCGTTCTTTTTTTGAAATCATTAGAGATATAACGAGTCTATTATATCTTTAATATTAATATTGAAAAGCGAAAGGGTGAATCAGGATGACTCACGATTGTGTTATTATCGGCGGAGGACCGGCAGGTCTAAATGCTGCTCTTGTGCTAGGCAGGGCAAGAAAAAAGGTAGTTGTAATTGACGAAGGACGTCCGCGTAATAGGCTTACTCGCGAGACCCACGGATTTCTTACTAGAGATCATATAAGTCCAAGCGAATTTAGACGAATTGCAAAGGAACAGATTAGTTCATATCCATCCGTTACCTTTGTGGAGGATGCTGTCATATCGATTACGGGAACCGATGGTGATTTTCAAATTACGACTTTACAGGGACAGAGCTATCGAAGCAAAAAGCTCCTCTTTACAGTAGGGATGAAGGACCTCCCGGTGGATATTAAGGGGTTGGCAGATGTATATGGTAAAAGCGCCTTTATCTGCCCGTATTGTGATGGCTGGGAACTAAGAGATCAGCCGCTTGTCTTAATTATCAAGGGAGCGGATGCACTGCACATGGCCAAAACGATATCTGGATGGACGAACCATATTACAATCTGTACCCATGGACCTGACGAATTGACGGATGGACAACGTGACGAATTAAGTCAACATCATATTCCTGTATTTGACTCACCGATTGAGTCTGTTGAATCTAACGACGGTATGGTGCAGCAAGTTGTTCTGAAGGACGGTACAAGAATCACATGTACTGGGATATTTTTCAGACCGAAGCTTAATTCCGGATCAGACTTGCCGCAAGCAATAGGTTGCGAGATCACAGAAGCAGGAACTGTCATCGTCGATAATTTCGGCAAAACGAACGTTCCAGGTGTCTTTAGTGCCGGAGATGCAGCATCACAACTTCATCAAGCCATTATAGCAGCTTCTATGGGTTCATTGGCCGCTGTGGGCATTAACAATGAACTGAACGAAGAGGTTTGGAACAAATATTAGGCGAAAAAGTTGCATCCTTGATCGTGATCGGTGCGGGAAGGGGCAATGAACTCTCTGCGTGGGGACCATCAAATAAGCGCGTACGGAGACGTGAATGATTCCGAACTTCAAGACCGGTTAAATGTAAGGAAAAGCTTCTGGATAGATGTCGGACAAGAATTAGCGGAATTGTACGAGAGGGTAAGCGGCGACATTACGAAGCTTTTTCTCCTACTTGAAAAAAACGAGGGGCTGTTGGCAGGATGGATTTTCCATGCGGAATGATTTGCTTTAAAAGTTTAACTAACGGAACAATTACCCAATATTAGCGTAAATATAAAAGTGCTTAACAATTAGGGGGGACGAACGGATTTGAAAGGAAAAGGGAATGAAAGGTTAGCTGTTATAAGGCGTTCTTTTCCAATTTACTTATGTGCTTTCATTCTAATTTTTGGGGTCGTATCTGGATGGCTCTTAAATAAAGACGGTATTCCAGAAGCCGTTAAGTACTCTCAAATAACCGCTGATAATGGGGTTGTTCTACATATGCTGCGTACGGAACCGAGTAGTATTTCGCTTTATAGCATAAAAGATAATGTTGTGCGATCGGGAACGAACGGAATCAATGGTGGATTCTTTTGGGAAAATCAGTTGTTGAGCATCGCAGTTATGGATGGCATGCCCGCAAACGGAAGCCCTAACAAATACGGTTCAGGCTGGTTTAACGTCAAATACGCCCGAGGAACCATCGTATATGATCGGATCACAGGGATGATCGACGTACAACGAGAAGCAAGCGTCGACGATCTACAGATGACAGATGCGACAAATTTCTGGGCACAGGGCGGAGTCAGTATGAATTTAAAGGACGAAAGCGGGTGGTATTACGCAGCGGTCAAAGAAGAAGGGCTACCGTTTCCCGACGATGAGCGGCTTCGCAGTGCAATGGCCTACGATGTCTTTGGAGAAATCTACCTAGTCGTCACTTCTACCAAATGTACAGCGGAGCAATTTCGTACTGCTATTAAGAGAAATGTTGCCGTAGGAAATTTGGATGAGGCCATATTTCTAGATGGGGACGGTTCCTCACAACTACTTGCCGGTAAGGTCAAACTGAAGGGTGACGACCGAAAGGTGTTGCAGATGATCGCGGTAAACAGGGAGATGCGCTAGAAATGCTTAAACCAACGGAAAATGATATTTGAGTAAAAGAAGGGGAAGAACTCCTTTTTATAGAATGGATACAAAACAAGTGATAGATCATGTAGGAGGCGGAACCATTGAAAACAATCCAAAAGATGTATGAACATCTAAATTGGGCTAATCAACGCATACTAGAAACCTTGCAAAATAATGAAGTTGAGGACCAACAGGTACGTTTATTTTCCCATATTTTATATGCAGAACAAATATGGATTACTAGAATTAATGGAAAGGACAGTTCACAAATGCCCATCTGGTCGGATGGTGATCTAGAAGCCTGTGCAAAGCTTATCCAACAAAATGAAGATAACTTCAAAACACTTCTCGCTGAAGTGGAAAAAGCTGACCTAGATAACTTAATATCATACACAAACAGTAAAGGTCAAGAGTTTAAGCCTTCCACCCGAGATATTCTAACACATGTAGCACTTCATGGTCAGTATCATCGAGGGCAGATTAACTCACGAATTCGAGCAAATGGTTTTGAACCAGTTAACATTGATTATATAACTTTTGTGAGATAGATGTATAAATTTTTTGGAACATTTTCCTTGTTTTCTTCGTCTAAACGTTGAGGTGATTTGGATGAGAAGAATGTCTTTATTGGGAGTAATCATAGTCATTATTTCCCTAACAGGTTGTACTTCGCTTCAGGATAACAACAATGGATTAGAATTGAATACTAAAGAAGATTTCATCGCCTCGCCTCCTATAGAAAAGAGACATTCGGAAGAAATAATAGTAGAGGAAGTTCCGAGCACACTAAAAGGTTCCATTGAAGATGAAGCTTTAAGAGTGAGTATACTTGCAGAAATTGACGCAGATAAAACAAATTATAAGACCAATATTGTATTTACTAATAAAACAGGGAAGTCTTTAGATCTGGTTTTTGATTGTGGGCTTCTTATTTCTAATGGTAAATTGGCATCGAGTACGGGTGTATGTGTAGCAGTTGAATCAATGCTATTAAAGAAAAATGGTATAGAAAAACAAACTAAGATATTACCCAAAGATTTTTTCGACATGGAAAGTAAATTGATTACTGTAAGATACCGACAAGATCAAATAACAAAGAATTTAGAAATACAACTAGAAGGTGCGGAAGTAGAAAATGTAGTAACTAGAAGTGTCGAAGCTTCAGATTTTGTTCTTGAAGTGACAACACCTACTGTGATCAGAAATGGCGGGATACTAAAAGTAAAAGGAATTTTAAAGTATATTGGTGATGAAACAGTTACATTTTCTCATGGAGGACCCATCATTCGTTTTTCCTTTACAGGTAGTAATGAAAGCCGAGCTTATGTTGACTTGGGTTATGGAACTGTATTAAAACCAGGTCAAACGTTCAAGGTTGAGGATAAATTTAAAGTAACTAAATTAGGGAAGCAAAAACTTACAGTTAGAACTACCACACTGGATGTTAACGGTGCATTTATAGAAGGTGTTGGGAACGAAGCGTATCTAGAAGCGAATATGGTGGGACATATTCTTGAACTTGAAAACAGTAGGCTCTCTATACAGCCGATTGAAATCCAAGTTAATGGGGGGATATTATGAAAACACACAAAGGAGATATAGAGATATGCAGTGTACAGTTAGGGATGTAAACATTTATTATGAAGTTTATGGTGAAGGTATGCCGATTGTAATGATTCATGGATGGGGCCCGGATCACAGACTGATGAAAGGGTGCATGGAACCGGTCTTCCAAATGATGAATACACCGTGGAAACGTATTTATTTTGATTTACCTGGAATGGGGAAGACCAAAGGAGAACAATGGATTACTGGTTCTGATCAAATGCTTGATTTGGTTCTTGGCTTTATTGATGACATCATACCGAATCAGAAATTTGTTATAGCAGGAGAATCCTATGGGGGCTACTTAGCTAGAGGAATAATTAATAAACGTCCTTCGATTGTGGATGGACTTCTGTTAATCTGTCCTCTCGCAGAACAAGAAACACAAAAAGATAATGGAGCATATTTTCAGGTGTTTGATAAAGATGAAATTCTTTTGAACAGTCTAACTCTAGAGGATAGAAATTATTTCGTAAGTGAGGGGATAAATGCAGTACAAAACAAACGGGTATGGGAGAGGTTTAATGAAGAAATCCTTCCAGGTCTAAAAATTGCCGACCAATCATTCTTGGAAAACTATCTAGGGCAGCATGTTGCTTTTAGTTTTAACGTGGATGCCCTTGAAAAGCCGTACATGAAACCTACACTTATGTTGACTGGAAGGCAAGATTCAATTGTTGGGTACCAAGCATTATGGAATATTATTGAAATGTATCCTAGGTCATCCTTTGTTTTATTTGATAGAGCTGGTCATAATCTGCAAATTGAACAGGATACACTGTTTACAGAGACCGTAAAAGAATGGTTAAATAGGGTCCTCTAGAAATGGACTGACAGGTTGTGTACTGGTTGAAGGTAGCTCAGGCAAGTCAATGACTTCGGCTAACAACACATTTCGACTGCGAGTATTCGCCCTTGATCGCTTAGAGGGATCTTCAAGGAGATTAATCAGGCGATTCTGGGTAATGATTTCTTCTTCATTAAATAGTCTTGACTTAGGAAATTATTCCCAGTATAATCTCCAATAACTTGAATATTCAGAATAAAAGCTAAGACGAGAAAGAGTACCATGGTGATGTCTTTATACAGAGAGCCCCGGTTGCTGAAAAGGGGTAAAGAATAACTTTGGGAATATGGTCTCTGAGCTGCGCATCGAACCCTCATGTGGTTGTAGGCTGCGCCGGAACCCGCACCCGTTATTGTGCTAGGGTATAAACGCGAATGCGTCGTACCTGAAAAGGTTAATGTCGTAAGGCATTAATAAAATTGGGTGGTAACACGTGAGCACAGCTCTCGTCCCTTCGGGATGAGGGCTTTTTTGTTTGTCAAAAAAGGAGGAGTTATCATGGCAAATATTTTTATTGGCGGAGCTTGGCCTTATGCGAATGGTTCATTGCATTTGGGACGTTTAGCAAGTTTATTACCAGGAGATGTGCTAGCACGTTATTTTCGTTCAAAGGGAGACCATGTATTGTATGTATCAGGAAGTGATTGCCACGGTACACCTGTCGCCGTTCAGGCTATTCAAGAGGGTGTCACTCCAGGGGATATTGCAGATCGATTTCATCAGGAATTTGCCGAGTGCTTTAAGCAGCTAGGGTTTACTTATGATTTGTACACGCGTACGGACCAAGAATTTCATCATCATGTCGTTAAAGAATTGTTTTTGATTTTATTGGAAAATGGATATTTGTACAAGAAAGAAATACAGCAGACCTATTGTGAAACAGATCAACGATTTTTACCGGACCGATACGTTGAGGGGATTTGTCCTGTTTGTGGGAACCGCGCCCGAGGTGATCAATGTGACTATTGTTCAACATTGTTAGATCCTGCAGACCTATCTGACAAGACTTGCAAGATTTGTGGGAATCCCCCGATTGAGCGTCCAACAGAGCATTATTACCTTGCGCTCTCACGATTCCAAGCTGAATTAACCGAGTATGCAACAAAAGCTCAAGGATGGAAGGGAAATGCTGTGCAGTTAACTGAACGATACTTAAAAGAGGGACTTCAAGATCGTGCTGTAACTAGAGACTTAACTTGGGGTGTAGATGTTCCAGTTGAAGGGTTCGAAGATAAAAAAATCTACGTTTGGATCGAAGCTGTCAGCGGCTACTTATCGGCGAGTAAACAGTGGGCTGCAGAGACAGGTGGTAGCTGGGAATCCTTCTGGTTGGAGGGGAAGGAGGAAATAACTGCTTATTATGTACATGGTAAAGATAATATCCCTTTCCATACAGTAATTTGGCCAGCACTACTCTTAGGTGTAAGGGATCTCCATTTGCCTGATCGAATAATATCATGTGAATACATGACCTTAGAAGGGAAGAAGTTTTCGACAAGTAATCATTGGGCTGTATGGGTACCGGACATTATGAGTCGCTATCAACCGGATTCCATTCGTTATTTTTTAATAGCAAACGGTCCTGAGAACCGGGATACTGATTTCTCATGGAGGGAGTTCATCCATAGCCACAATGGGGAATTGCTTGGCGCATTTGGAAATTTTGTTAATCGTACGTTGGCTTTTATCGACAAGTCTTTTGAAGGATGCGTTCCAGAAGGTAATTTTAGTGAAGAATGGAAGAGAACAATTGAGGATTTATATGTTGAGTCTGGAGCCTTAATTGAAAAAGGTCATCTAAAGGAAGCCATTGAGCTGATTTTCACTTACGTTCGCCGAGCAAACAAATACTTTGATGAACAAAAGCCATGGGTACAGTTGAAGGAAAACCGAGAAGAGTGTGGATATTCACTAAATACATGTGTGCAAATTATAGCTAATCTGTCCAATTTACTTGACCCGTTTATTCCGTTCTCTTGTGAAGAAATAAGAAAGTTTCTAACACTGGAACAACCCGTTTGGAGGTGGACTTCAGTTCCAGCTAACCGAAAAATCCAAAACCTAAAGTTATTGTTCGAGCGTATTGATCTTAGTCGAATTGAAGAAGAAACAAGTTTGTTGGAGAAACAAAAGCTGTAGCCCACTCGAGGAAGACTGGCCATCCTTGGGGTGGCCATAGGAAATAACCAATTGTATATAAAAACGTAATAATGTATAATTATACATTATGTGTACGGAGGTATATGCTATGAAAGTATTTGTAGATGGCCAGTACGGGACGACGGGATTAAAAATACATGAAAGACTTAACCAACGAATCGATGTGGAACTTCTATCGATTTCTGAGGAGTATAAGAAGGATCCGGAGATCCGAATAAAGTTAATGAATGAAGCAGATATTGTATTCTTGTGTCTACCAGACCAGAGTGCTCTAGAGGCCATAACACTCATCATAAATCCTAATACCCGGGTTATTGATAGCAGTACGGCTTTTCGTACCAATGATGCGTGGGCCTATGGGTTGCCAGAACTATCGGCTTTACAAAGGGGCGAGATAGCTAACGCTGCTCGTGTGTCAGTGCCAGGTTGCCATGCTACTGCATTTGTGCTTGGAATTAACCCACTTGTCCAAAGGGGAATCCTTCCACGTGATTATCCGGTTTGTTGCCACTCATTAACGGGTTATAGTGGCGGGGGAAAGGCATTAATTGCACAGCATGAAACAGGCAGTTTTAGTGATGTAAACGACATCATAAGGAACCCACAGCACTATAGTTTAAACATGGATCATAAGCATTTACCTGAAATGATGAAATTTACGGATCTTGAGTTTCAGCCTGTGTTCCTTCCGACTGTTTGCGATTTTTACAATGGCATGGTTGTGACAGTTCCTTTGGTTACTCGTCTACTTATTAATCAACCTAGCCTTCAGGAAATTCATGCTATCCTCACAGATTATTATCATGGAGAAACGTTCGTAAGAGTCATCCCACTTGATGATACTAAGAGAATTTCCGAATTTGCTCTTGATCCGACAGTATGCAACGGAACCAATTATTCTGAGATTTTTGTTCTAGGGAATGACGATCAAGTTGTTGTCGCATGCAGACTAGACAACCTCGGGAAGGGTTCATCGGGAGCAGCAATTCAATGTATGAACATAATGTTGGGACTTGATGAGGGAATGGGGCTTATTTCGTAAAACTTGCCGTTACAGACAACACGTCTATTTTTGGTAGAAAAAAACCTTCCAAAAGGAAGATTTCAATTAGTGTTTTCAAATAATTATGAATAAACCTGCATGTCCGATTCATTTCAACCTAATCTTCTTTAGAAATTTCACTATATTTTTTAAAGTTGTCTAGAATCGCCTGAAAGCCTGCTTTTTGCATTTCAATGGGATTGGTGGTTTCTGCTTCAAAAGTTACATTATTACCTGTCTCCATTGTGATGACCCGCCTCATTATATAAAATTTAGATCCATTGATAATTATATCGTTAAACTCATGTGACATGATAGTGCCGAGTCCACGGACATCAGGCTGCCAGCATTATCGACAGTATTCTCATTACCTTGCCCTAAGAGGTCAGATTATATTAAAGAATGATACGTTAATCCACTAAACTAACAGACAGAATAGTCAATTATAATTGTTTTGTACCTGTGAGGAAAACATCCATGGTGTTAAGATACTTTTACACCTAAATTAAGGAGCTGTTGTAGTGCCGGAGAAAGGCAGACTTATATCACAAGTGTTATTAACTGTAGAGAAGAAAAGAAGATGCAGAGTACGCATACAATTTACTTGATAGAGAGTTACAGGTGTCGCGTCACCTTCAATCAAAGGGTATCCCTGTATTGTTACCTACCGACCTTACTGATGCAGGAACGTATGATGTTACGGGTACATGGATGACGTTAGGGGAGTATGTTCCACCCACACAGTTGCAACCTCCTTCACCTAGTGAAGTCGTCGAACTTCTAAATGGACTTTCAATCGCAATGAAAGACTTCAATGACGAGCTTCCTGTGCTTGGTGTATGGGAACGGACATGTCAATCGGCTGATAGATTGAGGAAATACTCCGATCAACGAATACAAGCACTGCTAAATGTGTTTTCAAGGGTAGATGAGTATATGCGACTCGAATCAAGTGTGTTAATACCGTGTCATGGAGATGCCCATGCGAGAAACTTATTACCAAGTCCTGAAGGTTGGATTTGGACTGACTTTGAGGATGTATCAATGATGCCCGCTTACTGGGACTTGGCTTCTTTTATTGGTAATCTTGCATTGTTTGGCGGAATTGAGGAGCCAACCTTTAAATACATATTATGCCATATCGACAATGGTACCGATCTGAAAGCTTTTGGATTTGCTATTACTGGACGTATAATAATGTCTGTATTAGGTAACTTAGACTTCGCCCTTGCAGGTCACGGAGATTTGGATTTTGCAACTAGACAGCTAGAACTTGCAGAAGATTTTTTACGTCAGATAGACCTAATAATAGGAGAGAGAATATTTGTTGATTGAGTTTTTTATCATTAGAGTTTTTAATTTTCGAGAGGAGTGATGTGGTATGAAGAATATCCATGTTGCAATGGTTGTAAGGAAGGTTACGAAATAATCGTAGGGGATGAAATCCTCTGCGAAGTAAAATTTGGGAGGAATTTCGTATGGTAATTGCATTAAAGCCAGTGTCTATTGAAAATTGGTATGAATGTACCAAGCTTAAAGTTAAGCCAGAACAGCTTAATGTCTTTCCTGCACCAGTTGTTTATTGGATTGCAGAATCTAAATATGTTGATGAGTTTGAATTGCGTGCTATTTACTCGGAAGAGGTTTTAGTCGGATTTATCGTATTTTGTACGAAACCAGACAAGGATGATAACTATTGGATTCCTGCTATAATGATTGATGAAACTCATCAAGGTAAAGGTTGCGGTAAGGTAGCATTAGAGATGTTGATTGAGTTTATGAGTATTCCAGAATGCAAAAGAATAATGATTGGACATCGACCAGACAATCAAATTGCGGGAAAGTTATATGAATCTTTAGGATTTATAAAAGTTAGTGAAGACGTAATAGACGGTGAAATAATACGTCTTCTTAAAATCGATTAGCAATATACATTGACTGTCGGCACTCGTCGGCAGTCTTTATTGTGAAGGAATATCCCTCTATATCGGGGATGATATTACTCTAAAATACACATTTTATTTATGTTATATACGACAGTTGGGGGATTGAGTTGGAGAGGTAGCTTACCGATAAGATTTGATTATAATCAAATTTTCCTTAGATTTCTCACAAAGGTTTATGTCACAATATAGAAGTGAATTTGTATTTCAACTTTTTCCCGCGAAAGGAGATGTTTGTAATGATTGCTTATATGGTATTGGTGGTTTTGCCTTAACCGAATATCGGGCATAGTAAATTCCAATCTTTGATTATAGCTTGGAATGAGAGCAACCGGGAATATCACCCGTGTTTTTTGCTATGCCGTAAACAGTAACCTTTCGTGTATACTGCTGTTAGCGGGACCGATGAAGGTCGTATCCCTTTTTGATTATAAGCCGACTTTCGGCTTTTCGCCGCGAAACAGCAGCTTCTTAGGAGGCTGCTTGTTTCGCGGTATTTTTATGCCCAACAACAACTTTAATTTTAAGGAGAGGATCGGTTCAATGATTGATTTGAAACAATACGGATATATCGAAGCCGAAACGCCGCCGATAGGTTTAATACCCGGAAGGGTTACGGAACTTCAGCGAGAGCAATATACCGTCATCACCGAACAAGGAGAAGTGACGGCTGTATTGAAGGGCGCGTTCTACCACTCTGCGGGGACTCGGGAGGATTTTCCGTGCGTTGGCGATTTTGTATTTCTACAATATAACGAAAACGGCGCTTCGCGCATTGCCAAATTGCTGCCCCGCCTCTCGAAATTTTCCCGCGCTGACTATTCAGGACACGCAGCAGGGTTTGTCAAAACTATACTGGAGCAAGTCGTAGCAACGAATTTTGATTACGTATTTATCGTGTCGTCCCTAAACTGGGATTTCAAGGTCAGCCGCATCATGCGCTACCTGACACAGACGCGGCAGAGCGGCGGCCAGCCTGTCGTAATTTTAACAAAAGCTGACTTAGTCCCGGATTTCAGCGCACCGTTAGCTGAGGTTCAGAAAACCGATCCTAATGTGCCGGTACACGCAGTTTCCAGTCACACAGGGAGTGGTTTAGACAGGTTGAGTGAATATCTGCAACCAGGAAAAACCGTGGTATTCCTCGGCATGTCCGGCGTGGGGAAATCCTCGCTGCTAAACGCCTTGATGAATCAGGAAGTGATGACTGTTCAGGCTATCCGCGAGGCCGACAGCCGGGGTCGGCACACAACAACGCATCGCCAGCTTTTCATGCTCGCATCCGGCGCGATGGTTATTGATACTCCGGGTATGCGTGAACTTGGGCTGTTTGATGCGGACGAAGGAATCAGGGCGGGATTTCACGACGTGGAGGAATTATTCACACAGTGTCGCTACAATGACTGCCGCCATCAGACCGAGCCGGGCTGCGCAGTTCTTGCCGCCCTTGCCGATGGATCATTGGCGTCAGAGCATTGGGAGCGTTACCTTGTACAGAAGCGAGAAAACAAGTTTGTGAATGATAAATCGGGGTATCTCATCGATAAACGGGCATTGCATAAGTCGATTGCCATGCGACATAAGGGTAAAAAAGGAGGAAACAAGATATGAATAACCATGATGAAAGATTTTTGAAGCCCGAAATACTGGCGCTTGTTTTGAGTAAAATGCTCGACAAGACGATAATCCGCGCAGATTATCAACTCAAAGAATTGCAAGGCGGGACAGTAGGAGATGTTCTGCTTGTAACAGGTATGGCTGAAACTTCCGATGGTGAAAATCTGCCGTATAAAATAGTTTGGAAACACAGAAAAAATTTGAGCGTTATGGTGATCCGGAATCATGGCGAAGGGAATATGACCTCTATTCATCGGATTTTAAAGAGGTTTTCACCGATTCCTTCCGTTCTCCGGAGTGTTATCACGCCGAAATAAATGGCGATGAGATTCAACTATGGATGGAATATATTGATGGTGTCTCAGGCTTAAATCTGACCTCGGAAATGTATGAACGTATAGCCGAAGAATTAGGGAAATTTCAAGGCAAGTTGTACACTGAACGACCAAACGTATTGCAGAATCTGCCCAATTTAAGCAAGGTTGAGTTTATGAAAAACTACTATCTTCGGTATCGATCATGGAATGTTTTGTATGATTACATACGCTCCGATGACTGCGAAATTCCGAAGCATCTGTGTAAAATGCTCATAGACATAGATAACAATGCGGACGAAATATTCAGTCGCATTGAAAAGCTACCCATAGTGCTTTGCCACAGAGATTTTTGGGTGGCAAACATATTCTATTCAGACAGTGAAATCGTTGTTATCGATTGGGATACCACCGGATGGGGGTACATGGGCGAGGATATCGCGAGTTTATTAGCGGATGAAAATGAAGTGGACGTCTGTCATATGATTGAATACTACCAAAAATGCATTCCGGCGTATTACAGGGGTTTTTCGGAATATGCGGATGTGTCCCATTTTTCCGATCATTGTATCTATGAACTAATCCTTACTATGTTCGGATACAGGCTTGTGGAGTGGTATAAATTCGCTGAGTCGCCCGAAGATAAATCAATGCACCTTAATACCTTGCAAAAAATCCATGAGATGATAAATATGTAGATGAATATAACTATTGAGCCGTTAGATGTGAACAGAGATTATCTGATATACTTAAGGCTGATGAAGATACAATGTTGACGTTGACCATACGACACATGTGGAGTGCGTTATAAGGATATATTGGGGGATTGAATAATGAGAAAATCAAATCCACATATATTGTGTTGCAGGATTTTCTCTATAATTTCACTAGCATTAATAGGAGGAACACAAATGTCTAGAACGTATTCACGCACGTATATTGAGAATGTAAAGCTTGAAATGATGAATAGGCTGGGATTGAAGCAGGTGTTTTATAAGGAACAACTAGGTGACGGCTTAATTTTTGAAGCGGTGGGATTTGATAGAGGAACACAACATCGATTCTGTGTTAGACCGAAAACGGGAACGATTGATGAATTTATTTCAGGAAAATGGATGAAAGTACGTAATTTTATAATAAAAGGTTGAGTCTGAGAAAATGAAGTGTACTGGAATAATGGAGGTGTAATTCATAAGAATTATGCCTTTTTTCCATGTTGAAATAAGTTATTGTAGGGGAAATGAACTTTTTACCATGATCATTACTCTTATAGGGGAGAGAGGTGAAGGAATGAATGTAGCAAGATTGGTGAGAAAGGCCAAGAAGGGAAATAAAGAAGCGTTACTTCAGTTAATTATGGCTGAGAAGGATGCCTTCTATAAGCTTGCTCTTACATATATGGGGAATGAGCATGATGCGATGGACGCAATGGAGGACATGATTGTCATACTATATGACAAGATCGATCAACTCAAGAAAGAAGAATCCTTTTATAGATGGAGTAAAACCATTCTGGTGAATCATTGTAAAAGCTTACTTATTAAGCGAAAAAAGCAGGTGTTATTAGATGATTGGGATGCTGTTGATGAAGGGGAATTAGGTCATGCGTTGACTGTTGACCCTTATCGTGAAGTGGACCAACAATTGGATATTCAAGCTTTGTTAGTACACGTAAATGAGTATCAGAAAGAAGCGATCCAATTAAAATATTTGCATGATCTCGATTACCAAACGATAGCTGATATGACAAATGTTTCGATTGGGACCGTTAAATCAAGGGTCTTTCAAGGATTGAAGAGGCTAAGAGATCATGATAGGGGTGATGTTGATGAATAACGATAACGTCGAGAAAGTGTTAGATGAAGAAAAGATGCGTATGGAATCCATAACGGCACCAGAAGAATTAGAAATGAGATTAAGAAATGCTTTGAATTCGGCAACATCTAAAAGATCAAAACGAATAGCGCCAATGTGGAAGATTGTAGCGGTCGCCTTATTGTTGATGGGCATCGTTGGAAATAACTATAATGCTTTCGCCTATTATGGCAAGAAGATACTTGGATTTGATGAAGTGATTCAGGGTACTTTACAACAATTAAATGATGAAGGTATGGGACAAATCGTTGATAAGAAAACTACGCTAGCGGACGGAACAGAACTTATCATTGAAGGAATGATGTCAGATGCTAATCAGTTGATCATGTATTACACATTAACGAATCCTAATGGACTAGAAGAGCGCAATGGTGACCTTTTTAGTCCTTCAAGAATAAGCGGTTTTTTAACGAACTCTAATGTAGAATCCGGGGTGTCAATCATAGATGAAGATCACACTAAGATCAAAGGAACGATAGCTTTCGAGCCTGTGAGTCCTTTTGCCAAAAAAATAACATTATACTATTGGCAGCAGATAGAGAACAATCAAATGAGCGAAGGAAGTATTTCTATACCATATCGTCCTGACGAAGTAATGCAAACTCAGATTAAACAATCGATAAAAAAGAAGGTTAAAGTCGATAAAGGGACAATAACATTCAAGTCGTTAACAGCTACAGCAACAATGACCATGATCAAAGGTTCGCTCAATGTTGAGAACTTGGATAGAGTCCCTTCAGCGTTACATGGAATAGAACTAATTGCAAATGGGACACCTGTAGAATTAATAGGTAGTGGTAGTCAATCTTCACTTAGAGGGAGAACGTTTGATATTCGTTATGATACATTGCCAGAGCATCTTGATTCACTGGAGCTAGTCATTAAAGAACTTGTCGGATATCAAAAGCTAGATGAAAAGATTTCACTCGCTTCCATCGGTGATGAGCCGTTTACACTTGAGGGTAAAGAATTAAGGGTGAAGAATGTAATAACGACTTCAGAAGGAGTTGAAATATCGATCGCTACAGATGATGATGTGATGCTTGATGGCGTATCAATAGGAGCGGCAAACGAGATAACACCATTAAGAACGACTGTGAAACAAAATAATGTGAAGCAAGCAGATGGAAGGCTAATGAAGGAACGTACCTTATTATTTGATAGCACTGTGGAGCCTGAGTATCTTTTAATAGAAGGTATGCATTATATGAAAGCATATAATGAAAGGATTGAGATAGCTGTTGATTAGTAGAGTATGCAAGTATTCAAGGCAAGGATCCGGTCGTACTGCCCTTGGGAGGATCCATAGTTTTCGTCGGAGATGCCGGCACGAAGTTCGAGATTTCCGCTCAGTAACTTCGCAATAGGCATTTCATAACTGGCCAAGATATAGTCCTGCGTATAAGAAAGAAGATTCCTCAATAAACATCAGGGGAAGAACGTGCATAAAAAGAAGTATTTTATTCTAATGCCACCTATGCTGATAATTGGGCTAATTTTATTTTACTTTCTTCCAGCAAATCAGAGATCTTATATGTTTTTAGAGGGGGATTATCAATGATTGAGTTAAGAAATGATGAATATTATATCGTACTTCCACTAATGAGAACTGTTCATTACAAGGCGGTATATGCTTATGCTGTAATTGAGAATATTCAATCTGGAAGGATATTTGTTAACCACAAAATAAAACCTACATGCTGTTTGATTGCAAGCCGTAGTGGAAAGTATATTGTCGTTGGAGATACTAATGACAATATTTTCAATAAGGATATTACAATATTTTTAAGTGATAAAAATAACCATTCCACTTATTATGATCTATTTACCTCTTCTGATGAGTGGATTGAGTTGCTTGAGCTTCTTTTAGGTGGTCTGACCGTTACTTTATCTCATTCTTCTTTTATATTTAATGAATCAAAGTTTAAGGGTTCTAATAGCCTTGTAAGTAATGTTCCAAACGAGTTCATAGTTCAACCTTTGGGAAGCAGTTTATTTGAAATAAATCAACATCCACATTGGGGATCGAAAGAGGAGTTCCTGTTGAAAGGGTTTGGTTATTGTGTGCTTGTAGACAATCAAATTGTTAGTTTATGTATTTCTGGTTTTGTTGGAAATAGCAGAGCTGAGATTGCCATATTTACTAACGATGGATATAGAAATATTGGATTAGCAAAATTAACGTGCAACGCATTTATTAATCATTGTCTAGAACATAATAT
Source organism: Paenibacillus sp. Y859 (assembly GCF_056786405.1). Classification (NCBI taxonomy): domain Bacteria; kingdom Bacillati; phylum Bacillota; class Bacilli; order Caryophanales; family Paenibacillaceae; genus Paenibacillus; species Paenibacillus sp. Y859. The sequence continues at coordinate 49,463 of NZ_JBXCIZ010000013.1, read as the reverse complement.
AGTACCAAATTGGGGATGTGATACAGGTAATAAAGCATCCATACAGTTAGCTACAAAACTTGGATTCGAAAAAATTAAGGAGAATAAAATGTTGTGGTGGCATGAAGATAAAAGTGTGATTACCAATTATTTGAATGATTTTGGTTATTAAAATCAGTAATGCTAACGAGAACGATAGCACCATGACAACAGGCTGGCGAGATCATCGGCAGCCTGTTCAGCTCCCATGAAAATTAAATTAGCTCAAAACCTGAAAAAGAGCATAATAAAGTAGACCCAGAATAACACTTTTTAAAAAAAGGCTGAGCCTCTTGAGTAATCATATAGAGATTGTTAGATCTTTTAAGCATAAAGAACATCATATACAACAAACAAAAAGGCAAGGCTGGTGCAATAACCAGAGTAGGATTAATCTCCCATGAGTGCTACCCATATAGGGTGCGACATTCTGTGATGCACCGTGGTGGTCGGAGTCAGACTAACGGGCAGGATTGTTCAGTCAACTCGCGAATAGCTTTAGATGCTGTAATTCTGATAATCAATAATTAATAAAGAACATTATGTGTTGTTAGATCAAAAAATCAAAAGCGATCCAAAAAACGAGGGTTTGCATAAGCTTCTCTTTAAGCTTTTGGGTGAAACAATTCTCAAAATGGGAAATGATGCAATTACAAATGGATTAGTAGATGAGTATATAAGCAGAAGCGCATCCATTCAGGGGTCATTTTATAGAGGTAAAAAGGATACTGATAAAATGGCAAGGTACCAATTAGAGTATGATCGAGCATTTTTACATTTTATTAAGGGCGAACTTGTCGCTGGCGTTAAGCTAACGGGCAGGATATTTTAATAGTTTCTCGAATATTTTATCAGTTGGATAATTTAATAAACTTTATGAATATAATGTTGTCTGAATGATACGCAAATCTTATATGTGAGGGTGATTCGTGTGAAGCAAGGACTTATTGTGTTCTTGAACGGAACTTCAAGTTCCGGAAAGACTAGTATTTCTATGGAACTGAAAAATCAGAAAGAGATTCCTTTGCATCATTTATCCGTAGATGCTTTTTTTGGTAATTACAATGATTTTATTGATAATAATTTTCCAGATATTGAACCTACAAGAGAAGTAGATGATGTTGGAAAAATACTTTTTGATCCCATAGGCTCAGTTTATTATGCAACAATTAAGTTGTTTTCAGAAATGGGTTTAAATGTAATCGTCGATACCGTAATCGACAATGACAAGCGGTTAAATGATTACCTTGATCTATTGTTCGATCATCCAACACTGTTTGTAGGCGTATTATGCTCGAAAGAAGAACTCACAAGAAGAGAGCAAATCAGAGGAGATCGACAGATTGGACTAGCGAATTCCCAATACGACCAAATATATTCCTTTAATGAATATGACCTTAAAGTAAATACTGAAGAGTTGAGTCCAACAGAATGTGCCGAAAAAATACTAGGCTTTATTAAATCCGGTCAGGATTACTCTGCATTTAAGAAATTAATGAAAAGAGAGATTAATGTTTCATAGGAGGGAATCCATCGGATAACTACATATTCAAGCATTGGAGCTATTGCCCCTCGGTCTACCCGACGGATTTTGGAATTAAGCTAACGGGCAGAAGAGTTTAATGTCGAGTAACGAAATGTACTCATATGGAGGAAAGTGCAACAAAAGAACAATTGGGACGTATAAATGGTATCCAATAAGTGGGGTGTGAACTATGAAAATACTTTTTCGCATGATGATTCTTTTAGTAATTGGAATTTCTATGACATTTCTATTCGGTTGTAGCAACAACGACAACCAGTCAGAAGGTGCAGTTGTGAAAGAAGAAAAAACAGTCGGTAATGAAAAAATCGAATTAGGATTGTCAGAGGACATTAAAAAAATAACAGCAACACAATTGAGTCAAATATCGGAAGATATGACTTACAAAGAGGTTGTAAATACATTAGGTAATACCAAAGATATTGGTTCTGGGTTATATATATTCAGATATGAGTATGAGAATGGTCAATTTCTTAACATTACCTTTGGAAATTATAATGAAACAATACGAAAAGAAAATTATATAGCCATTCAGAAAATAATAACTGATACTAATTGATTACGCTAACGGGACACTTTAGTTCAATAAGAACAAGAAAGAAGCCGCTCAATAGACTGGCTTCTTTTTCTTTAAGCTAATAGGCAAGTTGTTTTATAGTATAAACGTTGTTCTAAAATCGTTTTTTAGATACTGATCAATTCCAGATGCTAAATATACAGATTCGCTTCTCAGAAAGACAGGTTTCTTTGCACGTTCTTGCTTACAAGGTTTTATCAATCACAATGGATAATTTGTAGTTAGCGTAATTGTTTAACTCTAATAAAAATTGGTTTAACGCTTCATTACTTGGAAACCTGCATTCTAGCAGATAGCAAGCATCACCGCTTATTTTATAATTATTAAGGATGTGATCCTTTTTTTCTTGAATAAATGAGAGATATGGTTGATGGTGTGTACTTTCGATATAGATATTGAGAAATGCATACGTAAAACATCCTAATTTTGTATGATTAACCTTAAGACTAAATCCCTCTATAACTCCAGTATCCTCTAGTTTCTCCACTCGGGTTGCTGCTGCAGGTCCAGTTAGGTGAACTCTTCCCCCTAATTCTTTCATTGTAATTCGGCTATTTTGACTCAGCTCTTCAATAATTCGTTTATCTGTTTGATCCAAATCCAACGCATCTCCTTTAAAAAATAAAGTGAAAAGGTCAATACACTTTATTTAATCTGTGTAATTGAACGTAGCATATAGTATAAGCTTAACCTTGTTAAGAAACAAAATAAAAAACAAAAGGAGAATTCTTTTATATATGTACATTCAACAAATCCGAAATGCGACAATCATTGTCCATTATGCAGGTAAAAAATTCTTAGTCGATCCACTTCTCGCGGACAAAGGTTTGTATCCTCCATTTTTGGCAGGGATCAGAGAGGATATGAGAAATCCTATAATTGAATTGCCAATGTCCGTTCACGAGATCATCAAGGATGTCGATGCAGTGATACTGACTCATTCGCATCTAGATCACTATGATGATATAGCAAAAGAAGTGCTTCCCAAAGGTATTAAATTTTATGTACAAAACGAACAGGATGCTAAACAAGTTGAAAACGACGGTTTTCAGCAAGTAGAAATACTTAGTGAAGATACGCTTTTTGAAGGTATTCAATTAATTAAAACACAAGGCGAGCATGGTAGAGGGGAAGATTTATTAAAAATTATGGGTCAGGTGTGTGGTGTTGTTTTCAAACATGCCGACGAGAAGACATTATATATAGCTGGAGATACAGTATGGTATGACGGTGTCCAAAAAGAAATCGATTCCCACAATCCTGAGATTATCGTTGTGAACGCTGGAGATAATATTTGGCATGATATGGGCTCACTTATTATGGGCAAAGAAGATGTTTATAAGGTGCATAAAGCGGCTCCCAATGCCAAAATTATCTCTGTCCATATGGAAGCAGTAAACCACTGGACATTATCTAGAAAAGAACTAAAACGCTTTGGAGAAGAAAAAGGGTTTTCCTCCAGGTTATTAGTTCCCGAAGACGGAGAAACGTACACTTTTTAATGGAAGAAATATGAGTCGATATGGAGATTGTGTGCAAGTAAATTGAGACCCTTTAAGGGTCTCAATTTATTTATGAGATTAAGAATCTATACTATAATTTCCCGAATCAATAAGACAGGCAGGAGAATAACTATGAACCAGATGAATACTAAGCTATGGACGAAAAACTTTATTATTCTTTCGTTAATCAATTTCTTTATGATATTAATTTTCTTTTTATTAAACGCGACGATTACGCTATATGCAATTAATGAATTTAACGCATCTCCCGGCCAAGCGGGTATCATTACAGGTATTTTTATTATCGGTTCTTTATTAGGGCGTTTATTTACAGGACGTCTTGTACAAACCAAGAAAATCTTGATGATCTGGTTATTTTTCTTTATTTTAACAACTTTACTTTACTTTGTTCATTTTAATATTGGTTTTCTCATATTAAGTCGGTTTCTAAACGGTATCACAGTGGGTATAGTAACTACTGTTGTAAGTACAGTTGTAGTACTTAGTATTCCTAATTCGCGAAAAGGTGAAGGGATTAGTTATTTTGCCATTAGTACTGCACTAGCCACCGGTATTGGTCCATTTATTGGTTTGAATATGAGTCAAAACGGAAATTTTAATATGATTTTTTCTCTCTCTCTGTTCATTGGAATTATAAATTTAATCATCGCATGTTTTGTGAAATTTTCTGCACCTAAGAATACTGATATGAAAAAAGAAAAGGGATTAAAAATCTCTGACTTTATTGAGCCTAAAGTGATACCGATAGGAATTATTATGTTTATAATGGCTTTTTCTTTTTCTAGCATAGTTTCATATTTGAATGTTTATGCTTTGGAACTAGGACTATTAGACGCAGCAAGTTTCTTCTTCATGATATATACTGTTTTTGTCTTGATCTCACGACCTTTTACAGGACGAATGATGGACAAAAAAGGAGCAAATATAATCATATATCCGGCTCTTATTAGTTATGGGGTAGGAATGCTCGTGTTAAGTTCAGTTTCTAGCAGTGCTACATTGTTATTGGCTGGCGCATTAGTTGCTCTGGGATTCGGTAATATTTCTTCTATATCTCAAGCTATAGCAATCCGTGTAGCTGAACCCCACCGAGTTGGCTTAGCAACTGCGACTTTCTTTATATTTTATGATCTAGGAAACGGATTGGGCCCCTCTATTCTCGGATTAATAATTCCAGCTACAGGATATAGTGGTTTGTATGTCATGCTCGGAATAATTGTATTAGCAACACTTTTTTTATATTACCTGTTGTATGGAAAGAAAGAACGTAATATAAAAAAAGTGGGTATAACCAAATAATATAAAAAAAGCATCCTGTAAATATGAATATGCAGGATGTTTTTTTTGCATCGAGGTTTAACTAACGGTCAGGATTGTTCAACAGTTAACGTTATTTTGTTCTACCGTTGATACAGAAATTCAACCAGCGGTTTAGTTGTAAAGTACACCTCCATACAATCGAAATTCAAATACGATTATAATTAATGTATAAATTCATGGAGGTGTTATAAATCATGCAAGTGAATGCTAATAATTTTGGTGAAAGAATCAGTCAGCTTCGTCATAGCAAAAGTATGACACAAGAACAATTAGGGCTGTTACTTAATGTTTCTGCACAAGCAGTTTCCAAATGGGAAAAAGGGGACTCCTTACCCGACATTTCCCTTATAACGGAGTTGGCAACCGTCTTTGATTGCACAACAGACTTTTTGCTCGGAAAAGCCAGCAATTTGCAAGCCATGCTGCCTCAAATTAGAATGGAACTTCGGATGATGACCCAAGAACAAAAAAAAATTTCCTGGGCGAGGTGATTGCTGCAACATCACAAAACGCACAGACACCAGCATCAAATCCATCACTAACTCAAATCCAGCTAGGTCCATCTGGATTGGGTTTGTGGGCAAAAGATAGATTAGTTTGCATCGCTACATCACTTTTTTAAACGAAGCCACTGAAGCAATGAATGAATCAGTAGAATTTCCAATGAACATTTTACCTGCGGATATTATAACAGTGCTATATGAGTTATTGAATAATAATGAAAACATGCAGCCTGACTTCACTCCAGTAGAGGATTCGATACTTCGCTCAAGTCTACCCGCGGACATGAATTTTGACAAAGCAATAATAGATTGCATTGAACTCGGCTTTGTGGATAAAGTTAGAGGTGGGTACAGGCTTAATGTTAAAGGTGATATTGCAACTCGGTTGTTTTCAATCGTTCATAGGGTTGTAAGTAAACCTAGTTCATTTTCTTTTGATTTTTCGTAAAATCTCGCCTTGATTTGAATTAGTTGCTCAATCTGTTGTTACGCTAACGAGGAACAATAACATTTTTAAAAGTAGTTATTTGTATTATCAGGATAACGATACTTTCATTGTGTATATTTTGGTTACCTTGGCAAGCAAATGACGCGGCAGAGAAATTTCCAGAGTTTGCTTATTTGCAATATCCCATCTTATCCGGATTGTACATAACGGCGATCCCGTTTTTCTTTGCTTTGTATCAAGCATTAAATATTTTAAACTATATTAATAAAAACAGTGCTTTCTCAGAACTATCTGTAAAGTCGTTGACGTCTATTAAATACTGTGCAATTGTGATTAGTGTGTTATTTGTGATAGGCAGTGTATTTCTTATATCGCAAAATGCTTTGCATGCTGGAATAGCCATCATTGGATTTACAATTATTGTTGCTTCTATAGTAATTGCAGTCTTCGCTGCTGTTCTTCAACGGCTTTTGCAAGAAGCCATCGATATAAAAACAGAAAATGACTTAATAGTCTGAGGTGAATAACATGGCGATTATAATCAATATTGACGTGATGCTAGCTAAAAGGAAAATGAGCGTTACAGAACTTTCGGAGAGGGTTGGAATAACGATGGCTAATATTTCTATGTTAAAAAATGGCAAGGAAAAAGCTATTCGATTATCAACCTTAGAGGCGATTTGTAAGGCTTTAGAATGTCAGCCTAGAGATATTTAGAATATAAAAGTGACGAAGACACTTAAGGATTAAATGAACAACGAACATATTGAACTCCATGAAAATCAAAAAAGCTCGTAACATTAAAAAAGAGAAAAATGAAACTGGTTGCTCAGGCAATCAGTTTTTTCGTTATTGTCCAGGAGAGCACAAATATATATGTGGACAAATGCTGAAAACCCTTGTGCACATGCCGTTCCGACCTTTAATTTTGTTCATATTATGTACAAGGCAAAAGAGGAGGAATGATTCATGAGGAAGGTGAAAGTGAATAAATTAAAATTCTCAAAGAAACGAAGTATACTCCATAATAAAAAACGTTGTTCTCATTGTGATCACAGGAATTGTCAATGTGAAATAAAAGACCCAAAACCATGTTCTAAGTGTAAGAAAAAAAGTTGTAAGTGCTTTACAAAACAAAAAGTAATAGTCGTCAATGTCACATCATCACGAAAAGCACGAGGACCACGAGGACCACGAGGACCACGAGGACCACATGGGCCACAAGGACAACGAGGATCACAAGGATCACAAGGACAACAAGGACAACAAGGACCAATTGGGGCTACTGGAGTTACTGGAGTAGGAGTCCCAGGGGTTACTGGTACAACGGGCGCAACAGGCGCAACGGGAGTAACGGGCACAACGGGAGCAACAGGCGTAACAGGCACAACGGGCATAACGGGCGCAACAGGCGCAACGGGAGCAACGGGCACAACGGGAGCAACAGGCGTAACAGGCACAACGGGCATAACGGGCGCAACAGGGGTAACAGGGGTAACAGGCGCAACGGGAGCAACAGGCGCAACGGGAGCAACAGGAGCAACGGGAGCAACAGGAGCAACAGGAGCTACTGGCGGAACTGGCGACGCAGGAGCAACAGGTGCAACAGGCGATACGGGCGACACAGGCGCAACGGGAGCAACAGGAGCTACTGGCGGAACGGGCGACACAGGCACAACGGGAGCTACAGGAGCTACTGGCGGAACGGGCGACACAGGCACAACGGGAGCTACAGGAGCTACTGGCGGAACGGGCGACGCAGGAGCAACAGGTGCAACAGGCGGAACGGGCGACACAGGAGCAACGGGAGCAACAGGAGCTACTGGCGCAACGGGCGACACAGGAGCAACAGGCGATACAGGAGATACAGGAGATACAGGAGCAACAGGTGCAACGGGAGCTACAGGACCTACAGGAGCAACAGGCGATACGGGCGACGCAGGCGCAACGGGAGCTACAGGTGCAACAGGCGATACGGGCGACGCAGGAGCAACAGGAGCTACTGGCGCAACGGGCGACTCAGGAGCAACGGGAGCAACAGGAGCTACTGGCGGAACGGGCGACGCAGGAGCAACAGGAGCAACAGGAGCTACTGGCGGAACGGGCGACGCAGGAGCAACAGGTGCAACAGGTGCAACAGGCGATACGGGCGACACAGGAGCAACGGGAGCAACAGGAGCAACAGGAGCTACTGGCGGAACGGGCGACGCAGGAGCAACGGGAGCAACAGGAGCTACTGGCGGAACGGGCGACACAGGCGCAACGGGAGCAACAGGAGCTACTGGCGGAACGGGCGACGCAGGAGCAACAGGTGCAACAGGAGCTACTGGCGGAACGGGCGACGCAGGAGCAACAGGTGCAACAGGAGCTACTGGCGGAACGGGCGACACAGGCGCAACGGGAGCAACAGGAGCTATTGGCGGAACGGGCGACACAGGCGCAACGGGAGGAACAGGAGCTACTGGCGGAACGGGCGACGCAGGAGCAACAGGAGCAACAGGAGCAACGGGAGCAACAGGAGCAACAGGTGCAACAGGCGATACGGGCGACGCAGGAGCAACAGGAGCAACAGGAGCTACTGGCGGAACGGGCGACACAGGCGCAACGGGAGCAACAGGAGCTACTGGCGGAACGGGCGACACAGGAGCTATTGGTGCAACGGGCGACACAGGCGCAACGGGAGTAACAGGAGCTACTGGCGGAACGGGCGACGCAGGAGCAACAGGTGCAACAGGCGATACGGGCGACGCAGGAGCAACGGGAGCTACAGGAGCTACAGGAGCAACGGGAGCAACGGGAGCTACAGGAGCTATTGGCGGAACGGGCGACACAGGAGCAACAGGAGCAACAGGAGCTACTGGCGCAACGGGCGACGCAGGAGCAACAGGAGCAACAGGAGCTACTGCCGGTACGGGCGACACAGGCGCAACAGGAGCAACGGGAGCAACAGGCGCCACTTCTGGGCTAGCCGAATACGGGTACATTTACAACCTAACTCCTCAAACGGTAGCTGTAGAGGCTGATGTCATTTTTGATACAAATGGAATAATGACTCCAGGAATTACACATACCCCCGGAACCACTCAAATTCTAGTTATCACTCCGGGAGACTACGAGGTTACTTTCTCAGTGTCAGGTACAGAACCCAACCAATTCGCACTATATTTAAATGGTTTGCCGGTTGCCGGAACTATCTACGGTTCAGGTGCAGGCACTCAGCAAAACAATGGTCAGGCTATAATCGCCATAGTAGCCAACGATGTTCTTACCCTTCGAAATCATTCTTCCGCTGCAGCAGTTGGCCTTGCGTCTGTGATAGGTGGCACACAAGAAAACGTAAACGCTTCTATTGTTCTCAAAAAATTAGATTCGTAACACTTGAGGGGATGTCTCAAAAGTAGATTAATCTTCTGATGAGACAGCTAATTTTCTAAAAAGAGACTGATTCACTAAAAATAGCAGACCTAGAGGGTTGATATGCTCCCATCATAGTAGACAGTAGAAAAAAACAAAACCTCTACTACTACAATGATGGGAGTTTTTCTAATGTCTAAAAGAAGTCCTACTTCTCTAGAAGCAAAATTACACGCCGTTCAGCGGTGTCTTGGGCATAAGTCAAATTCAAACTGAAGCAAAACAGCTCGGGGTAAGCAAGGGAACCGTCACGGATTGGATAAGAAAATATAAGGCAGATGGTTTGGAAGGACTAAAGGAATCAAAGACATGGAAAACATACTCAAAGGAAGTGAAGCTTGCTGCTATTAAAGAGGTATTGTCTGGTCATTACTCCTTATCAGCGGTAACAAAAAAGTACCATATTTCAAGTATAAGTGTCCTAAGGAAATGGATATCCAAGTATACTAGTGAGATAGAATTAAAACCTACTCGTAAAGGAAAAGGACTATCTCATATGAATAAAGGACGTAAAACAGCATTTGAAGAACATATTGAAATTGCACAATATACCATCGCTAATGATTTGGATTATCAGAAAGCGATCGTAAAGTACGATGTATCCTATCAGCAAGTGTACACATGGGTTCGGAAATATCAAGCAGGCAGTGAGGATGCTCTCAAGGACAATCGCGGTCGCAAAAAGCCTGTAGAGGAACTAGATGAGCATGAACGTCTTAAGCTGCGGATCAAGGAATTGGAAGCTCGGAACGAATACCTGGAGATGGGGAATGCCTTCGAAAAAAAGTTGGCACAGATCAAGCAACGAAATACACGCTAACCCTCGTTCGACAAGTAAACTTGTATCATGCGATTCAAGAACTGAAGGATGAAATGTTATTTCAAATAGACGATACGAATAATGAATTAGAGGTTATTAAGTGAATTGAATGTAGATTCAAATGGGTCAGGAACTCGATATAGACGTATATACTAACTAACCAAAATAAATTTGTGAGGTAAAATTATGAAGAAAATCATTCGCGGTATTTTGCTTGTGACAGCCATTATCATCACCACCGTATTACTATATGATTTCTTCACAGTATCAAGGGCAGAATCAAGGCAAATCGCTGAAAGATATATCGCTAGTCAGTCGTTTAAATGGAGCGTTGGTGGGACAAGCATGGAAAGGGATTTTTGGGTCGTATACTTATCTCCAGTGGATGTAGTTAAGGAAATTTCATGGCTCTATATTGATAGACGCTCAGGTGAAATACAAAAAATCACAGAGACTGAGTAACATATGAAGCCAAATATGTCATCTAGGTATTGATTGGAAGGTATACATAGATAATGTAGAATAGATAAACAGGAATTAATAAGTTAGGGGTAATAATATTGAGGCAATGGTCGAAGGAAATTGAGATAAATACGCCAATAGAACATGTATGGTCGTATCTAAATGGTTCGTTAGAACAGATGCAGAAGATCATGCCACAAGTTGTGGAGAATAAACCAGTCAAGATTACTGAAGAATTTGTCGGTAGTGTATACCGTCAACATTACAAAGAAGGCAAACGCATTGAAGAGTACGATGTCCATACGCTAGTATATTCAAATACTCTGAACGATAAGAGATTAAAGGTAGGATTTACATTGGCGAACTTATTTGAGATTACTGGATTGTATGAATTGCATCGCGTAGATGTTAACAATACAAAATTAAGATATACCGTAACCAATAATCCATTGAAGTGGTTCTTGAAGCTGTTCCTAATATTTGCTAGTGATAAGGTTGTTGTTAAATTTAGAGAGAAAGTAAAAGTGGTCGCTGAATCAGAGTTTCGGAAACGATGAACAAAACTATTGGAATACTAGCGCATGTTGATGCCGGGAAGACAACCTTCTCGGAGCAACTATTATATGGTACAAAGAGTATTAAACAGCGTGGCCGAGTAGATCATAAGAGTTCATTTTTGGATAGCCATCAAATCGAGCAGCAACGGGGTATTACGGTGTTCTCTGATCAGGGGATGTTCACCTACGGTGATTCTAATTATTATCTGATCGATACACCAGGACATATTGATTTCTCACCCGAGATGGAACGGGCAATTCAGGCAATGGATATTGCGATCATCTTGATTAGTGCGGTGGAAGGAATCGAAAGCCAGACCGAGATCGTGTGGGAGCTTCTGCATAAATATCAGATCCCTTGCTTCTTTTTTATTAATAAAACGGACCGGGTAGGTGCTGATGTTCATCAAGTAGTGCAAGATATTCAGACGAATTTCACAAAAGATATATGTAATATAACGGATTCTCTGTTTGAAAATGGCGGAATGAGCGAGGAACTAGTTGATTTTATCGCAGAACGCGATGAAGCTCTACTGGAACATTATATGGAGAATGGCTACAGTAAGGATCTATGGCTAAATACGATGAAACGCTTGATTCAAGAGCACGACATATTCCCTTATGCATCTGGTTCTGCTCTTCAAGGAATGGGTGTAGATGAATTTCTACAGAAGTTGGATCTGCTCACGGTAACCGATTATTCAAGTGAGGGGGCCTTTGCTGGTCGTGTCTATCGTATTCGTCATGATGATCATGGAGCAAGAATTACTTATATCAAAGCATTGAGTGGGTCACTAAAAGTAAGAGATTCGCTAAATTATGGTGATGTAGAGAACATGGTAACTGAGAAAATCACACAAATCCGTGTGTATAACGGACGCGAGTATAAAGCGGTGGATCAGGTTGAAGCGGGAGAGCTATTTGCCGTTATTGGCTTATCTATGACCACTGTTGGTGACGGTCTAGGTACTTTGAAAGAAAGAACGATCCACGAAATGGTACCGACTTTAAAATCTAAGATCATTTTTGAACCTACAGTCCATGTGAAAGAAGCTTTACCCTATTTTAAAATGTTGAATGCTGAAGATCCTTCTCTGAATGTGATCTGGGAAGAAAGCTTACAGGAAATCCAACTTCATGTAATGGGGAAAATTCAGCTTGAAGTATTACAGCAAATCGTCAAGGAACGGTTTAACTTAAATGTTAAATTCGAGCAACCGGAAATTCTATATAAGGAAACGATTGCTTCAGAGGTGGTCGGTTATGGTCATTTTGAACCCTTAGGCCATTATGCTGAGGTGCATATCCAATTACGACCGGGTGAGAGAAACAGTGGAATTCGGTTCGAAAATACGTGCCATGCTGATGATTTGTCTGTCGGTAACCAGAATTTAATTCGGCATCACCTCTTTGAACGGGAACATCATGGTTTGCTAACAGGATCACCGTTAACGGACGTTGTTGTGACTCTGTTGACGGGAAGGGCTCATAATAAGCACACATCGGGTGGTGATTTCAGGGAAGCAACATATAGAGCCTTGAGACAGGGTCTGGAACAAGCTGACAATAGCCTTCTCGAGCCTTATTATTATTTTAAAATAAAAGTTGAATTGGACCAAATGGGTCGTGTCCTGTCAGATATTCAGCAGGCGCATGGAAGTTTCGATCCTCCACAAAGTGATGGCTATAAAACTGTACTTACGGGAACGGTACCTGTGGCTACATTTGTGGATTACAATAGTAAGTTGTCCTCATTCACTCAAGGGAAAGGCTCGCTGAGCTTAACTTTTGCCGGATATGATGTCTGTCATAACGAAGAAGAGGTTATTAGTAGGATCGGATACAATAAGGATGGAGATGCAGAATATATTTCATCGTCTATTTTTTGTGCTAAGGGTCAAGGCTATACGGTGAGTTGGGAAGAGGCGAAAGGGATGATGCATGGGATATAAATATTTCAATGATATCGACGAAACTATTTTACCCTCAATCCGTTGACACGAATGTTATCACGAGCATAATCGTAACCAGCTTGACGAGTTATCTTTAATAGGGTGTCAACAAAATACAACTCAAACAGAAAACATTAGTACAAAAGCAGATATGGAAGGTTTTGTAGAGCCAGAACCATCAGATTGGGTGAAATATTCGAAGCCTGCAAGAGAGTATATGTACTATAGAACACAAGCCGTAGTTAACAAGGATATAAATATTCTGTGGGATAAGTATCCAAAGCTAAAAGATAATATTGACCGTAAGCAAGGAATTAATATTGAGAAAGATGAGGTTGAGTCCTTAAATCAAAATAAAAACTATCAACGATAACGAAATGGTAATTCTTGTTCATGGTAGTATTATATATTTGAGGGATGATTTCGATGAGTCAGGAGGGGATTATTTAATAAAACTCTTCTTAGAACATAAGGAAAATCATTGGACAGTCGTAAAAACTGACGAATACACTTTACCAGAATATAAAGAATGGGTTAAAGAAAAGAAATAGATATAAAAGGTAGGTACACTGCTCCTCTAGCTCCCTATGTTGATAAATGTACCCATGATTATTATTGGGTGCTTGCTGATGTATAGTTCGATAATTTACATAGTGTGAATATATGAGGTGTTATGACGAATATTTAATGATAATAGTTGGAGGTAGACAATAGTGGATTACTCAAATATAAAAGTATTAGTGGTAGAAGATGATGCAGATATCAATCGTTTGTTGTGCCGTATTCTTGCGGATGTAGGGATTATCACCGTTCCTGCGTTCTCTGGAAGTGAAGCTTCACTCAGGCTGTCACTGGAAGAGTACCAAATGGTGCTGATAGATTTGATGCTGCCTGGAATACCGGGGGAGACGTTGATTGCAGAGATTCGGAAACAATTCACGATACCGATCATTGTCATTTCTGCGAAAAGTACGCTTGAAGATAAAGTTATGCTGCTGCGGTTAGGTGCAGATGACTATATTACCAAACCTTTTGAACCAGAGGAGGTCTTGGCCCGGGTTGAGGCGCAACTCAGACGTCTTCACTATGTACATACAACGAACAATAGCGAAGGGATCATGCAAGTTCGTGAATTGATCATGAATAGGGATAGGCATGAAGTTACCTTAGCAGGCCAACTGTTGACCTTAACCAATTATGAATTTGATATTCTGGCGTTACTCCTGTCGAGGGCTGATAAGATTTTTTCGAAAAGCGAGATTTATTCGAACATCTGGCAGGGTACTTATCTGGGTGATGACAATACAATTAATGTTCACATCAGCAATCTACGTGCCAAGATAGCCACTCTTACCGAAGAGGAATACATCCGGACCATATGGGGGATCGGCTTTAAAATTGGTTAGTTTCAGTTACTTTAGGTTTTCTTTAGGTTTTGCTTAAGGCTAATTAAAACGGACCACGATACAATGAATTTATCACAAGAGCAAGGGGGATTTAACGATAATGAATTGTATGTTAGAAATTGAGTCGCTAAGCAAAACATATGGAGATTTTTATGCGCTTCAAGATGTTCATCTGAACATTGCTGCAGGTGACATCTGTGCCGTGATTGGCAAGAATGGAGCAGGCAAAACAACCTTATTCAAATGTATTACCGAACAGGTTTTTCAGACTAAGGGTACGATCTCTTTTTACGGAAAAAGTGACAGGGTCGAGGTGAGACAAGAACGCCGGAAGATGGGTGCAATCATTGAAGAACCTGCTTTTTTCCAAGACTTCACGGCACGACAGAACTTGGAGTATTATCGTCAACAACGGGGTATAGCGGGTAAATCCTCGATCGATCAGGCACTGCGCGAAGTGAATCTTATGGATACGGGCAAGAAGAAATTCAAGTCATTTTCCATGGGGATGAAGCAGCGGCTGGGGTTGGCGTTGGCCTTGATGACACATCCCACGTTTCTCATCCTGGATGAACCGACGAACGGCTTAGACCCGGAAGGAAAGGCTGAAATCCGCCAACTCCTTCAACGTTTAAATCGCGAAAAAAATGTGACGATGCTCATTTCTAGCCATGTGTTGTCTGAACTGCAAAGTATTGCGACCCGATATATCTTTATTGATCAGGGACGAATAATCCAAGAATTAACGGCAGAGGAACTGCTTAATAAGACTCGGAAGACCATCGAACTGGTTGTGAGGGACAGTAGGCAAGCTGCACCGATTCTGGAAAAATACTTTCCGGATATTCCCTATCAAATTCTGCCCAATCACCACATTCAGCTGTTCGGTGGTTTGGATATGACCGATCAGATTAATCGTGTACTTCATGACCACAATATTGCCGTGATCTCGATTAACATTAAGGGAGAGGACTTGGAAGATTACTATCTAAGTCTACTTGGAGGTGAACGAAATGCTTAATGTCTTGAGAGGTGAGCAGTATCGTTGGATACGTACCAGAAGTTATTATTTATCGGGATTGATATACATTCTGCTCATGGTTGCAGCCACAATCATATTGGGGGTATTCGATCAGATTGACCCTAGTTTTCCATATGCAAATGAAAGATTCCTTTACAGCAACGTCCTCGGCATGATGTGGCTTGTATTCATCTTGCTCTTCATATTTCCTGTTATTCTAATGGGGGAAGACCGTAATGTGCTTAAGAATACACTAGCTTACGGCTACAGCAGGCAAACCATTTATACCGGAAAACTGCTCGTAACGATAGCTGGATTCATGGTGTTCTCTCTGGTGTTAGTTGGTATTTCCATTCTGCTAGGATCTAGCCTATTAAATAGGAATGACGAGAATGCATTAATAGATTATTTAGCGACATTAATTAACATGTTGCCCATCATGATTGCTGGTGTAACCACATATTTCTGTCTGGCATCCATAATGAGAAAGAGCTCGCATCTTGTTATCGCGTTCCTGCTCATCTACTTACTTCCGTATTATGTTCTAGGAAACTTGCAAGGCCGACTCACATGGGCACCGTGGATATATAAGCATCAACCTTTGCATTATCTATTCAATGCTTACGGAGAGTTGTCCTATGCCGTTTGGGAACCGTGGGCGGTTGGTGGAATATACACAGTGGTCTTTTATTTGCTTGGATTACACCTGTTCAAAAAACAAGAGTTCTAATCACTATTAAGCTAAGGAGGAATAAGAAACATGCAACAAACTCTCATTATTTCTACTGCGTTGCTCGCTGCTGTGTTTCTTATTCCCTATCTACTGCAGCGTCAGAGCATTGCAAAAGTACGAAAGCAACTTATGGATATCGACAATCACCCCACTCATAACATCAACGTAAAGATGCCCCTTCCAGGACATGAAATGGAACAACTAGTAGTTGCGATCAACCAGCAGATCGAACAGCGCCAAAAGGAACGGGTAAGCCACTTATCCAGAGAGCGTATCATCAAGCAAGAAATCGCCAACATCTCTCATGATTTACGGACACCTCTCACTTCCATGCAGGGTTACGCAAATTTGCTTAAAGACCCGTCGGTTCCGGAAGCGGATCGCCATGAGATTCTGGATATTATCCTACATAAAATGGCTGTAATGAACAACATGGTAGAATCGTTCTATGAATTATCAAGTTTGGAATCCGGAGACTACCCCTTAGAGTTACAATCCATCTATCTCTACAACTTACTTAGTGAAGTGATTCTTGCATTCCATAACGATTTGGAGCGTAAGAACATTACAGTTGAGTTGAACTTGGATGAAACGGTGCGAACCCATTTGTTGGAAGAAAAAGCAATGATTCGTATATTTTCTAATGTATTGCAGAACATTCTCCGATATGCTACAAGCCAGCTTACGATCTCTCTATTCGAACAAGATCACAAAGTGATGATCATCTTCGCAAATGATACTGATCAAATCCATGAACAGGATCTTCCCAAGCTATTCGAGCGAACGTATACCCGTGATCCCTCCAGAGCAAACGGCCAGCTTGGACTCGGCTTATCCATCGTGAAGCAATTGGTAGAGAAACAAAAGGGAAGCATTGAAGCCGTTCTTGTGAATGGGGAGTTTCAGTTGGTGTTCGCTTTTGGGGAATAGGTATCAAATGGAAAAGGTCCACTTATCAAGTTTTTTCATTAACAGGGATGAGACTTGGTGCTCATGCTGAGTTCATATGTATGCCTGAAAATGCCTCGGTAGTCATAAAACCAACGAATGCGAACTATGAGGAAGCCGCTACGATTCTTTTTGGGGGAACCTCAGCCTTATATTTTGCCATGGATGGTATTGTCACAACTCGGAGGCCATGCAGTTTCGACCGAAATCGCGGCGGCGCTTGCGCTGCATGTATGACTAACGGGCTGTTTAGTGGATTAAAATACGGGTCTGTAAAATGGTTTATAAATGTTAAGTTTGATAAATAAGAGGGGGGATGTTATTGCATCCAATAACAGTAATAGAAATCACAGCGTCGGTTGTATTTGTCATTATTATTTTTGTTATAGCATTACATTTACCAAATAAGGTTAGGAAAATTGGATTAATTATGGCATATTCGTTAACTGTACTATTGCTTTTATTTTTTGCTATTCGTCCCTATTGGATTGATTATCAAGTATCAAAAAAAACAGAACAACTTAATCAATATTTGGAGGAAAGGTACCCTAATCAAGAGTGGAAAATTAGTCGACAAGTAGGTAGACAATATAACCCTTATCACTTAGAAGTTAGTTTTAAAAATGAAAAAGGTTGGACTTATACCTATTCAGTAGTAAATGAAGAAAATATTTACCAAAGTGTTTGGGTACCACCAGGAGGCAAGTTTCCAGATGAAGGGAAACATTATGAATAACATTGTCTTGTTCAGCTCACGGAGAACGAAAGTTTAGTGCCAGAAGTGCTGCTGCACGGTAGCCTTTTCTCAACTAACAGACAGGGAAACATGCGTCTAATTTATCATAATACACGATTGGAGGAGAACGAATGAAACGTATCGTCAAAATAGGACTTGCTGGGGTTCTGCTTACATCCGTATTTAGCGCAGGGGCTTTGCAGCAACAGTAGCTCCTAAAGTCATTATTCATGGCAATATCGTTCAAAGCAGTGCAGCACCGAAAATCATTGATGAATCAGTCTATGTACCACTTCGTTCAATATCGGAGGGCCTTGGTAAACGACATCACAGCAGCTAGGGTGTATACGGAATAACTAGGAGTTGACCAAATGGAGACAATATTAACAGAGGAAATGATCTTGGATGACATAATGAAAACATTTCATCGTTTATTCGGTTTGAATGTAATTGAAACTACTTCAATAAAACGAGGATGGTTAAACTTAAAATGGAAAGTTACGACTGATGCAGGGGAATTTTTACTTAAACAGTACAACAAAGAAAGATATAAATTATATAAGCCAGAGGAGCTATTGTTTGCATTCTCTCAACAGATTAGATTGTATGACCAAGGACTAGCGTGCCCCAAAGTGTTATCACAGAATGAAAGTATTTTGCTTGAATCTGATAATGGAGAACTCTTCATGGTGATGGAATATTGCCAGGGAAAACTAATTTCTCCAGGTAAAACCAATGTCCATCAAATATACGATTTAGGTCGAGCAACAGGAAAAATGCATCGATTGTTAAATGACGGGACACTTGGCATTAAAGAGAGTCCGCAATTTATTCCTCCTAGCCGAGAGGAGCGTTTAGCACATTGGAACTCAGTCTGGGAAAAGACTAAGGAAGTTGGTAAAACTGAGTTGCTTGTTGATATAGAATCTCAATTTAAAGCTACTGAAGAAATGAATATGGAAATACTCGATTTACTTCATACAGGATGGGCACATCGTGACCTCTGGGTAGATAATCTTTTATTTAATGATAACGGATTAACTGCAATTCTAGATTTTGATCGACTAAAGTATGACTTTCCGCAACTTGATGTTGCTCGTGCTGTGATGTCATGTGCCTTAGATGATAATTTAGATGTCTCGCTGGCTTCGGCATTTATGGAAGGGTACAGTGAGGAACGCAACGTGGTAGAGGGTTATTTAACAGTTTCATTACAATTGTTGTGGTATATGGAAAGCACATGGTGGATTAATACTAACATGGATCAACATAGTGTGCCGCCAGCTCGCTTCGCAAAGGAAATGATTTGGCTTGCTGAAAGTCAAAAAAATATGTCCGCTTTGTTAGGAAATATTTAGATAACACAATACAATGAAGAGGAAAAGAATATACATAAATACATAACAGTTCGGGTTCCAAGGATTAAGGAGGATTATGAAAATTGCAGATCAGCCTCTCGATCAACATTTGCAATTCTCGGTTCGATTGCTCTAGTCTTATTCAAAATTTGGTTGGTAATCGTGGGAAGCCTACTATCTTAATCAGACAAATGTTAGTGCTTTGTTGTTAAGCTGACGGACATGATAGTTCAATCGTTTCGTGAGTATATTCAAGCATATGAATTCACGAAGCAGGAAAGTACAGGAACTATGTGGAATATATATACAACTATACCGTATTAGGAGGTCTTGAAATGGCATTTCCGACACATATTGTATCGGCAGGCGGAATTGTAGAAGATGGAAATGGAAATATCCTATTAGTAAAAGCCCATGACGATGGTTGGGTGTATCCTGGTGGGATAACTGAAGTTGGAGAAAACCTGATTGATGGCGTAATTCGTGAAATCAAAGAGGAAAGTGGAATAGAGGCTACTGTTAGCCATTTAATTAGTGTTGTTTCGAATACAGCGATCCATAAGTGGTATGACGGTGTGACTGATGTTCCTACGAAGGTCATGTTTGATTTCGTGTGCAAAGCTGTGGGTGGAGAGTTAGCTACTTCTGATGAAACGAGTGATTGCAGGTGGGTTCCAAAGGGAAATGTTCTGGATATGATTACTTTACCCGCAATCCGCATGCGTTATGAAGCCTATTTGAACTTTAACGGCTCTGTGAATTATATAGAGTTTGTCCCTGCGACAACGTCAGAATGTAACGTCAAACTTCATAGGCATGTTTAGTTCTATGAGGGCAATGGGAAAAAGTGAGGGAGAATATGAATATAGTTCTCGTAGGTATGTCAGGTTCTGGAAAAAGCACTTTAGGTGTATTACTCGCTAAAGCTATTGGAATGAATTACGTGGATACGGATATCGTCATTCAGCAACACAAAGGTAGGTTATTGCAAGAAATTATTGATAATGACGGCATCGAAAAATTTATGCAGATCGAAGAAGAAACTGTGTTGGAACTTCAACTAAAAAACTGCATTATATCGACAGGTGGAAGCGTTATATATTCTGAAAAGGCTATGACTGCCCTTAAACAATACGGTCAGGTCATTTATTTAGATGTTTCATTTGAAGATATTGAAAAGAGACTAATAAACGTAACAACCAGAGGGATTGTTATAAAGAAAGGCAATAGTCTTAAGGACGTTTATGAGGAAAGAGTACCTTTATACATAAAGTACAGCGATAAAACCCTTGATTGCTCTAATAAGGATATAGAACAATGTGTAGGTGAAATTATTGAACTAATACAAAAAGGGCATGAGAATGATTAAGCTAAAGGGACACGATAGCACAGCGGTGGAACCGATCCATCGCTTGTTTTGCATTGCTGGAAATCCGCTCAGCTAACGGGCAGTTTAGTTCAATAACGAAGGAGCAATAAATGATAATCTTGAAAGCTAGGAGGGATTCTAAATATGTTTAAACAAATTCTAGGTGTGGGTATTTATTTTATTGCTATTTTGCTTATGAGCTATTATTTTATAGGAATTAGTTTTTTAAAAGCATTACAGATGGCATCCTTAATTACAATTCTACATGTTATTATCCTTTCTATAGATAAGCACTACAAGAGGTTAACTAATAAGTTCTGAGCACTTGAAAAAAGTAACCTTACACACTTTATGGAACTAAGAAAAAAAATAAATTAATGAGGTTAGATTCAGTAGAGTTATGTAGTTGGCTATTACGTTCCAGCGTTTGTTCAACTAACTGGCAGGTTTGTGAAATAAACTTCTAATTTGTAAGGGGAAATTTAATGAGTGGTAAAATTGGATTAATTTGTATACTCCTCGGCTTTTCTCATTTGATTTTAAGAATATGGCTAGTTGAAACTGAAAGAAAGGAAGTATCTAAAGGGTTCGAAACAATATATTGCTTCAATTATTGTACTAATCATTGGTGTAACTTTAGTTTATTTTCTTATCTAATGATTAGTAGAAGTTCACATTCGATGGTCGAGCAATCCCTCGTCCATTACGACTAACGGGCAGTATCGTTAAGATATCCGAAACGTACAAGTGGTATAAGGTAGAGGCATCTGCACACTTAAGTAGAGGAATTTAGAGAGGTTGGGAGAAGAGCTATGAACCATCATCAATTTGAACAACTCATCCGAGAACAACATCAAGTGAAATACACAACAACAAAATGGGTAAATAGAATCGGTATACCAATCATCATAGTTGGTGCTATTCTAATAGGCCTACTGCAAATTAAAGCTCCAGAGCCTGCGGATTTGAATGCACCGCCAGATTCGTTCTCAGCGGCACGTGCGATGGAGAAGCTCCAAGTGATCGCCAAGGAACCTCATCCTATTGAAACACCTGAGCATGATAAAGTGCGTGATTATCTCAAATCAGAGCTTGAAGGACTTGGTTTAAGTCCTGAAGTTCAGAAGGCCTTTGTAACAAACGAATGGAGTGGGCATAAATCAACCGGAAATATTGAAAATATTATTACGAGAATTCCAGGCACCGATAATAGTAAAGCGGTCATGATTGCAGGTCACTATGATTCTGTACCTACTAGCCCGGGAGCGGCAGATGATGGTGCGGCTATTGCTGCTATGTTGGAGACGGTGCGTGCTTTACAAGTGTCTGGGCCGCTAAAGAATGATGTCATTTTGCTCATGTCAGATGGAGAGGAAGCAGGATTGCTGGGAGCAAAAGCCTTTACGGATGACCATCCATGGGCTAAAGACGTTGGACTCGTGCTTAATTTTGAAGCGCGCGGGAACAAAGGTGAGTCGTTTATGTTTGAGACGAGTGAGCAGAATGGCTGGATGATAAAAGAGTTTTTGAAGGCAGCCCCACAACCGCTTGCTTATTCACTGCTCTATAATGTGTATAAACTAATGCCTAATGATACAGACCTGACGATGTTCCGTGAGGGAGGATTAGCGGGACTAAACTTTGCCTTTGGATCGGGGCTAGACGCTTATCACCAGCCAATCGATACACCGGAAAATCTGGATCAAGCCAGCCTGCAGCATCATGGGGAATATATGCTTAGCTTGACTCGACACTTTGGAAGTTTGGATCTGACTCAAGTGGAACAAGAAGACCGGGTGTATTTTAACGTTATCGGTTGGAATGTGGTTAGTTATCCAGAGTCTTGGGCGATATGGTTCATGACATTAGGTGCGCTGTTATTTGCCATAACCGTGTGGCACGGAATGCGCAGAGGTCGTATTCATCTGAAAGGGATGACAGGTGGATTCCTGATTACCTTGCTGAGTTTAGGAATTATATACGGTGTTATTACGCTTTTATGGAACGTATTAAAGACAAACGTATCCGAAGATGAATATATTTCTTTACTGCTAAATTCTCAAATTAGTTTGTACTATCTCCTGGGATTATTGATCTTGACGATCGCTATATCTTTCCTCCTCATACGTTTAATTTCAAACTATATTCGTACAGAGAATCTTTGGATCGGCGCATTGTTCCTATGGCTTTTACTCTGCATTGTGACTACGTTTTATCTGACTGGCGGTAGCTATTTATTCACATGGCCTCTTATATTTAGCTTGATCGGCATAAACCTGTCCTTCCGGAATCGTGAGGGTGCATGGACATGGATATCGGCTGTATTTGCGACGGCAGGTTTTATTTTATTAACACCGATGATCCGGCTCGTGAATGATATGATGACGCTCGATTTAGCAGGAATACTAATGACAGCTTCAGGGTTAGTGTTCTCTCTAATATATCCAGTGTTTTGTAGAAGGAATACTGGCTGTTGATCTGCCTAACGCTTTAAGGGTTGGGCATAGAAGAGGAATCCGAGTGAAGACCGGGCAGAAGGTCAATTTTAGTATTTGGGATGGAGATAATGCAACTGATTACCTAAACTGATTTGAGTTCCAAAAGGAAATAGAAAGAATGATAGTGAGACAATAAGGCATTCTACTGGCGGTGCCATTGAGCTAACGTGCAGGATAATTCAAACTTCAATACAAAACAAATTAAATGAAATATACCCTTGTTTTAGTTCTCTCGCCGCCCTAATATGGTAATGAATGGACGGTATTCTTAGAGGGTCAATTTCA
This sequence comes from Paenibacillus sp. Y859, assembly GCF_056786405.1. NCBI lineage: Bacteria > Bacillati > Bacillota > Bacilli > Caryophanales > Paenibacillaceae > Paenibacillus > Paenibacillus sp. Y859. The sequence continues at coordinate 25,972 of NZ_JBXCIZ010000013.1, read as the reverse complement.
TAGGGGGATATTATGAATAATCTAACAATCGAATTGTGCGAACGTAAAAACAAATTTATCATCAATAACCTGTACCCGCTGTACTTACACGATTTAGCCGAAATTCGGAATGAACTGCCCAATAAATATGGTGTTTTCGAGGATGATGACAAATATCATACACTTGAACAACAAATACCTGTATTTGATATATGGTGGGAAAAAGAGGGGGTTCTGTTTCCTTATCTAATAAAAGTCGATGGATTACCAGCAGGATTTATCTTGGTTACAACGCCACCCTATTTGTTTGATAATTGTGACTTTATGATAAACGAAATATTTATTCTAAGACCTTATAGAGGTAAAGGAATAGGCGAAAACAGCGTAAGAGAAGTCTTCAATTTACATCGAGGAAAATGGATGCTTTTTACTACACCAACGGATAAGAATTTGAACACTATAAGTTTCTGGAGAAAAACATTATCTGGGTATACAAATAATCAATTTACTGAAGAAGATAAAGAACTGAATGATGTCGGATTCTCCAAAGTTTTTAAATTCAATAATTAAGTCGGATACATTGGGGAATAGAGGCTCGAAAAAGATACTGGACAGATAGAAATTATCTACTATTTGCGATATTAGCGAATGTAAGAAATCGATATAATTCTCAACTATCTCACTGCCAAAGGGACTGCTCCATTGAACTAACGGGACACGAGAGTTAAACAAATAAGGAGTAGACCTGCCGAGGTATCTGCTCCTCTTTTCTATTGAAGTAACGGGCAGATTAATTCAATAGTGAGTCTAGCATCTCTTCTGAAATTAGGTTAATATTGGAAGAATTACTTGTGAGGAGAGATGCATATGTCGGACATACAGGCAATTGTATTAGACTTGGACGGAACATTGCTCGGCAGTGACAAATCCATATCACCTAGAAATTATAAGACTGTTAAAAGATGTTATGATTCTGGAATTCATATTATTGTTGCCACTGCGCGACCGCCTAGAGCGGCTAATCAATTTGTAAAGAATTTTCCTTTTGTAGACTACTTGGTTTATTACAATGGTGCTCTAATGACATGCAAGTCTAAGCAAACTCAGCGGCACATTAGTATCCCAATGGAGATTAGCCAACAGATTAACAATTTCATCGAGTTACAGGCACCTCAATCGTTAATTTCATACGAGGTCAATGACTCATGGTATACGTGTACACCAATTCCCGACTCGCAACTTGGTCATTTCGGTATCCGTTTAAATGATCCTAAACCCCTGGTAGTTGATAAGGATATTATTAGTTCACTCTCCCCGACCAAAATATTGGTTCATGGTTACAGCTCATGGAGGGATGTTATCGAGCAATTCGGCGACCATGTGAACGTAATCGCAACCGATGGAGGAGTATTGGTTCAAATCATGCACAAATCAGCCTCAAAGGAAGATGGCGTGCAATGGGTGCTTAATGATATTGGGGTGAAGGCAGAAAATGTAATGGTATTCGGAGATGACTTTAATGATTTAGGACTATTCCATAAGTGCGGATTTCCGATCGCTATGGAAAACGCGATAATTGAGCTGAAAAATTGTGAAAAACACATTACCGAATCAAATGATAATGATGGTGTTGCAGTTGCTCTTGAGAAATTTGTGCTGTGAACACAAGCTGATATTGATTCAACTAAAGGAACACGATAGCACAGCGGTGAAGCCGATCCATCGCTTGTTTTGCATTGCTGGAAATCCGCTCAGCTAACGGGCAGTTTAGTTTAGTTTAGTTTAATTTATCTTTCTAAATATTCAGAAGTATTGTATTATCTAATTAAGCGCACATCTAATTAGACGGTTGTTAAATTTAAAGGCGGGAGTGGTGAATATGATCACTGATTTTTACCTTGTTAGACATGCAGTAAAAGAAAAAGATGTTGGTGATGTCTCCATTTCAGCTGAAGGTTTAGAGCAAGCACATATGACAGCAAGCCATTTTGAAAAAGTGCCTATATCTAGAATATTCAGTAGTCCGCTTAACAGAGCAAAACAAACCGCTCACATTATTGGAAAAGCAACAAGTGTACCGATTTTGGAGGATATTCGCCTACGAGAGCGTGCTAATTGGGGAGACATACCAGGACAGACTTTTCAGGAGTTTGTTGAAATGTGGAATCGGTGTACGAGGGAAAGAGACTTTTTGCCTCCCACCGGAGATTCCGCAAGAAAGGCTGGTGAGCGATTATGTTCATGCTTAATAGAACTATCCGTTCAATATCCACAGGAAAGTATTGTTGTAGTCACTCATGGCGGATTGATTACAGACTTTTTGGTAAATGAATTCTCTCAAGAAGAGCTGGATAATAAACACCTGAATTTTATAAATGAACAAAGTAATTTGGTTGCAGAATGCTCTATAACTAAAATTAGATGTGTTGCTAATGGATTTATATTATTCGATTTTGCAAACATTACCCACTTACATTGTTAAGCTAACGGGACACGATAGTTGAATGATACACATTGATGAGCAGGTGTTACGGTAGCCTTCTCATTACATTAAGCTAAGGGCAGGAGATTTGATTTGTGTATGGAATAACTCACCAAATAAAAGATTATGAGGAGAAAGTATATGTCTGATTACTATGGAGAACTTTCTACAAAATTGTATGAAAGTAGTAAATCATATTCTGAAGGAAAAGAACTGGATTTCTACCTTTCTTTTGTTGAAGACGAGAATATGAAAGTGTTGGAACCAATGTGCGGAAACGGTAGAATGCTTATCCCTTTTATGCAAAAAGGAATTAGTATTGAAGGGTTTGATATTTCAGAAGAAATGCTTAAGGTATGTAAATCAAAAGGTGAGAAACTAAATCTTAAGCCAAATGTATGGTATGAAAAAATAGAAGAGTACGAAGGGAATCATACATATGATCTAATCATAATCCCGTTTGGTTCATTTTCTCTTTTGCCTGATGCGTTGGTTGACAAGAGTCTCTATAATTTGAAATCTGTCCTTAAAAGTAATGGGAAACTGCTTTTAACGATTATGTTAAAACACGGTGGAATCGAAGAGTTTCCTGAATGGGTAGAAACGGAAAGGAAACAGTTTGATAATGAATGGATTATCACATACAAAAAAGCTCAGTATAACGAGGAAGAGAGTATGCTGACTACCAAGTTTAAATATCAATCGGTTATAAATGGACAAATTGAAAAAACGGAAATAATGGATTTCCCTCTTCGTCTTTACGTTCTAGAAGAATTTGAAGATATAATCAAGTCTAATGGGTTCCAACATATAGTTGTTCATGGAGTGGAAGATGGCTATGGAGAAGGCACCTTTTTTTATGTAATTGAATGTTCTACATAACATTTTGAAATCATTTCCACTGAACTAACGGGAACAATAGCACAATAACAACAGGCTGCCTACATTTGGAAGTGCCTTGTCACAAGAGGGAAATGCTTTACCTATACTTTCTTCAATACCTAAACTTGAATTTGCGAATGTAACAGTTTTACCTTTCTAAATTTAATAAAAGAAGCAATTCTCCAAGGTACTACATAGCTAAAAGCAACTATAAAGAAAAGCATACCTAGACTTGTTGGATCCATGCCAGAAAAATACTGTCTTGCTACGAATCGAATCACCACAACTGCAATCAAAACGATAAAAAAGGATTTATTTTTTTGCGCATAAATCTGTCCGTCCTGACGAATTTCATAGTTGGTAGTCAACATAAGAGGAACTGACAGTAATACCCCGATCAAAGATGCTACGCCAATTTCCCTAATTTTCAAGTGGAATGGAAGTTGTGAAAACATAGAAATCACCGGAAATAAATAGAGTATCGGGAGCAAAATTTTGATCCCCGACCCTTGAATCGGGCGAAACATCGCCCTAGTGCGCCTCCAAAATACTAACCCTAAAATCACAACCATGAATCCATAAATGGTTAATCCGTTCACTTTTCATTCTCCTTGTTCGCTTATTGTTAGACGATTAAGTCTTTTTTTTCGTTTGCACCCAATTTGCACGGGGTCATTGCTCAGCTGGCAGAGCGCTACACTGGCAGTATAGAGGTCAGGGGTTTGATCCCCCTTTCCTAAATGGTTTTGGAAGGTGCGGTTATGGATATTATCTCTACGATATGGCAGGGTTATAAGATAAGTTTACATTTATGAATGATCTCAATATTTGGTCAAATTACACGCTTAGACTCTTGTTGACGCGGTGCAACCATTCTTCCAAGTGTAAGACCGAACCATGCCAAGAAAAGGATGAGTGGTAGCGCGATAACAGTACCTATCAGAACCGTCACTACATCTATCACTGCTGCGTCGAATAATCTATAAAGGGTATACGTGGAATAAGGGATTTCAAGTAACGATGCTGTGATGACACCTGGAGAGTACATTTTTAATGCAATGGTCACCCCAACATGTTTAATACCATCCAGCAAAATCACGGCAACGATTCCAACAAACAGCATATTTAGTTTGCCGTTACTGTCGAAATCTTTTATAGCCAAGTATGTTATTAAACTAAGGAACGAACCGAGCAGCAATACCGCAAACGTAAATTGAAATGTGATGCGCTTTTCCCAATTAATCAGGCGGTTTTCCATAGCTAAAAAAGGATTGTCCTTATTTACCCTCAGACACTTCTCTATCGTCACAATTTCTTCTCCGTCATGAATGAAAAATATGATGGGCAGCAACCATATCAAGGTTTCTATGCCGATAAGTCCATTTATGTACCATAACATTATCATCACCTTTCTTTCGTTTGCATTGTGCGGATAACGTAGGCGAAGAAATGTAGCTTCAACCTCTTGGGCAGAAGCTTACTGACGCCTGCATATAAGAATCGATTATGCCATCCTGGGACAATGAACGTTTTTTTTCCAAGGTTGCGTATGGCTGCTGTGACGACGGATGACGCACTCATGGCTCCAACGTCTCTAATGCCTGCAACCTCTTGAAATTCTGTCTTCGTTGCCCCAGGACATACGGTTAGCACATCGATTCCCTCATGTTTCAATTCGTATGACAGACCTTCTCCCAAAAAAGCGTTGTGAACTTTCGTAGCGGAATAATGCGTCCAGTAAGGCACAGAACTGAAAGCGACACTGGACGAAACGAACACAATACCTCCGCGCTTTCGAACAGCCATATGCTTGCCGAACGTATAGGCCAATAGAACAGGCGCTCGACAATTGACATGTAGCATATCCAATTCTTTCTGTATATCGTTATTCAAAAATGCTCCCGTGATGCTGAATCCTGCGCAGTTGACTAATAAGCCGATTTCAAGCATATCTGTTACAGCAAGGATCATAGTTAAAAAGTCTGGTCGAGTTAAGTCAACGGCAGCTACTTTTATCTCTACTCCGTGCTCCTTCACTAAAGTCTGTGCCAATTCATTCAGCTTGTCTTCACGGCGTGCAACCAATACCAGATTCATCCCGTGACTTGAAAGTTGCTTGGCAAATTCGGCGCCAATACCGGAGGATGCTCCAGTTATTAAGGCCCATGAGCCATATGATTCGATAAATGTACCCATATCATTTCACTCCTGAATAATAATTAATTGAGTACTCACTTAAATTAGAGGAAAAAAGAATGGCTGCCGTGGACTGTTTCATTATAGACAACTGCGTTCAGCTATATTTTAGCTATTGTTGTACGATCAGGCCATGCAACAGCAAACGCACAAGATGGCGAATGTATGGCTCTTCTTCGAGCATGAAAACGTTGTGTCCAAAGCGGGAACGGATAATGAAGTATACGAGAATAGATGACGTGAGCGACATCATGGCCACTTCATAAGAACCTTCATCCCATTGCTCACTTGATGTTCCATTTTTAAGTGTGATACTGCCAATTGTACCGATATTCTTGATCAGATGAAGCACCCCTTGGGATACTGTTTCATCCTGAATCATTTCTGGAGACCAAATAAGCATAATGTAATCTAAATTTTCCTTCAGAAAATGTAGGTATCTCATCCCGTAATGAACGAGCGCTTCCTCCAGCGGCAGTTGCGCAAGCTTTTCTTTCTCCTCCTGTATTCGCAACGCAAAAGAAAAATTGTTCACAAGATGGAGTAAAAGTTTCCGTTTATCGCCGAAATAGTAGAAAATAAGTCCTTCCGCAACGCCGCACTCATTCGCGATTTCTTTGGTCGTGGTAGCATGAAAGCCTTTTTGCGAGAAAAGCTTCAGTGCTGCCTTAAGAATAAGCTCCTTCTTGGATTCCTTGACCTCTTTTGTTGGCAAAATAATATGTCCTCCCTTTGAATACGAATAACATTTAATTTGAGTATATACTCAAATTCTGTCTTATGTTCAGTCCTTTGTCAAGAGGGGGTCAGAATGGGTGTGTTTTGCATCAGAGGTGTCAAACTAACCCTTATCACGTTTTTATTGTATTGTGGGGTTGAAGCAACGGTAGGGTTATGGGGAGCCAGTTATCCAGTGCCTACTCCGCTATTACTGATTGGATTCATTCTGGTAGGTCTCGGTCTTGCACCCATCTATATTGGCTGCTCCATGAAGGGCCACAACCCGGTTTGGCAAGGAGAATTCCACAATACTCATAGGATACCAGATGGCTGTAGCATATAATCGGATTGCCGTCGGGGGACAAACGTATCCTTTGCCGATGATTTTTTTTGGTAGTAAAACCGGTAATGGCGTTACCTCACTCATGCGGAGTGTCCAATATTGATGGTTCCGAAATAATGGATGAGATGTGACCGTGCTCAAAGGCATTTATTGTAATGATATGATCGTATACACTTAAGCACTGGTATTAAGCTAACGGGCAGTGTAGTGCAACTTTTAACTGTGGTCATTGTTATATATTTTAGTGATGGTGAGCTATATTAGTCAGTGCGAATGGAGGATTTTTAATGAAGAAGGTAATAATAGGTGGAATATTTATGTTTACTGGGTCCTTGATATCTTTAGCTATTTTACTAACCGCCGCTTTATATGTCCCAAGTATCACTAGTTGGAATGGATCAAAGCTTTGGTATGCAATTTTCGGTGCAAAACAATATGGAAATGAAGCAGTACAGAGTTTGTTTTTAGGTTTCCCATTCATAGTGGGTGTTTTATTGTTTGTTCTTGGCTTGATAGTGTTGGTAAGTGAATATTTTAATAAGGATTAATGACAAGTCATAGTACAACTCATTACGCTAACGGAACACTATAGTTCAATAATGAGAGGGCTGCCGAGAGGTAGCCCTTTGTTCAACTAACGGGCAGTTTAGCTTAATGGCTGATTCAGTTTTATCCTAAACACAATTATCCTTATTGTGGTAATATGAGTTTGAGATTGCTGGACTTATAGTGTTCAGGTTCTATTACGATATTAATAACAAAAAAGGTTGATTGAACTGGGGTATGGTAGAGGGAGCGTGATGTAGTGGAAAAGATAGCTGGAATTATTGTAATATTTATTGTTTTTATGATTCCTATGTATGGATTATTATTATGGACTTATTTTTGTCCTGAGGAAAGTTTATTATGGGGGAAACGATGGATGTATAAAGAGGAACCTGAACTATCTGAGGGGGCAATTCGTTATGCGAAAATAGCTTCATTGACAGCTATTGTGGTACTGACGATTAAATTTGGAGCCGTAACATTTAGTTAGCATCATCCATTTGTACTTTTTCGATTCTCATGGTACCTCAATTTTATTCGAAAAAAATCGAGGGTTATTCCCTAAAGATTGTAAAAAGCGATTAAGCTAACATGGAGGATACAACCCTATGAAAAAGGCTTTGATAATTATTTGTTTAGCTATAGTAGTTGTTGGGACTGTGTATTACGGCATTCACCGTAAGAAAACTGGAGAAAGACAAATGGTACAACAGAATCTCATCACTGCTATTGAAAATAAGCGGAGTGGCAATGAACGGGTTACAATTGACTTCAAACAGCTAACCAGCTTTTCTTGGGATATGGTGTATATATTTACCCAATACACTGCCGAAGATATAATCAATAAACAGTTAGGTTTTAATTGGTCCAAAGCTGACTTAGTTAAATACTCTGACAGCTTTAATCTAATAGTGTTTGTTATAGGAAAAAAGGTTGTTCAATATGTGGAATTCCCACGAGCTAATGGCGAATTTGTTGTTGATAATAAAAATGGATTTGCCCCCAATGAGAAAGTAGAATTGAATCCACTTAATTGAACTAACGGAATACGAGAGTTCAACATGCTGTGGGCTACCGCAAGTTAGTCCTTACTAAGCTAACGGGCAGGTTAGTGTAGTGAATATTCCCTAAATTTCCTCATTGTGATACTCTGTTGGGAGTATCTAGTTTAAAAAAGAATGGATGCAGGATCGGGGGATAATAATGCAAGAAAGAATTGATATAATCGTTAGAAATTACTTTGAGGATTCTGCATACAATATCGATCCGGTACCATTCGGTCTGACTAACCTAACGAAAATTTTAACAATGAATGACCAAAAATATGTCATTCGAATCTACAATCGTCATACTAAAAATGTAGAAAGCATTAAATTTGAAGATCAAATAACATTATATTTGAGTAAACAGAATCTTTCATTTGTCGTACCCGTATTTTTAAGTACGAATGAGGGTGAACAATACGTACACTTGTCCGATGGAACATTAGGTGCGATCGTTTCGTATGTTGAAGGGGCAGTTCCGGAGATATCCAGTGTTCAACAAGCCACAGAGTTTGGTTCTGTTGTAGGTGAAATCAGTTCAGCACTTAGTCAATGCACAGCAGAGTTTAAATGTGAAGGGGTTCCCTTCACAGAAATTTATAGTCTGCATCCATTAGCCGATTATGATGCTGTTGCACCTTTTTGTGACAGAAGATTATTTTGGAAGTTGTTATTGCTGTAAGGAGAAGCTATGAGCTCAGAAGGGGAAATCCAATTAAAAGGTATACTTACAGAAAATATTGATACATTAATGAGCTTCGGTGCAGAAATCTGGCGACCGAGACAAATTATGTGCCGACCGACAAATTAAGCTACTCACTTGATGATTGCTATTTCCTCGAAACGCCAAAAGAAAGCGATATACCAGAAATGGCTAGAGCCCTCTTGAGTTCATTTCTTAGTGGAATAGTTTATGAAGTCTTTGGGGAAGAAAGTATTGAAGAAATTAATGAAACAATAAGAAATTGTTTCGAATGGTACACAGCGACTAATACACTTAATCAAGTAGTGGTAGCAAAGGAAAAAAGCACAGGCAGAATTATTGGAGGCTGTATTGCAGGTGTATATCCGGAGATTGTTAACAATTTTTCAGGTATAAATGATGTGTTTGTACTACCGGAATACCGCGGAAAAGGACTTGCGCAAGCTATGATAAAATACTCTATAACAGCGGCATATTCGATTACGCCGGTTATAAAACTACATATTTTAATTGGAAATCCAGCAGAACACTTATACCAAAGGCTTGGGTTTGTTGCAGGACCAAGATTTACAGATATGAAGTATAAGAAAAGTGACTCGTACACGTAGCAACCTAATACGGGACCGGATAGCTCTTTTGCACTGATGGAAACGGTCGTTTACAATGACGCGAAGATTATAGTTAAATAACTTGATGAGAGATCGGATGATTAAGCAAACGGGACACTATAGTTCAATAAACATCAGGGAAAGACTTGCCGACAGTAATGGATCAGCAGGAAGTATTCTTGCCAATATCCATGATTATACGTTTTCTGATAAAAAGATTAGGTATTAGTCGCCCGAATGTGAGAGATAGTATCCCAATTAAAATAAGACATAAAGGAGATAGAAATATGACGGAATTCTGGGAATCAAGTTTTATAGAAAAACAAACGATGTGGGGATTTGAACCTACAGACTCAGCAATCGTGACAAAGGACTTTTTCCTTGATAAGAAAGTTAAGGACATACTGGTACCAGGTTTTGGATATGGCAGAAATGCAAAGGTCTTTATTGACAATGGAATAAATGTAACAGGTATTGAGATTTCAAAAACAGCGATTGATTTGGCGAGGCAAAATGGGATTGATAATAGTGTTTTTCATGGTTCAGTAACTGACATGCCTTTTGATAACAAACTTTATGACGGTATATTTTGCTATGCACTTATTCACTTATTGAATAATCGTGAGAGAGATAAGTTTATCAAAGATTGCTATAATCAGTTAAAGCCAAATGGATATATGATTTTTACAACTGTTTCAAAAAAAGCCCCAATGTTTGGAAAGGGCAAACAATTGGATAAAGACTATTTCGAGATAATGGAAGGCGTAAAAATGTTTTTTTATGATTCTGACTCTATAAAACAAGAATTTGAAAAATATGGACTTGTAGAGTTTTCAGAAATTGACGAGTCAAGTAAGAACATGAAAAATAAACCTCCAATAAAATTTATAATTGTAAAATGTAAGAAAAAACTATAAAGATAATCATATGTCTTCAACACTGTTCTCCCATGAAAATTAAATTAGCTCAAACCCTGAAAAAGAGCATAATAAAGTAGACCCAGAATAACACTTTTTAAAAAAAGGCTGAGCCTCTTGAGTAATCATATAGAGATTGTTAGATCTTTTAAGCACAAAAAACATCATAGACAACAAACAAAAAGGAAAGGCTGGTGCAACAACCAAAAAGGATTAATCTCGCATGAGTGCTACCCATATAGGGTGCGACATTCTGTGATGCACCGTGGTGGTCGGAGTCAGACTAACGGTTGGGCTCTATGGCACCATAGCTTATCGACCTTCTTCGCCAGCCGTACAAACAGTATAGACAGTGGTATCCATTTTCATCCTCTGTGGTGCAGCGCTGCTCTTGCGCTGCATGTATGGCTAACGGGTATAGGGACGCACAGGGCTCCACATTAAAAAGATTAAATATTTCTTATTGAACTAAAGGGGCAGGTTAGTAAAAAATGATATAAGATTAAAATAGATATTTAAGTAAAGTAGAGGGTGATAAATTTTATGTTTACTAATGAAGAAAGAGATTCTATTTATAAAGTTATTTATAACAGGAGAGATATTCGAAGCTTTTTGTCAACTCCTATCCCAGAAAACATGATACATAAAATATTAAATGCAGCTCATCATGCCCCTTCAGTAGGATTTATGCAACCTTGGAACTTTATTTTAATTTCCTCTGATGAAGTTAAAGAAAAATTAGCTTGGGCAGCAGATAAGGAAAGACAAGCATTAGCTATTCATTATGATGGGGAAAAGGAAACGAAGTTCCTTGGTTTAAAAGTTGAAGGATTAAAAGAAGCTCCTATAACTATTTGTGTAACATGTGACCCTTCAAGAGGAGGTTCACATGTATTAGGACGAAATTCAATTCCTGAGACAGACATTTTATCAACAGCATGTGCTATTCAAAATATGTGGTTAGCAGCTTGTGCTGAAGGACTTGCGATGGGGTGGGTAAGTTTTTATAAGAAGAATGATATCCGAGACATTTTAGAAATACCACCACATATTGATCCTATTGCTCTTATCTCTATTGGTTATACTAATGATTATCCAGATAAACCTATTTTAGAATTAGCTAATTGGGAAAAAAGGCGTTCTTTAGAACATCTTATTTTTAAAGATAAATGGGGAAGAAATTAATTAAAGGCTTATTAAAGTAACGGGTGCTTTAGTGTAACAACAGTATTGCTTTTCTTGTTAAACTCCCATGAAAATAAATCTGCAGTTACTGTAAAAAGGCAAAAGTAAATAAGACGCAGCTCATTCATTTTTTAAAGGTTGCAGCACCCGAATTAATGAATATCAGTATATTAAAGAATTAAGAGACTTCTGCAATAGTTACAGAATAACCCAGGTTTTCTAGTCGTCGAACTGCGTATTTCACAATAGATTGTTGCTTCTGTTTGTCAAAATAATCTTCGCCTAGGTCTACATACATTTCTTCACGTGTTAACAGATAGTAGGCTATTCTCAACATAGCATGCGCGACAGAGATCGCTGCCCGTTTCCTTCCTTTTCGCGCTGCCGTTCGTCTATACATGGCACCTAGATAGTTCTTTGACGCTGCAACTGAATGGGCTGCTTCAACTAAGGCGGACTTTAGATATTTATTTCCATTTTTAGCTTTAGTAGATTTTCTCTTTCCTGCACTTTCGTTATGCCCAGGTACAAGTCCAGCCCATGAGCATAAATGCGCAGCACTGGGAAACTGCTTCTTAATATTGGTTCCAATTTACGCTAAGATTTGTTCTGCCATTCGAGTGGCTATCCCAGGAATTGAATCTAAACGTTCGACATCGTCATGAAAAGGGACTACTCTCGTAGCGACTTCCTGATCTAAAATCACGATCTGCTCACTTAAAAAATCAATGTGAGTTAAAATGGTCTTAATCATCAGCCGTTGGTGAGGGTTTACATAACCTTGAAGAGCAAGCGCGAGCTCATCCTTTTTTCGTTTCATGGTGCGTCTAGCGAAGTTCGCTAGTTTCTCAGGATCATCTTCACCACCAGCAATGGCACGGAGCATGTCGCGAGAGGAGACGCCCATAATATCAGAGACAACAGAGCTGAGTTTAATATTGGCTCCTTCTAACACTTTTTGAATTCGATTATGTTGTCTAGCCCTTTCTTCAATGATACTACGACGATATCGAACAAGTTCTCGAAGCTCCCGTTGATTTCGATCTGGAATGAAACTTGCTTTAAGTAGCCCATGACGTAGAAGCTTTGCAATCCATTCTGAATCTTTGACATCTGTTTTACGTCCAGGCAAAGCAACAATACAGTATCAAATAGATAATAATTGGGATAACGAACCTCTTGTTACTCAAAAATTAGATGATGCTATTGATGCAGTTATCTTACACACTGGAATGGTAAGAGATGATGATAAGGAAGATATTCTTTGGAAGCTACATGATTACTTGAAAGAGTTCAAGGCTGGTGACGAAACCTTAGCGGTTAGCCTAACCGCTAAGCAACGAACCGATTACATTAATTTAGGCGAGAAACTCCGTTCAAGCGGGTGGAACTATAATGTAGGATATGATACTAGATGGGATATTTTTAAATCAAAGATAAAGGGGCTCATAGCGGAATCATAAAACTCGAAAGATTAATTGCATATGGATGAGTATTCAACTGATGCGGATGAATGCACCTGAGAAAGGGGGAGGAATCAATCGAACACGAAAAAGAAATACAAGAACTTAAAAATCGTTTGGAAATTGTCGAGAGTCAACTTCATCACAAAACACATTTCTCTAGGTTCTTAAAGTTTGTAATTATCTTTATAATTGTTCTAGTGCTCTTCTTTTTTACAATTGGAGTAGTTCAATTCATGAGCAATTCTTCAGTCTAAACACTTCTTTGGTTCCATAGAAAGTGGAAACCATCTACACACGAATTTTTACAACAATGTAGTCCTTGGAAGTAGCTTTGAAGTAAGAATATACGCGCTGAACCATATTACAAATAGTAGTAAAGCGGAAGTGCGAGTTGAAGAGTGAAGCGAAGATGCTAAACCTGCCAATGAGTGTAAACATGCAATAACATGTGAAGTGTAATGTTGGTACTGAAATAATTAGGATTCAAATATTAAATTTAAAGATAGCGCCTGTTTGAAGTGACGGGTGCTTTCTTATTTTCTGTGAAGGGATTTGTTGGTAAGTGTCGAATTAAGGAAAATAAATCAAAAGCTCAACTGACTAAATGCAAAGAAATTATAAGTAAGGTTGATGTTGTTCGATCAGCACCTACTGTAAATAATATTAGTAAGATAATGGTAGGTCCTTTGTTAAATAGGGTGAAAAATATTTTTGGAATGAGGATTGTAAATGAAAAATCATTATTTTGAAAAAGCAAATAAGAACTTGTTTGCCGTATATCAAACCATATATTCACAAGCAGATATCGAGATGTGGTACGACTGGAATGCTCGGCTAAATGATACAAAATGGTCTGAAGATTGTTATTTTTTGTATTGTGATGGAGAAAAAGTGGGTGGTGCGATTATTGCTCCTAATGTAATCATGTTTCCTTTTCTAATTGCACCTTTTTGTGATAGAAGATTATTTTGGAAGTTGTTATTGCTGCAAGGAGAAGCAATGAGCTCAGAAGGGGAAATCCAATTAAAAGGTATACTTACAGAAAATATTGATATATTAATGAGCTTCGGTGCAGAAACTTGGCGACCGAGACAAATTATGTGCCGACCGACCGATAAATTAAGTTACTCACTTGATGATTGCTATTTCCTCGAAACGCCAAAAGAAAGCGATATACCAGAAATGGCCAGAGCCCTCAGGAATTCATTTCTTGGTGGAATAGTTTATGAAGTCTTTGGGGAAGAAAGTATTGAAGAAATTAATGAAACAATTAGAAATTGTTTCGAATGGTACACAGCAACTAATACACTTAATCAAGTAGTGGTAGCAAAGGAAAAAAGCACAGGCAGAATTATAGGCGGCTGTATTGCAGGTGTACATCCGGAGATAGTTAACAATTTTTCAGGTATAAATGATGTGTTTGTACTACCGGAATACCGCGGAAAAGGACTTGCGCAAGCTATGATAAAATACTCTATGACAGCGGCATATTCAATTACGCCGGTTATAAAACTACATATGTTAATTGGAAATCCAGCAGAACACTTATACCAAAGGCTTGGGTTTGTTGCAGGACCAAGATTTACAGATATGAAGTATATGAAAAGTGACTCGTACACATAGCAACCTAATACGGGACCGGATAGCTCTTTTGCACTGATGGAAACGGTCGTTTACAATGACGCGAAGATTATAGTTAAATAACTTGATGAGAGATCGGATGATTAAGCAAACGGGACACTATAGTTCAATAAACATCAGGGAAAGACTTGGCGACAGTAATGGTTCAGCAGGCCTTTTCCGCTAACGGGCAGTTATGTTCAACAGATCTTTATTAAAAAACTAGAAAAAGAAAGATGATTTTTTCCCTTTTCACAAAAGTATACAACACCTACAATAAGGCTTAAGAATGGAAATTTGAATCGGAGGAGCGGACCATGTTACCTGCTTTAGTTGAAAAAACGATGTTTCAGTTGTGTAGTTCTTTAAGCGTCCGTACTTCGAACATTGAATCAGTTTATCTTTATGGCTCGATTGCGTTAAAGGACTATATTGAGGGTTCAAGTGATATCGACTTTCTAGTAATTGTTCGAAAACCACTTACTCAGTCTGATATCCAAGCAATTTTGACGGCACATGAAGAGTTAGAGATTGAGTTTCCGAACACTGATATTATGGGTGCTTACATACTCCTCGATGACCTAGGGAATAAGCAAATTGAATCTAGTTCCTTACTGACTTACTACAATAAACAAATACATACTAATGGTTGGGGAGCAGATATTAATCCGATTACTTGGTGGATATTAAAAAAACACGGTATTAAGATTTATGGCTCCGAGTTAAAGTTTAATTACGATTTAGAAATTGATGCTCTGCTCGAATATGTAATTAACAATCTAAATAGCTATTGGGTTAATTGGATAGATCGATTAGAGAAACAATTATCGATTGACAATTTATCGGAACAAGAAATTAATATCGAGCAACTTGATGAAGCAGTCGAGTGGTGTACTCTTGGAATGTTGCGACAATTGTATACGTTAAAAGAGCATGATATAACGAGCAAAGTTGGATCTGGAATATACGGAATTAATAAATTGCCGAAAAAGTGGCACGGACTGATTCATGAAGCAATAGCGATAAAGCAACTCAAACCCAAACGTTATTATAAATTACAAATAGAAAGATTGACTGACCTAGTAGCATTGCTTAAATATATTCATTTAGAAGCTAATCGTGTATCGAACCATACTAATGATTCGCTAAACTAACGGGACACGTTAGTGCAATAAAGCTACGGCAGTCTTGGACTATATTTTCCTCGTCCAGACTGCCGTTTATATTTTAAAATTTGTCAGCCTAAACTATATTTCTTTGAACATCAGCACATCTGAATCGGACTATTAAAGTTGCTTTCCAATGGGTTTCCTGCAAAAGTAGTCACATGAATATATGCCCTAAGATGTGGATGATTATATTGTATTAATGTATTGATAATAAAGGTCTATTCGGATAAACTCCTTACGAGGTCTACTGCGATAAACTTCGGGAGGTTAGTGATGATAGAGCAGTACAAATTATTCGATGCAGAGTATAAATTTGTGAATTTAATATGGGAGCATGAACCTTTCAATTCAACTGAGTTAGTAAAGCTTAGCCTTGAAAAGCTTGGTTGGAAAAAATCCACTACATACACAGTTCTAAGAAAGCTCTGTGAGCGCGGGATCCTACACAATGAAGATGCTACGGTTTCAGCGCTTGTCAAAAAAAAAGAAGTTCAAAAAAACGAGAGTCAAACTCTAATGAAAAAAGCCTTTGATGGCTCTCTGCCTCAGTTTTTGACGGCATTTTTAGGTGGGAAGAAGATTACTGAACAAGAAGCGGAAGAGTTGAAACGTATTATAGAGGAGTCGACCAAATGACAAGCTTATTTACGGCTATCCTTAATATGAGCATTACAGCAAGTTATGTCGTTATGGTAGTCATTGTGTTAAGGGTTTTCTTCAGAAAAACCCCTAAGATTTTCTTATATATATTATGGTTGCCTGTACTGATAAGACTTGTTCTCCCTTTTAGTTTCACCTCGAACTTCAGCTTTTTAAGTTTCTTGAAGTATAATGCCCAGTCAGGTACAAGAGCTATGGAGTATGTTCCTAACCAAATCGGTCTTATGCACAATCCTGCTGTTGATCTCGGAATCCAAAGTATCAATCACGTTGTGAACACAACGCTTCCACCTGCTACACCAACAGGGAGCGTAAATCCTATGCAAATCGTTATGGAGATTGCCAGTATAATATGGGTTGTTGGCATCACCATAATACTTATCTACAGCGTCAGATCTTACGTGAAAGTCCTAAATCATGTAAGAACGGCAACTCTTGTAAAAGATAATGTTTTTGAAACGGATAGCATTGCAACACCATTTGTGTGCGGATTTATTAAACCTAGAATATTCATTCCTGCAGGCATAAGTCAAAATGAACTTTCATATATACTGGCTCATGAACAGACTCATATCCAAAGGCTGGATTATCTTATAAAACCTTTAGCATTTTTGGTGCTTGTTATGCATTGGTTCAACCCTTTGATATGGTTATCATTTGCATTAATGAGCAAGGATATGGAAATGTCCTGCGACGAAAGGGTCCTAAAAAAGTTGGGTAACGATATCAAAGGCAACTACTCCAAATCTTTGCTTTCGCTTGCAGTGGGTAAGAATAATCTGGTAAAGGGCAGTCCTCTTGCCTTTGGCGAAAGTAATATTAAGGCTAGAATCAAAAACGTGTTACATTATAAAAAACCGACTCAACTTGTGCTTGTATCCACTTTTATTGTCACGCTGATCTTTAGTACAGGATTTATCTCCAACCCTGTAGAGAAAGAAGGGGATCAGGTGAATCATCTTTTCGATTATGAGAAGTCGACTAGACAACTTGCTACGGTTTGGGCAGAAGGACTTCAAACACGAGATGGACAACAGCGCTATGAAATGATGTCAGAGGAAATGAAAGAGAAATTTAAACAAGAGCAAATCGTTAGAAGCGGAGAGAAATGGAATTTCAATATCGGCGTCTCCAGTCCCTGGGTCGTAGATTTCGAAGTTGAAATTAACGGCACGACTGCGAATATTACTTATGTAACAAAGACAAGTGAGCCTGCTTACTACAAGACGATGGAGACCATTACTTTTGGCAAAGAAAACGGAACGCTTGTGGTTGTTGACTATATTAGGGAGGATTAGTTTTCTTAATCTCGATTTTGCGAACCGTTCAGCCAATACATTGACCTGTCACCGTTGTGGTTATATCCATTGGTTTAATAAAGATATAAAGAGAGTGCATAGATGATCTATGAAATCTTTTATTAGGCGGCGGGGGGATAAAAGGTTTGATGGATATTCGTTTGAATCAATGATATAGAAGCTCCACTGGCGTAATGCTGGATAGGAGTTTTTTTTGTATTTTGAAATTCTCAATAACACATTGACAATAAGGACCATATAATATAAAATACAATTCGATAGTTATCGAATTGTAATAACGATGGTGGATTAGGGGAGGATAGTTGGTTAGTTGAAGATCGAGGAAACAGTTACACTCAAAAAAAGTGAAAACAGGAGGATATCGAATGAGAGTATTGGTTTATGGGGCAGGGGTCTTGGGAAGTTATCTTGCCCATGTGTTGGTCAGGGGTGGGAATGACGTGACTATGTTGGCGAGAGGACGGCGGGTAGATGAATTGCAGAATGACGGACTTGTGATTCGTCATTATTTTCAGATCCGTACTACGGTTGATAAGGTGAGTGTGATTCGTGAGCTACGACCGGAGGATGAGTATGACATCATTTTTGTAGTGATGAAATATCCGGATTTCCAGGCGGTACTGCCTGCTCTTGCGGCGAATCACAGCAGACATGTGGTGATCATGGGGAATAATGCGAGCCCCGCTGAGATGCTGAGTTACTTGCAGACAGGCAGTCCTGTGGAGAAAAAGGTAGCATTCGCTTTTCAGATCAGCGGGGGTTGGAGGGAGGATGGCCGGATGATCTGCGTACGTGGTCCGAAGGGGCAAATGTCAATCGGTGGTCTGGGCGAAGAGCTGTCCTGGCGACCTATGATCGATCAGGCTTTTGTGAACACCAAATATAAAGTGACTTATTATAAGGATATGGATGAGTGGCTGAAAAGTCATCTGGTGATGATCTTGCCTATGAATTTCCTCGCTCCTGCCAGTAACGGCAATCTGCGTCAAGCCGCAGGGAACAAGAAACTGCTGAATCAGGTCATTGATGCGATAGATGAAGGACATCGGGTATTAGAATCACTGGGGTATACGGTTACGCCTGCAAGTCAATCCCAATTGGCTCGGGACAAGCGGAGGATGCTCTACATAGGGCTAAAGGTTATCCTGGCAACCCCTTTTGGCAGAATTCTACTCAGTGATAAAGCGGTGTCCGCTGACGAGATGTCGGCGCTACATCATGCGTTTAATGAGTTGAAGCAGCGGGCGAATATTCCGACACCGAACTGGGATAAGCTTGCAAGTTATGCCCCGTATTTGCAGAACTGATTGCTGTGGCTTATTCCAATTGACATGAACTCCTCAGTAAGCTAGAATTATTTGATTATTATCGAATAATGACATTGTTTGAGGGGGTGCTCAATAGTGGATACCAAAAAAATGGCGAAAATCTTCAAAGCCCTTTCGAATGAGAATCGGTTAGAACTATATTTGAAAATCGCGGAGTCCCATGAGGCCAGCTTTGAAGCGGGTGGTGGACTGTGTGTGGCTGAGATCGTCTCCTGCCTGAATATAGGTGCCCCGACCGTGTCGCATCATATCAAAGAGTTGGTGAATGCAGAACTAGTGACCACGGAGAAAAAAGGGAAGTTCTTAATATGTAAGGTAAATAAACAAATGGTTGCTGATATTATGGAAATGTTGGCTTTGCAGTAGCGTGAATAATGATTGTTATAGGCAGGTTTGACGATATATAATTCGATAATTTACAAAGTGTAGAAGTGTAGGTTTGATAAGGTAACTTAAATTAGGGGAGTTACTTTTTTCAATTCCATGTGAAATTAAATCAGTATGCTCCTTTATTTTGATTGATTACCCAATAAATATGTTACTATTTAGCTTATCTCCTTTTCAGTGTTTAAATGATTCTGGCCCTTTGATTTGGGAGAAGTGGTGGCACGGGTTGAATCCAATTTGCGGTGGCATGCATCGATTGATGACACAGGATTTTGTAAGTCTATTATGAAAACGCCAGCGATGTAATACCTGAGAAGCTATTGAAAGAAATCCAGAAATACGCACCCGGTAACCTTCTCTATATTCCTACTGGAGAGGAAAAAAAGGCTTGGGGCGAAATAAAATAGACTCTAGGTAACATTTTTCTAAAAAAAGGTAGAGTCACTGATTGAGCATTATGGAGTTTAGTGATGAATATACCAAGTTATTTTATTTCGAAGGCTCTCTCTTTATTACAGTCTCACCTTCAATTAACACGGGTTGATAATAAGTGCTGTTTGGTAGGTCTTTCTTTCCCTGTAATTTCTTGATTACCCAATCAGCTGCATCACGCCCCATTTGTTCTTGTGGGTGTGTCAATGTGGTAAGTTTGATATTGGCATTCTTGGAAATATAGGAATTGTCCTGGCCAATAATTGATAATTCTTCAGGAACAGAAATATCAAGTTGTCTGCATACATTCACCAATTCCAACCCTACCTCATCGTTGTAGCAAACAATCGCACTCAACATATCTCTATTTTCAATTAGGTACTTCTCCAAGTTCGTAGATAGGTCTAGCTTCGTCTCTGTGTCGAATGAAAGCACTTGCTCTGGTTGAAATCGTAATTTGGCTTCTCCAAGAGCTTTTATATAACCCTTCATACGGTACTTTCCTTGTAAATCATCCATTTTTGAAATGATTCCAATTTTTGTATGTCCTTTAGAAATCAATTCTTTTGTTGCAAGATAGCTAGACTGTACGTCATCTAGACAAAAGAAAGGCACATCTATTTCCTCATAATAAGCATTGATCATAATGAATGGAACATCTTGTTCTTTGAATGATAGGTAGTAAGCGATATTAGGATTGTATTGATTGCTTTTCGTAGGCTCAATAATTAAACCATCCACTCCATATGACAACATCATTTCCAAAGCTTTTTTTTCTTGTGCCACATCATTATTTGTACTAGCTAACAGTAATGAATAATTATCCTCATTCAATCTACCTTCAATCCCACGGATAATTGAGGGGAAAATGTAATCAGAAATGTAGGTTGTGATTACACCAATAGTTTTATTATTCGAATTCCCACCAGATTTTGATCGATATTGGTTACTAACATAAGTGCCAGATCCTTTTTCACTTCTTAAAAATCCCTCGTTCGATAGTGCTAAAATGGCCTTTCGAACAGTCTGTCGGCTAACTTTATACATATCCTCCAAAGCGGATTCTGTAGGGATTTGTTCTCCTACACTATAACCTCCTGAAAGAATATTACTTTTTAAATCATCAATGATGACCTGATACTTTGGTTTCAATTAAATCACTTCTTCCATAAGTGTTGGTCAATAAATTTGCTTACCAAGAATAGTTGTATGTACATATTTTAACACGCTAATGATTGAATTTATATATGATACCTTATTTACGTATAAAGTACAAAAATATATGCTTAATTGGGTTCAAGTCATCTAGTGTTTCATGTAAACAGTATAAAGGATATAGTAAAAGTATTTGAATTGTAAGTACACCTTATATATTTCATTGACAAATGTACGTACAGAAAATATACTGAAGTTGTCAATAGTAGAAAGCGCCTTCTTTTGGTTATAGATATTAAAACTGCTATCTGAGAGGGGATTAACGTAACAATGAATCGATTAAATACTGTAAAGGCGATTACTATGGGAGAAACTTCTCTTGGTATCGAATTCGGATCGACACGTATCAAAGCGGTGTTGATTGATAATAGCTTTGAAACAATCGCATCCGGAAGTTATGAGTGGGAGAACCAGTTGAAAGACGGTTTCTGGACGTACAGCTTAGAGGACATTATTACTGGTCTTCAAGACGCTTATCGCGCGCTGAAGCAAGAAGTTGAACAAAATTACGGAATCACCCTTCAAACCATCGGTTCGATTGGATTTTCTGCAATGATGCATGGTTATATGGCTTTTGACGACACAGATAAACTGCTCGTTCCGTTTCGGACTTGGCGTAATGCAACAACGAGTGCGGCAGCTAAAGAATTAACTAATAAATTTCAATTCAATATACCTGAACGATGGAGTATTGCTCATCTTTACCAAGCGATATTAGACGAAGAAGAACATGTGCCACAGATACGTTTTGTTACGACATTATCAGGATATATTCATTGGTTATTGACCGGAAACAAAGCACTTGGTGTCGGAGATGCTTCAGGTATGTTCCCAATTGATGAATCCACGCGAAATTATAATGAATCCATGATACAGCAGTTTGATGAACTTGTTGCAGGTAAATGTTATCCGTGGAAAACCAATGACCTTCTTCCTAAGGTCTATGTTGCAGGTGAGCAAGCAGGTGTATTAACTGAAGCGGGAGCCAAAATCCTGGATACATCACATCAATTACAACATGGTATTCCGCTTAGTCCACCGGAAGGGGATGCCGGAACCGGTATGGTTGCTACGAATAGCGTGAGAAAACGCACCGGGAATGTCTCTGTAGGAACTTCTGTTTTTGCCATGATTGTACTTGAGAAAGATCTTTCAAAAGTATATCCGGAAATAGATATGGTCACTACACCGGACGGAAGTCCAGTTGGAATGGTTCATGCGAATAACTGTTCAAGTGACATCAACGCTTGGCTCGGATTATTCCGCGAGTTCTATGAAGCTATGGGGCAAAAGGTAGATTCCGATAAATTGTATAGTGTGCTATTAAATAAAGCATTGGAAGCCGACCCAGATGGTGGAGGTTTGCTCAGCTATGGTTATTTATCAGGTGAAAATATCACAGGATTAGATCAAGGCCGGCCGCTATTTGTCCGCTCACCTGAGAGTAATTTCAATTTGGCAAATTTCATGCGCACTCATCTTTTTACTTCTTTTGGAGCTCTGAAGATCGGAATGGAAATTCTCACAAAGAAAGAAAATGTTGCTATTGATAGCATTTTAGCTCATGGTGGATTATTTAAGACTCCGGTAGTTGGCCAGAAGATCCTTGCAGCAGCAATGAATGTTCCAGTCTCCGTAATGTCAACAGCTGGAGAAGGCGGCGCATGGGGAATGGCTATTCTAGCCTCGTATATGATAAATAAAGAACAGGAAGAAGCCTTAGATGACTTCCTCGACCAAAAAGTGTTCAAAGATGTTGAAGGGCAAGAGATTCATCCTGATGAGGTAGACGTTAAAGGGTTCGAAACCTTTATCGAACGTTACAAAAAAGGTCTGGTGATTGAGCAGTCCGCTGTCGATAATTTAGTCTGAAACTGGAGGGAGCAAGATGTTAGAACAACTTAAAGAAGAAGTGTTTCAAGCCAATCTTGATTTGCCGAAACAAGGACTTATTAAATATACATGGGGAAATGTAAGTGCTATTGATCGTGAGAGTGGATTGTTCGTAATCAAACCTAGCGGTGTAAGTTATGAGAAGATGAAAGCTAGCGATATGGTAGTTGTTGATCTAGATGGGAATGTGGTAGAAGGAGATATGAGACCTTCATCCGATACACCTACTCACGCAGTACTTTATAAGCATTACTCTGAAATCGGAGGGATTGTGCACACGCATTCCACTTGGGCGACCATCTGGGCTCAGGCAGGGCTTGATGTTCCCGTAATGGGGACGACACATGCCGATACATTCTATGGTTCCATACCGTGTGCGCGTTTCTTGACACAAGAGGAAATAGATCGTGGTTACGAGGCGGAAACGGGTCATGTAATCATCGAAACTTTTGAGCAGCGAGGGATAGATATTATGGCGGTTCCCGGCGTCCTACTTAAGGGTCATGGACCATTTACTTGGGGTAAAGATGCCAATTCTGCGGTAATGAACAGCGTTGTATTGGATGAAGTATCGAAAATGAATTTATATGCTAGAGAGTTAAACCATTTTGCGGAGGAATTGCCACAACGTATTCTAGATAAACATTACTTACGCAAACATGGAAAAGACGCTTACTACGGTCAAAAGTAATCAAACAATATAGATAATAGAAAAGAGGATATATATGTCAACAATCGTAAAAAAAGAATTTTGGTTTGTCGTTGGTTCACAGCATCTTTATGGGGAAGAGGCAATATCTGAAGTTAAAGCCAACGCACAAACAATGGCGGATGCTTTGAATAAAAGTGGAATTTTACCTTACCCACTTGTATTACAAGATTTGGCTGTTACTGCAGATAAAATCACGAACATCATGAAAGAAGTCAACTATCGTGACGAAGTTGCTGGTGTCATCACTTGGATGCATACGTTCTCACCTGCAAAAATGTGGATCCGCGGAACAAAGTTGTTGCAAAAGCCTTTGCTTCATCTAGCAACGCAATTTAATGAGAGCATTCCTTGGGCAACAATCGATATGGACTTCATGAATCTTAACCAAGCAGCTCACGGTGACCGTGAATATGGTTTTATTAATGCACGTTTGAAGAAACAAAACAAAGTTGTTGTAGGCTACTGGGGACGCGCTGAAGTACAAAAGCAAATTGCAGAATGGATGGATGTTGCGGTTGCATATAACGAAAGTTTCAACATCAAAGTTGCTCGCTTTGGTGACAACATGCGTAACGTTGGAGTAACCGAAGGAGATAAGGTTGAAGCACAAATTCAATTTGGATGGACTGTTGACTACTTTGGTATTGGAGACCTTGTTCAATTCGTGAATGAAGTTAAGGAAGAAGAAATCGACGCTTTGATGGTTGAATATTCAGAACTTTATGAATTTGATTACGGTACTAACAGTAAGGAAGCTTGGGATGCTAGTGTAAGAGTACAAGCGAGCTATGAAATCGCCATTAAACGTTTCCTTGATCAAGGTGATTACAATGCCTTCACAACGAACTTCGAAGATTTACATGGGATGAAGCAACTTCCTGGACTTGCAGTTCAGCGTCTGATGGCACAAGGATATGGCTTTGCTGGTGAAGGAGATTGGAAGACTGCAGCACTTGATCGCTTACTTAAAGTAATGAGTCATAACCAATCCACTGGATTTATGGAAGATTACACTTATGAATTAACTGTGGGTCAGGAATCAATACTTCAATCACATATGCTTGAAGTAGATCCTACTTTGGCAAGTACCAAACCCAAACTTATCGTTTCTCCGTTAGGTATTGGTGGTAAAGACGATCCAGCCCGTTTAGTATTTGATGGCAAAGCAGGAGACGGTGTAGTTGTTTCCATGGCTGACTTTGGAACTCATTACAAACTTTTGATCAACGAAGTTACTGCATTTGAGCCGACTGTTCCAGCTCCTAACCTTCCAGTAGCTCGTGTGCTTTGGAACGTTAAGCCAAACTTCCAAGATGGGGTTAAAGCTTGGATCGAGAATGGTGGCGGTCACCATACAGTTGTTTCATTAACTTTAACAACAGACCAAATTATTACCTACGCAAAACTTGTTAACTTGGAATATGTAGTTATTAAGTAATGACTCTCCCCTCCAAGGGAGGATTGCTTCGTGCTATATCTCTGTCGGTCAACAGAAACAAAGGACAAGAAACCCCCAGTGGAGGAGCACTCCATGGGGGTTTTCATTTATTCGGTATACTCAAAAGAAAGTGTTTGAAGCGGTGGGATATCATTCATTAGAACGCTCTTTGTTTTTACTGGATAAAATGGAGACTTCTCTATCAAATAATCAATTTATTTATGACACCACTCAAAAGCAAACAAGTGAGATAGTACAAGATGTCATCGACGGCACTAGATTTAAAGTATTTACTGATACAAGTCGCTGACTAACGGGGAACGATAGTAAAATGGCAGTTGCTTCGGCAGCCGTTATTATTTATTCCGAACGGGCAGGATAGTTGAATAAGGTACTTGAAGAAATTAGAATGGAATGCCAACATTTTTGGGGAACATATAAACGTAAAGAGTCGAATTCTTTGATTACAAGAATTCGACTCTTTTATCATTTTCCGAAAGAAGACTTCCACCTCAATGAATGTGAAGGGCGAAGTTCAATGAGTAGGTGGGAGATGAATTCCGGTTGGCGATAGCCAAATACTTCCTTCGTATGATATAATAGAACAAACGTTCTCGATATGATGGAGGTATGACTCATGTTAGTACATAAAGCATACAAATTTCGTATCTATCCAAACAGAAAACAAGCAGAACTCATACATAAGACCATCGGTTGTTCAAGGTTCGT
>NZ_JBXCIZ010000012.1:0-121506 GCF_056786405.1 Paenibacillus sp. Y859 | reverse complement strand
CTCACCCGTCCGCCGCTGAAATCCCAGAAGTGCAAGCACTTCTGAAATCTCCGCTCGACTTGCATGTATTAGGCACGCCGCCAGCGTTCGTCCTGAGCCAGGATCAAACTCTCCAATTAAGATCAAACAAATTTTGATCGACCGTCATGTAAATCGTCCATCTCCTTGCGGAGAAGATGATTCACATGACGAGTTATGAAAAGAGCGATTATGCTCATTTTGAAACAAACTGACGAGAATATTACATTCTCAATCCAAATGATTTCTCATTTATTTTGTTCTCACTTTCGTGAAAACCACTCACTCGTTGTTCAGTTTTCAAAGATCAATTTCTCTTTCGTTTATCTCCGATTGTTCTCGGCGACAACTTCTATAATATATCATGTCACCCATTATTTTGTCAACAAGTTTTTTTAGACTTTATTTTTTCATGTTCATCCATGTCTTGAAATAAAGTTAGTCCTGTTTAATGGGGCGAGATATAATTTATCATAGATACCGCTGAAGAGTCAACTTTATTTTTAACACACTGACTTCGGCTTCTTTTAACAATGCTTAAACGGATTTATAGTACTTATCATTCTCCATTAAAGATAAAGAAGAGGAGTCCCCTCTCCCCTTTCCTTATTTCCAATCCCTCTTTATAGAGGTTGTTCAATAAGTCATCTTTGGATCACGAAGGTTGCCAAGTGGCCTATTCGACATCGAAGATTGAATTAAGCTATTCCGAACATATACTTGCGAGGTATGTTGTTTCCTTTGAATACATTCCAGATACTCACGTAAGTCCTGCACACATACTTATAACGAACTGTAAAGGATATCTCGCTTGCTATTCATTCCTGCATGTCTCAAGGGCTGCACTTCTTTAATTTTCGAACGATACACTAATTTACGAAGCACAAGTGGTAGCTCATCACTTACCATTTCTAATTCAGGATGTTGGATTAATTCTTCAATACTCCATGGCTTATTACGGCTACCGATGACACTAATAAGCAGGGATGAGCACTCACCCATTTTAGATAAGACTGAAAACTCACATCCCAATAACACTAACTCAACTCTTTGTTGGACAGTTTCCTTACTTACGGTTAGCTCTTCATATAGTTTATGAACCGCCGTGTTCAAACCGCGAACTTGTTCCCATACATAGAACTCCGGACGAATCCCCCGTTCAATTAATTCAATTCGTGCCCAGTGATGAAGCGAATCTGTGACACTATGATAGGCATCCATTATATGACCCTCACTCATATAACGCTTTGCTTCTAAGTATAAACGGAGGAACCGTGAAAATTCGAGGAACATCTTTTGATCTCGGAGTGGTTGCATAAACTCCTGGAACTCAATACGTAGATTATTCAAGCAACCATCCGTATCCGAAATTAGTTCACCCTCCAGCAAGCATTTCACTAAGTCACTTTTCTCGCAAGCCACGAGTATCCCCCTAAGTTCCTTATAACTTACGCGCACTATCTCGCAACGCATATCTCCATACATAACATGATTAATCTTTGAATATCTTTGCTCTACTCCTTGCACCACCAGTAATTGAACTTCAAAATCTCGAAATAAAGGCCCATGAAGCTCGTCCTCCTGTTGAACATACACAAAGGCACCAATACTTTCTTCATCTAATGCATCTTTATAATGTAAAAACATATGCTTTCATTCCACCATTCCTTCATTACATAACTTGGCGTAAATACCCTAGTTCAGTTATACTATACTTCTATACTTCTTATACTTCTACATATCCAAATAAGTTCCTTCTTTATCAATAAATAATACTATTCTAATGGATCGGGTGATTAAATCTATGATGTTTAGATCTGCAAAAATTAATTCATTTCGTACATGGGGACTATTACTAACGATGATTGGTATGGGACTTATGGTCCTCGGAACAGCAGGTATCGTATTCTGGGGTCAGGGAGGTAAAATTGTTGCAGCTGTTGGCCTAGTCATCGGTCTTATTGCGATGGTTGGAAGCCTCGGTATTTATTTCTGGGCAGGCATGCTATCTACCAGTGCTGTTCAACTCCAATGCCCGCAATGTGGCAAACTAACTAAGATGTTAGGTCAGACAGATCGCTGTATGTTCTGCAGGACGATACTTACTATGGATCCAGCAATAGCAAATATTACTGCTGAAGCATTAGAAGCACAACAAAGCCAGCCTTCTGCTGAAGGTTAAAGTATTCCTATTACTCAGCATATTATCCAAAAACCGGCTTCCCTTTTGAAGGGAAGCCGGTTTTTCTTAATATCAGCTATACATTATCGTATAAACATATGATTTCTATAAGCTTGTATTTATATTGAGTAACTTATGGAGTAATGGATTGTAACGTTTGCCAAGCAACATCGTTTGCAAAACTTCTGGTCCACGAGGCAATACCTCCAAGTTGCAAAGACTTCGCTATCTCTACTCTTGCTTTTAGAGATACTTCATCTTCAATCCAGATTTTCTTAAGTACATCATCTTCTATATACTCAACATAGTTCTGCTTCGTATCCTCAAGATAAGTTGGTGTTAGTTTCTTAGTACGAATAATATCCTCTACAGCATTCATACTCACCGCTTTGGACTTAACCTTCGTTTCTCCATCTATGGTCTCTTCTGACCATATCCTTGTATACAGGGGGATCCCTAGAATAAGTTTCTCTGGTGGAACTTGGTCTTCCTCGATGATACGTTGCAACGCCTTCTCTACCCATGGTAGTGAAGCAACGGATCCAGCTCGAGGACTTGAAGCCCAATGTTCATCATATGCCATGACGATGAGATAATCAGCTATTTTACCTAGTTCTTCTCGATCAAGAAAGAGCGACCACATTTCACTTTTAGATTTGGGAGTCACGTCTACAGAAATAATGAGCCCCTTAGCTTCCGCCAAAGGCTTTAACTCACGTACAAACTGGGTTATGTTATCTCCATCTTTCGTATATACATTCTCAAAATCAATGTTTATCCCATCTAACTCGTATATATCTGCGTAATGCAGCATTTGGTTAATAACATTTATTCTACTATTAAAACTAGACATAGCAACAGACGTTAGATCAGGCTCAAAGCTATTACTGAGCAATCCCCATACTTCCATTTGTTGTTTATGCGCCCATCTCACATATTCTATATCTGCTTGGCTTCGAACATTACCTTCTCCATCAATCATACTGAACCAGGTAGGACTTACTACGTTTACACCGGGTAATTTACCTATAGACTCAGGGTCAGGCTTCCGTTGGTACACTGCTTCCCACACTAGATTAATCGGCTTGCCTTTCCAATTTCGTTCCGCCCGAGTTATTGGTAAGTTAGGAGCCTCAACTATTTTTGCATCACTCATAACCACTCTTTCCTTCTTAATGTACCCTGTATACCCATTATCCAACTGCACGAAGTACCAATCTTCTTTCGTATTCCACACCCTCAGTTCAGTCCCATCAGGCACATCAAATATAATAGGTGCATGAATTGAGTTTTCATCACGCATAGCTGTCGTTCGATCCGACTTACCCGCGGTCACTGCACCCATAGGAATACTTTCGCCAGCTTCCATAAGCATGACCGCACCTGAATCGATGTCTTCGTGAACGGCCAACCCATATAGATCCTTCAGTACTCGGATAGGTAAGTACATAATCCCTTCAATTTCTTCTGGGGCGAAACGCAATTCAGTTGCTTCATTGTTTATTTCAGCTTTTTTATCATCTGTTTTTAAATGAACCAATTTCTCATTTGTAGTAAGAATGATAGATTCTGTCTCTGATTCATATCGAATATGAGGATCAATCACTTTCTGTAGTACAGGCAATGGAATCTTCAAGGTTTCACCAGATCCCAGTGCGGGATATTCCAATAACTCACCTCGCATGAAAATGGGCTTGTCCTTCCCTTCCCAATCAGGCTCGACATACTGTCTGTTAGGAAGGACTTCTGCGAATATATAATAACCAGCGATTAATAATAAGCATATAATCATCATTGTACTAAACAACTTTTTCCTTGGTGTGTTTCGTTTAGGTTTTCTTCTTTCCAATGCGATAGCCTCCGTAAATCATTCATTGTCATTACAAAATAAAAAACATGAAGAATCCTTCATTATGAAAGGAATCTGCATGTTTTAGAATGTAACGCTGTTTAGTGCGGTTTGCATGTATCACAGATTCCGTAAAGTTCCAACCTCAAACCTTTCACTTGATAGCCCGTAGCTTGTTCAGCCTCACGTTCAACTTCTATCAAGGATGGATACATAAAATCCTCAATTTTACCACATTGTTCACAAATGACATGATAATGTTCTGACACATTCGCATCAAACCTGCTTGATGAATCCCCATATGTCAATTCACGAACCATACCAGATTCCATAAACATCTTTAAGTTATTGTACACTGTCGCTACACTCATGCTAGGAAACTTAGGTTCTAATGCACGGTATATCTCATCTGCCGTAGGATGAGTCATGGAATCCAGCAAGAAGTCTAAAATTGCATGACGTTGGGGTGTGATCCGAACACCGGTAGTTTTCAATTGTTCCAATGCATGTTGGACTCGTGTTCCCATCTAACCTACCACCTTTTTTTCACTTATAGAAGTTGTTCCAAAAATTATCTTTTGAACTCATACTTATATAGATTAGTATTATTCTTATATTAATATTATTATTGTATGATTGTCAATGGAGTCATTGTTATAAACCCAAGTAATTACAACAATCTAAAACAATTTTAATAAAAATTCACATTTAAATCACCGTTTCCTTCGATTCGAACAGTATAGTCACCTTCTCCAATCGTTCCCCATATTTTTTTATTATAGATCGTAAATGCTGGAATGGAATTATGAATATCACCGAAGGCAATGGATCCATTCAATTTGTAATTCGCCTCTAATGGCAAGTTGAGTTCCATCATTCCTACCGCACTATAAATATCCCAATTCCCACCTATTTGATGCGTGTATACATTTACACTCCCGTTGAGTGATTCAGCCTTAAGTTTCATACGTGGCTGACTTACATACATATTTCCATTCTTCGTTCTTATGTCCACATCACCACCTGCACGTATCACAGTTATATTCCCAACTTGTGTCGACAAGCGAAGTGTGCCTAATGTATCTGTCGCTTCCATATTTCCTTGACTAGAAGTGATATCTGCATTTCCGGCAAGATTAATGATTCGGACGATACCATTAAAGGTTTTACCTTGAATATTCCCCAGTACATTTTTAATTTCTAGTCTCCCATTGGCACTTTCCAACTTAATATCTCCGATAGCTTCAACATCATCTAAGATAATATTTCCGTTCATTGTTCGTAAATCATAATTGAAACGTCTGTTCTCTGGAAGTGCAATATTGAGATTCATTCGTGGTTGGCGTTTACCAGACTGTCCGTAGGCCTTACCATTTGTTTGAATATTGAGAGTTGGGCCTTCATTAATTTCTAATACTGACCGTGCAAATATCTCATCTACTTCGGGACCTTCAATCTGATCCACCCATACTTCAGTTGAGATTTGTATGTTATCAATAGGTTCACGATGTAATCGTATATCCCCATTAATGTTATTAATAACAATGTTCTCACTGTCCATAGTAACAGGGATATCCAGTACTTCCTTTTTGAAATACGCACCCTCTTGTTCGCTATAATCTACGGAAGACGCCGCAAGATTCAAGCTCACCTTATTCCATAAATATAAATAATGAGCTTGCTGGCTCACTATGAACACACTGACCGTCAATAGAATAGTTAACGAAAGTCCTTTTAGATCAAGACGTAATGAAGTTCCCTTTACCCTACTACGTCTCTTCGCGATTATATAAATAATAATGAACTCAAACCCCCATATTACTGCCATTAGAGGCCACCATGTAAGCAATAAGAGCATATATTCACTTCCTTGCACTTCATCTATGATCAACAGGGTTCCTGTTACCATTAATAAAAGCGCTGCGGTATAGCTGCCTATACGAATATTATGTTTATTCTTCACACTCATCATTTCTCTAATCCATAGTCCCATTCCTAGAACTACTAGCCCTATAGCGATGGTGATCTTTCCATGTAGCTCGATGAATTCTCCCAACCAAACTGGCTTTTGATGGAATAAAATTAATAACGTTCCGCCAAGCACAAGTAATATCCCGAAAGAGATCCCTTTTTCTCCCGCAAAAGGATTGCGACGTACACGTTTACTTCCATCAGACTTCTCCGTCTCTTCAGTACAACGAATAATAGTGAAATCTGCCGCTTGAAGCACATCAAATAAATTATAGAAATAAGTAATCGGAATGATTAATCCTAGGAGAATTAATAGTGGAACATTAATGTTCATCCCTATAGATGAAAAATATAATAAAGCCGAAATGTCCAGAATCAACACAAATATGAATGAGATACCCTTTCGGAACATCCCCAAATAAATATGTCCGAGCCCAGGTAAAAGTGCTGCTAACAATCCTGCAGTAAATTTGTATTTACGAGAGAATAATCTTCTTGACCGTTTATTCGTTAGTTGATACTGTTCCTTAGTTGTGGATGATTGCTGTTGTATAGAATTCATCTTAAGTATTCCACCTTTATTCAGGAGCTGCGGCTATGCATATATAGATCGTACCGCAATATGATGTCAGAGTAACTGGTAAATATCTACGTTCCCATTATTCCAACGATATCATTGTGACCCCTTTTAATCTACGGAGCTTCGAAGCTAGCCCAATTGAATCAAGGCTATTCTTACTCATGACATGTATGGATAGTTCGAGAAAATCCTGTTGAGAACCCAGTTCTCCGTAAGTATCCTTAGTATATTCATTCACTGTCACTTTTTTAATCGTAAAGTTCTCCTCTATGAGCAACTCGGATACGATATCAAGAAATCCTACAGAATCTTCGGCATGGATTGTCAACAGATGTAGTTTATTTCCTTTCATATATCTCAGCTCTATCTTATTAAAGACAACTAAGGTCATTAGAATTAAGAATGTTGTAGCAATCGCTGCGGTATAGAATCCTGCTCCAACACATAGTCCAACTGCAGCCACTACCCACACGGAAGCAGCTGTCGTTAACCCAGTTATTGATTTCCCCGTAAATAGAATCGTCCCAGCACCTAGGAAACCGATACCTGTAATGACGGATGCTGCCAGACGGGCCGGATCAATCCGGATATTCGCTTCATTCACAAAATCTGCGAAACCATAAATAGAAAGCATCATGATTAACGTTGATCCCAAGCATACGAGAATATGTGTCCGAAGTCCTGCTGCGCGATTAGACCTTTCACGCTCCAATCCGATGGCCCCGCCGAGGGTCATCGACAGCAATAAGCGAAGTAAAATTTGAACATCATCAATCATCCATGGATTAACCAATTCGTAACCCCCTTTCAAAGTAGTTATGATATTAGCTTATGTTGTGAATGTCTATGAAATGTAGTGAGCTCTATACCAGGGGCTACTTCATAAGTATCAAAGGGAATAAAGCCATACTTCAGATAGAGCGTATACGCAGGAATATTACGTGTACCTGTTGATACAATGAACAATGGGATTTCTGCATGAAGATCTAATACGTTTTGAATTAGTTTGCTTGCAATACCTTTACGAAAATGCGCTGGATAAACCATCATTCGAGTAATCGTCATCGTTCCAGTAGACTCACTACTTATCGCTAACGCACCCAACAGTTCGCCATCTTCATCCAATTCACCAAAGAATATCTCCCCACAATCACTCAGAGTTTCAATCGTATCCAACAGCGGGGGAATTTCACGAAATCCAATTCTTTCGGCTTCAAGCCGATAAGCAACCTGCTGTAGACGCCATATCTGATGAACCGTATCTTCATAATCCATTGAAAGTCTCATGATCATATTATATCCCCCTGCCCCTCTCACCTGATAGTCCACCATATATCTTCAAGACAAAAGGGCTTGTCAACGTTGACAAGCCCTTTTACGCAGTTGGTTCCTTAGCGACTCAGAACCTCCACAAGCAATTTATTAACCAAAGCTGGGTTAGCTTTTCCTTTGCTTTCTTTCATAACTTGACCCACTAGGAATCCAATTGCCTTCTGCTTACCAGCATTATAATCTTCGATGGATTGTGGATTGGCTGATACGACTTGCTCAACGATACTAAGGATAGCTCCTTCATCGCTAATTTGCACGAGCCCTTGTTCCTCTACGATCTGCTGTGGTAGCTTGCCACTTTCCAACATCTCTTTAAATACGGTTTTGGCAATTTTATTACTAATCGTTCCTTTCTCAATCAGGCCGATCATCTCACCAAGTCCTTGCCCAGTTAGTTTAACCTCGGACAATTCTAAGTTACTGCTATTTAGATACCCTAATAGATCACCCATGATCCAGTTCGATACAGACTTGGCATCTTCAGTATACTTCAAGCTTTCCTCGAAGAAATCTGCTAAAGGTTTCGATGCCGTAATCACTGCAGCATCATAGCTCGGCAGACCATACTCCGTCGAATATCGTTCTTTACGTGCGTCCGGCAATTCTGGAATAGTTTCACGTATACGTTGCTTCCATTCACCATCAATATGCAGCGTCACTAGATCCGGATCTGGGAAATAGCGATAATCATGTGCTTGTTCTTTACCGCGCATGCTGATTGTCTTCCCTTGTCCTTCATCCCAACGTCTTGTTTCCTGCACGACCACGCCACCATCGTCTAGAATTTCAGCTTGACGAAACTCTTCATATTCCATACCCTTCTGTACACCACGGAAAGAGTTCATGTTCTTCAGCTCTGCCCTTGTGCCGAATTCCTTCTGTCCATAAGGACGAAGACTAATATTGGCATCACAACGCAATGAGCCCTCTTCCATTTTGACATCAGACACTTCGCAATATTGCATAATCGCTCTGATTTTCTCAAGATATATACGAGCTTCTTCAGGTGAAGAAAGTTCAGGTTCAGAAACAATCTCGACAAGTGGTGTTCCTACACGATTAAAGTCGACCAATGAAGCATAACCACCGTCGATATGAGTCAGTTTACCTGCATCTTCTTCTAAGTGAAGACGCGTTATACCAATTCGCTTGGTCTCCCCGTTCACTTCAATATCAATCCAGCCATGCTCACCAATTGGTTGGTCATACTGAGATATTTGATAAGCTTTAGGTGAATCGGGATAAAAGTAATTCTTCCGATCGAATTTACTTCTATCAGCAATTGTGCAATTGAGTGCCATCGCTGCTTTCATAGCATAGTCCACCGCTTGGCGATTCAACACCGGTAATACACCAGGATGACCAAGACAGATAGGACAAGTATGTGTGTTCGGTGGTGCTCCGAATTCGGTAGAGCAGCCACAGAAAATTTTGGAATTCGTATGCAACTCTACGTGGACTTCCAGTCCGATCACTGTTTCGTATTTGGATGTAGACACGTCTTATTCCCTCCTTCTCTATCTGATTCGTTAAATACTAGGACGCTTTGTATGGTGATCTGTATGCTGTTCGAAAGCGTGAGCCACACGCAAAACTGTAGACTCATCAAACGCTTTTCCTATAATTTGCAACCCAACAGGTAAACCATCAGCGAAACCACAAGGAATGCTCACAGCAGGTACACCCGCGAGGCTTACTGGTATTGTTAAAATATCATTCAGGTACATCGTCAGTGGATTATCTACCTGTGCCCCTAACTTAAAGGCTGTCGTTGGCGCAGTTGGCCCAATAATAATGTCATACTTCTCAAATACCTGATCGAAATCTCGCTTAATCAATGTACGAACTTTCTGTGCTTTTAAATAATACGCATCATAATAACCAGAACTTAACGCATACGTACCAAGCATAATACGTCGTTTAACTTCAGGTCCAAATCCTTGGCTACGAGACTCATGATACAGATCGAGAAGGTCCGCAGGGTTCTCCGCACGAACACCATAACGAACGCCATCAAAACGCGCCAGGTTGGAGGATGCCTCAGAAGATGCCAATAAATAATAAGTAGCTACAGCATATTCTGTATGTGGTAAAGAAACTTCATCCCATGTCGCACCTAATCCCTCAAGTACCTTCAACGCTTCCATAACTTTCTCTTTAACGACAGGGTCAACACCCTCACCTACATATTCCTTCGGTACAGCAATACGAAGCCCCTTAATATCTCCTGTTAGAGCATTTAGATAATCGGGAATCTCAACATTAGCTGATGTTGAATCCATGGAATCATAACCCGCAATAGCCTGTAACACATACGCAGAATCCTCTACGTTCTTTGTGATAGGACCAATCTGATCCAATGAGGATGCAAAAGCTACTAATCCAAAGCGTGATACTAAACCGTAAGTCGGTTTCAACCCGACCACACCACAGTAAGAGGCTGGTTGACGAATAGATCCGCCAGTATCTGAGCCAAGCGTGAAAAAGGCTTCCCCAGCTGCCACAGATGCTGCCGATCCACCACTAGAACCACCTGGAACATGTTCCAAATTCCATGGATTCCGGACAGGATGGAAGCTAGAGTTCTCATTCGATCCGCCCATAGCAAATTCATCCATATTCAATTTACCAAGGATAACAGAATCCGCCTGACGTAATTTCTTAGTTACCGTAGCATCATATACAGGATTAAAGTTACTAAGGAATTGACTGGCGCAAGTCGTACGTAGACCTTCGGTTACAATATTGTCCTTAACGCCTACAGGCAATCCGAACAATAACCCCCGCTCTCCACCTGCCTTCAGTTGGTCATCCAGTCTCCGCGCTGTCGCTCTAGCCTGCTCTTCATCAAGTGTAAGAAAGGCTCCTACACGAGTGTCACGCTCATGAATCGTCTTAAATGCCTGATCCACCAGATCCGTAGGAGTTAATTCCCCGGAACTCATCTTGTTATGTATTTCAGACAATGTATAATCAAATAGGCTCAACTATGACTCCTCCTTTCAATATTAAAACACTTATTCCAGAATTGCCGGAACTTTAAATTGCCCATCCTCAACTTCTGGGGCATTTGCGAATACTTTCTCAATGGATAGGCTTTCTCGTTCTTCATCTTCACGCATAACGTTGCTAAGATGGAGCACATGTGTCGTTGGCTCAACACCCTCCGTATCCAATCCATCCAATTTCTCTGCATATTGTAAAATGGCATTCAACTGCTCGGTAAATACCAATTCTTCCTCTGAGCTCAGATTAAGTCTAGCTAGCTTCGCAACATGTTGAACATCTTCGGTTGTTATATTCATGTGATTTATGTTCCTCCTATTCTTTCTCAAGTCGTTCAGGATTAATGCCTTAAACTGCATTATAATCATAATCTTTATAATTATAGGATAGAACCTTTCACAATTCAATCACAAGCAGCCATCACCCTTATTCTTCTCATCTTTACCAAATAGAAACGGCTATGCCGTCCTTTTTCAAAGACGGCATCTGTTTCAGTGGGAATATAAGGATTAGAGTATCAAGAATCAATTTCATAATTACGCAACTCAATTTAGCTGCATCGGCGATTATGAAATTGATTCATGTGAAACTTATACGTTCTTATATTAACAAAAAAAGTCGGCATAGGCCGACTCCTCTATATCCAGGCGCGAAGATTAACCTGTTTTATAAATTCTGCCTGGGATAATACTTCTGCCGAGATCATCTCGCCTTCCTCAACCATCTCAGGACTACCATTCATCACATGGTGAAAAAGTTCTTCATTATATGTCGCCAGTGCATAGTCGATTAGCGCTTCTTGCGTTGTACGCTCTACTTCCTGTTGCATGAGACTCTCTTCAAGCTCAACGTCATCATCTGGCACGAAAAAATTACGATTAACTTTCGGTACACGGATGACATAATCAAATGCATTATCTGGGTTACGGTCATAAGCTATAATGTAACCATATTCCCCGATTGGAAGATTCTGCTCAAAGGCGTCCTCGACGATTACAATTTTTTCCCCTATATGCAGCATCGTCTACCTCCTAGATGTCGATAAGATAATCTTTAGTCTACTAAAAAAAGATAGTGATGTCTACGGTAAGCTACTAGGGGATATTCAAAAAGTCATCTTTTGATCACGAAGGTTATCGAGGGGATGTTCAAAAGATTACTAATTCGGAAGTACTCGTCTTTTAAGTAAATGGGATGAACTAAGTAGAGTTAGAATAATGATAGCTACAGCAACCAAGCAACACACAACTACTGAAGAAACCGGAAGGCCATTTCCAATCAGTGCTTCTGCAGCAAGAGAGGTTAAACGAGCTGGACTCCAAGTAAACCAAGTAGGCAGCATTCCATATAAGAGAGAAAGAATCCCTAGAATTGCTAATGTGACAAAGGCCGCTCCTGCTCCGCGCATAACGGTACTAAATAGAAGTGTCAGCGTAATTCCTAACATAAGCCACAGACCATACAAACCAAATGATGCTAAAGCATTTGTCCAAGATAATGCTCCGATCATTAGATACGTATAATAGGACGCTGCTATGTACCCAAAACCAAAGGCGATCACCAGCTGCGTGCATTGAGCAAACCATTTGGCAGCAATGATAGCAACTGATGAGATTGGTCTCACCATAATTAACTCCGCCGTACCCCCGTAGCGTTCTCCAGATACACTATTCATACATGAAAGCACAAGGACCAGTACGCCCATTGTACTATATTGACTTAACACTTGAACCATAACCTCTGCTGATGAAGGGATCACGTACAACGAGAACATCTCTGGCGGTACCCCTCCCGACATCTTCAATATTTCCGGCATATATAGACTAACGATCGGCTGCATGATTCCTAATATTGCAAAGACAATGGGGATCCAGATCAATTTGAAACTCCGAGACATTTCCAGCATTTCTTTTTGATAAAATATCCATGTTCCCTTCATTGCTCACTCACCACTTTCACGAACATATCTTCTAAGGAAGAGCTTCCGGCTTCTAACTTCATTAGGGGAATTCGTTTCTCAGCAGCATCTCTTATTAGCTCATCTCTTGCTGATCCAAGTTCATGAACCGTTAATTCCGCAATGTCGGTTTTAATATCTGCTTGTATCACATAAGTTTTACTCTTTAATGAATTAAGCCACGTTAATGCGGCTTGTTCCCTCTCCACTTGTACAATCACGAGAGGCTGGCGATACTTTTCCCTTAAAGAGGTAAGTGATCCCTGCTCAGCTAGGCGTCCCTTCGCCATCACAAGAATATCATCGCAGATTTCCTCTGCATCGTGTAAAACATGTGTAGAGAAAAGAACCGTAGTCTCTTCTCTTATCTCACGTAGCAGATTAATCACTTCTCTACGGCCGATTGGATCGAGGGCTGAGACTGGTTCGTCTAGTATTAACAGCTTCGGCTCATGAACAAGGGCTTGTGCTAGACCAAGACGTTGTTTCATCCCCCCCGAATACCCAGATATCCGACGTTTAGCTGCCTCTTGTAAGCCTACCTTCGCAAGGACAATTTCTGTTCGTTCACCAATTTCCTTCTGTGCTATTCCACTAAGTCCAGCTGCAAAACGAATATATTCTCGGCCTGACATCCAGCCATAAAACGTAGGATTTTGAGGCAAATAACCAAGCCACTTCCGATAATCTGAAGCACTATGATGTTCACCATCACCAAAGATAATCTTACCTGATGAGGATTCTAGAAGCCCTGCAAGCATACGTAACGTCGTTGTTTTACCTGCACCATTAGGACCTAACAGAGCAACACACTTCCCTTGCTCAAGTTGAAATGTTAATCCTTTAACGGCACTTGCCTTACCGAAGTTTTTGGTCAGTTCAGTCACTTGTAGTAAACTCATCACACATCTTTCCTTCCAATAACGAAGTAGAGAACGCTTCCTACCATATTTACCAATAAAATAATCAATACCCACATCCACTTGGAGCCACGTACCTCATGAGCTTTAGATAGCGATATCAGAGCAATGACAGCAAGAACGAGCTGTAGAATCAATAACGGTAAAATTAAGGGTAAGTATGCTGTAATTCCCTCCATATGAAACATCCTTTCATCTTTTAGAATTTCTTACGCTTACGATTATCGGGAAACCGAACGAAAAAGAGATAAATCACTAGGGGTGTGGGTGTACTAGTCAACCCCCATAATCCCCATAACCAACGCCACTTTCCCCATTTACCTGCATCTAGAAACATCCATGTGCTTTGAGCTAGAAGAATCGGTACCAGCGTTACGATGATCCATATGGGAATTTCCTTAAGTTCACTCATTATTTCACTCATCCGATCTCCTCTTTTCTTCGATGAATGATAAAATATATCATCAGAACGAAAGCCGTAACGAAACTGATCCCCTGAATAACCCAAATCATCCAAGGTGCCGAATAAGCCAATAACATTCCGCTACCAACGACG
The DNA here is from genome assembly GCF_056786405.1 of Paenibacillus sp. Y859. Lineage (NCBI taxonomy): Bacteria > Bacillati > Bacillota > Bacilli > Caryophanales > Paenibacillaceae > Paenibacillus > Paenibacillus sp. Y859. The sequence continues at coordinate 107,135 of NZ_JBXCIZ010000012.1, read as the reverse complement.
AATAATGAGACTAACCAGAATATGAGCAATTCAATCATCATAGACAACCTACGCTTTTTCCAACGTTCATGAATGTGTACTTTCAATTGGTCCTTGGATGGTATCGAGGGTTGATCAAGCACATGGTCCATTCTGTCTAAACTTTGTCGTAATTTCATTAGCATTATTTCTTCTGTTCCTTCTTGATCCTTCCGATCCATAGTTAACTCATCTCCTTTCTTAGTTGACCCACGGCACTTGCAACTCTTGATTTAGCCGTACCTGAAGGAATAGAGAGCATTTCTCCCATTTCCTCGTATGTATATCCATAATAGTGCTTAAGCAACACAGCCACTCTATGCTCTGTAGACAACTTGGCTAAGGATTCTAGTACATCATTCCACTCCTCGTTCCTACTCTCAAACTGCCAGCGGATCTGACGAATGCCTTGTTCCTTAATAAGCCAAGTCTTCTCCCTCTTCTTGCGGCGCATTTGATCCATATAAATACGAGTCCCTATCGTCATGAGCCAAGAAGAGAATGAGGAGGTGCCGTCGTATAGACTTATCTTCTCAATACAACGAAGCATTGTATCTTGGGCTAGGTCCTCAGCCATACTAGGGTCCATCGTGATTTTGACTAAATATTTATATAGAAAAGCGTAATGTTCATGTACCAAATCCGCTAGAACGTCAGCATCTCCTCGCTGCGCAAGCTTCACTCTATTCCGTTCCTCTGCCTTCATCTTCAACCCCTCTTCCATCAGCGACATCTATAATACGAATAGGTTGATCATTTCGTTCATTTATCTTTCAAAGAAATACTAAAAAAGCTCAACACCACTTAAAAAGTCCAGACACATTGTTGTAGGATGCCGCTACGATAACGGAATTGTCCTGGAGAAGCGTAGCGGTCGCCTACAAGCTTTCCGTAGGAAAGCTACTTCGGAAGCATATGCTTTGCCATCGGATTTCTACCGCTATCAGCGGTACACAATCAAGAAATCCGATGGCAACAGCGATTGGAAGGACAATCCGACATCGTAGCGGTCATCCTACTCCACTATTTTTCAAGCAATGATTCTAGTATTGAGCACAAAATTTACAACAAAATAAAACACGCAAACCGGGATTGATCCTCAGCTTGCGTGCTTCCTCATTGTGGTTCTAATATTCTACTAATGATATTGTAACTATTTTGTCATCTATTGTACAGGTATTTATTAGAGGTTGTTCAAAAAGTCATCTTTTGATCACGATGGTTAACAAGAAGCGTCTTCGACATCGAATATTGAATTCAGCCGGTCCTTCCGGTGCTCACGTAGGTACTGCCTACGCTCCGCTCCTCACTCCCTACCTTCATCCAATCTTCTGAGGCGTTTCGTAGAAACGCAGCATCGTAAGCATACACTTTAGTGCTGAAAAGCTAACTTTTTGAACTCGAACTATTAATTACACATACGGGTTATTCGCACGCTCATATCCGATCGTTGTTCGTTGTCCATGACCAGGATATACTTTCACTTCATCATTTAGTGTGAACAATGTATTGTGTATCGAATCTAACAGGTCCCGCTCTCTTCCGCCATGAAGATCGGTACGTCCAACCCCAAGTCGAAATAATACATCTCCTGAAAACAGATCATTTCCACAAAGGAAACTAACACTTCCTGGGGAATGTCCTGGTGTATGATACACTCTGAATTGGTGTCCGATGAGATCCAATTTCTGGCCTCCCACCAAATCGAATTCAGCAGGATCAGTTGATAGTGGTGTAGTAACCTGTGGCCAATTCGTAGAGCCATTCAACTTGGGATTAGTTAGCCAATCGCTTTCCAAATCATGCAAATAGACAGGGCATCCTTTAAGTTTGCGGATCTGATCCACTCCACCCATATGATCGAAATGTGCGTGGGTTAGAAGAATAGCCTCAATCTCCAAATGTTCAATCTTCTTAATCAGGGCTCCAGGATTCATACCCGGATCAACAATAATAGCTTTACCCTCTTCTTCATTAATTAACAAATAAGCATTCGTCTGTAGGGGGCCTAGGGAGTAACTTTCAATTTTCAACATAGGATCTTATATTCCCGATATCAATTCGCGCAGTTCTGTAAGAATAGCTGTACGGATATCGACTCCTTCTCCATAAGCTTCGGTCATTTGTGAGCGTACAATAGCCATGTTCTCAGCATAATCTGACGCTTCACGATCTGGATTCTCTTGTTTAAAGGCAACCATATACTTCTGAACATGCTTCGGACGCGGACCCCATTGGCCAAGAACATGCCCTCCTGTATCTACAAAGATGACCACAGGAACTGATCTTCCACCCATCGTTAGGAATTGATCCATAACATCAAGGTTCTCTTCAAGAATCAATACTTCCGTAGGAATGCCTGCAGTATCTAGCGCATGGAATACGACAGGTACATTACGTACCGCATCACCACACCAATCTGCAGCAAGAATAAGAACTCGTAAGTCGTCGCGATGATTCAAACTCCCGAAAAATTCACGATCTTCTTGCTTATCCCACGTGAATTCCTCATAGTTGGATTGAAATTTTTCTTTATTCTTTTGCATACCGTCCATAAACTGTTGGGGAGAAATCCCTGTTCTTAATTTGTTCGCTAAATTAGTTGTCATGATTTGATTCCTCTCTTATTGGATTTGACCCATTTCACTAGGAAGTACACAATTAATAAAGCAAGTGCTACTAAGAGAATTGGAGTAATATTAGGTAATTAAGGATCCTATCTTTCATTTCTATTCTAACATAGGAAAGGTCATACCTTCTACTTACGCCCAATTAGAACAACCTCTGTGTCTTCCGTCTAACTTCAAGCATACGTTGTGATGAGAGGAGTGAGGTTGTTGCCCCCTAATCACACGTCGAAGAACGATATGCCCTTTCCAACGCCACGAGGAATACGGAGAGCTTGTAGTAAAGAGCTATACCGTACCATCAAAAGGATGAAGACACATATTCCAGACCCGTTACTTAAAGAAGGGGAAGAATTATATTACCGCAAAGTCATCGGAAATCTGATCTGGATTCACGAAAATCACAGCAATCGAAAGTTGCTCTACCAATGGTGGGAGCGCGAAGTAGCCGAAGAGTTAGCTTCATTATGGCAGGTCGAACAAGATAAGCTTTGTCATGCTTTTCGCGATGCCTTTGGAGGTTAAAGTTCGCTAGCTTAATCAGAAGGCAGGAGATCTCCGCAAACCTTTTCTAAATACGGTGATATATGAAGGAAATCTCGAAATTCCGTATACTCCTTCCACAGCTGAGCACGATCTCCGCTTTCCCCCTTTACCGCACGAATCAGAATATTCTTAGGTGTATGCTCCATATCAATAAACTCTAACAATTGCGTTCGATACCCCATTAAATCCAACAATTTCGCACGCACTGCATCTGTTGCCAGTGCAGAGAAGCGTTCCTTCAATATCCCATGCGACAAAAGAGGACCTAACACAGGATTCTTCACTTGTGAGAATAGTTCATGCTGACAGCAAGGTACGGATAGAATAACAGATGCATCCCAGCGAATGGCCTTTTCTAGCGCCGCATCTGTTGCCGTATCACAAGCATGAAGGGTCACTACCATATCCACTTTATCTAATTCGTTGTAGTCCACAATATCCCCAACGAGAAACTTCAAATTGCTGTACTCAAGCTTGTTAGCTAGATTATTACAATGTTCTATGACATCCGATTTTAAATCGAGTCCAACCACATTCAACGCTCTCTTTTCCTGAATAGCTAAATAATGATACAAGGCAAATGTTAAATATGATTTCCCACAACCGAAATCTAAAATCGTTAGCGGACGCCCTTCAGGCAAATTGGGAAGTACGTCCTCAACCATCTCTAGAAAGCGATTGATTTGTTTGAACTTATCGTATTTACGCGCTAACACCTTACCATGATCATTCATAATCCCAAGTTCTACAAGAAACGGAATAGGCTGTCCTTCCTCAAGTACGTACTGCTTTTTACGATTATGAGATAAATCAACTTCACTTTTGGTTGGTGACTTCGTTAAGATCGATACTTTATATTTCTTGCTGATTAAGATCTGGTAGTCAGCATCAGGGGTATAAATGCTTCCTTGACGAAAGGTCTGCTCGAGTAGTCCCTCCATAACCTGTGCCGCTTCTTCTGCAAGTACATTCTTGTGGACAACCTTATTGCTTTCATAATAAGAAAACTGATAATAAAGTTCTTTCTTTAGTTCTACTGGCTTAATCTGAACTTTCGTATATGGAATGCCCTCTTTCTTACGCAGTTGGCTCAAGGTTGCCATAATAATAGTCGAGTTATTCATAAGTTGGTGTATTAGTTTGTGTAATGATTCCAAGAGGGTACATCTCACTTTCATTGAGTTATCTTTTTACGTTACCATACCATATTGTCCTGGCTCATCCAAATGTCTTTCTTTGTTTTATTTCAGTAAGCCCTTCAACAACCTCACTCCGTGGCAGTCTCCCTTGCTCCAGTCTTTCATCGTCCTTGCCCTTAAGACGTTCATAGAATAAGAGTCCCTCCTGTGGATCTAACCCACCTTGTTCCAAGAGGCGAAATAACCCATTCTCGGCTGCGGCATAATTACCCACTTTCTCTTGGTACGCGTACAATAAAAGTTCGATTTTTAGCGGAAGCCGGTAGCCCTCAACCGCTGTAAGAGTATTCTGAATCCGATGAGGAAGATCGATTAACTCGTTGTTTGCGCCATGATGGTCTGCGACCAAAAAAAGATGTAATGCTTTCATATACCTAGTCAAACCTTCATCTATTTGCCCTTGCTCCGAGTAGATCTTTCCCTCCTCAAATAGAAGGTAAGCCACACCTTGCAGCTTATCCGATTCAACAGCGTCCCCAAAGGTACACATATTTGTAATTTCTTCCGTTGGTAATGAATTTAGCAAGCGTGAGTTCATGAAGAACCGCGTACTAAGTAGCTCATCAATTTCCCACAGAGCCTCTGTAAACTTCCTTTCTTTTTTTAAATCGAATACTTTGGCGATCATTTGGGTCATTTCATCAATCATTCTAAGAATATAATCATTACGGAACATATCGCCCCTCCTTATAAACCTTCGTATTTCCCATGACTTTTTGAACAACTCCTATAATAACCTAGTTATAGTTCACCTTATTTAAAAAAGTTATGATATGCTTAGCCAACTGATCAGGTGCTTCCATCATACTCATATGTCCCGCTCCTACAATCGTTGCTAGGGTTGCATTAGGCTGGTCTATCGTAAATGTCCGTTCAGGAGGTATAATACCATCCTTTTCTCCTGCGATAAGTAATACTGGAAGGATTGATTCAGAAAGAACATCCCTTCGATCTGGTCGTTGACGCATAGCCATAGCGACTCCAATTGCTCCGTGTGGAGGGGTTCTGTAACCGATCTCTCTAGCATCATTTAACCATTCTGGGTGCGTATTCACATGATCCGGAGCAAAAAGCGATGGGATCATATTATCGACTAGAGAAGTAATCCCTTCTGTTTGAATGGTACTTACTGCATATAATCGCTTCTCCTTAGCCTCTTCACTGTCAGGATATGCTGTAGAGTGAATGAGTCCAAAGCCGTTCAGACGAGACTCATAACGTTCAGCAAACGAAAGTGTAATATATCCTCCTAGCGAGTGACCCAAGAGTACCACTTTGGGTAGTTCCAATTTATCCATCAAAGCAACAACATCATCCGCCATTTGCTCAATCGTATACGCCCCCATTGGAGCATCTGAACGTCCATGACCTCGCAGATCCGGTACAATACAGCGATAATAATCTGATAACAACGGTATCACTTTATCCCAATATTCCGAACTTCCACAAAATCCATGGAGTAGTACTAGAGGTTCTCCCTGACCCTGCTCCCTATAACAAATTGTATTTCCATTACATAATGCCTTCTCCATAACTAACCCTTCTTTCTGTATATTTCCTTAATCGCTATTAAACCAAGAACTCATTCTTAAACAGATATAACTTTTTGAGAAATGGTGATGAGTAGGTATACATGATACAATACAGGAAGCATATTCTTATTAAGAGAGGATGGTTCTATCATATGGATTTATCAAAAAAAACACCAGAAAACATCGGATTTATGATTGAAGAGATTAAAACAAAGTTACGAATGGCAAGTGGAGCAGCAATGCAAGCTTCCGGGTTCTCAGTAGAACAATACGAGGATATTCATGATGTTTACGACCTAGTCATGAGAAAGAATAACCTAAGTATCTCGGAAGTTGAAGCTCTTGTATCTGAACTCGGACGGTTACGCCGTCAATTGTAATGATACGCATATTATTAAATATTCTCCTATCTCTGTCCACTTATGAAGTGGATCAGGGATTAGGAGAATATGGCCTTTATGGTATATCCACCAGAATGAATTCTGATTACCCTTCACTACCATTTCCTTTAATATGCAAATCACAGGATTTATGAATTCTTGCTGCATCCCCTGGTTCTAAATGAAAGGTTCTGTTGCTGATGGATTAAACTCAGAATGGCTTACACCCGTCCCAGCACTTATCACCTGAACAGCACCCGCTTCAATTAAATGGATATTCCCTATGAATCCACCCTTTTTCCGAATTATGGCGTTCTGCTGAAGTTACTATTTTAATCATTACCTACACCTCCGTTTTTTGCATTAGTTGATCCTCTAATGTTTAGATAACTATTACATACCCGCCACCATGATACTTCAATCATCCCTATGATCATCCAATGCGTCTCTTCCTATAAATATATTCATTTTACTGTCTAAGTATAGGTTCGTTATTTTATGAATCATGTTTCATCTTTCCTTCTTTAGTTTAAATACTAACTAAGCGAGACAGTAACACCATAACATTAAATACGAGGAGTGAATTAAGATGAATCAAGAAGAAAAAGACTGTCCAGTTCAAAGCAGTAGCACGTTCTTAAAAGGAGTATTAATTGGTGGATTAATTGGTGCGGCAGCAGCATTATTATTTGCCCCTAAGCCAGGTAACGAACTACGTGAAGACTTAACTGACAAACTATCTCTTGTAACAGACAAAACAAAGGAGGTTGCCTCCGTTGTGGGTGATAAGGCGTCCGAGTTCGCTAAGAATGTCTCTACTAAGTCTACTGATGTAACTAAAAGTGTTGTTGAAGGTACGCAAAGCATTGTAGAAACTGTACGAAGTTCAGCCGCCGATGTATCAGAAGATGAAGCGGCTATATAATCCTTCTTATTGAACATCCTTTCGAGCTCAGGCATGAAGTTAAACATCTTTAATTACGATTGGACCAAAAAGGACACGCCCCTTATTCCTCTTAAAAGAATATGGTCGTGTCCTGACGAAGGTGAATTTAATTGCGATCGTATATCGTTGCTTCATTCGTCCACCCTCATAGTGATGAGTGAGACATAATTTCTTTTAGCCTCTCCGTTGCTTTCTTCTGAATTCTCGATACACTCATTTGCGAAACCCCTAATTTCTGAGCAATAGAGCGTTGTGATTCACCGTCCTGAAATGCAAGTAACAATACATCTCGTTCCTGCTCCTTAAGATGACTAAGGGCTTGTTGTAGATCCATTTTTTTCTCAAGTAAATCGTAATCATTTACGTCAGAACTTAATATTTCACCTAAGGTTACCCCAGTCTCTTCCTGTGAGAGTGGGGCATCCAATGAAACATAATGATAGCATTCTCTCCCTGCTAACACTTCAATGGTCTCCTCATCTGTGAGTTCCAAATATTCAGCAATTTCTCGAACATTAGGGGATCTTTCGAACTGTACAGTTAATTCATCAATAGCCTGCTGAACCAGTACACCCTTTTCCTTAATTCTTCGTGGCACTTGGATATACCATGATTTATCTCGTAAATAGTTCTTCATATGTCCAATCATACTCTTCATAGCATACGGCTCAAATGGAATTCCCAAACTAATGTCATATTGTCTAAATAGGCGAATCAAAGCCATCTGCCCTACTTGGAATAAATCTTCATATAAGTCAGGACGATTAAGAGAGATTTTACCTGAAGCCATCTTCACCATCGGTTTATATTTCTTGATAAGCACGGTCGCTATTTCATTATCTTGTGTCTGTTGATATTCCCAGATCAGACTTATTGCTTCGTTCATGGACTCGGGGGGAGTCACATTCTCACTCATACAGCTTCCTCACTTCTCAAAATACGTTTAGTAAGGATAACCTGGGTACCCTTCCCCTCACGGTTTTCTACACTGACATCATCCATAAGCGCCTGCATTAGATAAAAACCAAGACCCCCAATTTGAACGTCATCAAGTTCTTTATCATGCAACGTCTTACCTTCAGTTTGTGCGGCTATATTCTCAAATTTCTCCCCATCATCCTTGACAATAATAGATAAAATATCGCCATTTATTTCAAAGGTTACTTCTACAATCCCGCCTTCCTGTCCATAGGCATGCAGAACAGAATTATTACAAGCTTCGGACACAGCTACCTTCATGTCTTCAATTTCCTCATAGGAAAATCCTATCTTTGAGGCAATTCCATACAAATTCAATCTTACAATATCCACATACTCAGCAGTAGCTGGTAACGTTATTACCACTTTCTGAACTTCACCATTCATTTGTATTTCGATCCTTTCCAATTAGGAATTCTCTTTTTAATTCAAAGATTTGGTTCAATGATTTGGTTCAATGATTTGGTTCAAAAAATTTAGAACTCATACTATATCTTACCTTTAGAATAGACGATTTGGTAGTTTATCTTCTGCTTGAATATAAACTACGCCATAATGGGCTCGTATGAGAGCTCAGCCAAGTCTGATCCATCTGAGCCTGTAAATAGCTTCTTTCAATTTCTTGCTTTTCCTCTAGGTTCTCTGCCTTCAGTTGATAGTAACGAAATAACAAAGTTACTTAGATCGTTTAACAAGTCATTTCATTCTCGTCTGACCATTCGTCATAGTTATTTACATACTCACTTACTATATACTAAAACTGAGATTGATTTTAGAGGAAACCTTTTTGTCTATGATGAATGAAGCACCATCATACTTAGATTGACAATCCGTCTTTGTAGTTATGTATCTGCTGCTTCGCTGATTCCCCATTTAAACACAGATAAGGAGTGGGTAGTATTCCCACTCCTTATCTGTGTTTAAAGTGCATATACATTATCAATAACAACGTCTATGTTGTCTAATTTACCTTCAACGAAATTTCCGCCATACTTCGGCTGCAACATCAACATACTTCACCCAACTTGGATCTTTGGAATCCTTAGTCCCATTTACTGATGCATTAGATTGAATTGTCTGTTGTTCTGCGGTATTGAGTGGTATATCCGATGGTTTAGAAGACTTTGTCTTGGGCTTTTTAATTTTATCCATCACCGTACTGGATAGTTGCTTCGCTGCAAATGTAACCTCACTTAATACTTCACCGAGATTGTGAACAGATTCCATCACCGGATCAATTTGCTTCATCTTCAACTGTAAGTCTGTTGTAATATCATTAGCCTGTCTGACCGTTTGTTTTACTTCATAACCCAATTCTTCAATGGTCTTCTGAACTTCTTGTAGAGTCTGAGTTGTTTTCTCCAATGAGTTTGTAGCTGCCTTTAATGTTTTGATAAGAAATACAACAAGTACAGCAAATGCAACAGCTATAATCAGTACACTCATTTCGATCATAGGGATATATCTCCTTCTGTATTTATATTGTTTGATACTGGTAATTACCCAAACCGCAAATAGGCGAAACAGGATGCGACGAGCACAACAATCGCAGTAACAATTCTCTTAATCCTTATGAAGCAAATAAGCAAAATATCCTACGCTAAACAAATAATGAAGAAAGATAAGAGCCATGCTGCCAGTTTTAAATTCAATGTGATCCACTTCTACAAGATCAGGGATATGTTCTTTTAGAGAAATAGAGATTGGTTATTTATTTCCCCGCTTGTTAATTCAATTTGAGGTTCATAATTCCTCCTTCTCATCCATAAATTTATTTTTAGTAAAGGCCTTGAACACCTTCCCCCTTGTGGGGATAATGGAAAACGATTAGAATGAATACACAAGCCCAAAGGGAGGATATTACATGAGCGATAATACCGAAGTAAAAAAAGTCAGTCTGGCTGATGCCATTCGAAAAAAACTTGAACAGAAGAAACAGCAAGCTTCCTCAGGCCAACAAGGAGTCTTTCAGGCGGGTTCTGCCAAAACATTAAAAAATCAGAACAATAAAAAGGCACCTAACCAACGTCGTCGTACGGGTGGCTCATAACTCTCCCGCTATAAATAGACATAATGTGGAATTAGATGACTCCTTAACTCATAAGGAGTCATCTTTTTTCAATAGCAATACATACACAATCGAGTTAAGTTATATTTGGACGTCTCCCCAAGCTTTAAGAGGTCTTCTCAGGAAGGTGAGCCGGAATTATGATTTGTACTGTCGACCCCATACCTGGCCTACTTCCAATCGTGACTCCATACTGTGAACCAAAGTGAAGCTGAATCCGGCTATTCACATTGCGGATACCATAACCCGTGTTCAATCCCTCAACAGGATCAAATATTTCTTTTATTAATTTCGGTGACATCCCAATCCCATCATCAATAATTTTAAATATAATATTATTGCCTTCCTTCTTCCCCACAATCCGAATATGAATCGCATCCCCAAACCATGCATGCTCAAATGCATTCTCTATAAATGGCTGTAATATTAATTTAATGGTTATATATTTAATAATCTCAGGATCAATATCATAGTAGATGGACACCGAGTCCCCAAACTTGGTGGTCTGTATGTCAACGTAAGCCTGCGCTTGTTCTAATTCACTACGAACAGGAATGACGGTCCGTCCCTCATTCAGTGAAAGCCGATAAAACTTAGCCAGATCTAGAACCATACGCTGTAACTTGTCAATCTGACCGAATTTAGCTAACCTGCTAATCGAGGAAAGTGTATTATACAGGAAATGCGGATTGATCTGCGCTTGGAGTGACTCCAACTCGGCCTCCCTTTTCTCAATTTGTGTCACATACACTTGTTCGATTAACTGATCAATATTATGGCCCATTTCATTAAGGGCAAGAGCAATTTGCGAGAATTCATCTTTGCCCTTATAACCCATACGCTTATGTAAATCACCTTCTCGAAACGCGTTGAGCACCGATACAATTTTGGTCACTCTAATAGAGAAGTAGCGTGAGACAAACATCCCTGCAATAGTAAACACAATCAAGCACAGGAAGCAAATCAGCATAATGAACAAACGTACTTTCGCCGAATCCCTCTCCATGATGGTCATGGGAACGTATGCTACCAACTCCCATGACGGTCCCCTCATCGTTTCCTTAATACTCATATACCCCTTGTCCTCAATCGTCTCATATGAGAAGTCACTCGATAGTGTACCTGACTGATACATCACTTTCCCATTCTCATCCTTAATGGCCAAGACGCTCCCCTCGCCAATCTTGCGATAATCAAGCGATTGGAAAAGTTCCTCGATGCTGACACTGAGTCTCATAAAGCCAATTTCTTTCAAACTCAAAGGAGTTACGCTATCTACTAGTCGGCGAAGTAGTGAAATGCGATTGAAGTCATTATCGCGCTCCACCTGTTCCCATAACATCGTTCCCCCATACTCCTCCTTCGGAAAATTGCGATACCACGACTTGTCCTTGATCCGCTTTAAATGATATAAATTATAGTTGCGTTCTAGCTTATCTGGAGTTTCTTTGTTAAATGAACCCATATACACTTCCGGAAGACTATCGTTAGCCAAAAATAAGTACATCGCTATATTGACACCTGTTGCATCGATCGCAATATCAAACTTTGGCATAATGATCTTCGTCGTCCGTTCATAGCTTTCCCAGCCCTCATCATAGTTGCGAAGCTGCGTAATTAAAGAATAATCCTGGTACAACAACGATGATACTCTTTCTACATCCCCCATCTTGTATTCGATATTGTCCCTGATTTGTAATAAAGTTCCCTGGATATTGCTACTAGTCTGCTTTCGAATAGAATCCTGATACAGAGTATGTGAGAAAAAGCCAATGGCGATAACGGGTATAATAACAAATACAAGATAAGTAAGCATTAATTTGTATCCGAAAGGAATATACTTCGGCTTCTTCTGCTGAATTGGTATTCGCATCTCATGTCCTCCGTAGTTATTCTCTTTTGCGGAAATCCATTGGGGTCATACCAAAAGCTTCTTTAAATTGTTTGCTGAAATAAGGAATATATCGATATCCTACCTTATTAGCAACTTCATATATTTTCACAGTCGGAACTTTAAGCATCTCACGAGCCCGTTCCATTCTCATACCCGTCAGTATTTCACTAAAGCTTTTACCAACCTCTTCTTTAAATAAATGTCCTAGATAATTAGGAGAAAATAAAAATTGCTGAGCAATAACTTTTAAAGTAATGTTCTCGTGCATTCGTTCCGTTAAAACACTCATAATTTCACGAATTAACTTGCTATTCTTTGAATTTTCCCTGTGCCGCATCTTCTCAGAAATTTCAAACACTTTACGAACAAGCCATGAACGGATATTGTCCATAACCTCAAATTTCAACACGATATCAAGACTATGGAGCTCCAGCCCCAACATTTCGAATAAATCCTCATCCAAGGTATGTAAATATTGATCCAGCTTAAATATAATATACGTTGCCAGATTATACATGGTAAATCTAGAGCGGAACGTTGATACGGTTTGAAATAAATTCTCAATCTCATCATGAATACCTACTAGATCATAGTCAGACATCGCTTTAAACAATGCATCCAAACGAATATCTAGTGTTCTAGCATCACTTAACTCTGGTGCCCGGCTGACGTCCTCATAGTTAATTAAATTACCTTTCCCAAAAAAAATTGTACCATCCAAGGCTTCAAGAGCCTGCTTATATGAATTCGGGAGCTGTGAAACATCATCAACTGATTCTCCAAGCCCAATCGTCACAGAAAAGGATAATTTAGAGGTCACTTCTTCAAATAATTGATGGAGACTATCATTTATCGCTTGGCCTTGCATCACAACTGCTGCACGTTGTCTCGATAGCCTGAAGCAATGTCCACCTTCTTGACCAAGAATCACTTCACTTATTTCTTGCAACAGCATTTCAAGCTTCTGCCCTGTGACAGATTGTGCCGCGCCCAACGGCAGCTCTTCCAGACCACCCATTTCCAACACAGCTACACGAAGCGGTCCCGTAAGCTTATCCAAACCATAGGATACGGCGATCTTTGCCATACCATCAGGTCGTTCCCAAGTCATCTCCCCTTGAAGCAAACGAACCAAAAGATCATTCTTCGCCATCGGCTTCATTTGAATATATTGTTCTTCCTCTTCCTTGCGTCTCTCCTCTGTTTCAAGGTCCTGCACAATTTGTTGTAGCGATGAAATGAGCTCATCATCGTCCATAGGCTTCAGTACGTAACTGCATGCCTTCATAGACAACGCTTGTTTAACATAATGGAAGTCCTGATAACCGCTTACAAATACAACTCGCATATCCGGTTTTTTATCAATAGCGATCCTTGCAAGCTCCAACCCAGACATATTAGGCATATTCACATCGGTAACAAGGATATCGACAGACTGCTTCTCCATGAGTTCACAAGCTGCAAATCCATTGTTTACAGCTCCCACTACTACCAGTCCCAATTCAGACCAAGGAATAAACTGCTTCATTCCTTCTAAATCAAGATGCTCGTCATCAGCCAATAACACTTTATACATGATTTCATATCCCCCTAAAAGGCTTATCACGTTCTAAAACTAAGTATACCTGCTCTGGTATTATTTAGAACGACAAGTTTCCAAACTTTTTATATCTAAAGAGGGGACCCAGAACAAGGGCCCCCTCTTTAGAAAAAATCTACTTATTACTGACCTTTAATTTTAGCTTGATTCTCATGCCATCTTGTTCCATAGTAATTAAGTACTTTTTGGAATCCAACATTCATTGAATCATCATGTGCTTTATCAAGTATAGCTAACGCTTCTTCGTCTGTCTTCGCATACAACGTCTGTGCTCTTACTTTCAGCCAGATATCTTTGGCACTTTGGAAAGCTATACCTTCTTCACTTTCTGGAAGTGGGAATAAGTTGATGTATTCTGTTGCATCTCCTTGCGTTTTCCACGTAATTTCAAACTGCCAGTAAGTTGACCAGTTACGTTCATTTTCTTCTAATGTAGCTTCGAATTTACCTTTAATATCATCAACAAACACTGTATTACCTACCCACATTAATGGGTCCATTTTAGTCTGGTATTCAGCTAAATCATTCTTTTCCGTTCTATACTTGTCTGTGAATTTCGGAGTTATACCATCAGCTTCCACTCCATCCCAGAATCCACCTTCAAGTCCCCACATTTGTAAAGACATTCCTTCATTTCCTGTCCACCAATCCAAGAAAGCGAATACTGCTTCTGGATCTTTAGCGCTTTTCGTAATAACGGCTGCGTTCCATCCAAGTTTATTATACGTACCTGGATAAATCTTGTTCTTATCTAGACCAGCCTTGTGGATTGGCCAAACCATAAAGTAACCTGCTTCAGGATCTTCATTCGTCAGTACAGAATGCGCTTCCATCGCAAAAGTAGTCGGGTTACTAGAAGCATATACTGCCACGCTTCCGTTGTTAAGTTTCTCTTGAACTTGATCACGCGTTTGCGTCATCGCATCTTGCGTCATCAACTTCTCACGGAACAACTTCGCCGCATAAACAACGGACTCTCTGAAACTTTCATCTTTATAAATAGATACCATCTTATCACCATCTGGTACTGCAAAATATCTTGTGAAGCTAAAGTTATCTTCTTTGAAAGCCGAGTAAATCTGATCGATACCTTGTCCTTCTTTTGCTAAGTCACTCTCAAATGGAATGATCTTCGGATATTTCTCTTTAACTAATTTTAAATATGCATACAGATCATCTGTCGTTTCTAATTTCGGTGAACCTAACTCATTGTAAATCTTCTTATTTACAACCCAACCGGCATTTCCGTTTGGACGGTTCGTGTACCAGTTAGGGAATTGATAAATCTTTCCATCCGGTGAACGTAGCATGTCAAGCGCCATCGGATCTAGCCATTTCTTCAAATTGGGATATTTGTCGATGTAGTCATCAAATGGTACGAGCATACCCGCTTCACGCAAACGTTCCACATCGGATCCACGCTCACCCCAAATGATATCTGGAAGTTCGCCGGAAGCAATCATCGTGTTCAGCTTCTGAACGGCATTCCCTCCGTTTGGAATTTCTGTAATAGTAACCTTCTTTTCATTTTGAACCCAAGCCGTTACTTCGTCATTTCCCCACTTAGGCATTGTGTACCAGTCATAGTTACCGTACAACGTAATTTCTAGTGGTTCTGTTCCTAATTCATACACCTTAGCTTGAGGTTCCTCCACTTTGGTCTCTGGCTGGTTGCTCGCTTTGTTCGTTTCCTTAGGTGCTTGAGCATTTCCACCATTACCGGAACATCCGATAATTAAAGACAAGACCATTGCGACTGACAAGACGCTACCAAACAACTTTCCTCTTTTCATCATCCTCTTCATATCCCCTTTCAATGTTATTATTTATGTTTAAAGCGCATGGCTCCAAACGATAATTCAATCAATTCTCATCGTAGCCGTACTTATGACTGCTACTCCTTCAGAGAACCGACAAGCACCCCTTTAACGAAATACTTTTGTACGAAAGGGTATACCATAACAATTGGCAGCGTAGCTACCATCATTGTCGCCATAGATAAAGACTTACTCGTAATCGTCCTAGCCTTCTGCATATGTGCTAGTGCTGCCGCATCCATACCGGACGTCTGTTCAGATACGATATTAGACGCTAAGATCTGCTTCAAGATCGTTTGAATCGGCATTAATTCATCTTTAGAAATGTAGATACTGGCTAGGAACCATTCATTCCAATGCGACACGGCTGTAAATAGCGCCAATGTAGCAATGACGGGACCCGACAACGGTAATACGATTCGAAATAATGTTCCCCAGTTCCCGCATCCATCCATCTTTGCGGATTCTTCAAGTCCAGATGGTAATCCCTGAAAGAAGGTACGAAATATAATCATGTTCCATACACCGATAAGCGAAGGAATAATGAATATCCAGAATGAGTTCATCAATCCAAGATTACGCATCAACAGGAACGATGGAATAAGACCGCCTGAGAAATACATTGTGATGATACATAGAATCATATAATATTTACGGCCTACCAATTCTTTCTTTGACATGCCATAAGAGAAAATAGCTGTTGCTAATATAGCCGTTAAAGTACCAACTACTGTACGTAAAACAGATATGAAAAAACCTTGCATTAAACGTTCATCCTTAAAGACGATGGCATAGTTCTCCAACGTAAACTCTCTTGGCCAGAGTGTGATACCACCTTGTGCGGTATCTAACCCCTGATTGAATGAAACCACCAGCGAATTCAGGAATGGATAAAGTGTTGAAATCGCCAACAAAGTGAGAAATGTATATATGAAGATAACCATCAGACGATCGCCTATACTGTCACGCATCCACATGCACCCCTTTTACTTGTGTCATATTTACCATAAGCTGTTGCCAGATCTCTTAGCTACAAAGTTAGCGATCGTGAGAAGACCTACACTAATAATAGCTTTGAACAAGCCGACGGCAGTAGCATAGGAATACCGGTAATTGTTGATCCCGATACGTATGACATAAGTATCAATGACATCTGATACATCTCTAAGAGCCGGATTGGATGCTAGAACGAGAATGTCTTCAAACCCAGCACTCAACAGGTTCCCAATGGCTAGAATCATGAAGATTGAAACAACAGGCACAATGGATGGAAGCGTTATCAAATATATTTGTTTAAAACGACTTGCTCCGTCTATTGAAGCTGCTTCATATGTACTAGGGTCAATCCCCGCAATGGCTGCCAGATAAACGATAGAACCAAATCCTATTTCTTTCCATACGTTTGTTGTAATTAGAATCGTTTTGAAATATTCTGGCATCGATAGAAAGTTAATTGGTTCTTTAATTAGATTAAGCTTTTCTAGTAGTATATTGATACTACCGTTATCCGTAGCAAGCATGGATCCTACCAGTCCGCCCAAGATAACCCAGGACATAAAGTGTGGCAAGTAAGTAATCGTCTGCACAATTCGTTTGAATTTCGCTTTCCGAACTTCGTTAAGCATTAAAGCTAGAATGATCGGTGCAGGAAATCCAATACAGAACTTAAGTAAACTAATCACTATCGTGTTCTTCATAACCAACACAAAATCTGGTGAATTAAAGAAGTAGATAAAATGTTTGAACCCTACAAAAGGACTACTAGAGAAGCTGCTGCCTATTTTATAATCCTGAAACGCAATCATAACTCCGTACATGGGAACATAACTGAAGAGTATAATCAGAGCAAGAGCTGGAAGAACCATCAATTGTAAGTCAATCTGTCTAAAAAATGTACTAACTATATTTCTCTTTCTGGGTGGCCGTAAAGGTGGGTTCGATTCCACCACTTTATTTACGGAAATCTGTGCCATGTCATATCCTCCTCCGTGTTTTCCGACTACAGTAATCTTACAAAAGTACACTTTCTTTTACTATCTGACAGATCAACTAAATATGATACTAATCAACAACACTGATCGGCGCCCTTAGTTAAAGATTTCATATAGTGAGGATGTTTACGTTTCCTATGCCAGTGATACATTGTATCTCTAACAGGTAGGAGCTACAATACAACACCAATAATCGCCTTCACCATTCACTATTAGGTACATTAAATACATCTAAATTCAAGCCAATCCCTCTGAAGCTAACTTTAGTTGCATGGAGTACATCTAGATTACTAGAATCCTCACTTTTCACCGTTATCGCCATTTTTAACTGTAGTTTTACAACTAATTTCTCCATTACCTACTTTTACATCTAATTAAATGCAGTTTATGCATCTATTCTTGTCTCACCTTTACTACCTTCATCACGAAGCATTGTTCGTCACTCTAACATCGCCACTCTCTGCAAAAATAGATAAATCTTTAGATATCATAAAGGTTAGAGTAGACAGTCCTCCAAATAACTTATACTTTCTTATATTATTAAAAAAGGCGACTTATCATTCAGATTTGAATGATAAGTCGCCTTTATCAATTTAAATTAAAATCACAAGCTTTCAGTGCCCACATAGATAATCAAAGTTCCTCTTGACTATTCTTCTACTGGATACATCTGACTACGTAGTGCTTTTATTTCTTCACTTTCCAAATATTCATCATAGCTCATTGAGCGATCGATAATTCCAGTTGGTGTAATCTCTATGATCCGATTCGCAATCGTTTGTATGAACTGATGGTCATGGGATGTGAACAGGATCGTTCCATCAAAATCAGTAAGTCCATTGTTGAGTGCTGTAATGGATTCCAAGTCCAAGTGGTTCGTTGGTTCATCGAATATAAGAACGTTAGCACCATTTAACATCATCTTAGCTAACATACAACGCACTTTCTCTCCACCCGAGAGGACGCTTGCTTTCTTCAAAGCCTCTTCCCCGGCAAACAACATACGTCCCAAAAATCCACGTAGAAACGTTTCATCTTGATCAGCAGAATACTGACGTAGCCAATCTACCAAATTCATATCAATGCCATCGAAATAACGTGAGTTGTCTATAGGGAAATAGGCTTGCGTTGTCGTAATTCCCCATGTGTATTCACCAGAATCCGCAGGTTGTTCATTCATCAGAATGTCAAACAGCATTGATTTAGGAAAACTGTTCGGACCAACCAGTGCAATCTTATCTCCCTTGTTGACTACAAAATTCACATTATCAAGCACTAATTCTTCATTAACTGATTTGCTTAGGCCTTCAACTGTAAGAAGTTGCTTACCTGCCTCACGTTCTGGTTTGAAATGTAAGAACGGGTATTTACGGCTAGATGGACGAATATCATCTAATGTAATTTTCTCAAGCTGTTTCTTACGTGAAGTTGCCTGTTTAGACTTCGAGGCATTCGCTGAGAAGCGTTGAATAAACGCTTGTAGTTCTTTCACCTTTTCTTCTTTCTTCTTGTTCGAGTCCCGTGACAAACGTAATGCAAGCTGGCTTGATTCGTACCAGAAGTCATAGTTACCTACGTACATCTGAATTTTACCGAAATCAATATCCGCTATATGCGTACATACTTTATTCAAGAAGTGACGGTCATGGGATACTACGATAACAGTACCTTCATAATCCATCAAGAAGTTCTCTAGCCAGCCGATCGATTCAAGATCCAAATGGTTGGTAGGCTCATCGAGTAGCAAGTTATTTGGACGACCAAACAATGCTTGCGCCAACAATACGCGAACCTTCTCGTTACCACTGAGTTCAATCATCTTCTTATCGTGAAGTTCACGTGGAATACCAAGACCGATTAAGAGTGCTCCCGCATCTGGTTCTGCATCCCAACCGTTCAGCTCTGCGAATTCGCCTTCTAACTCACCAGCACGAAGGCCATCCTCTTCCGAGAAGTCAGATTTAGCATATAAAGCATCCTTCTCTTTCATTATTTCGTACAGACGAATATGCCCCATAATAACAACCTCGAGGACAGGGAATTCATCATATTCATAATGGTTCTGCTTGAGTACTGCCATACGTTCTCCTGGTGTCATATGAACATCACCAGAGTTCGCTTCAATCTCTCCTGATAAAATCTTCAAAAATGTGGACTTACCAGCACCGTTCGCTCCAATAAGACCATAACAATTACCTGGTGTGAATTTTATGTTTACATCTTCAAAAAGTGCGCGCTTTCCATAACGAAGAGTCACGCCGCTTGTACTGATCATGAAATAATCCATTCCCTTCAAATTTAGCTATTTACATTATAGCACAAATGTGTTGCCTAATCTAAGCCTAATCCAGACCCTCTATTTTTTATTAAGGAGAAAATGAGGTAGACTATAATAGATATAGAAAGGATGTGCTTATTTTGAAAATAACCTTTATAGAACCAACTCCAAGTCCCAATACGATGAAGCTCCATTTGGATGAAACTATAGAGACGGGGTTACGAAAAACATATACGCTGGATAATGAACGCTCTGCCCCAGCATGGATACGGGAAATGCTCCATATCCCAGGTGTCAAAAGCGTATTCCACACCACTGATTTCGCTGCACTTGAACGTAAAGGTAACGCTGATTGGTCAACTATCTTAGGCGAGCTACAAGAACGACTTGGACAGGATGGTCCAACTACGACATGGTCAGAAGTTGATACCGAATCGGGACAACACTACGGTGATGCTGAAGTTCTTGTACAATATTTCCGTGGTATTCCTATGCAGATTCGTGTAAAGGCTGCCGGTCGTGAAGAACGGATTGCGCTTTCCGAGAGATTCACTCAGGCGGTAACGGCTGTTGCTATAGCAACGATGATTAAGGAACGTAAGCTTTCTGATTATGGTGTTCGTTATGGTGAATTAGAGGATATTGCACGTGAAGTAGAGCAAGAACTTGAGGCAGCTTATCCTCCCGAACGTCTTGAAAAAGTCATTCAGCAGGCTATTGCACATGGAGCTAGTGACGAAGAATTCATGGAAAAACGTATAGAACTAAGTAATCAAGAGCTTGAAGAAGCTCTTCAGAACAGTGATTGGCGTATTCGTTATGCAGCACTTGACGGGATGACACCTTCAGATGAACGAATTCATTTCATTAGAACTGTACTTCAAGATGCTAAAGTTGCTATTCGTCGCCTTGCGATCATCTACCTTGGTGATCTTGCCTCTCCCGAAGCAATGGAGCTATTATACGTTGCCCTTAAGGATAAATCCGCAGCTATTCGTCGTGCTGCCGGTGACACATTATCCGACATCGGAGATGCTAATGCCACTCCAGCAATGACGGAATCACTGAAGGATAGTAGCAAAATTGTTCGTTGGCGTGCAGCTCGTTTCCTATATGAAGTAGGAACTGAATCAGCGCGTACAGCTCTAGAGGCAGCAGTGGATGATCCAGAATTCGAAGTCAGTCTACAAGCGAGAATGGCTCTTGAACGGATCGAGTCTGGTGAAGAAGCAGCTGGGACAATATGGCAACAGATGGCCAAACGAACTCGTTCATAAAAACTAGCAGGCCAAGGATAACCTTGACCTGCTAGTTAGTTTGCATCCGTCCTTCACCCTCGTACTTATCTCCAAGTAATATACACCCTTAGATCACCCGTATCTTCAAAGGGACTATGTAGATAGGAGATCCCCTTAATATCTAACGAATATAAGTATTGAAGCTCATCAATCAATGCAGCCTCACTACCTTGAAAGCGAAATAATAGTGAATGGTTACCTTGTTGTATCATTTCCTTTGCCTTAGCTATCAATTGCTCCGTTGAGGTTACAATCTCACTTTTCTCATATAACTGATATTGAAGATCCTTTTCTAGTTTTTTATAAAAGGACAACTTACTTCCACCCTGTTTAACGACTGCCGACAACGTTTCCCTGTATAATATTTCTGCCGCTGGATAAGGTTTGGTCCAACTGTGGTCCTTACGCATTTGCTTATCATTACGTAAATAATATCCTGTACCTACAATATTCTTCTGGTCAGGTACAGGATCATCCCAAGTCGTATCCATATGATACCAATTACCCGATACTAACACCAAATTCCACGCATGCAACTGGCTTTTTTTACTTCCTTCAGGTGTTGCAGTACCCTCAACAATTCTATTCTGGATTCCCGCTTCCTTCAACATTTTATAGGTCAATAGCGAGTATCCCTGACAAACTGTACTCCCGGTACTTAGACCATCATAGGCGGTATATTTCTGCAATGTCGTATCGTATTTCAAATGGGTAACAATCCAGTCATGGATTACTTTCACTTTCTCATGATCATTCATACCAGGAATAATAATCTCCTTCAGCACATTCTTCACTGTACTCTCTACATATGCCGTTTCCTGAGCTGTCTCACGATAACTCAATTTCACACTTACATCTGCTGCATTAGAGTTACCCCGGTATGAGTAACCATAACTTGCAATCGTATAATTAATATAAGGATCGCTCTCCATCGCCTGATCCAACGCCTGTTTCAATTGTGTCTTTAGGGAACTCGTCTTACCTTTATATGTAAACTTCACATCCACTTGATGTCCATTCATTGCTGTTAGTAGAACTTGTTGAATATCACTTACCGATCTCACGACCGTCGATTTAGAAGCCGCATATGCTAGTTCAAAGTCAACAGTTGACGGAACAGCTACAGCCATCAGGGTGCCTATGATCAGTGCTTTAACAAGCCGTTTGCCGACTATTCTCATGAATACCCTGCCCTTCTGTACTTATTTCACACACACATATTGTAACATAATATGCTAACTAGAACGTCATGAGTACCATCCAATGATATATATGCTTTATATAGTTGAACATTCCACTTTAACTATGCTAATTCTCGTTCCTTGCACCATAGCAAAAAGCGCCGTTGTTCTCCTGTATACAAGAGAACAACGGCGCTTCTATCAATATAGGTGTTGTAATTACTGACGAAATGCAGCTAATTTATCATTCAAATCACGAGTTTGTCCGTAAACTTCTTGGTAAAGACTGAATAATTTCTCATATACAGCCACCGTTTCTGGATTCGGTACATATGACTTAGCAGTCCGCAAGAAATGAGATGCACATTCTTGAAGAGATGGGAACCAACCGCTTCCGTAAGCAGCTAACATAGCTGCTCCCATAGCAGGTCCTTGCTCACTCTCTAACTTCAGAATCGTCGCATTGAAGATGTCCGCCTGCATTTGTAGCCAATTCTCATTCTTCGTTCCCCCACCGATCGAGATCACTTCAGATATCGTCTTCCCAGACGCACGTAGAATATCAATAGATTCCTTCAATGAGAACGTAATTCCCTCCATCACAGAGCGTGCGAAATGCGCACGTTTATGTCCTGCGTCCATTCCGATAAAGCTACCACGAATGTTCGCATCTGGATGCGGTGTACGTTCACCAACGATATATGGCGTGAAGAGCAAACCACCACTACCTGCTGGAATACTGTCAATTCCCTCAAGCATTTGATCGAAAGTAAGATCTGCTGCGAATGTTTCTTTGAACCACTGCAGACTATAACCAGCAGCCAAAGTAACACCCATAATGTAGAATGCATCTTTCTCTCCGTGGTTAAAGAAGTGAACTTTCCCTTCGAAATCCAAATTCTTACGTTCTTCATAAGAAAGGATAACTCCGGATGTACCGATGCTACACATCGTTTGACCTTCACTTAGAATACCTGCTCCAATGGCACCACAAGCATTATCCGCTCCACCTGCAAACACTTTGGTTTCTGGGAGTAATCCAGACTTCTCAGCAATCTCAGGAAGTAATGTGCCCACCAGATCGAAGGATTCAACTAACCGAGGACAAATGGATACAGGCAGGTCGAATGCAGTTGCAATCTCCTCGCTCCACTTCTTACCAGCTACATCAAGTAATAAAGTTCCTGCGGCATCAGAGTAATCCATAGCATAGTCACCTGTTAAACGGAATCTTACATAGTCTTTAGGTAGTAGGAATAATGCTGCTTTCTTAAGAACTTCTGGTTCATGCTCTTGCACCCACAAAATTTTAGGTAAGGTGAATCCTTCTAATGCCCGATTGCGTGCAATTTGCAGAAGATCAGCACCTAATACCTTCTCAATCTTACGACACTGTGGAGTTGTACGTGTATCATTCCATAGAATAGCATTACGAAGCACTTGTCCAGCATCATCAACTAATACTAACCCATGCATCTGACCTGAGAAGCTTAGTCCTTCCACTTCCGACGGCTTCACACCCGATTCCTTCATCATTCTATGAAGAGAAATCAGAGTCTTGTCTACCCATTCTTCAGGATCTTGCTCACTATAACCAGGCTTTGGTTGAAGTAACGGATACGCTTCCGAAACTTCGTAGACCACACGACCTTCGCGATCTACAAGTACTGTCTTCACAGCACTTGTACCCAGATCAACCCCAATAACATAACTCATAATACCCCTCCTATATGAAAATTAGTGGATGAACAATAAAAGAAGACCGCCGCCTTCCCATGGGAAAGGAGCGGCGGCCCTTAGAACTATTTTTTATGCGTAGATATATTGGTTCAATGTTGCTTTCAGGTGTTCTTGACGTCCTGAAACGTTCTTACGAGGATTCTCATTGTTAAGAGCATACTCAGCAAGTGATGATAAAGTAGCTTTACCAGACACAACATCTGCACCGACACCTTCGCTAAAGCTGCTATAACGAGTCTCAATAACGTTCTCGAATACGCGATCTTCGATCAACTTAGCGGCAACTCTCAATCCCTTAGCATAAGTATCCATACCTGCAATATGAGATAGGAACAAGTCTTCTGGCTCGAAGGAAGCACGACGTACTTTAGCATCAAAGTTTACGCCACCACGACCAATTCCGCCATTCTTAAGAACTTCATACATTGTAAGTGTTGCATCGTAGATATCTGTAGGGAATTCATCTGTATCCCATCCAAGAAGCATATCTCCTTGGTTAGCATCCAATGAACCCAACATACCGTTAATACGAGCTACACGAATTTCATGATCAAATGTATGCCCAGCTAGTGTCGCATGGTTAGCTTCAAGGTTTAGTTTGAAGTGCTTATCCAAGCCATACTTTTGCAAGAATGCAATAGAAGTAGCTGCATCATAGTCATATTGGTGTTTCGTAGGCTCTTTCGGTTTAGGCTCGATTAGGAATTGAGCATCAAATCCAATTTCCTTAGCATAATTTACAGCCATGTGGAACATACGAGCTAAGTTGTCTTGTTCCAATTGCATATCCGTGTTAAGAAGAGTTTCGTAACCTTCACGGCCGCCCCAGAACACATAGTTCTCAGCGCCTAGACGTTTACCAACTTCAAGACCCTTCTTAATTTGTGCTGCCGCATGTGCGTAAACATCAGCGTTGTTCGTTGATGCTGCACCATGCATGAAACGAGGATTCGTGAACATATTTGCTGTATTCCAGAGCAATTTCTTGCCGGTTGCTTTCATTTGATCTTCAATCAATCCAACGATAACATCAATGTTACTTTGGAATTCACGAAGGTTGTTTCCTTCTGGAGCGATATCAATATCATGGAAACAGAAGAATGGTAGGCTCATTTTATCCATAAATTCAAATCCCGCTTCAACGCGAGCTTTAGCAAGATCCATACCCGTATATTTATCCCACGAACGAACAGCAGTGTTAGCACCGAACGGATCGGAACCTCCCGCAGTCAATGTATGCCAATATGCCATACCGAAACGGAAATGCTCTTCCATCGTTTTACCAGCAATCACTTCTTCTGGGTTATAATTTTTAAATGCAAAAGGATTAGTAGAATCGTTTCCTTCGTAAGCAATTTTTCCAACTTGATCAAAATAGGCCATGAATAATGTCCTCCTCATATTTGAACTAATATTGTAATACCGCTATCCTATCATATCTGTTATACTTTGTCTATCGGATAAACTAAGTCTTGTTTTTCAATTGTTTTCTGCAAAGGATGTGTACTTTTCACATGAAAATCACTGGTGATCAAACGCTGGTTAAAAAAATAAATATGTCTATCGTACTCGATACAATCCGCCGATATGGACCACTGTCGCGCATTCGGGTATCTGAAATGACAGGTCTCAACAAAGCCACTGTTTCCAATCTTGTACTTGAAATGCTTGATAACTATCTCCTTGAGGAAATTGGGCCCGGCAAATCTAGTGGTGGACGTAAGCCAACTATGCTTGTCTTTCATCGAACTGCCGGACATGCCATTGGTATAGAGCTTAGCGTCACTCATTTAACGGGCATATTAACTGATCTAGAAGATCAAATCATCGCTGAGTATAGCATACGATTACTTCATCGAGATTTTCCTTTTGTCCTAGAAGAAATGAATAAGGCTATTCGCTCACTTATGTTGCAAGCTCCCTCGTCTCCACATGGTATTGTTGGCATTGGCGTTGGTGTACCAGGTATGGTCGATGAATGCGGAACTATACTATTTGCACCCAATCTAAGTTGGGAGAAGATCCCGTTAAAAGCGATCCTTGAAGAAACATTCAGTATCCCAGTCACGATAGATAATGAAGCTAATGCAGGTGCCGAAGGTGAACTTCATTATGGAGCTGGCATCGATGTTCGTCATCTCATCTACATCAGTGCGGGTATGGGGATTGGCTCAGGCATTATCATCGATGGAGAACTTTACAAAGGTGCTCGAGGCTATGCTGGAGAGACCGGTCACATGACTATTGAATCTGATGGCCGTAAATGCTCTTGCGGGAACCGAGGTTGTTGGGAATTATATGCTTCTGAGATCGCTTATGATGATCAATCGAGGCATTTACCTGCCCGTTCAACTCGTGAGCTTATTCCATATGCTCTTCGACAAGAAGCGGACATTGTTAATTTATACACTGAGATTGGACACTATCTCGGAATTGGAATTACCAATATAGTCAATAGCTTCAATCCGGAACTTATCATTATTGGTGGTCCTCTTGCCGATGCTAAGGATTGGCTAGAAACATCATTACAGAATGTTGTTGCAGAACGTACTTTACCTTACCATCGAAATCAATTACAGATTCAATTCTCCGCACTGGGTAGTCGTTCAGCCATGCTTGGAGCATCATATGCTGCAGTGTCCTTATTCCTTGGTCACGTTCGAGTGTCATTGTAAGAGGAAATTCAAAAAATTAACTTTTTGAACTCGTACTACAACTTTTAAATTCGTCGCATTTTCGCCTTTTTTTATACCCCCGTTGGACGTAGGTTTCGCTATAATAGAAATAACGATTGTGATGTTTGTCATATTATTATAGAAATGAGGGGGAGCCTCCTTGACCTACGTTGATACTTCCAACATCTCGGCACAAATGTTCATTACTGTATTACTATTTCTACTCGTGATTGCACCATTATTCAGCCTAGCTATTTTGCGTTTTTTCGAAGGTAAACGTAAAACCGGTTTCATGCTTATCCTTTCAGGTATAACGACGTATGTCGTATTCCAAATCATCATGTGGATATTCTTCTAACACCAAAAAGACTTCACCCTCCTCTAGATAGAAGGTGAAGCCTTCTTTAAGTTATAGTACGTGATCAAAGGATGACTTTTTGAACTTCCTCTTACCGATTAAGCTTCTGGGTTCAATGCATTATTGAACTGAGTTGTATTCATACCCACAATCTGATGCTCACCAATGATTGTTACAGATCATTTCAGCAGTCGTAATCCATTCAGAATAACTAATATAGTGCTACCTTCATGCCCTATTACACCGAACGGAAGAGCGATCTCCCCGAGGAAGTTGCTTATAATTAATAACAGGATAACACTAATTGCGAATACCATATTCTGTTTAATTATCCTTTGCGCACGTCGTGCTAACTTGATGGTACTAGCAATCTCCTCGATATTATCGTTCATTAGAACAACATCCGCGACTTCTAAAGCTGTTCCGCTTCCGTTCATTCCCATACCTATTCCCACTGTTGCCGTAGCTAGCGCCGGCGCGTCATTTACCCCATCACCCACCATAACCACATGCCCAAATTTCTCTCTTAATTGTTTAATATGAGTTACCTTTGCCTCAGGTTGGAGGTCTGCATAAACAAAGTCCACACCGATTTGTTTGCCAATCACTTGTGCTGTATCCTCATGATCACCTGTAAGCATCGCAACCTGAACACCTAGAGCGTGCAATGACTTTACAGCAAGTACTGCCTTAGGACGAATCGTATCCTGAAAAGCAACCAAACCAACGACACGAGTACCATGCATAATAACTGAGACAGTCTTCCCTTGATTCATCAGGTTACTTCTGTGTTCCAGCCACATAGGTTCAATGGTAACCGTATCTAGCATGTTACTCTTTCCTATCTTCCACTGACTTCCTTCCACTTCAGCTGACATCCCCCATCCTGTGATGGATTGAACGGCTTCAACTTCTTTTAATGTTAAGTCCTTAATTTCTTCTTTCGCTTTGAGTAAAATAGCCTTTGCTAGTGGATGCTCTGATAACTGCTCTACAGAAGCACATATTGTGAGGAGCTCATGACGGTCATACGCTTCATCAACAATAAAATCTGTCACCTGCGGTGTACCAAGCGTAAGTGTGCCCGTCTTATCAAATGCAACTACGGACGTCAACGCCAAGTTCTCCACATGGGCCCC
Organism: Paenibacillus sp. Y859; assembly: GCF_056786405.1. Classification (NCBI taxonomy): domain Bacteria; kingdom Bacillati; phylum Bacillota; class Bacilli; order Caryophanales; family Paenibacillaceae; genus Paenibacillus; species Paenibacillus sp. Y859. The sequence continues at coordinate 78,870 of NZ_JBXCIZ010000012.1, read as the reverse complement.
ACCTTTAAATAGAATCCCTTTGCGCGCACGATTCGAAATGGCTGACAGCATCGCTGGCATAATAGACGAGACCAGCGCACATGGAGATGCAACGACTAGAAATACCATAGCTTTATAGAAGGAATTCCCCCAAGTCCATCCTAATACTAATGGTGAAATAACAATCACAGCCAAGGTTACCACGACCACTACGCGCGCATAGATCGATTCAAAGCGCTTAATGAAACGTTGAGAATGCGGCACTTCACTTTCCGCTTCTTCAACTAATTTAATTATTTTGGCAAATACCGTAGATTCAGCTGATTGTGTCACCTCAACATAAAGTACACCTTCCCCGTTAATCGTACCAGCGAATACGTCATCCCCTGCTGTTTTATCCACCGGAATCGGCTCTCCTGTTATAGAGGCTTGATTAACGGCCGAATAGCCACGTTCAACACAACCATCTGCCGGAATCAATTCACCTGGCTTAACGAGAAAGAGGTCCCCAATCTGAAGCTGATCAATGGCCACCTTCGTCATTTCTCCAATCTCAATACGCACCGCAGTCTCCGGCTTCAATGCTAATAATGATGAGATATCTTTCTTGCTTCGCTCCATCGTATAATTCTCTAACGCCCCACTGAAGGCGAATATAAAGATCAACAATGCCCCTTCATTCCAATATCCGATTGCTGCAGCACCCATAGCTGCAGCAATCATCAGAAGATTCACATCAAGATCGCGTTCTTCTATTAACGTCTTGATTCCTTCCTTAGCTGTGATCCACCCACCTAGCGCATAAGCTATGACATATATGAGTATGGATAGGTATTCATAGGATTGCCCCACTGACCAAGCTATAAGTGTAAGCACCCCACTCCCTAGCGCTGCAAGCATCTCTTTATTGCTAAGCATGCTCTGGAGATCGAATCTCCCTTTCCTATGAGGATTTGGATTATTTCCTTTGTTCTTAGTTTGAGCTAAGTCCATTCTTGATGAAGCTCTTTGAGTATTTTCCATTATGACTCACCTTCCCTATTGATAATGAATTGCATTATTACTTCCCTAAAAATGACACATGCTGCTCCGGATTATCCGGAGCAGCATGGTAAATGAGAATGAGAATCATTTCTTGTGCGTATGCAATTATTTTTACCTAACGCAACTTTATAAGTGTATTATATCCCTTCGTTAAGAACAAGTAAACAACAAAGCTCACATTTGGGCACACAAAAAAAAAGCGCTCAAAACTAAAACTAACGCTTGAAGGCGAACGCCCACGCCCACGCTTCTCCATGACAATTCCATCACCTGCGCTGATTTTAGTGTTGAGCTAAGAACAACCCCAATAATCGCCTTCACCATTCACTATTAGGTACATTAAGTACATTAAGTACATCTAAATTCAACCCAATCCCTCTGAAGCTAACTTTAGGTGCATGGAGTACATCTAATTTACTGGAAACTCTACTTTTCAGCATTTTCGCCATTTTTAACTGTAGTTTTGACAACTATTTCTCCCTTCCCCTACTTTTCCCGCTAATTAAATGCATCGAGTACATCTAAATTCAACACAATCCCTCTGAAGCTAACTTTAGGTGCATGGAGTACATCTAAATTCAACCCAATCCCTCTGAAGCTAACTTTAGGTGCATGGAGTACATCTAATTTACTGGAAACTCTACTTTTCAGCGTTTTCGCCATTTTTAACTGTAGTTTTGACAACTAATTCTCCTTTCCCCTACTTTTCCTGCTAATTAAATGCACTTTATGTATCTATTCTTGTCTCCCCTTCACTACCTTCATCACGAAGAATTGTTCGTCACTCCAACATCACTACTCTCTGATAAATGGGTATATTCCCCCGTTCCATAAAGGATAGAACGGACAGTCCTCCAAAAAAAGAGCATCCCTAGCCACATGGCTTGTGAGATGCTCCCTATAATATATTTATTATTTTTGGCTATTTTGAATGGCCTGTTCTAGATCATTCACAATATCACCAATAAATTCTGTTCCAACGGATAGCCGAATCATTTCCGGTTTGACACCTGCTGCAAGTTGTTCTTCTTCTGACAGCTGTGCATGCGTTGTGCTAGCGGGATGAATGATCAATGACTTCGAGTCACCGACATTCGCCAAGTGTGAGAATAGCTTCACACTTTCAATCAATTTACGACCCGCTTCCGTACCGCCCTTAATACCAAATGTCAGGATGGCACCTTGTCCCTTAGGCAAATATTTCTTAGCAAGTTCATATGATGGATGGCTTGGTAGACCTGCGTAACTAACCCATTCTACATCGGCATGATTCTCTAAATATTGAGCCACTTTAAGCGTATTCTCACTATGACGTTCCATGCGTAGATGTAATGTCTCCAGACCTTGTAAGAGCATCCAAGAGTTAAATGGTGATATGGAAGAACCCATATCTCTCAACAACTGAACACGAGCTTTGATAATATACGCTATAGGTCCTACAGCTTCAGTATAGACTACGCCATTGTAGCTTGGATCCGGTTCAGTAAGCCCAGGGAATCTACCGCTAGCTTTCCAATCGAACTTACCAGCATCAACAATAACACCACCAATGGAAGTACCGTGACCTCCAATAAACTTCGTAGCTGAATGAACAACAATGTCAGCACCATGTTCGATTGGACGAAGTAAGTAAGGGCTCGGAAATGTATTATCTACAATGAGAGGAAGACCATGTTCATGAGCAATCTTCGCAACCGCCTCTATATCAAGGATGCTTCCTTGAGGATTACCAATCGTCTCCGCAAATAAAGCCTTTGTCTTGTCTGTAATCGCTGCGCGGAAATTCTCAGGATCGTTTGAATCTACAAAATGCACCTTAATTCCCAACTTCGCTAGTGTGTTAGCAAACAAGTTGTAAGTTCCTCCATATAGACTGGCTGAAGATACAATCTCATCTCCTGCACCTGCAATATTAAGAATTGAGAATGTGATAGCAGCTTGTCCCGATGCAGTTGCTAATGCACCTGCACCACCTTCGAGTGCAGCAATCCGTTGCTCAAACACATCCGTAGTAGGGTTCATGATCCGAGTATAGATATTTCCGAACTCCTTAAGTGCGAACAAATTAGCCGCATGTTCACTATCCTGAAATCCATAAGATGTAGTCTGATACAAAGGAACTGCTCGTGATAATGTTGTAGGATCAATCTCCTGACCTGCATGAACGGCCAAGGTCTCAAACGAAAATTTCTTTTCTTCGGACATGGTGAAACCTCCCTTATCAATTATAAAAATGATGACCTCAATAGAGATAGTTCAAATATAGACCTTTCAATATCTTCTCATAAATCATGACATTTGAAAAGGCTTACTCATACTTAACATATCCGAATAATAACGTAGAACGGGGCTGTCTCAAAAATCATGACAATCGCTAGGTGTGCTCCATTTATGCATAATTAGTTTTTGAGAAAAGCACAAGGGTTAATCGACAATGTGGTCCATCAATGACACTATCGAAGTGTATCTGTTGATACAAGCCACAATGGATAAAAGGCAAAAAACAGCAGGTCAAGAATAAGCTGAAGGCTCCCTGTCAAGTGGACAGTAGAAAAAACAAAAACTTCTACTACTACAATGATGGGAGCACTTCAAGCCACCTTGACCTGCTGTTTTTTTAAAAAATAGGGCTACAACAAATGATTATATCCCCTATAGTTCTAAGTTGATTAATCTGTCGTTTAACGTGCCATCCATCCACCGTCTACACAAACGACGTGACCGTTCAAATAGTCTGATGCTTCGGATGCTAGGAATACAGCTGGACCTTTCAGATCAGCTGGTGTTCCCCAACGTGATGCAGGAATACGAGCTAGAATATCTCTCGAGCGATCCTCATCAGCACGAATAGCAGAAGTATTGTCTGTTGCCATATAACCCGGTGCAATCGCATTGATCTGAATGCCCTTAGATGCCCACTCATTCGCGAATGCCTTCGTAATTCCTGCAACTGCGTGCTTACTCGCTGTGTATCCTGGAACGTTAATTCCACCTTGGTACGTCAGCATAGAAGCTATATTGATAATTTTTCCACTACCGCGTTCAATCATATGACGACCCGCTAATTGACACAGGAAGAATACGCTGTTCAAGTTCAGGCTCATGACATCATGCCAATCTTTTGCTGGGTGATCTACTGCTGGTACGCGTCGAATAATCCCTGCATTATTAACCAATATATCTACTTTTCCGAAGATTCCCAACGCTTCATTAAACACACTTTCTAGCACTGTTTCATCACTAAGATCAACTTGAATTTGATGAGCTTTACGTCCCAGACTTTCAACAATTTTTATCGTCTCATCACATTCTGAAAAAGAAATCGAGATGATATCTGCACCAGCCTCTGCCAGCCCGATCGCTATTCCTTGACCAAGACCACTTCCGCCTCCTGTAACGACAGCTACTTTACCAGTTAAATCGAATAAACCCATGGTCTGTTCCTCCTATGATTTATAGTCTAATGTTATACCGGATTCCTTAAATCTCTCAGCCATCTGTTCCGAAATTCCATCATCTGTAATAATCGCGTCCAAATCCGAACATGTCGCAAAGGTTCGAAGTGCAAATTGGCCAAATTTAATATGATCAACAACGCAATACACCTGCTGAGCCGTTTCAATTAGCGCTTTTTTAAAAGGAACCAAATCCCCCGTATAAATCGACAAACCAAACTCAGGATCTACTGCTGTTGCCGAAACAAACGCTTTGTGAATATTCAGTTCTGAAATCATACGCGGAGCATCCTCACTCACTAATACGTTACGCACACGCGATCCACCAGGGACAACAAGCAGAATCTGATCTTTCCGAGTCAATTCATTAATAATGAATAGATCATTCGTAATCACCGTCAATGGTTGATTGTCCAGACGCTTAGCAATTTCTAACGTCGTACTCCCACCATCAAGAGCAATAATATCGCCAGGTACGATGTATTGAAGTGCCCGCTTAGCAATTTGGGCCTTCTGTGAACTATTTTTATCCGTTACACCTTTATTGGTTAAAATCCCATACTGATCATTCTGAGCTAATATCGCTCCACCATGGACTCTTGTCAGTAGACCCATACTCTCCAGCTTGGCGAGATCGTCACGCACCGTTTTGCCCGTCACCTGTAACATGTCACTCAATGCTACAACCGTAACTTCTTGGCCCGAAATTAGGACCTCCATAATTTTTTCATGTCGTTTCAAGGGACTCATAAAGTTTCATCGCTTTCTATATCAATTAACGCAGATCTTGCATAGCTACCGCATCCATATCATTGAAGGTTTGGTTCTCTCCAGCCATTCCCCAAATAAATGTATAGTTACATGTTCCTACACCGCTGTGAATAGACCAGCTTGGTGAGATAATAGCTTGCTCATTTCTAACGACCAAATGCCGCGTTTCATCTGGTTCACCCATCATATGGAATACTACCCCATCTTCAGGCAGATTGAAATACAAGTATATTTCAGAACGACGGTTATGTGTATGGCTTGGCATCGTATTCCACATATTCCCTGGATCTAATTCTGTCATTCCCATTACAAGCTGGCAACTTTGAATACCGTCTGGATGGATGTATTTGTAGATCGTCCGCTCGTTAGATGTACTAATGCTTCCCATATGAGCCGGAGTAGCTTCTGCCTGCGTTGATTTCTTCGTTGGATATGCCTTATGCGCAGGAGCTGAGTTGAAATAGAAGCGAGCTCCGCCATCCTTCTTAAATACAACTTCCTTTACACCAAGTCCAACGTATATACATTCTTTCGAATCAACTTCGTAGTCCTTACCGTCAAGCGTTACAGTACCTTTAGTCCCCACGTTAATGATACCAATCTCACGACGCTCTAGGAAATAATCTGTTCCGATATCCTTAAGATTCACTTCTAACTTAATATCCTTCGTAGCTGGTACTGCTGAACCTACAATAAAACGATCCACATGTGTGTATACAGTTACCAGTTCATCTGCTGTAAATAAATGATCAATCAAAAATTCCTCACGTAAGCGATCTGTATTAAATACCTTCACATCGTTGGGATGAGATACATAGCGATTTTCCATAATTGTAAAGTCCTCACTTTCAATTTATCATTTTTTTAAAATATTAAACGTTCATATGGGTTCATTATAGTTCATTTGTTACCAATTGTGTACCCCTATTTTCAAATCACCTTAATATCGGCATATTTAAAGACGGATAGTCCAGCCTATCGTCCTTGGCTTGACCATCCGTCTCTCTTTTACAAAACTATTCTTGAAACAAGGGTGCTGTGCTTAATAGCTTTCTTGAGATTGCTCCCCAGCCGCTATAGCCACTCCACCGCTCGTACCAATTCGAGATGCACCAGCATCAATCATGATCTTCGCATCTTCCGCACTCCGTACCCCACCTGAAGCTTTAACCCCTATATCTGCTCCAACTGTTGCACGCATCAATGCAATGTCTTCTTTCGTTGCTCCACCGGTAGAAAATCCTGTTGATGTCTTCACATAATCAGCACCCGCTTCAACGGCTAACTTACAAGCGCGTACCTTCTCTTCTTCTGTAAGTAGGCATGTCTCGATGATCACCTTCGTGAGCGCCTTTCCACGAGCCGCTTGGACAACAGCTGCAATATCACGTATTACCAGAGCATCATCACGCCCTTTTAATGCACCGATATTGATCACCATATCTAATTCACCTGCTCCGTTTGCGATCGCATTGGACGCTTCAAATGCCTTAACTTCAGGGGTTGATGCTCCAAGTGGAAAGCCAATCACCGTACACACCTTCACTTCTGGAGTGTCCCTCAACACTTCATAAGCTACTGCAACCCATGCAGGATTCACACATACCGATGCAAACAGATACGTCTTCGCTTCTTCTGCCAACTTCTGAATATCTTCCCTCTTCGCATCAGCCTTCAGAAGCGTATGATCTATCAATCTGGATATGGACTTTTCCGTCATTACTGATTCTCCTTAGGTCTCGTTTCTAACCAATTATTCTTCACCACATTCTGATACCAATAATAACTCTCTTTCGGTGTACGTACCAGGCTACGATAGTCTACATGAACGAGTCCAAATCGCATACGATATCCCTCTGCCCATTCGAAATTATCCATGAGGGACCAAGCCATGTAGCCTTTCAGATTAATTCCATCTTGAATCGCACGATGTACTTGCACAATATGCTGTTGCAAATAAGAAATACGGCGGTAGTCCAACACTTTACCATTTACGATATCATCGTTGATACATGCGCCATTCTCAGTAATATAGATATCATTATTTCCGTATTTCTGCAAGTAATGAAGAACTTCATATAGACCTCTAGATTCAACTGGCCAACCAATATCAGTCGTTACGAGCCCCATATCTATTTCTTCCGAATGTAATACGCCACCTTCAGAATTGTAACGGTTTACACTCATCGCATAATAGTTAATACCCATCAGATCAATCGGTTGTGAGATGATCTCCATATCTCCAGCTTGAATAGGTACAGTAACTCCTTGCTTCTCGAACCAATCTACCAAGAATTGCGGATAACTAGCTTTATAGATCGGTTCTAGGAACCAGTCACTATTCAATGCAATGATACGATCACATGTTTCTTGATCTTCTTGAGACGAGCTGTATGGAACAGCCCATGATACGTTCGGTGCAATTCCTATCTGTCCTTCAACCCCAAGTTCACGGAATTTCTTCACACTCTTTCCATGAGCAACAAGCAGTCCATGGGCAACATTAATCGCCGTCTGCAAATCTTTATTTCCTGGTGCATGCACACCGTATAAGTTCGATAAGAACGCAACACAATATGGTTCATTAAAAGTAAGCCAGAATTTGATCTTCCCCGAGAATTCACGGAACATGACTTCTGAATACTTCACAAAGCCCTCAACTGTTCTAGCACTTTCCCATCCACCATCGTCTTGCAACGTTTGGGGAAGATCCCAATGATAGAGTGTACAGAAAGGTTCGATATCGTTTTCGATCAATAGATCGACAATTTTGTGATAATATTCCAATCCCTTAACATTAACTTCCCCATCGCCATTTGGCATAATACGAGACCATGATACAGAGAATCGATACGTATTAATTCCAAGATCCTTAAGTAATTTCACATCTTCTTCGTACCGGTGGTAACTATCGCAAGCTGTATCGCCATTGTCTCCGTTAAATACGTTACCAGGTGTATGTGAGAAGGTATCCCATATGGATGGTCCTCTGCCATCTTCCTGAGAGGCACCCTCGATTTGGTAAGAAGCCGTTGCTGTACCCCATTTGAAATCTTGTGGAAATTGAAAAATAGTCATTACTTTAGTCCCCCATATTAGCTTTTAATATGATCTTATCTCCCGCCGACATCACAGTCTGCATTGTAAATTGTTGTGTATTTGAATTCCATTCACCAATATCAGTTCCATCGTCTAGTACCAATGAGGTATTACTACGTAGAGTACATGTCCCACCTCGATCAGAAGTTATACATACGTTTACCAATTTAGCGTCTTTCCATTCCATATCAATCAAGAATCCACCCCGAGCTTTAACTCCCCTAATATAACCAACTTCACTCCATTCCTTCGGAAGCGCTGGTAGTAGGTGAATCTCATCCAGATGACTCTGGAGCAACATCTCAATCATCCCTGCAGCTCCGCCGAAGTTACCATCAATCTGGAATGGTGGATGATCATCGAATAGATTCGGATGTGTAGAACGGGCGAGCAATGTATGAACAAAGTTATAGGCTGAGTCAGCGTCCAACAACCTCGCATAGAGATTAATCAACCAAGCGCAGCTCCAACCCGTATGTCCACCACCATTACTTATACGGCGCTCTAGAGAAGTAAATCCTGCCTGAAGCAGGTCTGGAGTCTCATAACGATTGATTTCCCGCCCTGGATAAATACCGTATAAATGCGATACATGTCTATGACCAGGTTCACTCTCTTCGAAATCATGAACCCATTCTTGAAGCTGTCCATGTTGACCGATCTTGAAAGGATATAATCGTTCATACGCTGTTGAAATCTCTTGACCTAATTCTTCATCCACTTCCAGTATAGATATCGCTTCGAGACAGTGTGAGAATAATTCACGAATTAACGTCATATCCATCGTGCTCGCCATAGCAACGCTGCTGGCCTCACCTTCTGCTGTCAGAAATTTATTCTCAGGTGATGTGGATGGATTCGTTACTAAATAGCCTTCATGTCCTTCAACCAACCAATCCAGACAGAATAACGCGGCTCCCTTCATTATCGGATATGCCCTATTCTTTAGAAATTCACCGTCACCTGTAAATAAATAATGCTCCCACAAATGAGCAGTCAACCATACTCCTCCCATCGGCCAGAATGCCCAACTGGCATCACCGCCTGTTGGAGAAGTTTGTCTCCATATATCCACATTATGATGTGCCGTCCAACCACGAGCTTGATAATTCACCTTGGCCGTACGACGGCCCGAAATGGATATATCTTCGATCAGATCGAACAGCGGCTCATGACACTCACTAAGATTTCCAATTTCAGCTAACCAGTAATTCATTTCTATATTAATATTCGTTGTATACTGACTACCCCATGGTGGCTCTATCCGGTCATTCCATATTCCTTGTAAGTTCGCTGGCTGTGTACCTGGCCGCGAACTAGCCATTAATAAATAACGTCCATATTGAAAATATAACGCTTCAAGTCCAGAATCCTGTGTCCCTTCCTGATATGACTTCAATCGAAGATCTGTTGGAAGTGTACTATTCTCATTGGTCCCCAAGTATATGTCCACACGCCCGAACAACTCCATATGATCCTTTATATGGCGATCGCGTATTACTTTATCGCCTACATGAACGGCATCACCTAGCGTATTTGAGCAGATACCGCCTACATCTTTACCCGTAGAACCTGGCATCACATCGAATTTCTCAAAGTCGCTAGCAGCTGTTAGATAGAACGTCACAGCCTCTGCATCACGAACATTCAATACGTTATTCTCAAAACTGATCGTCCCACCTTCAGTAACAGCGACCATGTGTAACTCGAAACTTATACCTAAGCCTTCCTCATACAAAACAGACTGAGGATGATCTCTGAAATAATTAGATTCAATATGACTTGGACAACGACCTGTAAGGACCATAGCCTGAGCTTCATTCACAGTCACTTGCGGTTGATGTGGGCTTTCGAGATGTGCGGTTGCATTTATTCTCGCAACCCCTTCTGCCTTCATGGTTACGACCATAACCTGATCCACCGCACTAATGAATGTCTCTCTTGTAAATGTCGTCTCTCCACTCTGGTAGGATGTACGTGCAATCCCTGTGCTGAGATCCAACTCGCGTCTGTAATCCTGAACATCTAACAGACCTTCCTGCTCAATAATGAGATGCCCCATCGGTTGATACGCTTCCGTATCTCTACCTAACATCTGTGTATTAATGAGCTCTTCTGCTTCCTTATACTTGCCTTCATTTACTAACTCTCTTGCCGCTTTTAAATAACGCAAACTATTATATTGCTCATTGTCTCGCGGGAAACCGGACCAGAGCGTATCTTCATTTAGTTGAAACTCTTCCCGTTCTATGCCTCCGAATACCATTGCGCCCATCCGTCCATTACCTAACGGAAGCGCTTCTTCCCATTTCGTAGCAGGCTCTAGATAAGACATTACCCACTGCTGCTTCCTACCTGTTGTCATAGAATTCACTCCTAACTATTCTGGTTGCATACAAACATTAATTATATCATTAAGCACCTTCAGCAACCACAAATAGAAACAGGCAGCTAAAGATACATCATTCTCTAGACTGCCTGTTTGTCTTAAAATATAATAAAGTATAAGTTTCACTTCATACTCTATACCTTATATTTCGGCAGAGACGGATACCGTCCTTTATAAGGACAGCGTAGCCGTTTCGGCTTGTTTATTCATTTCTCGCTACAAGAGGTCTTATTGACCCGTCCATAATTTGACTCTATCTTGCACATACTCAGTGTATTTTTGTTCCATCTGAACGGCTCCAACTTTATCAAGATCTGCAAGCATACCGTCGAAAACTTCGTCGAACTTCTCAGGTTTAGCAAGAATCGCTTCTGGAATACGTTTACGAATAATATCTTGCGTCTTTTGATAGGCTACAGTATAGACTGTGTCGCTAGGAGCTGGCATATTATACGCTGCACCCCATACTTTTACTGGGAATTCATCTTCACCTGGGAATAAGTCCTTCCAAGTTGTAGCGTTATAAGCTGCTAACGATTCCTTCTCAACATCAGAGTAACTAGCAATAATCTGTTCAGGGAAGTTCGTTGTATAATAGTTGCCAGTTGAATCCTTCACTCCATCTCCATAGTGTCCACTGAAGACAAAGTAGAGTCCAATACCACTCTCTTTAGTAAAAGCTATATTATCATTCATCTTTCTATCTTGAACATCTGCAGGAATGACGCGAACACCATCTTCTACAGTATAATGCTTCCCTTCAATCCCCCAGTTTCTAAGTACCTGACCTTCCTCAGATGCCATCCAGTCTAAGAATTTAATAGCCCGAACTGGATCTTTACAAGAGGTTGAGATACCCAATCCGTAACCATCAAACCCTGTAGATTGGAATGAATGATCAAGAATATCTTCAGACATTGTTACAGGGAAATGTCCGTAAGTATATTCATCTTTTCCTGCAGCTTTAAGGGCATTCTCAGCATTTCCATATTCCCACTCATGGCTAATTAATCCAAGTACTCTACCGCTAGCAATTTTAGCTTGGTATTGGTCATCCTTTTGTACAAATGTATCTTTATCTAGAAGTCCCTCATTATACATATGGTTCAACCAGCGGAAGTACTCTTTCTCTTCCGGACGTTTGTAGTGTAATTGGGCTTCATATGTTTCAGGATTAATATAAAACTCTCCATCATCCGCTAAGCCTGTTGCAGTAAATGCCGGATTTGTAACCGTAATCATTATTTTCCAGTCATCAGCATTTAGTAACAATGGGATCGTTTTAGCACCATCTGTTTCAGGGTGTAGCGCTACATAATCTTTTAAAGCTTTCTCAAAATCTGCTGTTGTTCGAATTTCAGGATAACCTAGTTCTTTCAACACTCTATGTTGAATTTCAAATCCGCCTGTTGCATCGAAACTTTGTTGATCGACAGATCCATTCGTAGGGATCGTATAAATGGCTGGATCAGCTGTACTATATTTAAGACGATTTAAATTCTCACTATATAACTTCTTCAAGTTAGGAGCATGTTCCTCAATTAAGTCTGTCATATCAATCATGGCTTCTGCATCAACCAATTTGGTTAAGTTACCTTTAGGGAAGATGATATCAGGATAATCCCCACTCGCCGCCATTAAAGCGATCTTATCGTCACCGCCATTATTCATGTCATACTCTGCATTAATAGTAACGCCTGTCTTTTCAGTGATTACTTGTCCAACATCGTCCTTCATATTATTCCAGTTCGGACTACCATCAGCTCCAAAGAATGTAAACGTTATTGGAGTAATATCATTTGTCTCTTCCTTGACCACATTAGCACTTGTTGAATTCCCCGTTGATTCTGCTGTTTTCCCGGAGTTATTACTGTTGGAGTTTCCACAAGCAGAAATCAGTAGTGCACTTGCGATCAGTAGCATTGCAAATGTTTTTGGCGTTTTTCTTTTCATTTAATATAACCCTCCCGTATCTAATAATCATAAATCTTTAAAGCAGATATGTTATTCATGATGTTCGGAAAGCGTTTTCGAAAACTGTTAAAACCAAAGATGTAAGTGCTTTCATTAATAATATATATCATTTCCCCCATTTTGTATACTCTTATTTCAGGAATTTTTTTCTCAAAAAAAAGAGCTCTCAAAATGAGAGCCCCTCAAGTATTATTATCAAGTTATTTTACCTTTTTATTATTTACCAGACCAAAGATCTACTCTTGCTTTTACTAATTCTGTATATTCCGCTTCCATCTTCTCAGCACCAGCTTTGTCCAACTCTGCCAACATACCATCGTAGACAGCGTCAAATTTCTCAGGTGTAGTTAAGATAGCTTCTGGAATACGTTTACGAATAATATCCTGCGTTTTTTGGAACATTACAGTATATTGTGAACCTTCTTCAACAGCTAAATCCCAAGCTGCTCCCCAAGGTTTAACAGGCATATCCTTTTCTGAAGGCCATAGATCCTTCCAAGTTGTAGCATTGTATGCTGCCAAGCTTTCCTTTTCAGCCTCAGTATACATAGCTACGATTTGTTCAGGAAAGTTCGTAGTGTAGTAGCTACCCGTTGGATCTAGTACTCCATCACCATAACGAGGAGAGAATGTAGAATACAAATCAATACCTGTTGTCTTAATAAAGTTACTATTATCATTAATCTTCTTATCTAGTACATCTGCAGGAATAACACGTGTACCATCTTCTACAACATAGTGTACTCCTTCAATACCCCAATTCCTAAGAACTTGACCTTCATCAGAAGCTAAGTAATCCAAAAATTTAATAGCACGAATTGGATCTTCACAAGCTGTAGTAATCCCTATACCCCAACCAGCCAGGTATCCTGTATCTTGGAAGGTATGGTCTAAAATATCCGATGAGAGTGTTACAGGGAAGTGAGCATATGTTCTTTCATCCTTACCTGCTGCCTTCAGAGCATTCTCAGCATCTGCGTAACCCCATTCTTGGTCGATTAAACCTAACACACGACCACTAGCGATTTTAGCTTTATATTCGTCACTCTTTTGTACGAATGTGTTCTTGTCAAGAAGACCAATATTATACATATGATTCAACCAACGGAAGTATTCTTTTTCCTCTGGACGTTTGTAGTGAAGTTGTGCTTCAAATGTATTGATATCAATATAATATTCCCCATCATCTGGTGCTCCTGTTGTAAAGAATGCAGGATTCGTAACCGTAATCATGATTCTCCAATCATCTGCATCTAATGTCAAGGGAATCGTTGGTTGTCCATCAATCGTTGGATGTTTATCATAGTAAGCTTGTAATACATTTTCGTAATCTTGCAGCGTTTTCACTTCTGGATATCCTAGTTCCTTTAGCACCTCATGCTGAATTTCAAATCCACCGGTAGCATCAAAATAAGTCTGACCTACTAGAGCATTACTCGGAAGAACATATATGCTTCTATCTTCACTGCTATATGGTAGGCGATCCATGTAATCACCATAGACCTTCTTTAGGTTAGGAGCATGCTCTTCAATTAAGTCTGTCAAATCGATCATTGCTTCAGCATCTACCATCTTACTAATATCGCCTTTAGCAAAGATCATATCTGGATAGTCACCGCTGGCAGCCATAAGAGAAATCTTATCTTGTCCACCACCTTGCACAGCAAATTCAGCATTAATCGTAACACCTGTTTTCTCTGTAATTGCTTTACCAACTTCATCTTGCATCTTATTCCAGTTAGGGCTTGCATCTGCTCCAAAGAACTTAAATGTAATTGGACTAGTATCTAATGCTGTCTCTGTATTTGTAGATTTGGCTGGTTCTTTCGTGTCACCTGAATTAGTACTAGCACTATTATTGTTACCACATGCCGATACAAGTAGTGCACTAGCTAACAACAACATCGCAAACGTTTTCGGTGTTCTCCCCTTCATACCGTAAATCCCCCTTTAGAATGTCTAAACTCTGGTTGTATCCTGTTGTATCCTTACCAATCCTTGCACATGACTTGATGATATTCATCATTAGTTATACTCACAAGAAATATAACTGAAACGTTTTCGAAAAGCGCTTTCAAAATGCATTGTTTGATTGGAAGTGCTTTCATAAACTTAGTATATATGATGCCTTCTAGCCTGTCAACATCATTTTGTTTATTACATAAAGCACTATAAATCCCCTCTCGTTCTATCACTTCACCCCGTCTCTTCGCGAAATTCCGATGGTGTTTTCCCCGTTGCCTTCTTAAATACTTGCGTAAAATATTTAGGATCCTGATATCCGACAAGCGGTGCAATTTGATATACCTTCACACTTGTATTCTTTAGTATATATTTCGCCTTATCCATTCGACATTTCGTTAGATACTCCAAAAAGGTATATCCTGATACTTGTTTAAATATCATACAAAAGTGACTTGCGCTCAAATCTACTAACTCAGACAACTCTTCAATCGTTAGCTCCTTATGATAATTGTCCGAAATATACCTCTGTGCTTTATCAATATTCATTTGAATATCCTCTTTGGATTTACTTTCTCTGTTCTCTCTCAATCGCTTCTCAAAAGTTGCCTTTACTTCTAGTATCATCTCATGAAGTGTTGTCATCCCGTGGATTCTCTGGATTAATCCACCCAAAGAACCATCCACTAAGAAATTTGAATATTCAAATTGTCTGTATAGTACAACTATCATTTCTACTATCATTCGCTCTGCAATATCCTTACTCAACGAATGCTCCTCTATATATTCCTTCATCGTATCAAACAAGGAAAGCATTCTCTCCAAATCAAGTGTACGGATACATTGTAGGATAGCCGTCTCCAGATGCTTCGGATATTTAACCTCTAGATTCTGCACAAGCTGCTCTTCCGAAGTTGAATCAATAAAGACCCCTTGATCCTTAGCATAAAAGCGTTGATACAATGCTCTAGTTGCACTTTGATAAGAAGAGCTTAACTGATCAACTCCCTTTGTACTTGTGCTAATTCCTACAAAGCAAGTTAATTTGGAGTACTTCTTAATGTGCAGAATGATATCCTCACCTAGCTCAATTAAGTTATCATTACAAGTGCCAGCAAATAGGATAACCCACTCCCCACTATGAAATGGGAATACCGTCATTCCTTCATTCTGTTGCGACCATTCCTCCAGAATATTGCGAATGGCAAACAGCCACAATCGTTTCTCTTCCTTCGTCCAAAGACCATTTAATAACAAGAACTGATCAAGCTGCACGACAGCCATATAGTATTCCTCTTCCAATTCATCACTTTCCATCCAATTCATATGGTGGAGTGTTCTTTGATTCCCTTCAATAAGCTCTGAGAACATTCGTTCCCGAGCCATTAACGATAGCGCTTGGACAGAATCCATTAGCTGATCATTCACAATTTGCGAATCCAACTTTTCACTTGCCCGTATGAGCATCTCTGTCAGCTCATCATGATCAATCGGCTTCAATAAATAATCAAAAGCTCCTTGTCTAAGTGCTTCTCGTGCATATTCAAATTCACCGTATCCACTAATTATAATGAAAATCATCTTTGGATTGCTGGAGGATACTTCCTTCATTAAGGATATCCCATCAATACCAGGCATCCGAATATCACTAATAATCATATCTGGAGAAGTCTCTTCGATTAAACGAAGTGCCCCTTCTCCATTACGCGCTTCACCAACGACTTCTAGGTTCAGCTCATCCCACGGTATGGCTGCCTTTAGGCTACGTAAAATCAGAGGTTCATCATCAACCAGAATGACCTTATACTTATTCCCGATTGCAACCATTGTATCCGCCCCCCAATTTTAATTTCCAATATAACTTTGTCTTAATCTCCAATATTGCATAGAGGATGCATCAAGTTGCTCTAAAGCTTCCTTGGCATTTATTTTACCATCAATAATTTCTTCAACTACACGCAAGAAGGATCTTTTCACTTCTGGTGATAAAATATTATCATAGGGCACAAAGCTTGTTTGGCTTTCCTCCATCACTTCAATCATTTCGGTGAATATAGGCCCTGTCTTCTCCGAATCGAACTTGATCCATCTCGACGGTATCCTTAATCCCTCATATACAATTCTTTCCTGAACTTCCTCCGTATAGAATGCTTGCATTAATCCAAGCGCAGCTTCTTTCTTGGCATCTGTTAAGTTTGAGGATAGTCCGACTCCAATCGTATATCCCCCAGCCATGGATTGCTTCCCTTCTGCATATATAGATGGAAATGGAATAACACTTACCTTGTTCTGAAAATCCAGTGGGGCATCTTCATTCTGAAACAACGTAATATCCCAGTTTCCATTCAAATACATGGCCGCCTTACCGTGGGTAAAAAGATTGACTGCCTCTTCCGTAGATAGTTTATTAGGTGAAGGACCAAATGCTTCCTCAGCGGCCCATGACTCCAACTGCTCAAAGGCTCGCAAATAACCTTCATTCTGAAATCCGATACCCTCTTCACCTTGAGCGATCCTATTAATTAGATCCGAGTCAGAGAACCGATCCATGAGATAATGAGCATATATTGCAGCAGGCCAGCGTTCCGTGTTCCCGAGTGCAAAAGGAATGTACCCATGCTGTTTCAATACTAGAATTGCTTGATTAAATTGTGAAAGCGTTCGTGGCATTTGAAGCCCAAGCTCCTCGAATATCTCTGCATTCACATATAACGGCTCTGCATTTCCCTCAATGGGTAAACCGTAGACATGCCCATCCGACATCCATAAACTAAGATCTTTAAACTGATTCTTCAGATTATGATCCATCACGAAATCCGTTAAATCCATCAAGCGATTAGCTCGGATATACGGTTCGATTTCAGCCCCCCCAAACAACACAAACATATCGGGTGGCGTACCTATTACCATTTCCCTCTTTAATTTCTGTTCCCTATGAATAGTCTGATCCATTCCATCAAAGTTGACCTTTACATTCGGATGTGACTCTTGATAATCATGCACGATCTCTTCAAAGAGGGCAAGGATTGGCCGATCATGCTCCTTAAGCCAGAAATGGCGAAATGTCAGTGTAACTTTCTCCGCTGAGTCTGCTACAATTGGATCTTCCGCTTCTTTAACAGTAATGAACATAACCGTCACGACTAATAAAATGATATAAAGTATTATCCAGCCCCAATTCATAAATCTCCTCATATTGATCAATCCTCCTCTCCTTATATATCAGGCAAGTATCTTCGGTATTCGAATTCTAATCGTCGAACCGTAGCCCGGAGAAGAGCAAATCAGAATTCCATAAGAGCTACCGAATCGAATAACCAAACGTTCATGAACATTTTTAAGCCCCACACCATTATCATGATATTTCTTCTTACCTGATGTATTCGTATCCCATAAATCCAACAATGTATCTTGATCGAAGCCCGGTCCATTATCAATCACATCAATAAGTACATCTTTTTCCGTCTCATGAGCACGGATTATGATATACCCCTTATCTTCCATAGGCTCAATCGCATGGTACAATGCATTTTCAACAATCGGCTGTACAATCAATTTCTGGGTCATCACATATTTCATAGAATTAGGGTAGTCAATTTCATACTCAAATTTATCCTCAAAACGGAATTTTTGAATATTTAAGTAATGGCGGACATGCTCAAATTCCATATGAATTGGAATCAATTCTTGATTGTCGTTAATGCTAATCCTTAGCAGCTTACCTAAGGATATAACCATCTTACTTATGTCCTTATTACCTTGCAAGACTGCCATAGAATTAATAGATTCCAATGAATTATATATAAAATGCGGATTAATCTGA
The DNA here is from genome assembly GCF_056786405.1 of Paenibacillus sp. Y859. Lineage (NCBI taxonomy): Bacteria > Bacillati > Bacillota > Bacilli > Caryophanales > Paenibacillaceae > Paenibacillus > Paenibacillus sp. Y859. The sequence continues at coordinate 60,374 of NZ_JBXCIZ010000012.1, read as the reverse complement.
GATACTAATGCCTTCAGTTCAGCTTCCTTTTTCCTACCTTGTTCCATTTCTACTTGTAAAATCAATTCATTGATCTGTGTACTCATTCTATTAAATCCATCTATCAGTAAATCCGTTTCATCATCTTGCTTCGTATGCGAATGAATCGGTATGAATATCCCTTGTTGTACCCGTTTCATTCCATTTACCGCACTTATAATACTCCGAACTAGCTTACTTATGAAGAATTGATCAAACCAAAAGGCCGATAACAATGAAAATAGACCTAATATGATCGCAATATTACGAATCGAATCTGACTCTGCTCGGATCAGTTTCATTGGGGTAATAGCTACCAAATACCACTCCTCTTTATAGGATGGCAAAAAAGTGATCAGAGACTTCTCATTCCTAAAGTTATCTATGTAATAGCCTTTCTCTTTCGCATATCCACTAGCCAAAAAGGGAAGCTCCACCTGCTCTCCAACATGATGACCTGATTTGTCAAAGACGATATTCCCTTGCTTATTCACAAGCAAAATATCCCCGCTTTTCAGCGTGGCTGTTTCCCAAAAAACTTGATCTAGTATATCTGGTTTAACATAAATAACGAGCGATCCTATATTCTCCAACGAATAACTGTCTTTAATCACTCGTGCCTGAATAAGAACGGAGTGTCCTTGTTCAGACTTGCCATTCTCACCCGGCCCAACCCAAATAGGCCTTCCATCTGCTTCTAACATAGGTTCATACCAGACTTTATTTTTCATGGTCTCGAAAGACATCGGTTCATTATACTGATAGATTAAACTGTCATTGGTATAAAGACTAAATGAGGAAATCATAGGATGGTCGATCAGAATATTATTAATTTCCTGTTTACGATCATAGGCCAAGATCATGTCAGATTGCTTCAGCGATTGCTGAATTGGAAGTTGTGTAATAGCTGCATTAGAGATGGCTGTAATTTCACTTAAGGCGAACTTCAGCTTGCGATCTGTCTCTAGCAAAGATACCCAATAGAAATGACTTGATTTCTTCTCCATAGCACTCGAGAAATTATAATACGATATCGCACCCATTACAATAACTGGAATGAACACAAGAAGAATAATAGCTAGTAAAATTTTACGACGAAGTTTCATTCTTTCACTTCCTCCTGCTGTCTCTTACGTCTATTATTCTTCATTGTGCTTCTAAATCCCTGTAACAGAAAGGAAAATAAATATTTAACTCTTGATTGCACCTGATGTTAGCCCTGCAATGAAATATCTGCTAAAGAAAAGGAAAACAATTAATAGAGGTATTGTTGCCGTAAAAGTTGCTGACATAATCATGCCATAATCCAGACCATCACGGTTCGAGAATAACTGTTGCAATGCAATCTGTATCGTATAATTCTCTTTATTCTTCAGAACAACTAGTGGCCAGAAGAAGTCATTCCATACGTTCATGAAATTAAGTATAGCAAGTGTTGCCATTGCCGGTGTGATCACTGGAATCGCAATATTCCAAAAAATCCGAAAATGTCCGCCACCATCGATACGACCCGCTTCAATTAACTCGGAGTGCACGGCAGTAGAAATATACTGTCTCATCCAGAATATCCCGAATGCGTTAACCATAGCAGGCACAATGAGCGCTTTATAGCTATCAATCCAATGTAGCTTCGCCATAATAATATATGTCGGAAGAACACTCAATTGAGTGGGAACGAACAAAGTACCAATAACACAAAAGAACAGAACCTTTTTGAAAGGAAATTCGTATTTCGCGAAGGCATATCCTGCAAGTGTACAAAAGAATACGACAGAAATCGTAACCATGGAAGAGACGAACAACGAATTGCCCAGCGCCCTAAAGAAGTCCGACTTCTCTAATACACGTTCAAAGTTATGAAAGAATTGATCTCCAACCGTTAACAAAGGTGGAATGTGGAACACCGCTCCACGATCATTCGTAGCAATAACGAACATCCAATAGAATGGAAAGATAGACACTAAAGCCCCAACAATAAGCATTAGATAGTATAGTGTTTTACTAAAAACACCTGAATTGCTTCGTTTCGATGCTACTGTATTTACAGAACTCATGCTGAATCCCCTCCTGTATTACCACCTAACCGGCTGGATATCACCATATTCAGAACGGAGAAAACAATGGTGATTAAGAACAACATAACTGCCGTAGCAGCGGCGGTACCAAAGAATCCATTACGGAATGCTTCACTGTACAGATATGTAACCATCGTGACACCTTCCTCACGAGTAGAACCCGTTCCTGATTGTCCAAGGAATACATACGGTTCAGTAAATAACTGAAGCGCTCCAATGGTTGATAATAAAGTTACGAACACAATAAATGGCTTCAATAGAGGTAACGTTATAAATAATAACTTTTGACTTTTATTGGCTCCATCGATCTCAGCCGCCTCATACAAGTCTGTCGGAATACTCTGTAGACCTGATAAGAAGATGATGGCATTGTATCCTGTCCAGCGCCACATCACCATCGTGGATATTGCAATCTTAACGCCCCACCATCCGGAGTTAAATGCTACATTCTCAATTCCCAAACCATTGAGAAGCCAATTGATCATCCCATTGTTACCGAACATCGTACTGAATACGAGCGCTACAGCAACGATCGATGTAATATTCGGCATGAAATATAGAATACGGAATGACTTCTTAAATTTAGTTAGGGACGAATTTAGGATAACTGCCACAAAAAGAGCAATGATTAACTGCGGAACTGTCCCCATAACCCCCATAATTAACGTATTGCTAAATGAAATCCAGAAGGTTGGATCACTGATGATCAGATCATAATTCTTGATCCCAACATACTTCATAGGACCTAATGCGTCCCACTTAAAGAACGATAAGTAGATGGTGAATAGAATTGGATACAGACCAAATATAGAAAATAAAATGAAAAAAGGCGAGATAAACATATAGGCCATAAAACGGCTCCGTCGTTGTTCTGTTAAAAATGGCTTCTTCATATTGACCGATGGTTGAACTATAATGGGTTCTGCCATGATGCACCTCCATGGAATGATATACAAATCCAAATTCGCAAGAAGTGTCCCTTCCTGCGAATTTGGATGGTTTGTTATACTGATTGTAGTAAGAAGTTTCTAGCTACGTTCTGCCAATGTCTTCGCTTTCTTAACGGCTGCATCCCACTCTTTAGCTGGATCAGCTTTCTTCTCTAACACGTTCTTAAGTGCATCCTTGAAGAATGTATCAGTTTGGTCATGTAATGGACCGTAATAAACGGGCTTAACGCGTTCTGCTGCTTTACCATATTCAACTGCTGTTGCTTGACCTCCGAAGAATTCATCTTGGAATCCTGTAAAGGTTGCATCTGTGTAAAGTGCAGGAATAGAAGGCATCAATCCACTTGCTTTGAACGATTCAAGTTGGCTTTCTTGACTATCCAACCAAGCTATGAAGTCATACGCTTCTTGTGGATGCTTACCTTCCTTAGGCAATGTTAAGAATGATCCACCCCAGTTACCAGCACCTTCTGGTAATTGAGCGATTTTCCATTTTCCTGTTGAAGTTGGAGCATTACTCTTAATGTTCCCCGCCATCCATGCAGGACCCAATATAACCCCAAATCCACCATCCGTCATTGCTTGACCCCATTCAGGAGACCATAGCAAAGTGTTACCGACCCATCCTTCTTGAATCCCCTTCACTGTAAAGTCAAAAGCTTTCTTGACTTGTGGATTGGTATCTCCGATAAAGGATCCATCTTCTGCATTAAAGTAAATTTGATCTGCTGATTGATCACGAACTGCGTTGTATACGAGATCCGTCAAGTCAGCAAATGGCTTTCCTGTTTTTTCTTTGAAGTCTTTGGCAACGGTTGCAAATTTATCCCAAGTATCAATGCTTGCTCCGAATCCTTCAGGATCAACGGGTAAACCCGCTGCCTCAGCAAGATCTGTACGATAGTATACAACGGTAGGTCCAATATCCGTAGGTAGACCAATTTGGAAGCTTCCATCAACAGATGATGCTTGTTTCCATTTCCAGTCTAAATAGTTACTTGCAATATCTTTAGCACCTAAATCATTTAGATTATAGAATTTATCTTGAGCGTTAATGAAACGCTCCATGAAACCAATCTCTAGCATGAAGATATCAGGAGCACCTGAATCTGCAGATAATGATGTTGTCAGATTGTTGTGATGCGCAGTTTGATCTGACGTATTCTGGAACTTGATTGTAACGTTTGGATTTTCCTTCGTATATTCCTTACCAAGTTCCTCATAGTTTGTCGTTCCCAATGACCAGAAGGAAAGCTCAACTTTTTCAGCTGGTTTTGTTGGTTCATCAGGTGTTTTGGTTTCCGCCGGTTCAGTAGTAGGCGTGCTGTTCTTAGCGTTATTATTCGTCGTGTTATTTCCTCCACACGCTGTTAAAGAAGCTACCAACAAGATGACTAACATTAATACCGTCCAATGTTTAACTCTTTTCATTTTCTTAACCCCTCTCAAGAATGTTTCTGTTTACAGTCTTTATTCTACAAGAGTTATTCCCATATTTTGAGGTGGTAATATTGCGATTTTAGGGTGAAAATATTACGAATCCATTTTACTTCTACTCTATTACTGACTCCGTTATACATAATGGATATTAAAAAAACGCCTTGCGGCGCCCTTAGTTGAGGAGTTTATGTGGTGGGTGGGAAGGGAGCTTATGCTTACGGTGCTAGCGATACTTCGTATCACTTTCAGTTATGGGCTACATCCACTCTTAAAGTCTTGTTCTTTGAATTGTTTTCAGTTGATGGAACACGACTTTAAAGGCGGACCGTGAACTTTTCGTTCCATACCCATTCCCTTCTTTTGTTCTACTTTCGAGGGTATTACTACTATCACAATTCCCTGCGTCTACCTGCAGTAACCTTTTTGTAGAGTGAAAGGCTGGCTCTACCCGCGAGGTCTCCATAGAAACTTCCACAACACAAAAAAGGACCCTGCATATGCAGGGCCCCCTAATCCATATTACTTCACAATTTACTTACCACTCCATAGATCTACGCGATCTTTTACGAGTTGAGTATATTCTTTCTCCATCTCTACTGCGCCAGCTTTATCAAGCTCTGCTAACATAGCATCATACACAGCATCGAACTTCTCAGGAGTACTTAGAACTGCTTCCGGAATACGTTTACGGATAATATCTTGTGTTTTCTGGAATTTAACAGCGTAACTTGAACCTTCTTCTACAGTGATATTAAATGCAGCACCGTAAGCCTTAACAGGGAAATCCTCTGCTGTAGGGAAAAGATCCTTCCAAGTTGTTGCATTGTACGCTTTCAAACTTTCCTTCTCAGCCTCAGTGTAGTTAGCTACAATTTGTTCTGGGAAGTTCGTCGTATAATAGTTATCTGTTGGGTCTAGTACACCGTCACCGTAGTGTGCAGACATGTTGCCATATAATCCGATACCTGATGTCTTAGTAAAATTAGTAGTATCATTATTCTTCTGATCTAAGACATCCGCAGGAATGACACGTTTACCATCTACAACATTATAATGCTTGCCTTCAACACCCCAATTAATCAGTACTTGTCCTTCGTCAGAAGCTAGGTAATCTAGGAATTTAATGGCGCGAACAGGATCCTTCGTTGCCGTTGTAATTCCCACGCCCCAACCCGACAAGAACCCTGTATCTACAAAGGTATGATCCTTATACTCTTCAGAAAGAGTTACAGGGAAATGCGCATACGTTCTTTCAGGTTTACCAGCTGATTTTAGAGCGTTCTCAGCATCGGCATATCCCCATTCTTGGTCAATCAGACCGAGAACACGACCACTGGAAATCTTGGATTTGTATTGGTCACTCTTCTGTATAAATGTATCCTTATCCAGTAGACCTATATTATACATGTGGTTCAACCAACGGAAATACTCTCTTTCTTCCGGACGTTTATAGTGAAGTTGAGCTTCAAACGTTTCGGGATCAATGAAATATTCACCATCATCAGGAGCACCCGTAGCATAGAAAGCTGGGTTCGTTACCGTGATCATGATTCTCCAATCATCCGCATCCAAAGTTAAAGGAATCGTAGGTTGACCGTCAATCGTAGGATGCTTGTCATAATAAGCTTGTAACACATCTTCGAAATCTTGAAGTGTCTTCACTTCTGGATAACCTAATTCCTTCAGCACTTCATGCTGAATTTCAAATCCACCCGTTGCATCAAAGCTAGTCTGATTCACAGCCGCGTTCGTCGGAATAACATAGATCCCTCTGTCCTCATTACTGTATGGGAGACGATCCATATATTCACCATATACCTTTTTGATATTCGGGGCATGTTCTTCAATCAGATCTGTCAGATCAAGCATGCCGCCAGCATCCACCAACTTAGCTACATCGCTTTTTGCATAGATCAAATCAGGATAATCACCACTTGCTGCCATTAGAGCGATCTTGTCTTGACCTCCACCAGAAATAGCATATTCTGCATTCAGCGTTACACCCGTTTTCTCCGTAATCACTTTCCCAACATCATCTTGCATCTTGTTCCAACTAGGGCTTGCATCTGCACCAAAGAAAGAGAAAGTGATTGGTGATGTTGTATCTCCCGTATCCACTGGTGTTGCATTATTTGAGTTACTACCACATCCTGCTACCACTAAAGAAGACACTATTAGCGCTAGGAACGCCGCCTTTTTCTTATTACCAGTTGCCATTTGTAAAACCTCCTATTCAAATCTCTAATCTATCTCTATATATTTTTTTATCTGACGGATTGACCAGTATTGCCATACTTTCCTCGGTAACCCGCCATATTTAAGGACTACTTCTAGGTAAATCCTACGATTTCACTGCTCCTAGTGTCATACCACCTACAAAGTATTTCTGTAGGAAAGGATACACAACTAAGATTGGAACTGTAACGACGATGGTAATCGCCATTTTGATTGATTCCGGGGAAATCTGAGCCATCTTTTGTGCCATATCGTTAGCATTCACTGCTGAACCACCTGATTGAGTACTTTGTAGTACCTTCATCAATTCATACTGTAATGTCGTCCAGGTGGCATTGCTTCCGTTATATAGGTACGTATCGAACCATGAGTTCCATTGTCCCACAGCAATAAACAATGCAATCGTAGCAAGAACTGGTTTACACAGCGGAAGAATAATTTTCCAATAAATCGTGAAGTCATTTGCTCCATCGAGCTTAGCTGATTCTTGCAATGCGTATGGTAGACCATCAATGAAAGATCTCACGATGAATACGTTGAACGCACTTACTAATCCAGGTAATACATAAACCCAGAACGTTCCGATCAAGTTCAAATCGCGCATCAAAATATAGACAGGAATCAATCCACCTGAGAAATACATCGTTAATGCAAGGAATGTTGATATAAACTTTCTACCACTGAAATCAACGCGGCTAAGTGTATATGCAATCATCGAGGCACTCAGTAATCCTAAGAATGTACCGACTAATGTACGAAGAATGGATACCTGTAACCCTTGAAGCAAAGTATCATAACCAAAAATCGTTTTATAGTTGTCTAACGTGAATTGACGTGGCCAAATCGTTATTCCACCACGTACAGTATCAATAGAATCATTCAATGAAATTGCTAGTACGTTCATGAATGGGTATAAAGTAACAATTAGAACAAGTACCATAAAAATAATATTACATACATCGAATATTTTCTCGGACTTGGTTGCATTAAACGCTTTATTTGGCATATCTACCCCCTCCTCCTACATTATGCTTTCTTTAGTGATTTTTTTGAAAAGACCATTAGCTGTAAAGAGTAAGATAACACTCACAACAGAGTTGAATATCCCAATGGCCGTACCGTATGAGAACCTACCCATATTGAGACCATAGTTCAGTGCATACAGATCAAGCACTTCATGATAGTCCGTAGTTAGGCTATTCCCAAGAAGGAATTGTTTCTCAAAGCCAATACTAATCAAGTGACCAATAGACATAATGAGTAGGACCGATATGGTTGTACGAATTCCAGGCAACGTAATATGCCACATTTGTTTGAATCGACTTGCACCATCTACACGTGACGCCTCATAAAGTTCTAAGTCAATCCCGGTAATGGCTGCTAGGTAAATAATCGTATTCCAACCGGTTTCTTTCCATATATCTGAAATGGTAACAATGTACCAAAATAGATTCCCTTTTGCCATGAACTGTATAGGTTCATCAATAATATGAAGAAGCATTAACAGTTGGTTTACAGCACCACCATCTGTGGATAATACTTTCGTAATAATACCTGCTACAACCACCCATGATACAAAGTGAGGTAAGTATGAAACAGTCTGAACAAACTTTTTAAACATTACAGCACGAAGTTCATTAAGCAAAAGTGCAAATATAATGGGAACTACAAATCCAAATACTAATCCCATTAAGCTCATCGCTAATGTATTCCTCATCACTAGATAGAACCGCTCATCAGAGAATAACTCAACGAAATGCTTAAAACCTACCCATTTCTGTTCAGTGAAAGAGCGCGCTGGCTTATAGTCTTGAAAAGCCATCGTCCATCCCCATATAGGCAGATAACTAAATACAAACACCCAAATTACAAATGGTAAAGACATTAAGTATAAATACTTTTGTTTTACAAGCGAATTCCATAGCCCTTTTTTCTTTCTTGGAGCTTGCGAAGCTCCATTGTTACTGTCGGGAGATTTATCGCTGGTTGTTAGCGTTTCCATCTTAAGGACCCCTCCTCTATTTGATATATTCTATTTTACTTGATACCACATAAGCATCATACCCAATCATTTTTATATAAAGTCATATAATAATTAGCTATCAGTCAAGAATCCCTCTTGAAAATCATGAAAAATGACCCGTTTTTATGTAAACGGATCATTTAATATTACATTTCTCGACATAATTCATCATTTTATATACGAGTTCAAAAAATCAGCTTTTCAGCACCGAGAAGATTGGATGAAGATAGGGAGTGAGGAGCGGAGCGTAGGCAGTACCTACGTGAGCACCGGAAGGACCGGCTGAATTCAACATTCGATGTCGAATTAACCTCCTGCTATACTTCGTGATCAAAAGATGACTTTTTGAACTTCCTCTATGCGTTAATCTTTTTCCATAATTCGATACGAGGACGGAGAGACCCCTACATATCTTTTAAACTTACTGTGGAAATAATCCACATTTGCATAACCTACACGGGAAGCCACTTGATGAACCATTAAACCTTCTAAAAGTAAATCTTTCGCTTGTTCAATACGGATCTTATCCAGAAATGTATTAAACTGTTCGCCCGTATAGTTTTTAAATAGTTTCCCTAGATATGCGCTATTATAATTAAACACTTCTGCTAAAAGTTCTAGTTTCAAATTCTCATTATAGTTTCTTTGAATGAAATCAATCATTTGTTTCAACACAGTATCCTTGCTGATGCCACCTAATCCTTCGATTAAACTACTCAGATGATCGATCGTCAGCTGTCTTAAATCCTTCAGAGTGACTTGCTGGTACACCTCTGTAATAAATGATGAGTATTGTTGTAATATAGGATTCAACTCAGTTTTACTATTAAAAAGCTTATTTATCGCACTGGCGAAGATCTGGGCGTATAAGGATTTTATCGACTGTTCCGAGCGACTAATACTCACAATTCGTTGTTCTATCTCTTCCATTACTCTCCATAAGGCATCTTTACTTCGAATATCCAAGGCATAATAAAGCTTATCAGATAATTCAATCTCATCACTTTGGCTTACATCAGGCTTGTTACCGAAATGACTAATCATGCTCTGAAGATCGTCCTTCATCATGACACGTTTGTGTTCAAAAAGGAATCGATGTTGAAGTAACTCCGTTGCACAACTATATGATATTCCTATCTCTCCTATTTCCTTGACTATTGGACCAGAAGCGACGTAGGCAAGCCGATTCCACTCCTCCGTCATCTTAGAAAGTTCTGCGTACAAACTAATAGCTTGTTCCTCTCTATCGATAACATCATTTAATAATATACCTAGGTTTGAACCCGCCGAAAAGACAATTCCCTGTTCAGTTTCATCAAAATATTCAATTAATCTTCCCTTGAGGGCATTTATATATATAGATTCATCTATAGCCTGTCCATGTACTTCGATCAAAATGATCTGATAACTATTCCAGGACAGTCCTAAATTCACAACACTCTCTATATTTCCATGCTCATTGTCGTGGAACAGGAACTCTTCCACGAGATGAGCTCGAAAGTAGTGATCCTCCTCGGAATTCCGTAGTTTCAGCTCCATCTGCTCGGATAATGAGGTGTGAATTCGCTGCAATTCTACAATCATCTCATCTTCATCCACTGGTTTCAGTAAATAACCATCAACGCTGTAACTAATAGCTCTCTTCGCATAATCAAAATCAGCATAACCACTTAGAATTAAGAATCGCCCTTCACTATGCTCTAGACGGACTTGTTCTATTACGTCAAGTCCTGTCATTCCTGGCATTCGGATATCAATGATGGTTAGATCGGGGCGAAGTTGATTGTACTTCGACAAAGCTTCCCGTCCATTAGAGGCAGTATCTATCACCTTAAATCCATACTTTTCCCACTCTATAATCGTCTTTAGTCCCTCACGAATAGAAGGCTCATCATCTACAATCAATACATTAAACAAGGTTGTTCCCTCCCATAGGTAATTTGAAATGTATTGTCGTACCCTTTTCCAGCTGGCTAGTGATGTTTAAACCGTACTTGTCCCCATAATATAGTGTAAGCCTTTGATGAATATTTCGAAGTCCGATTCGAGCGCCTTCCATCTCATCTACTTCTAAAGAAGCTATTATACTCTGGAGATGATCAGGTGAGATTCCACTACCATTATCTGTGACTTCGATATTCAATTCATTATTCATTACCCAACTTTTCACAACGAGTATCCCATCAACCTCTTTACTTTCAAGCCCATGAATTATTCCGTTCTCAACGAGGGGTTGTATAATAAGTGGCAAAATACTTACATTCATAGAGTCCGGTTCCATCATTAGTTCGAAATTCAAGCGGTCTTCATACCTGAACTTTTGAATTTCTAGGTAAGACCGGACCATCTCTATTTCTTCTTTCAGTGTAGTTCTTCCACTACCGACTTCTAAGTTTTTACGCATGAGCTTACCTAATAAGCGAACAATATAAGAGATTTCCTTTTCCCCTTTAATATGTGCCTTCATTCGAATAGATTCTAGTGCATTAAATAAGAAATGGGGATTAATTTGACTAGCCATCATCTTAAGTTTAATTTCTTTTTGAGCAATTTCTAATTTATTGTTCTTCTCATTCGTTTCATAGACTTTGTTCATTAAATCATTAATGCTATTAACCATATAATTAAATTGCCGTGATAACTGCGCAATCTCATCATTACCATCTATATTGGAGCTTACGGTGAAATCCCCCCTCGCTACTCTGTTAAGCTGCCTACTTAGATGAAGTAGTCTACTGGATATAAGCTGTGACACTACATATACAAGCCCAAGCGCAAGTGCTAGTACTAGTAGAATCAGTAGCAAGCCAACCCAACCAATCTTTTGTGAAGCTTGGGTAATACTCTCATTAGTAAATACAGAGACGATATTAAGTCCATTCCGACTTGATTGCGGTGTCAGCTTACTTATAACAACATGGGAAGGAACTCCATTGACATCAGTCTCAAATATATTCTTTGTATTCTGGTTCAGGGCAAAGTCCAGATCAAGCTCTGTGAGCGTCATCCCTACTAATTCAGGGTCCTTCGCAGCCACTATACTACCACTGTCATCTGCTATCATCGTCTCAAAGGGTTCGTTACTAAGCGTTGAATCTAATAAATCCTGATTCAGCGAGATCACAAGAACACCCTGTGTTGGGTACTCACTAAATCTAATACGTCGAACCAAGCTCAATCTTTTTACCGACGATGCATTGATGTTCTCCACGTAAAACCAACCAATTCCATTACTATCACTAACGGTCTCATACCATTGTGTTTGACGTATGTCTTGATTAATCCGGGTGAAATCAGTATTGTCACTCATCGTTTGATTCGTATGATAGAATCGGATCCCGGTAATCTCTGAATACAACCCTTTTACTTCATCGAATTCCTTGTAACCTTGATAAGCATGGAATAATTCCAAGTTACTGTTATAATCAGTATTCACAATCAACTGTAAATCTCTATCTAAGTAAAGCTTATTAGATATATCAATCGGCACTTTCAGCATATTTGCCAACTGATTACGTACCTTATCTACATTATTGGACATTTGAGCAATCGCACTATCTATCGCTATTTGACGGAAGTATCCGATGACAATAGCCCCAATAATAATTACTGGAATCATCACGACGATAATATAGGAATAGAGTAGCTTATTCTTGATCTGAATATTGTTGGTTTTCCGGAGGAAAAAGCTCCACATTGTGTTTACCTCATCTCCATTCATATCCATCATAGCATAGCTTGGATCCAATTAAGCTTTCCAGCCCTCACGCGAAAAATACCCTGCCATCAAATTGCAATTTGATGGAGGGTACCGTTACTAGTCGATACAGTAGCAGACCTGATCCTACTTAATTGAATCCAAATATTCTGTAATCTGTGCAGGGGTCTTGGCGAATTTACTATGCAAATGTGCGATCTTCTCCCCGTTGCGATACACTAATAAGCTCGGAATTCCTCGTACATCATTCTCTTCAGAAATATTGGATAATTGTTCAACATCCAACGCGTAGAAACGTTTGTCGGGATTATTATCAATAATTCCATCCATAAACTTATCCAATGTTTTGCAATCCGGGCACCACGTCGCATCATATTTAATGACAGTCCACTCATCGCTTTGTGTCAGTTGACGGTACTGTTCTTCTGTTTGAATTCTTTCCATCTTGTTATTCCTCCTAGTGAACATGTTCTTCTCTTTATTTTAACGTTTATTTATTCTTTTGCAAACTATCTAAAGATTATGAGTAAGTGACTATCGTGGGTGGGATGGAACACGACTTTAAAGGCTAACCGTAAACTCTTCGCTCCATATCCATTCCCTTCTTTTGTTCTATTCCGGGGCTTCTGCTACTTCTAGATTTATTGCTGATAGTTATCTTGCACTCCGTAATCACTACTATCACCGGTAAAACTCATCCTACGGTCCCTTCCCCCCATCAACAAAAAGGCGCAGTCAAGCCAAAACTCGGCTATGACTACGCTCTTTATTTAAGGAATTATAGTGTCTTCAGGACTTCCGTTAATACCGGTACGATTTGCGATTTGCGCGATACGACACCTTTTAGCAATGCTATATTGTTAACTAACTTAACATTGTACGCTTGCTCAACTGCATTCGTTACTGTTCCAAGTGCCAAGGCAACGGAATCGTTGTTAAGAATATCAGTTACTACGAATACGAATAGATCCAGTCCCTTATCAGCTACAACAGCAGACAAAGCAGCTTCCACTTCAGCCTGACGACTCAATACATCATTCGTATCCACCGCGTTCACTTGAGCAATCTCCACTTTGTAATCGCCCATTTGGAATTCCTTAGCGTCAAGAGTGATCAATTCTTTGATCGTCTTATCGCTAAGATCGGCACCAGCCTTTAACATATCTAGCCCGTAAGTTTCCAAGTTAACGCCAGCGATTGCAGCCAATTCCTTAGCAGCAGCTACGTCTTCATCCGTACATGTTGGTGATTTCAAGAGTAGGGAGTCAGAAATAATAGCAGATAACATTAAGCCTGCAATTTCCTTCCGAATAGCAATTCCCTTTTCCTTATACATTTTATTCAAAATAGTTGCTGTACATCCAACTGGCTCAGCACGGTAATATAAAGGATGACTTGTCTCAAAGTTAGCAATTCGATGGTGGTCAATAACCTCAACAACACGAACCTTATCGATATCACTCGCACTTTGCTGACGTTCGTTATGATCTACTAATATAACTTCTTCTACTTCGTTAGATACCGTCTCAACAAGACGTGGTGCATCTATCTTGAAATAGTCTAGTGCATACTGTGTTTCCCCACTTACATTACCTAATCTTACTGCCTCAGCATCTACACCTACAGCCTTCTTCAGTTCAGCATAAGCAATAGCAGAGCAAATTGTATCTGTGTCTGGATTCTTATGTCCAAATATGAGTACCTTCGTCATAATGATTATTCTCTCCTTCTCGTGGTCAATGGAAAATACGCAAGAATGATTGTCCTATTTATAGATTATAACGTCAAATTCGACTTATTCCAATCCCCTTACAGAGAATAATTGAAAAATAGGGCAATACAAAGCCCAACTAGCCCGATATCCCTTGATCTACCCTATCCAAAGGCTCATGACCTTGTTTCACCATCAGCATGAACAGCAACGCTACAAGCATACTTGCCGATGCACAATAAAATAATATAGAATACCCAAAGCTATCGATCATCTGGCCCAACAGTGGTGGAGATGATATCGCAGCCAATGATGACACTAGATAATACAGTCCTGTTCTTGTGCCAATACTCTCTTCCTTACCCGTTGAAATAATAAATGGATAAGAATTAATATTTATACATGCCCAGAACATACCTCCAATGAGTAATACAATGCGAAGCATAAGCAAATCCTCAACGAAGGTTACGAGTCCGAATACTACGAACAAGCCGCATATCCCTATAACGATCATCTTCTTCTTTCCAAATATTTTGCCTAAGAACCCACTTGGAATGGCAAAGAGGACAAATGCTACAGAGAAGAAGGCGAGCGAGAATACAGCCTCTCCCTCCGTAAGTCCCAGATGATTCTTACCATATAACGTAAATAGCGTTTCAACACCTTGGTAAGCAACGAACCAGAAAAATATAGCTGTTAGCAAGAATACCGTCGTGCGATCGAGCTGACTCTTCAATGAAATACGAGGCTTCTTATTAGCCGCTGAGATCTCTTCAGGCAAGTTGATGCCATCGCGCTCTTCCTTAATGGAGCGAGAGACAATCAGAAGACAGATTAGAGTTAATGCCGCCGCCGCAATGAATGGTGCTGACCGATGGACATCATACAACAAGGAACCTACACCAAATGCAATAATCGAACCTATACCACCCATGAAGTTAATAATTCCATTAGCCTTCGTACGTCCGTTCTCTGGTGTAATGTCCGGCATTAATGCGACTGTTGGAGATCGATACAAGCTCATAGATAGATTCATCAAGATCATGAATAATAGAAGGGTAAATAGCCCCGTGTGGAATGGAATAATGGCCGTAAAGATCGCTGCAAAAGGCATCCCAATGAGTAAAAAAGGAATTCTTCGACCATATCGCGTTCTAGTGCGATCACTTCGATTCCCTATCCATGGCTGTAGGAAGAGTGCAAAGTAATTGTCGATCGTCATCAAAAAGCCCACAACCGCTATACTTTGTACGTAATGCTCCAAAAACAAGGGAACAAATGCATTATATAATGCCCATGTAATACTAATACTGAAGAAGCCAAATCCTAGCAACCATGTTTTTTTCACACAATCACACTCCTCTATTCCCTAATAATATAGCTAGTCGATCAGGGTAATCTGTTATGATACCTGAAACACCCATGTCAATCAGCGCCTTCATTCGATCTGGCTCATTCACTGTAAAAGGATGATAATCCTTGCCATGTTTGGTGGCTTCCGCTACAAACTCTGGAAGTACAGCAAAGTGAGTCGCATGAAGCGCATCAGCCGCAATGGTCGTAGCATAGTCCCATGGACGATACAACCCTTCCATATACAAGATCCCTGTGCGAATCTCCGGTGCAATCGATTTACAGTAAGCTAAGGAATAATGGTTAAAGCTAGATAGCACAACTCGCTCAGCCATTCCAAATTGCCTTACAAGGTTAACGACCTTCTCTTCCATTCCTGTATACATAAAAATGCCATTCTTCAATTCAATATTTAGTATCGTATCTCGTTCATGAAGAAGATCCAATAATTGTTCCAACTTCGGGATTTTCTCCCCTTTAAATTCCTCACTGAACCATGAACCGGCATCTTGCTGAGAGATTTCTTCCATGGTCATATCTTTTACAAAGCCTTCTCCATTCGTAGTACGATTAATAGCCTCATCATGGATTAAGACGAGCTGCCCGTCCTTCGTCATCTGAACATCTGTTTCAATTCCTGTAGCACCTAATTCTAAACTTTTGATAAATGCTGACATCGTATTCTCAGGACATACGGCAGATGCGCCTCGATGTGCAAAGTTAATGATCTTCTTCATCGCTATTTCCCCCTCTAGTGAGTCTCACTTATTTTATTATAGTTTTTATTGTTGTGAGATACATCATCTAAATGTAAAAAATTAAAATAGGAGTAGTAGACTTTAAACGCCAAGAAGGACGCCTGTCGGCGTCCTTCTTGTAAGAGTAATTATATTTGACTGAGGGTAGCTGTTAAATTACTTTTCTTTGACAGTGGATGGCTCGCGGAAATAGTATTTTAAGAGTGGCGGGGTCACTAATGTCGTTACGATGACCACAATAATCACCGATGTGAAATACTCTGGATGTAGTAGCCCGGTCTGTAGACCTGTAGCTGCGATAATTAATGCCACTTCTCCTCTAGAGATCATTCCTGCACCGATGGCAATCGATGAGTGGGTATTGAATCCTGTGAGTCGTGCCCCAAGTCCTCCACCCAACCATTTGCCGGCAATAGCAACGAGTAAGAGCAGAACGAGGAATCCCATTTGTTGTCCTACGCCCTCAAAGGACACACTCAGACCAATACTCACAAAGAAGACTGGAACGAAGATGGAATAGGCAATAGGTTCAATTTTTTGCTCCACAGCATGTTTAAACGATGTTTGTGATATCGCTATCCCTGCAGCAAACGAACCTATAATACCAGCCATTCCCATCACATCGGCAAAGTACGCAAACCCAAAACAAATAATTAAAGCTGTGGTCACCGTTGCTTCTGTTACTTTAAGTTTGGAGAGTAGCCCCATCATCTTAGGTACCAACAACCATCCTGCAACAAAAATAACGATAAAGAATAACGCTTGTTTACCCATCATCAATCCCAAATTCACACTTTCTCCTGTCCCCATCAAACTCATCAATACAGCGAGCAGTATAACAACGAGTACATCATCTGCAACAGCAGCGCCTAGGATAGTCGTGCCTTCCCGTGAATCTAATTTATTTAAATCCTTTAATACTTGAGCTGAAATACTAACTGAAGTTGCGCTCATAATAACTCCCATAAAAAGAGCCTCACTATTCGTGAAATTAAAGAATTCTCCAACAGCAAACCCTCCCATGAAAGGTAAGATCACCCCTCCAATAGCGACTGCAATGGCTGATTTCCAGTTTCTCTTCAATTGATCCAAGTCTGTCTCCAGACCAGCTATAAACATCAGCAACAGCACACCAATTTCCGATACCTCATGAATAAAGCTACTATCATTCGGAATCCAACCTAATACCGCTGGACCAAGAATAATTCCGACAATCAATTTACCCAGTACCGCTGGCTGTCCTAGACGGACCGAAATATGTCCTGCTACTTTCGTGAACAACAAAATGAGTGCAAGATATAAAATAAATTCCATAGTTCATCTCCCCTTCCTAATATCTCTATCTAATCTACCCTCCAAGATCGGTTCTTATAAGAATTGCCTTCATCATGAAAAAGAGGAGCCCATTTAGCTTGGCTCCTCAAAATGAACAGAAGGAGCCCTTGGTGACAGGCTCCTCCATGAATCCGTACAACAATATAATAAACCGTATTTCGTAATTATAAAGATACCTTGAAGGTTTGTAAACTTAATTTTATTTTATTACCCCTTCATATTGACAACACCGTTATTCGGTTGTATGGTTAATTACATAAGTAACTAACCTGTGTTTAGGAGTGAACAATATGGAGGTTGTGATGCAATGGGGTTCTTAATAGATGATGGCCGACCGATTTACATGCAGATTGCCGAACGAATTGAAAATGACATTATTCAAGGGGAATTGCCTGAAGAATCACAGGTCCCCTCGACCAATCAATTTGCGTCTTTCTATCTTATTAATCCTGCAACTGCTGCAAAAGGTGTAAATCTGTTGGTAGACCAAGAAATTCTGTATAAGAAACGGGGAATTGGTATGTTCGTAACTTCTGGATCGCGGGTGAAATTGATGGAGAAACGTAAAGAGCAGTTTTTCGAACAATATGTTGTGACCATGATTCGCGAGGCCGATAAATTAGGAATTACAGCAGAACAATTGACAGACATGATTCGGAGAGGGGATAAATCATAATGAGTACCGTAGTCAAAGTCAAAGGTCTTACGAAATCATATGGAAAAGTACATGCGATCCAAGATGTCAGTTTCTCCATAGAATCGAACAAAATATATGGACTTCTCGGGCGAAACGGGGCTGGCAAAACGACGATTATGCATTTAATCACAGCACAACAATTTGCTTCGAGTGGGGATATACAAGTCTTCGGAGAGAGTCCTTACGAGAATAACCAAGTACTCAGCCAATGTTGCTTCATCAAGGAAGGCCAGAAGTATCCAGACAGTTACCGTATTATTGACGTACTCGAGACCTCTTCGTTCTTCTTCCCCAATTGGGATCGTGAATATGCATACTCTTTGATTGAACTATTTCGCCTTCCTCTGAAACGGAAAATGAAGAAATTATCTAGAGGAATGCTCTCATCCGTAGGAATCGTTATCGGTCTAGCCAGTCGAGCACCTCTCACCATATTTGACGAACCCTATTTAGGTCTAGATGCCGTTTCTAGAAACTTGTTTTATGAACAACTCTTGGAGGATTACAGTAGGTATCCTAGAACCGTTATCTTGTCTACTCATTTGATTGATGAAGTAAGCCAGATGTTAGAACATGTGATGGTTATTGATAATGGAAGGATCATTATTGATGAAGATGCGGATGAGCTTCGTGGACTGGCATTTACCATTGTTGGTCCAACAACATCTGTAGAGAAATTTATGGCTGGACGAAACGTAATGGATCGTAAGCCATTAGGTGGGTTGATATCAGCTACTATCATGGCAAAATTGAGTGCTGAAGATCGGCAGCAAGCCGCTACCCTTGGTTTGGAACTCAGTACCCTTTCTTTACAGCAACTGATTATTCATTTGACGAATAGTAGAATAGAAGATAAGGCGGTGATATTCCCATGAGTCGAACTATGAGTGTATTAAGAATGCATTCCAGAGATACTTGACTCAAACCTTCCCCTTCGCGCTTGGCTTAAGTATTACTAGAAAGGATTTCTTCTTAGGTACAACAGCGATGTCTACTATCGTAAGTGCAACTATGGCATTGCTGTTATGTATATCTTCACAACTTGAAAGACTAACCGATCATTGGGGCGGTAGTCTACATTTCTTCGATATGCCCTACTTAAATGACGGTACGATATTTGAACAGTTTTGTATTTATTTCATTATGTTAATGAATATGTATTTCAATGGATTACTTATATCCAGTGTGCATCGACGTTTTGGAGGTATGGGCTTGCTCATTCTGGCCATATTGATGTTGTTATTGTTCAGCTTAAGCGGATATATCCTCTACATTTGGTGGGACCAGATCACAAATTGGCTGATCCATCGCTCTGCCTTTGATATAGCTCTCTGGATGATCCCCTTCACAATCTGTTCTATCATCCTATCGTATTGGTTGTTGCGCAAATCGACTGTATAATAATCAAAGGAAAAAGTCGTCCACAATAAAAATGGGCGACTTTTCGAACAGCAATAACAAAAGAAGCATTTCAATAAAGTTATGCACAGATCTTGGCATTTTATAAACAATCCCGTTTATTTACTCACATTTCAACCTGTCTTATCAACATTTTGTGTATAGTTACTAACAATCATGTGGACAAGTAGCCTCTTTCAACCCTTTTATCCATTTATAAAAAGTTATTCACAGTCCAGCGATGTTGATATTCCTCAAGCTTGGGATGCAAATCTCCGGGCTCCGAACTTAATAAGAGTCGAATCTTGACGATCCATTCTTCAAAAGATGAAAATGAAGCGAACAAATTAGCCGTAGCTGGTGTTATGTACAGAAAATAGGGAGCCTTATATTTCTCCGCAAATAACCGAAGGGCGGAGTCCATCGGTGTGTATTTCTTCCGCTTACCTTCCCATGTTTCAACCACTACTTTGGAATGGCCTTGATCATCTCTCCATTGGAACAATCTCTTCTCACGTTTATGATAGGCACTAACCGGGATGTTTATCATTCGCCTAAACGTTTCCTCGTGTAAAGGATATAGTACAAGCTTATCAAATGAATGATGCTCCATACTTTCCACTGCAAGATCTAATTCTCCATCTGTCGTGTTCTCAAAAGTATCATAATAAATTAATGTACCCTTTCGTTTCTCCTCTGGGGGTTCATAACCATATGGTACAGATTGAATATTCCGATTCATGCATATCCTCCTCCTACAAGGTCTGTGAGTAGTATGCCCACGCAATCATCGTTCATAACGTCATTCTTTAAGCTGGGAGATGTTCTTTACAATACACACCTACAGCTTCAATCTCATCGTCTTCCAAATCGAACTCAACATAACGCTCCGAAGTTCTTTCAAGAAGCTCATATTTCACGATACTACTCCGGTCTTCATCCACCGTATAAATCACTCTTACATTCAATCCGTCTTCGAAATACAGTTCATCATCCTCTGGTACATCAAGCTCAAGCATAAATTCGTAGCGTTGCCCGATCAAAATATTGAACGGGTCCTTAATCAATTTCACAGTATGTTTCGTTATCGTTAACATATCTTCATCCTTTCAAATCCCCAAGGGGAGAACAAGTTTTCAAGTCCTATATCTATTATACCGCAAATTCACATACCTTCAGACTTAAATAATAAATTCATCATATTCATCTGCTATACTTTGGATATCTTCCGAGTTAACGTTGATATATACGTATCCGTCCAGTTGTTGTTTCTTCAATGCTTTGTCTTTAAAAAACTTCGGGCTACCTTCTCCCGCTTCTTCATCATACACCAATAATATTCCATCTGTTTTCCTTAACAATAAGTCATCCCTCGCCGTGAATTGCCAAATCCCACTGTAAGGTTGCTTACTCACCGCACCATAATAATCCACACTTTTAAGGATTTGATTATAGTACTCTTTCTTCTCTTCCTTCCATTTCTCTTCTTGATTCAAAAATGCCGTAATAATAGAACATTTCAGGTGTGGATATTGTTCCTTTAGAGAAATAACTACCTCACATGTCCATAAATCCACTCCGTATTGACCCGGTGTAATAATCCATTCCAAACCATCTTCAATAAGAGGAACCAATTTTCTTGTGATAGCTTTTTGTATATAAGGAATACCTTTATGTTTCTGATCAAAAATATTCAGTTCATGTGCACGATAACCTGTTACGAGCAGATTCTTCATTGCTAGCTAACTCCCTTTAGATTTCCTCCTATTGCAATCTTATTAGTATAGGTCCCCTAACTCCATCTGTCCAACTGACTTAGAAGATATGTCGTAAGCGTACTTAAAAGACCTAGCCTAATCAGCTAGGTCTGTCTAAATTCACTTCTTATTTCTAACCTGTACAATTCTCAACGTTGCAAGCTCCCGCGTCGTGAGCAACGCCGGTACCGAATATCCGCATAGCCCAATTCACAGGAAAAGCAATTGAGATACTACCATTAGAGGTACCTGCAAAGTTCACTGCTGCAGCATAATGATCTGCCTCTCTCAACCAGACAGCCTCCGAGTCCCCTGGCAGGGAGACTGGATTACTTCCTCTGATGACCGTCTGATTGACATAGTTGAGAATCCCTAGCTCCTCCCCGTAATCGACTTGTACATCCGTGTTCACCGAATCTACAATCCCCCTAACCAACCCTGTTGTTTCACCAACTTTCTTAAAACGTTCACCAACGCGATATGTGTTAACGTATCCCAGAAGGACACCAACCGTTGCATAACACGGACTTAACAAGCTATTTCTTGTAGGAATGGATAGTGCAACATCTACACAAGCACTCAACTTCCCTGATTTTACGAAGCGAACGGGAACTGTTGTTACTTTTCCCTTTGCCTTCATTAAAGGTAAATGTGAAAAACGTGTTCGAAGTAATAGACCTGGAAAATACAAATCGAAAAATCCATTTCCTAAATTATGATGGTATCGCTTTCAATTGATCTAAAATACATATTGGTTTTCCGTCACAGAATGTTCAATAATTAGATAAAGTCACACAATGTTCACAAATATCATTTCAATAAAAAGGAGATGACTTTATATGATCACCCCAAAAAGTAAACGTGAAAGCCAAATATTCCTTATCTTCGTCTCTGTTGGATTCTTCTATGCTATGTTTTATAGTGCTTTTATTATTCTTTCCGTTCATGGTCAATAACTTAATCCTTGATTTCATTTAACCAATAGTCACTTCTGATTTAACATAAATCATGTATCTTGAGCGATCTCCATTATGTTAGGCTAATGGAGATTGTTCTTTTTAATACATTTTTTTATGAGACGGCAGGTGTTTGATCATATGAAAGATGCTTCAACTCATGACCTAGCACAACCTAACAAGCTGAAATGTTTGATAGAAATTGCGTTGGTTTCCACTAAACTTGGCTTAACCTCATTTGGGGGACCAGTTGCTCATCTTGGTTATTTTCATAACGAATATATTACGCGAAGGAAATGGATGGATGAAAGAAGTTATGCCGATTTAGTTGCCCTATGTCAGTTCTTGCCTGGTCCTGCGAGTAGTCAAGTCGGAATAGGAATTGGTGTGATGCGCGCTGGACTATTGGGAGGAATTGTTGCTTGGATTGGTTTTACTCTCCCCTCTGTTATCGCACTCATTCTTTTTGCTCTTCTACTGCAGGGAGTTGATCTTGGAAATGCCGGATGGATTCACGGACTGAAAATAGTAGCAGTAGCTATTGTGCTGCAAGCCATACTCAGTATGGGACAAAAACTCGCACCTGATGTGACTAGGGCAACTATTGCTGTACTATCTGCATGTGTCGCTTTGTTATGGCAAACTTCTCTAAGTCAAGTGACCATTATCATTCTTGCCGGTATTCTGGGCTTCTTACTGTTCAGAAATAAAGTCATTCCTCAATTGCCTGACATTACGGTACCTATAAAGCGATATGTTGCTGTAGTTTGTCTACTATTATTTTTGGGATTATTGCTATTTCTACCTATACTTAGAGGGTTAACATCATCCCATTGGGTTGCTATGTTTGATAGCTTTTACAGATCTGGCTCGCTCGTCTTTGGAGGAGGGCATGTTGTTCTACCACTTCTCGAGAGAGAACTAGTTCCCATTGGTTGGTTATCACAAGAAGATTTCCTTACGGGTTATGGAGCCACTCAAGCTGTTCCGGGACCTTTATTTACCTTCGCATCCTACTTGGGGACAAGGATGAATGGATGGCAAGGAGCTATAATCGCTACGATCGGAATATTTCTTCCCTCATTTCTACTCGTCGTAGGTACTTTACCTTTCTGGGATTCAATCCGTAAAATACCGAAAGTTCAAAGTGCACTCATGGGCGTCAACGCTGCTGTGGTCGGAATTTTGGTTGCTGCCTTTTATAATCCCATCTGGACAAGCACGATACTTGCACCCATCGATTTCGCACTTGCAGCCATTCTTTTTATGATGCTTGTATATTGGAAAACTCCACCTTGGCTCGTTGTAATTTCAGGAGCTTTAGGTGGAGTTATCATTCAACTTTTATTCAGTCATTGACACGTTCCTATACACCCGTCTCAGAAAACTGTTTAATTCTTTCTCCAACCTGATCTCGCACTTGTTGGAATACGACCCATTTATCTTCATCCGTACCTTGTGCTTTTGCTGGATCATCAAATCCCCAATGTTCACGTTTCACCTTCGGAGGTGTCATCGGGCATTTGTCTGCGGCATCACCGCACAAGGTTACGACCAAATCAGCATGATTGAGCAGATATGGATCGATAATATCCGAAGTTTGCTCAGTGATATCAATGCCTACTTCGTTCATCGCTTGGACAGCTTTTGGATTTAGACCATGTGCTTCAATACCAGCGCTGTAAATATTCCAGTTATCGCTTAAATATTTCTTCGCCCACCCTTCCGCCATCTGACTTCGGCAAGAGTTGCCGGTGCATAAGAAGTAAAGTGTTTTCTTTTCCATTATAATGTCCCCTTTATTGATAACGGATTGTTAAGCCAAATGCAACCAAACTTGGCTTGACAGTCCCTCATTTAAATTAAACTACAAGTAACCACAGATACAGACCCAAAAGAGTAATAAATAGTGTTGGAATTGTCAATATAATCCCGGTTTTGAAATACGTGCCCCAGGATATCTTCACGTTCTTTGTGGCCAACACATGAAGCCATAACAGGGTTGCCAATGAACCTATTGGGGTAATCTTCGGTCCTAAATCGGAACCAATGACATTCGCATAGATCAGGGCTTCCCTAATCACGCCACTTGTGTTCGTTGCATCAATCGCAAGAGCATCAATCATCACCGTAGGCATATTATTCATGACCGACGAAATAAATGCTGCAATGAAGCCCATCCCCATCGTCGCTGCGAATAACCCTTGGTCCGCAACGATCTGTATGACATCTGCCAACAAATCGGTCAGTCCTGCATTTCGCAGCCCATATACGACGACATACATCCCGATGGAGAAGAAGACAATCGCCCATGGAGCACTTTTAATCACTTCCTTTGTCTGTACATAAGGGCTTCTTCTTGCCATCAGTAAGAAGAAGATCGCTATGATCCCTGCTACAAAGGAAACTGGTATATTCACAAATCCGCTGACAAAGTACCCGATAAGAAGTACAGCTAGAACTAACCAAGACAAGCGAAACATCCTTATGTCTTTAATGGCGTCCACGGGATTCTTAAGCTGTGTAGCATCGAAATGCTTTGGAATACTTCGACGGAAGAAGAAATATAGAACTAAGATGCTGGCAACCAAAGAGAATAGCGTTGGCACAATCATGACTCCTGCATATTCCATAAAGGTGATCCCGAAGAAATCAGCAGAAACAATATTGACCAAGTTACTAACAACGAGTGGCAATGAGGTCGTATCTGCAATAAAACCGCTGGCAATAATAAACGGAAACACTTTCTTTTCATCGAATTTCAGCGCTCGCACCATCGCAAGTACAATTGGGGTCAGAATTAATGCTGCACCGTCATTAGCGAAGAATGCAGCCACGATCGCCCCAAGGATCGTCACATAGACGAACATGCGAACTCCATTCCCACGTGCAGCCCTGGCCATATGTAAGGCAGCCCATTCGAATAATCCAATTCGGTCTAATATTAAAGAAATTAAGATGATAGCAACAAAGGCCAACGTAGCGTTCCACACGATTAATGTTACGTCCACTACATCGCTAAAGCTTACTACCCCAACAAGCAATGCCAGTATCGCCCCGCCGCAAGCGGACCATCCAATAGATACGTTTCTAGGCTGCCAAATTACAAATACTAATGTTACTATAAAAATAATACTGGCTATAAATACAGATGCCACTCCTCTAACCTCCACCTATTTACAATCTGTTATGATCAATTCTTTATTTAAAAGAGCTAATATCGTTCTTGAATCAGGCATATGGTCGAGAACCGCTTGAATATAAGGCTTGTCATTCACACTTAATGAATAATACACCCACTGTCCCCGTTTATCTTCCTCAACTAGACCTTGGTCTTTCAACTTTCTTAAATGCTGGCTAATGCCAGGTTGTGAAATATCAAATATTTCAACAAATTCACAAACACACCATTCCCGTTCTTTCAATAAAGACAGCATCACTAGGCGCGTTTTGTCACCTAAAAGCTTCATGTCGTCCGCAATCTCAACAAGCATATCCATCCCTCCTTTCATATGGTACATAATCATTCGATTATATAAGTGATTGATTATATAATAATCCACTCTTCTACATTAAGCAATAAGAATTATCTGCTGAACGAGAAATTGCATATCTATCGCTACGCTTTTAACACACGCTCTCCTTCGACAGCGCTCTTTGGTATAATAGAGGGTGAAAGGGGATTATTATGTTCATTCTTATAGGGTTAGTCTTCATCTTGTTATATGGTTTTCTCGTGTTTCACATTGGGTGGAGTGGTTGGAAATGGATGAAGCCGACACTTTCACTCAAATTCAAGGTGCTGTATATTTTCACACTTATTTTTCTATCTACTTCATTTATTCTAGCGAGAGTAATTAATAATGTGTATATCAGTGTCATTGGTTCCTATTGGCTAGCTTTATTTAGTTTGCTATTGCTACTACTGCCGCTAGTGCATCTCACTGTTTGGTTATTGCGACTGACTGTGCTCCCTAGGCATTATATTCAGAAATGGTCTGGGTTCATCACGTTGATTATACTGATCTCGTTACTATTATATGGGACATTTAATGCATTCAGCCCTATTGTCCGTACCTATGATATCAACATTACCAAAAGTGCTCCGTCCTCTGAACCTTTGAAGATTGTGATGGCTTCCGATATGCATTTCAGTGTTCTCTCTGGCAAGAATCATGCAACTCGATTGGTAGAGGAGATTAATGCGTTAAATCCGGATATTGTATTATTTCCAGGAGATGTGTTCGACGATCAAGTCGAGCAGTATGTAAACCAAGGAATTGGACCTATTCTAGCTAAAATAGATGCTCCTTACGGGGTATATGCCTCATTAGGCAATCATGACAAATATAAAGGTACGATGGCTGAACTCATTGATATCCTTGAACAAAGCAATGTTCACGTATTATATGACGAATCGATAACGATAGATGACCGTTTCACACTTATTGGTAGAAAAGACCACAGTGATGCAGCGAGAATCGAACTTTCTGACATTATGAAAAGTGTCGATCTATCGAAACCAGTGATCCTGTTAGATCATCAACCGAAAGACTTAGATATCGCACAGCAGCACGGAATCGATCTTATCGTCTCAGGCCATACCCATCGCGGACAGATCGCTCCGGCGCACCTGATTACGCAACTCTTATTTGAGAACGATTGGGGATATCTCCAGAAGGAACAACTTCACTCTATCGTAACTTCTGGATTCGGCTTTTGGGGTCCTCCCATTCGCATAGGTAGTCGCGCGGAAATCGTGCAAATTAACGTTACATTTGGTTTATAATACGGACAAAAGCGACAAAGCTCCTTCATGCTCTGGTTCCATAGCTAAGGCTCTTTGAGCATAATGGCGTGCAGATTCTTCCATATCCGATTCAGAGTAGCAAATCGCCATATTATACAGCGCCGTGCTGTCAGCCACATCAAGATTCAATGATCGTTCGTAGCATACCAACGCTTCCTCGTACAAATCCATTTCAAACAGCAGCATGCCACAGATTAGTGCTAAGTCATGCTGCTCCTCCATGGGATA
The DNA here is from genome assembly GCF_056786405.1 of Paenibacillus sp. Y859. Taxonomy (NCBI): domain Bacteria; kingdom Bacillati; phylum Bacillota; class Bacilli; order Caryophanales; family Paenibacillaceae; genus Paenibacillus; species Paenibacillus sp. Y859. The sequence goes on along the minus strand of NZ_JBXCIZ010000012.1, from coordinate 32,912 downwards.
ATACCCTGTCCACATGAAGTCCATCCCTATCTGAATATCTTCCATTTCTTCATCAGCACTAAAGGGAAGCAGATCCGAGATGCGTTTAGCGCTTTGTATGAACATTTGGGCATCATAACCACCCAATCGCCAAAAGGATAGAATTTGCCGTAGTTCCATTTGGTCTACATGCTCATCAAACCATTCTTTCATAGTAAAGAAATCATCTGGTCCAAAACGGTCTACGAATCTCCGATAAGCTAGACGGGTGTGACTATAGCTCTCTGGATCTGAAATCATCAGAATACAGCCAACATTTAAGTTCTTATAGTGATGCTTGGTGAAGAAGGATTGTGCTCCCTTTTGCTCAAAAAAGGTTTGGATCGCATGATAATTCGCAGTTAATGAGAAGCTTCCATGATGAATAATGCTAGGTGGCTCGGCAAATTCCCAGTTCTCTAAACGATGGTCACCCTTATCCGCTGTGAGCAATAGGAAACCCTCTTTAGATAAGAGACTAAGTCGTTCTAAGCAGGTCAACCCCATAGTCGGAAAGAGGATATGCGAATCCTCTAGTTTATCTGTATACAGCTTAATCACATCATGGTACGGATACAATTCTTGTTCATATTCAGCCGCTCTATGGTAATGATACTCAGGAGTGACCTTCTCAAGCATATTCGATGGGTTAAGGTCTACAGCTTCATCCGGGAAGCGTAGAGAAACCCTGCACTCATAAATATTATTCTCACCAACATAGAGCAGTTCTTGTGGGATACTGTCAAAAAAATAATTCGCGACTACAAATAGCGGTTGCTGCAAGTCACCTGGACGTATCACGATCTTAGACTCCGTTAAGTGTAGTTCTGTATCATGTACAGCATCAAAATGTGCGAAATCCAGAATTCCCTGATCTACAAAGGGAGCCAAACTTGAATGCTGCTGCCAGTATGCGATATTTTTGATGGCAAAATCACTCATACAATAGCGAAAAGGCGGAAGTGTTATGCCCGCAAAGTCTATTAGCTCACATAGTTCCTTAAGTACATGGAACGCTAATCGCCCCGAACCCGCTCCAAGTTCAAGTATTGTAACTGGCTCGGATGGTTGACCTAATCCAGATCGATCTTGCAGAAATCCAAATATGATGTCCGCATAGGCTCTAGCAATCATTGGATTATTCGTTATGTACAGTGGTACTTCCCCACTCTGCCAAGCCTTAAGCCCTTGCTCCTCGTAATAGTCTCTTTGTAGCTCCCAAATCGGAGACTCACTGAAACGGTAAATCTGTTCATCGGGTTCTGTCATCCAATTATACCTACTTCACTCATATTATTTGCTAATCTAGCTAATGATATCATGGGTTAACATGTCCTCCAAATAAAACCCGCTAATGTAGACACTTTTTTATAAGTGTCTACATTAGCGGGTCCCAACTCTCTCATCTTGATGAAGTTGTTTCATTGGTCAACTTACGGAATTCCGATTGTCCGCATATGGCTTTTCTAGAATCTCAATCAGATTGATATCCATCTTTCACTAGACTGAAGATCATATACCAATCGTACTCTTGAAGGTTTTTCACCCTCTTCATCAAACAATTCAATCTCATTTATATCTTGTAGCCACGCCAGTGGAATTTTATAATCCTCTTGTGGTCCGATCTGCCAGTAGCGACCTAAAGCGATCCCATTCAACTTTATGAATCCCTTACTCATCCCGGTCAATCGAAGCTTTAGCTTAGCATGAACATCTTCTTGCAACTTAGGTCTTGCAAATTGTAAGGTATGCCAAGCGGGTACCCCTAAGATTTCTTCACTTGGAACCTCGATACGCTCCAGCGAATCTACATCCTGCATATTCCAACCATTCAATTCATTTCTTGAATGATAGGTGATGAGCTCCAAACGATCCAGCGGTGATTTAACATAAGCCATTTCGATCTCGTTTACACCCTCACGAATGTAAGAAGATATATCCAGCGTCTGGAAGGAATCCCCATCTGCATAACCTGAAGATGTGATCAAGTTTCCGTTAATTCTCAATTTATTGATCGTTGCTCCCACTACAATGGCTCTGTCTTGATCCTTAAGTGTAAATGTTCGCTGTATCGTCGTGTCCTGTTCTAACTGGCATACTTGTCCCAAATGAATATTTGCGTTCCCACATTGCCACTGTTCACGCAGATCAATAGCATTTCCATCAAGGAATACGGGGCCTGTGATTCCTTTCATTTCACCTAGAAAAGGAGAAAAGTTCAATCGACCCATGTTCTGCACAAGTAACTGTAAACAATTCGTCTGATTGGGTTCAAGCTTTAAGCGTACGCAAGCTGCACCCACTTGACGAATCAATTGCTGTTCCTTTCCATTAACATAGACTCTGAAGGTGTCTTGTACCGCTGGAATGACTACCATTCTTTCTCCATCATCACCCTGTTCCAAATTGCAAGTATACAGAATATAGCCGAACGGTTGCTCTATCTCAGAGAATCCCATCGGTGTTGCTGTACTTAAACCTCCCAATGGAGATGTTAATACGGCAGCTGATGATTTCAGCAATTGTAACTCTGGCGTAACGAGATGTACGTACGGTGAGACCCCTGTCGCCACTGTCCCATCCGTAGCCCATTGGCCCAAATGAATGACCTCATTGCCAACCTTGTTCAAGGCAACCTTAATGGATCCGTCGGCTGAAATATCCATATCTGAATAACCAAGTGCCCAACGAATACCAGCGTGATCTTCTACACGCCATGTATGATCTGCCATGTCTCCATTCACAATGATAAGTTGAATAGGCTTGCCACCGATTGCTAAAGAGATGACTTGGGTCTCTTGGAAGTGATAGCTATCAAATATTATTCTTTTTCCGTCCGCACTTAGTTCCATCAGCTGTGTTTTATGACCTACGAGTTGAATCGGTTGCTCAGACTCCATTTCCACCCATGATCGTTGACCGTTACCAGCAGCTATAATCAAGGTATGAATTCCGTCTATCTCTTCATTGCAGAGAAGATAAGTATTACATGTTAATAGAACGTTTGGTACAACCTCCATTCTTTCAAGAACGGGTGTAATGGAACCCGGCTGAACCGTAACCGGTATTGTATTTCCGCTAGCTAATGTAAGGAATGTAGTCTCCCTCTCTTCTTTCCCACTCTCAACAAACCAGATTCGCTGGTTACCCAGTACTCTATTACGTGCTGTGAAACCATTACCTACGTTGATTGCACAATTTAGGTCTTCATCCACCTTTGAATTCAGAAGCAGGCCCTCAACTGCTTTAATAAAGTAGGATAGTTTTTTGGAAACCATGTATTTCCCTGTAACCCTCCCATATTCGTTCAGGGGGGCATCGTAATCGTAGGATGTCACCATGAAGATATCACTCGCCCCTACCGTTCTTCCCCCATAGTTACCAAAGTTCGTTCCGCCAAAGAACATGTAATGGCTGATTCCACTATATCCAGCACGGAGAACTTCCAACGTTCTTTTCTCATATAGCGCTGCTGTCTTCTGTGTTGCAGACATGGCGCCCCAATGCTCGAACCAGCCTGTCCAGAATTCAGTTACCATTTTCGGTGTATCAGGTTGTTTATTGCATAAATTCTCATAATGCTGATCAGCATTCGACCAGAAGTTCGCACCTTCAATCGTCCCTTCCACCCCGCCTACGCAGGTGATTAGTGGTACCTCTATACCGCGATTAATCAATCCGTCTCTCAAATGCGACATATAATCGGAAGCAGCTTCATCATCAGCTAAATAGCCATATTCATTCTCTACTTGTACAAGTATTACTGTCCCACCATTCTTAACTTGACGTTGTCGAATTATGGGAATGAGAGCATCAAAATATCGATCCACATATTCTAGATACGGCTTGTTATGGCTCCGAAATACTACATTCTTTTTGTTATTCAACCACCAAGGGAACCCGCCGAAATCCCATTCCGCACAAATATAGGGCCCCGGACGAGCGATAACCCACAGTCCCAACTCCGCGCATAAATCTAGAAAGGCTCCACAATCATTGTCTCCTTCGAATGTCCAGTTGCCCTCTTCAGGCTCATGGACGTTCCACGCAAAATACGTATCGACACAGTTCATGCCTGCCAACTTCGCCTTAACTAGTACCTCACGCCATTCTTCCCTCGGCATACGGAAGTAATGTATAGCTGCGCTATTCAGAAAGACCTGCTGCCCATCGATTCTGTAACTCTTCGAGTCATATCCTACTGTAGTATCACTGTGATGTGAAGTAATGAAGTTATCAATATTATGCATTCTCTACACTCCTTGTTTGTCTTACTCCTTTATGCGAATATCGGAGATCACTATTGTTGTTATTGATTGATGTTCAACCGTCATCTTGAATGCGTTGCTAAAGATTGGTAACTCTGACTTATTTAAGTTCTCAGTCAATGATGTTCGATAGACCTCTGCTATTGTGCTACCGAACTCAAACGATGTTAAATCGTAAACGATTTCCTTGTCAGACTGCTCATTCCGTACGACTATAGTTAGCTCTTCTCTCTCGCCATCATATGCTGCTACCGTACGACCATCATCACTCCGTATAATACGACTTCCTGGATGAATAAATCGACTATAGTTAGCCATTCCATAATATTGTTTCGTTATTTCATAGGTTTCTTCACCTAAGAAATCAGAGTGGATAAAGCCCCAATTATTATTTGCACTCTCATCTTCCACGGCTTGCCAATAAATCCATGCTGTTGGTTGAAGCATACGTAAATCAAAAGTAATACGCTCAGCAAGCTCCATGACGCTAGTCATATCCTCATGGTTATGAGCTTCACTGCCGCCAGTCCCATATTCAGACATCCACAGCCGATGTCCACCGTCTTTCGCCAATTCACGAAGTTCATCAAGCTTCATTCCATTGTAAGTATGAGTATTAATCTGAGCGATATGGTTCATCGTTGCTTCATCATAGCCATACAACATCTCAAGCACTTCATCTACACTATTCTCGTCTGGACCGCTTATAGTTGTATCGCCAAGACCTTTAGATTGTAATGATTGAGCTACCTTCCCGATGATCTCCATCTGTTTATCGACGCTGAAATGGCTACCTTCTTGAATGTTGCCCATCTTCCACCAGTTCGAGGCAGGCTCATTAAGTGGGTTCAACGTCCTAAACGTCACTCCCCACCGTTCTTTATATTGCTTAACAACCTCCGTTAAATAATCAGCGAAGCTGTCATAATACTCGTCCTTTAGATTGTTCCCGCCATCAACTGCTCCAGTGACTGATCCACTATTAGTCATCCAGTACGGTGGCGAATTTGAAAACGCCTCAGCAATCGTAACTCCGCGTTGTATTGCAGCTAATAGAACTGTCCGTTGACCTTGATCAGCATCCCAATCCCATTGTCCTTCAGTAGGTTGAAATCCGGGAACATCGCCGCCAGGACGTAGTGTATTGTTCTCAATATCCGGATTCTCCCCTCCCCCTATATTGTAACGAACGATATTGAACCCAAGACCCTGATCAGGATCAAATACTAGATCCATAACCTCATTTAGTTTCTCTTGGTCTGTCCACTGCCCTAATATATGTCCCCACCATGCGAGTGAAGTGCCCCAACCCTCAAAACCATCATATCCATCGTTAGGTTGCACTTGAATTGCTGAGGTATCTAGCAGCAGTGGCTCTAATAAATTCTTCGTCTGCTCTGTTCGATTCATTATAATCCCTCCTAATATTCCAGTCATAATAACTATTGCGCCAAATATCATTCCCCATCGAAGACGTCTTCCCATCTCATCTCATCTCCCACACAGCTACGTTCAATAGCTATAGCCTTCATAACTACGTCTATTTTATACCAGCACTCCCACCGCTAATGTTCGCCTCATATATGAATCGTTGGCCAAACATGTATACCAACAGCATTGGAATAGTCAGGAACAGCGAAGCAATCATTACTATGTTCCACGGTGGAACTTGCCCGCCACTTGCAGTGCTTATCAGTTGCACTCCGAGCGCCAACGGTGTCTTCTCAGGATCATTAATATAGATTAGCGGTCCCATGAAGTTACCCCAGTTATAGGAAAAGGAGAAAATAGCAATTGCAGATAGAATAGGAAATGTCATCGGTACAATAATTTTAGAATAAATGCCGATATGCCCCATTCCGTCAATCATCGCAGCTTCATCAAGTGATTTGGGAATTGCCATCACGAACTGACGGATTAGAAACACGTTGAACGCCCCCGCGAAGAAACTAGGTACAATGAGCGGCAAGAACGTATTAACCCAACCTAGTTCTCTGAATATGATAAATTGTGGCACCATAGTCACTTCACCTGGAATCATCATCGTACTGAGCAAAATAACAAATAAGATACCACTTCCTTTAGCCTTCAGACGAGCAAACCCGTAGGATACGATAGATGCTGAAACAACAGATCCAACAACCGTCCACAACGTAATAATAATGCTATTCTTCAAATACGTACCCATATGATAATCAGTAAATACTTTAGATATGTTTCCAAGAGTTAGCTCAAGCGGAATGAACGTAAAAGCTGCCTTCACAGTCGTAGCATCACTCGCAAACGCAATGGATAGCATGTAGACAAAAGGTACCAATAACAAGATGCCCACCAAGCACAATATCAGATAGGATACAACCTTCTCTTGTAGGGATAATCTAGCCATTCTCTTTCCCCTCCTCGTAGTGCACCCATAATGACGACGAACGAAAAACAACAAGTGTCATCAGCATGATGATAATGAATAATATCCATGCTATTGCAGAGGCATAACCCATTTTATAGAAACGGAAGGCGTTCTGAAATAGATATGGAACAACCATTTGGCTGGCATTATCTGGCCCTCCGGAAGTCATAATAAAGACCTGTGCGAACGTCTGAAGCGCACCGATAATACCCGTAACCAAATTAAAGAAGATAACAGGTGTTAGCATCGGAAATGTAATGCTAAAAAAACTTTGTCTGCTTGTTGCTCCATCAATAGAGGCTGACTCATACAATTCTGGTGGAATCCCCTTCATTCCAGCCAACAACAGTACGACTCCTCCTCCAACTCCCCATAAAGACATAAGGATTAAGGCTGGTTTAACCCAATTGCTATCAAGCAACCAATGCGGCCCCTCAATACCGACCAGACCCAACATTTGATTAATTATGCCTTGTGTCGGTGCGAACAATTGGACGAATAGAAGTGAAGTAGCCACAACAGGAACGACAGATGGCAAATAGTACAACACTCTGAAAAAGGTAATCCCTTTTAGCTTCTTATTAAGGAAGTACGCGATCCATAGTGAGATTGACATACCTAAAGGAACTGCGATCAGTGCATAGAAAAATGTATTACCTATCGACTTCCAGAAGATCGGGTCATTGGTCAATAGATTATTGTAATTCCCTAAGCCTATAAAATTAGGCGATTGAAATAGATCCCAATCTGTAAAACTCATATATATGGAGAATAGAATTGGTCCCAATGTCAAACTGAGAAAACCAATCAACCAAGGGGAAATGAATGCATAGAACCACAACCCATCTCTTTTCTTCATCTAAACACCTCCACGTATTCTGTAATACTTATAAGAATATCCTAAATATGTACAAAGATAGGGACCAGCTCTAGACAGCTAATCCCACACCACAATAAAGATTTATTGATTATCAGAATCAGCAATCTATTTGTACAGGTTATCTAGACCCTTTTGAATGCTCTTCACCGTTTCGTCAAGTGTTACTTTATCAGTGAAATAGACTCCTAACTTATCATCAATAACTTTCATCATTTCATTCCATTTCGGATTAAGTGGTTGTTTATAAATTTTGGAATTACTGAATGCACTCATATTAATCTTTTTACCGCCATACTCTGCATTAATAAATTGATCACTTGTCAATGCAGCCTTTGTCGCTGGAGCATCCTGTCCACTCTCAACAATTGGGATTTGGGCTTCCAATGTAGTCAGAGCTTCAATAACATTAAATGCTTCTTCATGATGCTTGGAATCCTTCACAATCGTCAACCCATTGAAGAACGCATTTGTCTCGCCCCACACTGGTGATATATCCCAGTTAATTCCTTCAACCTTAGACAAGGAACCGATATTCCAGAATCCTGTTGTTTCCATGGCAATCTGCCCTTGTGCAAACAATGGATCTGCCCCAATATTGCCCATATCGGCAATCTCAACAGGTGTTGGAGAAGTGCCATACTTGAAGCTCATATCATTTAAGAGCTGTAGCGCATCACGAACCTCTGGGGTATCAAAGGTTGGTTTGCCATTCTCATCGAAGAGTGAACCACCATTCTGATATGCCAACTGCATCCACTGTGGCCACCAAGAACCAGGATAGTAACCCCACTGCACCGTCTTGTTTCCTTCCTTTATTGTCAGTTTCTGAGCTGCGTCAAGCATCTCCTTCTGCGTCCAATCCTTGGATGGGTAGGCAACCCCAGCTTTATCAAACATATCTTTGTTATAGAATACAACCATGGCACCTGCACGATCGATCATGCCATAGTACTTGCCATCGTAACTCATGATGCTACCGATATCTTCAGAATACTTTTCTTTCATATCTACATTGTTGGCAGCAATCAAATCATCTAGAGAAATAATTTGGTTTTTACTTGCATATACCTGGTAGTTCTCAGCAATCATCATAATATCAGGGGGGGTACCACCAGCAATCATTGTCTGTACCTTCTGATCATAATCACCAGCTACAAGTAGCACATCCACTGTTATATTGGGATGGGTTTTCTTCACAATATCCAAACGCTGCAACATAACCTTCTTATCTTCCTCGGATCCCCACATCGTTAGTTGTAAGTTCACCTTCTTGTTAGGATCTATCTTTCCATCCCCATTACCTGTGTTGCTTACTGAATTATCTTTATTGCCACTACATCCTGCGATAACACCAATAACTAGAAGCATTAGTACGATAAGAATACCCATTTTCTGTTTCATTTCTTGTACCCTCCCTTTTCGATTTAGAGTTTGATTTTCCCTGCAGCCATTATGAAACCCATTTCATGAAATCGGTTTCATAATGCGATTAAAAAATACCCGTCTCACAACCCGGGTGTAGATCCATCTAATCCGCAACCAATGAAAGGGCTTTCATTAATCGTAAGTTTATTATATTCCTATCTATTTTACCTGTCAATACTCTTCTAACCTTTTTCTATTTTATTGAAATTGTGCTTTTCCTCACAACTAGATGCGGCTTCAGGACAATTTGTTTCTTGGGATTCTCACCGTTAATCATCTGATCTAGCATCTCTACTGCCAGCTCACCCAATTGATTTGTATTCTGGGAAACTGTTGTCAATTCAGGAATAACAGCGGTAGACAACGGAGAGTCATCGAACCCTACAATGGAGATATCCTCAGGAATCCGAAGTCCATGTTCAATGGTAGCTTTGATCGCTCCAATTGCCGTGAAGTCATTTACACATAATACGGCAGTGGGTCTTCGCTCTTGATCCAGCATCTTATTCATTAGGTCTCTTCCACCTTGTACTGAAAACTCACCGGAGTGTAACCATTCCTTGCGAAGATCAAGCCCATATTCCTTCATCTTTTTCTTAACTGCCTTTATCTTCACTAGCGTAGTTGATGTATCATCCATTCCGCCGATAAATCCAATATCCTTATGTCCCAGATCAATGAGATGTTGGGTCGCAATCGCTGCACCCTCTGCCTCATCTGTATAAACCCGATGTAGACCACTCTTAGGTAAGTTACCATTAACAAGCACTATAGGAACTCTTCGTGCCATTTCAATAACTTCCTGAGACAGTTCTGGCGGACAATTGGATAGATTTATTCTACCTCCCAGAAAGATGATTCCATCCACCCTTTTTTCACGAAGAATCGACAAATACTCTGATTCACGTCCGTAATCCCCCGCTGTATTACATAGAAAGAAAGTATACCCTTTGCTTCTTGCGACATTCTCTGCACCCCAGAATACCTCTGGAAAGAATGGATTAGTGATATCCGGTAGAATCATTGCAATCGTTCCGGTTTCTTTCTTTAGAAGACTTCTAGCCAATGCATTCGGCTGGAACTGATGCTTTTCTATCGCTTTCAATATCGTTTCCCTAGTACTCGCTTTCACAGGTGCAGTATCATTCAGTACGCGAGAAACTGTCGATACAGAAACATTCGCTTCCTTTGCTATATCATAAATCGTAATCGTCTTCATCATATGACTTCCTTTTCCCATAGTTACGATCCTGTTTATTTCCTTCATGATAACAGAATCTCAAGCTGTATGAGACGCATTTCCATACAGCTCACGTTGAATGCCTTTCAACAAGTTTAACGTCCAATATACGATAGGGTTCCTCAATTGATTGTTGCTCCATTATTTGAACTAGCATAGCTGTTGCTGCTTCCCCCAACTCATAAATGGGCTGCACAATAGTCGTTAGTTCTGGAATCGTTGCTTTGGATAAATTGATTCCGTCAAACCCAATAATAGCAACATCCTCAGGAACCCTTTTTCCAATCTGATACACAGCTTTCATGGCACCAATTGCCATAATATCATTCGCCGCAAATATACCGTCAATTTCAGGGTGTACGTCCAACAGCTCAAGTGTCGCTTCAATGGAAGTTTGCATATCATAGTTGCCATTCGCAATATAGCTTTCTTTAAACCATGTTTCCTTACCCACCACTTCTTTGTACCCTTCATAGCGCTCCTTTGCGTTGACAATCGCATGAGGACCTCTAATATGGGCAATTGTTGCACAGCCTTTACTTTTCAAAAACTGTGTAGCCATCATCGCCCCTTTTCTATTCTCCACTACAATGGTCGGTAAACCTTTACTAATTTCTCGGTCAATGCTGACTACCGGAATTTGAAGTTTTTCAATCTGAGCCGCATTTAAAGTATTCGAAGAAACAATAATCCCATTTACATACTTTTGTAATAGTACGTCCAAGTATCGCTGTTCCTTCTCTATATTCCCATCAGAATTACACAAAATAACATTATAGCCCATCTTAGTCGCCGTATCTTCAACGGCTCTGGCTAATTCAGGAAAAAACGGATTCATAATATCTGGAACAATTAAGCCAATCGTTTTGGATTGTTTATTAAACAACGTTCTTGCTATTTCATTCGGTGTGTAATCCAATTCCTTGATCGATAGTTCTACCTTTTCCCTCGTCTTTCCACTCACATATCCTTTGTCGTTTAACACTCTAGACACTGTGGCAACAGACACTCCTGCATGTTTGGCAACATCTTTAATTGATGACATATTCTCACTCCACCCTATTAGCTAACCAGCTTCACACAATATACGTTCCATAACTAAGCAATGATCTCTCTAATACGTAAACCTTCTTCTTTACTTAAATCTACGAAATCATCTACTATTTTGATTAACGGTGTTTCTATTCTATGAGGGTTTAATAGGACGACCTCTCCCATTCTCCCATCAGTTAAAATCACTTGTTTTCCTATTGTTCTTTTCATCATATTTTCAAGAAATAACGATACGATCTGTGGATTCAGTTCACCGAACTGCCCGTGTCCCATCTGACTGACGATTTCATGGAATGGTATCGGTTCGTGATATGGTCGCTTGGAAGACATCGCATGAAACACATCTGCAACGGCAACAATCGAGCTTAGCAAGTCAATATTCCCCTTCTTTATACCTAACGGATATCCCCTTCCATCTTCGCGTTCATGATGTTGCAGGGCGACACGAGCTATTTTAGGGCTCAATCCCGTTGTCTCTTTCAATATTTCATATCCAAAGATCGTATGCTTTTTCACTATTTCAAATTCTGCATCCGTTAATTTTCCAGGTTTATTTAGAATCTCAACCGGAATATTCACTTTGCCAACATCATGTAAAGTCGCCGCTAAAGATAGAATTGCAAGTTCAGCTTCGTCTAATTTCATCCATCTACCAATAAGTGTGGATAATATTCCAACACCTATATTATGTTCGTATGTATAATCATCCTTCGCTTTAACTACTTCAAACAATTCAAAAATATTCGTATTTCTTGAGATATCCAGAATTGAAGGAAGGATTGCTTTACGAATTTCCATCAAAGGTACTTTACGAGATCTGATTATGGATTCAAATAACTCCTTCGATTTAGAAACCGTCTGTTGAATCGTTTGACTGGGTTCAACAATGACATTCACACCAAATTTGGTGATAGCTGCATTAATTTCATTCATATCCATCCCATGACTAATTAAGAGCTTTATAGCTTCATGATTAAGGATGGTTTGGGCCGGCACTATCGTAACACCATATTTATTTATAATATCATGCTCTACTTTCTTCCCAATAAGATCTTTCATCGTTCGATCCCCCTCGGTGTCTCGGTTCTATTGAACCATTTTACCATATATTCCAATGGAAAGCGTTCTTATTCTGTGTTTCCATTCTTTCCTTAGCACAAAAAAGACTTTCTCGAAAGAAAGACTTTTTCTTGTAGTATTACTTTTCCAAAAAACATAAAAAGCGCTCAATGCAGATGTATCTATCACCTAAATAAGAGAGCTAAATCACAAAAGTTTATATGCTAATTCAGCTTTAGAATAAATCACTGTGTGTGCCCGTTCGTGTTAAAGTTAAAACTAACATGTTCTGCTCTAGCTTATAAACTAGTAGCCAGCTTATAATCTCTTTTGAATTTGCTGGTCATTTTCACTTGGTACATCAGGAGTTCAACTCCTTAAAAAGCTCATCCACACCGGAATAGCTTTTTACGTTGGGATCTCTGCTGATTCTATCCGCTTCTTCCATAGCAGCAATGGTTTCGGCATTGGGAATATTCAACGAAATTTCAAAGGGTATCTTCCCCTGACGCACGGCCTGCTTAACGAACACATTAATAGCTGTTGTCATGTTCATACCAAGCTCGGAAAACAACTGCTCCGCCTGCTCTTTGAGCTCCTTATCCATACGAATACTTAAATTGGTGGTTTTAGTCATCTTAATCAACTCCTTTAACCTTATTACATTCATTTTCACCCATAACATGTGCATTGTAAATACATTGCACATGTTATATCACTTGCGGATTATTAAAAATTAAAAATATCTAGGGTCATTTTTAACCTAATGATGACCTGTCCTAGATCTATTGTAAACAATCAATTATGTGCCCTTACAGGAGTAATTAAGAACAGTGTAGAGGATAATGTATCACTTGGAAGTATGACCATTGGACTTACCTTTCCTGTAAATCTTAATCTGACATGCTCACTATCAATACACCGAAGTATATCAATAAGAAACTTACCGTTTAGTGATAGGACAAATTCCTCTCCGTTCAGTTCCTTTAATGGAACTGCATCTAGAACATCTCCAATTTCAGCCGTTCTGGATAATAAGTCTAATTTACTAGAAGTGGCTACCAACTTTATTATGCATTCACCAGCTAAAACAAAAACACGCTCAACAGCATGCAATAAACAGGCTGTCTTAACTATTGCTTCAGATAAATAAGATTGTGGGATTACATTTTTTATAGCTGGAAAAGCCCCCTCAATGAGAACAGACTCAACCTGCAGTTCATTTGTTATGAATCTTATTTGATTAACGCCCACTTCAATATCTGTTGTGTCATCTTCATCATTCAACATTTTTGATACTTCAAATAGATTTTTTGCTGGGATAATAACATTTGTACTGATATTTTCATTATTTCCAATATGTATAGTTCGAGAGGCAAGACGAATTCCATCCGTAGCAATTAGGTTGAGTGAACCATCATTATACTCAAAAGAGACCCCCGTTAATACCGGTCTAGTTTCTGATGTTGAAGCCGCAATTACCACCTGTTTAATTGTTGACTTGAATAAAGCGTTATTAATTCGAATCTTATGAAGAGTTTGATTTTCTGTATTAATAATTGACGGAAATTCCGCAGGGTCCATTCCACATAATCGAATTTGAGAAATCCCTGACGTGATGGTAAGAATTAATTGCTCTTTAATTTCAAATGTAACTATTCCTGTATTAAGTTTACGAATGATCTCGTTAAAATAACGTGCTGCTACAACGATACCGCCATATCTTTGTACGGTCACAGATTTACTATCCTGAGGAATCCTATATTGTATAGTCATACTTGTATTACTTGCTGTAAACATTAAACCATTTGTAGATGCCTGGATGTTTATTCCTGTTAATATGGGTATCGGGCTATTCGCCGATACAGCCTTTAAGACGTGCTGTAAAGCATCAATAAGAGAATCTTTTGTTACATCAATCAGCACAGACCTCACCTACCTATCCTCGAAGTATATTATTATGAATAATAAGACTCAATAATATTACGTAGAACCTCTGAACGGGATAATTTATTATCCGAACAGTGCTTTTCAACTTTTTCCCACAACTCGTTCGGTAAGGTTAATGATACTTTCTTAGTCATACCTATACCTTTTCTGCCTGCACCGTCCCGAAGCCCTCCTCTTGTAAACATAAAACCTAGCTGGCCATCTTTATTAGATATACCAACCTTGATTTTATTACTGTCCATTTTTCTCCCCTCCTCCATTTGAATTTAGTAACTAAAATCAATATGCGTTACTTTCATTTTATCACACCATTTAATAACTGCCAACCATCATTCAGAATCTGCATACTAATTCTTTTCTACAAAAAAGCCTAGAGGCTTGCATGCGCAAACCTCTAGGCTTTTTCAATTTTTTGCTCGTAGAATGCTATTTCAGCATTGTTTCATTTCCGAGATATTTCTCCCACGCAGCTATTCGCTCGTCGATAATCGCTTGACCGCCTGAACCGAGGTAATCCTTCATACCTGAATCATATACAGAGTCAAATTTGTCAACAGATGCCACAACAGCCTTGTTCAAGATCGTATCACGTTTCTCTTTAAGTGCTTGACCTTGCCCGTCTTCTGCCTTGATTTCACCCACATTGGAATTTTTGCCTACCAGTCCGTCATGAGTTGTAATTTGACTTGCGATCTCAATATATTTTGCATCAACACCAGCATAACCGTTGGCAATTGACTTGACTGTCTTATCAGGATCGCCAAGGTCAAGACCATTACTTGTAATCGTGTAGTCGATGTTTGCTGGAGAATTCATAATTTTTTCGCCTGTTGTTGCAATTGTTTTCAGGGAACCGTCAGGCAACGCTTCGTGAGTAACGCCTTCTTCTCCAAATTGCAAGAATACACGATTTTCAAGTTTGGAAATCCAATTCACATAGAACAGAGAAGCAATTGGTTCTTTGTTTGTAGCTGGGAAAAATATTTTACGGTCAACAGGACCTGATAAAAATTTCTTATAAATACCAGCATCGTTGGCAAATGGTTCAATAGCAATATAAGCTGCATCTGGGCCAACAAGCCGCTGAAGGCTTGCATGAATGCTGTCGTCACCGTTACGATATGGATAATCCCAGTTGTGCATAAATGCACCCACATAGCCCATTTTCATAAGATTATCCTCCGTTACATCTCCGGCAGGATAAAGCGAGAAATCTTTCCAAATCAGACCTTCGTTATACCACTTGTTCAACGTTTTTATGCCCTCTTTGTAATTCGGAAAAAGGAAATGTCGATCATCAAAGCCGAGAGTGAAGATGTCCTTGTCTGTCATTTCATTAGGCACGAATGACGAAGTCAAGTGATCTGCACGCCAGCCGATGTCAAAGCTCGTTGAAAAAGGAATCATCTTGTCGGCATCGTTTCCTAAAAGTGTAGAAGCGTTGTCTTTAAATGCTATGAGCATACTTTCAAATTCTTGTAACGTTGTTGGCGCCTGGAGATTGAGCTT
Source organism: Paenibacillus sp. Y859 (assembly GCF_056786405.1). Classification (NCBI taxonomy): domain Bacteria; kingdom Bacillati; phylum Bacillota; class Bacilli; order Caryophanales; family Paenibacillaceae; genus Paenibacillus; species Paenibacillus sp. Y859. The sequence continues at coordinate 17,103 of NZ_JBXCIZ010000012.1, read as the reverse complement.
CTTTAACCAATCCTCGCGCACGAAAGTATTAATACGGTTAAGGACATTCAAACGAGATTCCAATGCCCACAAGGTTCCTGTGTCAGGATCCTTGTCCCAATAGATGTTTGCTTCGGTTAAATAATCCCACATGTCTGGCAGAAGGTCTTTGTTTGCTTCGACAATGGGACCTAGGTCAAGGATACCACCCATATTGGCGTACGTTTGGATTGTTGGATAAGAGTAGGTGAGACCGATATCCGGCGCTTGATTCCCTGCCAAAAGGTTGTTAATTACCTCGCCCTCTGTCCAACGTGGAACAGGAACAAAAGTAACGTCTACATTGTGATCACGAAGCATTCCGTCTTTGATATATTGTGTATAAAAGTTGTCCTCTGGTTTGGTTCCCCCATCATTACCACGGTCATAAATCTCAACTGTAATCTTACGAGTGTCCTTGAATTTCAAATTGGAATTGAGACCTATCTCTTCTAGTCTTGCATCGTTGCTGTCCTCAGCGGTATTAGATGTAGGTGCTGGAGAAGCTGATGGCGCTGGTGAGGCTGATGGTGCTGGTTTGTCGCTGGTACATCCTGAAAGTGCTAAAGCAAGAGTAGTACTAATCGCCAGAATAGACACCGCTTTACGAAATCCCATGTTTGTTCCCCCTCATTTTTATTTACTATTTTGGATTAATCTATAAAAATTGACATAGCCAATTTTTATCATGCGTCAAAAACTAACCTTTTACCGCACCGATTGTAACACCGGAGATAAAGTATCTCTGTAGCCACGGATAAATGAGCAAAATCGGTACAGTTGCAAATATAACCGTTGCTGATTTAATCGTTTCAGACAGGCCTGGGCTTGAAAAGCCTTCCTGTGTAGCCACCTCAACACTACTGATACTATTAAGTATGTTATAAAGCAGCAATTGTATAGGGAAGTAGGTTCTATCTGACATAAACATCAATGCATCCGAGAAACCGTTCCATCGACCTACTGCATAGAAAAGAGCCAACGTTGCAAGCACAGGAGTAGAAAGTGGTAGATAGATGCTGATGAGTACCCTAAGCGGTCCTGCTCCATCAAGTTCAGCGGATTCTCTAAGACTCTCCGGAATCCCAAAGAAGAAGCTGCGCATGATGATTACATAAAATACACTAATGGAGCCAGGCAGAATCAGTACTAACGGATTATTGAGCAAGTGCAGCTCTTTCAAAAGCAAATAGGTTGGGATTGTGCCTGCACTAAAGTACATCGTAAAGACAATAAGTGATATAATAAATTTTTTCCCTTTCAGGTTGTCATATATAAGCGGGTATGCACACATAACCGTCATAAACATGCACCAAAGTGTGCAGATCACGGTTAGTATTGCTGTCCACAACAACGCCCAAGTGTATTTGGAATCTCCAAGCACAGTCGCGTAAGCATCGAAATTAAGTCCTACAGGCAGAAGTAAAACTGAATTTTTCACCAAGGCATCCGCTGAGCTTAAGGATCGTGCTAATATATTCAACAACGGCAGGAGACAGACTAAAATAACTAATATACAAAATAAAGCTATGATCCAGTCTCCGATTCTAGTACTTTTTGATTTAATCATGTTACATCCTCCCTCCTACCAGATGCCGCGTTCGCCAGATTTTTTTGCTAGAGCGTTTGCTCCAAACAAGAATATGACGCACACGATGGATTGAAATAAACCGACGGCAGTGGAGAGAGAAAATTGCAATCCACGAATACCGTTGTTGTATACGAATATCGAAATAACGTTAGAAACATCTGAGACAAGCTTATTACTTAGTGCGTAAGGTCTGTCAAATTCACTACCTAAAATGTGCCCTAGGCTTAGAATCAGCAATACAATGATCGTAGGACGAAGTCCTGGCAGCGTAATATGCCAAATTTTTCGTAAACGACTTGCTCCATCCACCGCGGAAGCCTCGTAAAGTTCTGGGTTAATCCCTGCAATGGCTGCCAGATAGATGATGGTATTCCAACCACAGCTTTGCCATATGCCCAGAAATATGTAGGTGACCACCCAATACGCAGATTCATTCAGAAAAGGAATTGATTCAAAGCCCATCTTGTTTATCATAATGTTGACAAGCCCAGTAGTCGGTGCAAAAAGCTGAAGTGCCATACCTGAAATGATAACCCATGATAAAAAATGTGGCATATATACAACTGTTTGGGTGAACTTCTTGAAACGTTTGAAGGCGAGTTCATTTAAGATAATGGCTAGAATAATAGGTGCAGGAAAGCCAAGCAGTAAGTCAAGAAAGTTAAGACCGATGGTGTTTCTAAGTGCATAAAGAAAGTCACGATTGGAAAAGGCCTTAATAAAATATTCGAACCCGTTATTTCCTGCCCATTCCATCTCCCAGGGACTTTTTACAATGCTATAGTTTTTGAATGCAATTTGAATGTAGCCCATGGGTATATAACGGAAAATGATAAAGAAGGCCATCGGGAGAAGCAGCATCAAATAGAGTACCCAGTAACGTTTAATATAGCTGAGCGATTTCCTTTTATCTGTAATTATCATATAGGTACCGCCTTACATATAAATTTTTCTTCCCTTTTCATCGTCAATTCCTGTTTTGCGATAGAAGAACGTACTCACTTGATCTCGCCACTCACGAGCATTGGTGCATCAAAATGGACGGATACCAATAATCGGATGCCAAAAGGTCTAAACAGTGTAGCTAGTTCTGCCATGTCAGAAAGCAACGGTTCAGCATTCAGACCAACACTTACTTTGTTCACGTTCACATTGTTAATGCAAATTCCGTTAATTCCGATAGAGGCCTTCAGTCGGGCATAATTTTTAATTCTTTCTTCATCTCTTACTGCCGCCTGCGATCTCGAATCCATTTTCCTGCACTGATTCGCAAAGCTTTAGGCTCTAGACTAGATTTTGGCTGCAGCCAAGCATTGTATTCAGAATATATATATGTCCCGCGTGATCCATGAAGCACCTCTTTCAAATAAATTAAAGCGTTTTCATAAAATAAAAAATATAGGGTGTGAATTTAACATTTTATTCATATTAAGTTCATCGTGCAGCACCTATTGAGATAGCCAAAACACTTTTGTTCCTTAATACAATTTAGCATTGAAGGTACCTTCCGACAATAGTCTGAATATAGTTAGCAATGGCTAATTAAAGATCATTTTTTTCGCAAAAAAAGACTAGCATACGCTAGTCTGGTTGATTTCTGAGACATTGTGATGGCGAATATCCTTTGATCATTTTAAATTGCTTGCGAAAGTGCGACAGATCGTTATACCCGCAACGCTCTGCGGCTTCGCTTACGTTACATTCGCTATTTTGCAGCATGCCCTCTGCTTGGTTAATTCTCGTTTTCGTCAAGTATTGATTGACCAGTATTCCCGTTTCATTTTTAAATAGTGTCCCAAAGTATACCTTATTGAGCCCTACCAGATTTGCAATCTCTTTTACAGAAACATTGCTCGCGTAATTTTCAGATATATAGTTGATAGCCTTTTTCACCCGATAGTCTATGCTTGTGGGGTCTTTTTTTAAGAGAATCAGCTCAAACAATCTGTGAATAATGACAAGCATCAGACCTCTCGTTCTTGTGTGATACCCAATTTCCTTACGAACCCAGGCATTGGATAGCTCACGAAAGAGCCCAATGAGGTCGCTTTTAATCCCAATGTGCGTCAGCAAAGGAAAAGGTAGAGGAAGGTCGGATAGTTGTCCGTTCATTTCATAGAGTGTGAAGTTAGCGGAGTACAAGTTCATAAGATCATCGACGTTGCATTGGGCCATACGAATACTTCCACGTGGAATGCAAAGAAGATCACCGCGCTTCACCTCGTATTGTACCCCATTAATGATATAGATTCCTTTACCTTCTATGACATAAGTGATGTCACAAAATGATATTTCATTTTGTGCGATTTCCCATGTTGGTGTGCACTTTCTATATATTAAATAGCCGATATCTGGAACTAAGAAGTCGTTAATTTCCACTGACAAATTGATCTTCCTCCCCCAAATAATACCTTTAATTTACACCCTATTACTATAGTTCAACCTTGTCAATAAAAATGTCAACGTTATGATTAAATCAGAAATAACAGTCAATATATGAGGGACCAATCAAGCAATTAATCCAAGTTCTTGTCGATATTAGAATGGGGGTACCCATTAATCGCCAAACCACAGGATGAAAATGATAGTTTGATTGTAAGAAGAATTGACTCAGAAGAGGATTTGAAAACAAATATGTGGGATTCTAAAACATGGGATTATAACGGTGCTAGTCAAAGGTACGCAGAGGGTATCTTAGTTATAAAAAACAAATTATATTTTTGTTGCTATAGATGAGAGGTTGGGAACTAGTCTTCACACAAATAGTATGTATTTATTACATAGTATTTCAAATACAATTACATAGAAGGAAGGTCGCGCTTTGACAAAGGGAAAATATTTCGAGCTTCGCATCAATTAATTAATATAGAACAAAAAAAAGCGGCACAAAAAGAGCGATGTACCTGTTGTACACCTTGCTCTTCTTGTGCCGCATGGCTAGAAGCGATACCGTAACTATTCCCATTTGAAGTTTTCAATAAATATCATTTACCAACATTAATGTCTCTGTACAACCACATAACATCACTACATCCCTCTACTCCACAGTCACGCTCTTCGCCAAATTTCTTGGCTTATCCACATCATTACCACGTGCTAGTGAAGCATAGTACGCAAGCAGTTGTAGTGGCACTACGGATAGAGCTGGTGCCAATAGAGGTAACGTCTTCGGTATAGCAAAGACTTGATCTACTGATTTCAGTAGCGTCTGTACGTGTTCTTCAAACGTAATAGCCATAATATCTGCACCACGTGCACTGACTTCCTTGATATTGCTCACTGTTTTTTCAAGAACAGATTCCTGAGTTACTAAGGCAATCACAGGAATTCCTTCTTCGATCAGAGCTAGTGTTCCGTGTTTCAGTTCACCTGCTGGGTAAGCTTCGGAATGGATGTAGGAAATCTCCTTAAGCTTCAAAGATCCTTCTTGAGCCACTGCAAAGTCTATTCCACGGCCAATGAAGAATAAATGCTCATGTTCAGCAATTTGTTCAGCATAGGCTTTAATAGATTCAGCTTGTGCCAACATCCCATCCAACTGCTCTGGCAATGCCTGCATCGCTTTAATGATTTCAATAACAGCTTCTGGTGTCTGTGTGCCACGAACTTCAGCTAAATACAATCCAAATAAATAGAATGCGATCAATTGGGACGTATAAGCTTTTGTCGAAGCAACGGCAATTTCAGGACCAGCCAGCGTTACGATGACATCATCTGCATCTCGAGCAATAGAACTACCTACCACGTTAGTAATGGCTAATACATGAGCACCATTAGCTCTCGCCTCACGTAATGCTGCGAGTGTATCTGCCGTTTCTCCTGATTGGCTAACCACAATGACTAAAGTATCCTGGGATACGATAGGTGAACGATAGCGGTACTCTGAAGCGACATCTGTCTCCACAGGAATACGCACCAACTGTTCAATGACATTACGCCCTACTAGCGCAGCATGGTAAGCCGTTCCGCAAGCAATAATCTGTATATTGCGTATATTTAATATTTGCTCATGAGTTAGATTCAACTCTGGAAGGATCACCTTCTCACCTTTCGCATCAATCCGTCCACGCATGGTGTCCCGGTATGCTTTAGGCTGCTCGTGAATTTCCTTCAACATGAAGTGCTCGAAACCGTCCTTTTCTGCTGTTACAGCATCCCAATCGACATGAATCATTTCCCGAGCAATAAAGTTCCCTTCGATTGTCATTAATTCGACGGCATCTTGAGTCAATACGGCCATTTCACCATCATTGAGAATATACATATTACGCGTATATTGGAGAATAGCTGGAATATCAGAACCGATAAAGTTCTCTCCCTCTCCAAGACCAATAATTAGTGGGCTTGCTTGACGAACTGCAACGATTTTATCAGGCTCGTACTCCGTTAATACTCCCAACGCGAAGGCACCACGCATATAAGTGATCGCCTTTTGCACTGCTTTAACAATATCACCATCATATTCACGAGAGATTAGATGAACAATAATTTCGGTATCCGTCTCCGACGTAAATGTATGACCTTGTTCAATCAATTCATCCTTCAAATCCAAATAATTCTCAATAATTCCATTATGAACAACCGAGAACTTTTGACTTTCATCCGTATGTGGATGTGAATTAGCATCCGACGGTTTACCATGGGTTGCCCAACGTGTGTGACCAATCCCCGCTGTTCCAACTAACGGCTCATTCTCAAGCTTAGCCTCTAAGTTAACTAGACGTCCTTGTGCTTTGACTACCTCAAGACCTTTATCTGTAAACACAGCAATTCCTGCTGAGTCATAACCTCGATATTCTAACTTCTGCAATCCCTCGACCAAAACCGACTGAGTATTCTTGTTACCTATATATCCGACAATACCACACATATATTAATCCCCCGTTCACTTTTATAATAATTTAGTATAAAAGTGTACGAGCCTTCTGTGCGGCATGTACAAGAATGCACAACTATCATTGTCATTGTATTAAATTATAGTACAAGTTCAAAAAGATGACTTTTTGAACTTCTTTTCATACAAAGTTTAGTCACAAATGTGCATTCTAGTTCAATACCGCTGCTTAATACCCGCACACTTATGATTCAGATTTACTACGTAGCACCCATCACAACGTTGTATGAACAGTCGCCCGCTCATTTTCCGTTAATGATTCACGGCTCTGGTGCATCACCGGGAGGTCCCCGCCGAACATTTCGAACACCCCCACCTCGTCAACTTGAACTGCCGTTGTGATCAAGTACAGACATAGATATTATGTACCTATATCATGAATCCATCTCACATCCCGCGCTAGTCAAGTTCTGGCGCTTTAAACAATTTAACCTTCTACCCTCTCTTTCTATATTTGAATGATATCCGTTTATTATATGCATGTTGAGTTCATTTGGCAATGTCAAATGACAGCAAACACAAGAAAAGGCCGATGAAACATGGCAAATTCGTTTCATCGGCCCTAGTACATATGACTTTTTGAACATCCTTTTTGAACTTCCTATCTTATACTAATTCTCGCTTTACAACCTCAACAATACTAGCTACATAAGCATCCAGGCTTTCTTTATCAGGACCTTCAGCCATGACGCGAATCAATGACTCGGTACCAGAAGCACGTACAAGAACTCGACCATTGTCTGCCAATTGTTCCTCAACGTAAGTGATCGCTTCTTGGATCGCTTTATTTCCTTCATAATTCGTCTTGTCCTCTACACGTACATTCACCAATACCTGAGGATACTTTTTCATCAACATTTTGGCTTCGCTAAGTTTCTTACCAGATTGCTGTAATGTATCTACAAGTTGAATCCCAGTAAGCAGACCATCACCTGTCGTATTATAATCTAGGAAAATAACATGACCAGACTGTTCTCCGCCTAAGTTGTAGCCACCTCTTCGCATTTCCTCCATCACATAACGATCACCTACTGCTGTCTTGAATGTGCTCAATTGAAGCTTCTCACAAGCTTTATAGAACCCAATATTACTCATGACCGTCGAAACGACCGTATTATCCTTCAATTTACCGTTGGCCTTCATAGATTCTCCACATATGCACAGAATAAAGTCTCCATCTACTTCTTCTCCTGTTTCATCAATTGCAATAAGTCTATCCGCATCACCATCAAAGGCCAACCCTAAATCCGCTTGATGTTGCAGCACAGCTTCTCTAAGGTTCTCTGGATGCGTCGAACCACAATGATCATTAATGTTCAGACCATTCGGTTCTGATCCTATCGTAATCACTTCGGCTCCAAGATCACGAAATAATTGCGGTGCAAGTTCGTAAGCCGCACCATTCGCATTATCCAGTACAATTTTCATCCCAGCGAAAGAGTGTGTTACCGTAGTTTTCAAGAACTCCAAATATTTAAATTTAGACTCATTATCTACGATCACATTTCCTAGATCTGCCCCAACAGGACGTGGTAAAGAATCTACCTTAGCATCCATTAACGCTTCAATCTCGAGCTCTGTTTCATCCGATAGTTTGAATCCATCACCGCCGAAGAACTTAATACCATTATCTTCAACAGGGTTATGTGAAGCAGATATCATCACACCAGCATCTGCCTTTAATAATCTAGTTATATAAGCTACTGCTGGTGTAGTCACTACTCCTAAACGAATAACATGTGCTCCTATGGACAATAGACCCGCTACTAAAGCAGATTCCAACATAAGTCCTGAAATTCGAGTATCCATTCCGATAACGACCGTTGGTTTCTCCACATTGTTAGTAAGTACATACCCACCACAACGCCCAATACTATAAGCCAATTCAGCTGTTAGTTCTTTATTAGCAACTCCACGTACACCATCTGTTCCAAAATATTTCCCCATAATTTTCTCCTTTTTGTATCAACTCTTCTAATTCATGTTGTCCCATTTAATCAACATGATGCCATGCTGTTATATATTATTCTGAATAATCTCAGTAGATGGCTCCGTTTGCTCTTCTTCATCTATACTTGGATTACTTTCAGGTGGTACATTTTCATCAGAATCATCATTCCCTGGGTCCTTCGTATCGTTCTTCCCATTAGGTTCAGTAGCTGGCGTTTCCGTATCATTAATAGTTGGCGTCGAAATCTTATCTTTAACTTCTACTGTCGCCGTCAGGGAATCTTGCTTTACAAGTGAAATAGATTCTGGAAGGCTCACTATAAGTGGAACCTCATGAATGCCTGACTTTAAATGATTCGCACTTGCAACTACTTTAATATCTGAAACTTGTAGATTATGAAGTAATGTATTAGCGCCCGTTAAAGTCAGACTTAACGATTTCCCCTCTGGTTTCACAACAGTTACTTGCGTGTCACCACTTGCATCTTCAATTTCAATCGGTATGTTATCCATCGTTATTTGATCTATTGCTTCTAGATCAACCCCAATTTCAACCTCAACTTGAACTACGTTAGGCTCAATTCTCTCCACACCTGTAGGTGGGACCAAGTTCACACTAATCGTAGACTTGCCTTCCTTATCAAGTGTACTAAGATCTACTGTCACAGCATCCAAAGACTCTATTTGTGATAATACATCCTTAGGCCCGTATATGGTAGCTTCACCTATATTAGGTTGTATTCTTGATAACACCAAACCTTCAGGAAGATTACCCTTATACTGAATGTTCAATGAGACGCTCTTTGATGGTGCGATCAATGGAATTTGAATGGCAACTTCATCTGGCTCAATGACAGCACCTTTTACTTCCTGTCCATTACTATCTAGAGCTATCAACTTCATCTTTTTTACATGGATCGTATCCTTATCCCCATCGAGTTTAACCGTACCTTGCACTTTAACCACTCTTTCTATCTCACTGTCTGGTAAAGTCACCTGTACAGTATTAGGCTCAATCAAGAATTCTCCCAAAGTATACCCTTCATACACAGCTCCCGTCGTAACTACAGTGACCGGAAAGGTATCCTTTATTTTCTTCTCAATCGTCACAGTTACCTTCGAAGGACTCATCGTTACGAGCTCCACACCCGAAGGCAGTTCATACGAAAGAGGTACAGTAAATGTTCCGTCAATAATTTCGCTAAGATCCAATGTTACTTTGTAATCATCATTAAATATAGACGTTATGGCTGACCGTTTACCCTTAACTTCAATTCTTACCCTGTCTATATCTAGACTATTCAATACATATAAGGAGTCATCTAAGCCAAAAGGTTGCACTTTGACATTCTCAATAATTGTTGTATCTATGGATGAAGTTGGTGTCGGTGTAACATCGTCGGTATGTACCATAACCCACAATAAAATACTGACTGCAACAGCAAGAATTTTAACCATCGTATTATTCTTAATCCATCTATCCATTATTGTCCTCCCCCCTTCCGTTTCCAGAAAGCAGGGCGTTTTTCTTTACCATTTGATTGTGGACGTAATTCTTCATATAACTTCGATATCAAGGACTCTTCCTTAATATCTCTAACGACTTGACCATCCATTGCCAATGATATCTGTCCAGTCTCTTCTGAAACAATGACAGAGATGGCATCGCCTACCTCACTAATTCCAATGGCTGCGCGATGACGAGTTCCCAATTCTTTGCTTATAAAAGGATTCTCTGAAAGCGGTAAATAACATGCCGCTGCTGCAATTTGATTAGATTGTACAATCACCGCACCATCATGTAGTGGTGTGTTCGGTGTGAACACATTAATGATCAGTTCCGAGCTAATCAAAGAGTTCATCGGTATACCTGATTCAGTATATTCATTTAGGCCTGTTTCACGTTCGAAAACAATTAATGCCCCTATTTTTCTACGTGCTAAATAATTAACGGCTTTAATAACTTCACCTATTAATTTAGTAAACTCTTCATCCTCTGCAGATGTTCGTCCGATAAATTTCCCTCGCCCTAATTGTTCCAGACCCCGCCGTAACTCAGGTTGAAAGATAATAAAGATAGCCAATACCCCAAATGTAAATACCTGGTTCATAAGCCACTTCAACGTATAAAGGTCAAACCATGTACTGAGTGCCCATATAATAACTAAGACAAGAATTCCTTTTAACAACTGAATAGCCCTTGTCCCTCTAACCAGCAAAATAGCATGGTAAATAACATATGACACTATAGCGATATCAATAATATCCTTCACGGAATCTTTCCAAGTGATGTCAGTGAAATAACTCATACTAAGGCCCCCGTTTATTCCTTCAATAAGGTAGTTCTCTCTCTTTATGATATCCCTAATCTCTAGGTTATAACGATCTACCTCATGATGCAAGCAAAGGTTAACAAAAAGCGACTAAAATATCCAATTTACTCTAAAATATAAGGATAAAGTATAAGTTCTACTCTATACTTTATCCTTATATTTTAACTTCATGTATAACAAGGCACCTTAGCTATTAGTTTTGGAACATTAACGATAAGCAACTTCAGCGAACACATTTGAAATTTTGTACCAAATCCAATCTAATGCTCGGTCAATGCTTTTTATATTCCCTGATATTTGAGCTGTAGAGGCCGTATATAACGAACCATCAATGACAGTCAAATTGCCTTCAACACTTCCAAATACTTCTGCCTTCCCATTCTCTATTGTTAAGTCCCCTGAAATGACGTTCCCTTCAGGTACAATCACTGTATTCCCTTCAATAATGACCTGGTCTAAATCATTCCCTTGGATCACCAATTGACTATTCTCGTTAAATACATTAATAACGCTAAGCAACATCACTACCAAAAACAATGCAGCAGCAGTTACTGCTGGATGTCTCTTCATCCATTTAACCCAAATCTGCGGTTCCTTAGTTTCTGGAAGAGTATTCAGAATGCGCTCCGTTAGTTCCTTGGATGCAGTAGGAATATGTTGTGGAAGACAATACAACATCATATCTGTCTGTTCAAGTTCATTAAAGCGCATGCGACATTGATCACAAGACAGCAAGTGTGACTTCAGCATCAAACCTTGTTCCTTGGATAAATCGCCATCTAGGTAATCATGTATTAAAGAGACGGCTATTTTGCATTCCATATGAGCCAGTCCTTTCAATCAATCATTTTATATCGCTTAACCAGTAAAGCTCGATAACTTACATACGCAGCAGATTCTTAGATGTTTCAAAAAAGAACAGAAAGTTAAAACTTTAATTCTAATTTCTTGCGCAGAAACTCTCTTCCGCGATGCACACGGGTCTTGATCGTTGTAACTGGTATATCTAATACATCACTTATTTCTTGTAAAGACATTTCTTGAAGATATCTTAGGATCATCACAGATTTATACTTAGGCGGCAAGCTTTCGATAGCATCATAAACTGTCTGCTTTGTCTCTGAGATCATAAATTCACTTTCAGGCGTGCGATCATCACTTGGAAGCATGGAATACCCATCCAATCCTTCTTGATCATTCATATCAGCGTCTAGCGAATATGTAGGTTTTCTTTTCCTCAAGCGATCAATGGAAAGGTTCGTTGCAATCCGATAAATCCAAGTGGAGAATTTCTGATTAGGATCATATCGATCCAAACTTTTAAACACACGCAAAAAAGTCTCCTGAACGACATCCTCTGCTTCATGACGATTGTTCAACATTCTATAGCCTAAATAATATATTTTTTCTTTATACAACTCAACAATTTCTGCAAATGCCTGCTGATCGCCTTTTAGCGCAAGCATTGTTAATCTTTTCTCTAATTGATCCAACGTGATTCCCCCAGACTTGCTGATGGGTATTAATAGGTTCATAGAACAACACTAGAATAGTAATCCATGTCTGTTCAAAAAGCAATACCACTTCCATTAACAATAACATATTAATCAGAAAAGTGCCTTGCGGTGTTCTTCGTTAAAGAATAATTACCTTCAGCATTCACTATTAGGTACATTAAGTACATCTAAATTCAACCCAATCCCTCTGAAGCTAACTTTAGTTGCATTGAGTACATCTAATTTACTGGAAATTCCACCTTTCAGCGTTATCGCCACTCTTACATCAGCACTCTTTGCAGATATGGATAGACTTTTGAAAATCATAAAGGTTAGAGCACACAGCCCTCCAATAAACTTATCTTGTCTATTATGTGAACAAAGGTCGAGACCCCCATTGGGATTCTCGACCTTTGTACTTTATTCAGCATTCATACTACTTATTTCATCAACCCGTATTCCGAAGCCCCGCAGCAATACCATTGATCGTCAGAAGAACTTCGCGCAGTAACTCAGGATTATCTTCACCCTGATCACGGAATTCACGTAATTCACTGATAAGCTGAACTTGTAGATAACTAAGCGGATCAACATACGGATTACGAAGTCGAATAGACTCTTGGATAACAGGAACATTATCTAGTAATTCCTTTTGTCCCGTAATTTGTAGAATAAGCTCTGTTGTTAACTTATATTCATCTTTAATTAGGCTAAAGATACGTTCGCGGTAGGATTCTTCCTTCGTCATATTAGCATATTCTTGAGCAATCAATAGATCTGCCTTAGACATCGCCATTTGTAATGTATCAACAAGTGATGTAAAGAATGGGAAATGAGAATACATATCTTGAAGGACCTTAAGATTGTCCTCTTTACCTTGGTAGTAGCTTTGCAAGCCAGTACCTGCAGCATACCAAGCAGGAAGTAAATAACGACTCTGTGTCCATGCAAATACCCAAGGAATAGCACGTAGATCTTCAAATCGGTCACTATTCTTACGTTTGGCAGGACGGGAGCCAATGTTAAGCTCTCCAACCTCGGAAAGCGGTGTTGATTCTTTAAAGAAGGTTAGGAAATCCGGATCGCGGAATATTAAATCCTGATATTTCTCAAGAGAGACCTCAGAAATCCCCTTTGCGATCGCATCCCACTTCTCTTCTTGCTCTTCAGTAAGCATATCATCAGAGCAACGTGCATGTATTGCGACTGTTACTAGCGCAGATGTCGCCTGCTCTAAGCTACGATAAGCTATACCTTGTAATGAATAGCGTGAGGAAATGACTTCTCCCTGCTCAGTAATCTTAATTCCGCCACCTACTGTAGAGGCTGGTTGAGCCAGAATACTGCGGTTAAGCGACATTCCACCGCGTCCTAAAGCACCGCCACGTCCATGAAAAAACTTCAGTTTTACATTGAATTCATCCGCCACTGCTGTAATTTTCTTCATAGCTACACGTAGTTCCCAGTTCGCTGTAACTGCTCCGCCATCCTTGTTGCTGTCCGAATATCCTAGCATAATCTCTTGTAAATCGCTCATCTCAGCAACACCGTCACGATAAATAGGTAAACTGAATACTTGTCTCATAATATCTGGTGCTGCAAATAAATCATCGATCGTTTCAAATAATGGCACTGCCTGAAGAGTACAAGTAATGGACTGGTCTTCATTTCGACGGAAAAGACCCACTTCTTTTGCAAAGACCATCACTTCTAGAATATCACTAGCACCTTCAGCCATACTGATCAAATACTTCGTAATGCAATCCTTACCGAACTCCTGTTGTGCATCGTAAATGACACGGTATACATCCAGGCATTCCTTCGTACTCTCACTATACTGATGATAAGTAGATGTAATCGGTCTAGGATCATTCAATATATTATTGAGTAGAGAAATCTTCTCATCCTCAGATAGTTCAGCATAATTATCCACAATATTCATGTTAGCCAATACTTCAGTCATTGCTTTCTCATGTTCCTGACTATGTTGTCGAATATCTAGTGCCGCTGTATGGAACCCGAATAATTCTACTTGTCGAATCAACTTCTTAATATGCGTATCTGCAATGAAGTCTGCATAATGATGGCGCAAGCTACGATCAATAATATTTAGATCTGCAATAAATTCTGCTGGTGTTGCATATCGCTCTTTCGAACCTTTCTTGCTATCGTCAAGCACATTATTAATCTTAGTCATCATGTAGACAAGCTTAACACGATAAGGTTCATTACAGTTATGCCACATGTTCTTCTTATTTAAAGAAATGACAGATTGATCTTGAGCAATCGATTCTTCAAGTTCATCCGAAACTGTAACAATCGTTGTGCTAAAACTCAAGTACTGCATAAATTCTTTCATAATGCGCTCGTATTCACGTATAACTAACTTTCGTTGTATAGAGAGTGTTTTCCACGTAATATCTGCGGTAACGGATGGATTCCCATCACGATCTCCACCAATCCATGAACCGAACTGAAGATACGTTGGAACATGCCAATGTTGGCCTGGAAAGTACTTACCTAAACATCGCTCTAATTCTTGATAAACATCCGGAAGGACATGAAAGAGTGTCTCTTGGAAATAATACATACCATTTTTAACTTCATCCAAAACGGTTGGTTTACGATCTCTCAATTCATCTGTTTGCCATAAGGTAATAACCTCATTTAACAGCTTCACACGTAGTTGTTCACGTTCGCGGAAAGTAAGTGTTGGATTATCTAATAGCATTACATCTTCTGAGATCCGTTTATGAATATCTAAGATCGCTCTCCGCATAGCTTCTGTAGGATGAGCTGTCATGACCAATTCAAGTGAAAGACCCTCTATAATTTCTTTAACTTCTTCATATGAGAAATTACGTTCTTTCAATTCTTGTATGGCGCTTTCAATAGAACCTGGTTGGATCGTTTCTCCAGCAGAACGCTCATAATCACGTTTTCTACGAATACGATGGTTCTGTTCAGCTATATTGACTAGCTCAAAGTAGATTGCAAATGCTCGTATTACCTGGTGGCGTGTTTCTGGTTTTAATGTACTAATCGTTTCTTTAAATTCAGCGTATACTTCAGATACATACTCAGATCTCAAAGACTTGCTTGTTTCACGAATCTTCTCCACGATCTCTAGAAGTTCATTTCCACCTTGATGGACTAATACTTCCCCCAGAATGTTTCCAAGAAACCGTACGTCACGTCGTAGCAGGTTGCTTGAGTTACTTTTGCTGGCGCTAACCATAAGTTCAGTCATGGTACTCCTCCCATCTTCTCCCGATTCAATTACTGTCTATTTTTAACCTTCCTACCATCATACAATAAAATAAGATTAAAATCTTTATATTTCTTTAAATAAAACTCGAATTTATGCATTAATATTAAATTAATTTGAATTTTAATACAAAATTATGAAAACCAATACATATATAGAAGCTTGATTTGTAAGGTTTTTCCTTGGAATATTTGTTTTAACCAAGCACATTCAGAACATATTTATACATATTGAATAAATTATACATTTTACACGCGCCACCACAAATTTCTACATATTTATCTATTTTATATAGTATCCTATTGCTAGCTCAAAATATTCATGGAAATATGTTCATCACTTTGAATATACCAACAAGCTTATATTCTCAAATAAATATGTTAACGCAAAATAACTCTTAAAATTCAAGAGTTATGAATAAATATATTTGGAGCGGGTGATGGGAATCGAACCCACGCTATCAGCTTGGAAGGCTGAAGTTCTACCATTGAACTACACCCGCGTAAAGAAGAATCGGGACGACACGATTCGAACATGCGACCCCCTGGACCCAAACCAGGTGCTCTACCAAGCTGAGCTACGTCCCGAAATGTATAAATGGTGCGCCCTAAGAGATTCGAACTCCTGGCCTTTTGATTCGTAGTCAAACGCTCTATCCAGCTGAGCTAAGGGCGCAAATAAAATGGAGCGGACGACGGGAATCGAACCCGCGACCCTCGCCTTGGCAAGGCGATGCTCTACCGCTGAGCCACGTCCGCATAAAGATGGTGCGCGTAGAGGGACTTGAACCCCCACGTCGTGAAACGCTAGATCCTAAGTCTAGTGCGTCTGCCAATTCCGCCACACGCGCACACTTTGATAAGAAATGGTGAGCCATGAAGGATTCGAACCTTCGACACCCTGATTAAAAGTCAGGTGCTCTACCAACTGAGCTAATGGCTCGTAAATGGCTGGGGATATAGGATTTGAACCTATGCGTGACGGAGTCAAAGTCCGTTGCCTTACCGCTTGGCTAATCCCCATCAATAATTCACTTGTATTATTCCCTGTATTTACGATTTAATCAACGTAAAATGGTGGAGGCTGAGGGGATCGAACCCCCGACCCTCTGCTTGTAAGGCAGATGCTCTCCCAGCTGAGCTAAGCCTCCATGTCCATATGAAGTGAATTTGGTGACCCGTAGGGGACTCGAACCCCTGTTACCTCCGTGAAAGGGAGGTGTCTTAACCACTTGACCAACGGGCCATGCATAGTAACAAAGCAAACTTATGGAGCTCTCAACCGGAATCGAACCGGTGACCTCATCCTTACCATGGATGCACTCTACCTACTGAGCTATGAGAGCAGTGGCTCCCCGAACAGGACTCGAACCTGTGACAACTCGATTAACAGTCGAGTGCTCTACCAACTGAGCTATCAGGGAATACAAGATTACTGCTTGGCGACGTCCTACTCTCCCAGGACCCTGCGGTCCAAGTACCATCGGCGCTGGAGGGCTTAACGGTCGTGTTCGAGATGGGTACGTGTGGAACCCCTCCGCTATCGCCACCAAA
>NZ_JBXCIZ010000011.1:0-136889 GCF_056786405.1 Paenibacillus sp. Y859 | reverse complement strand
CTTCTAACCGTTGGAATGACGGGGATCGCCTAATCAAAAACGAACCGTTAGGTTGGTGTTCTTAGGAATCTCCCACTTCAAACAGACCGTAAGGTCGGTTAAGTGGTGAGTAGTTCAATCTCTCATCCAATGCTTCAATAAATGTATGGATCTCTTGTTGCATAGGGTCGTTAAATACGTCTGTTACAGTTGGATACTCTTTGATAAGGCGCTCCAATAACGCAGTATACTCTTGTGTTAATATACCTGTCTTAGTATCGCTGTGAGAAGCGATAATATGATCGTATGCCGTTCTTACAATGGGTTTAATAGTCCTATCGGACTCGAATATGTCGGTATTACTTGACCCGATGAAAAAAGAAAATAAGTAACTACGTAAATCAAGGCTGAGCTGATCATATCGTGGCGATTCAGGATATTCTTTTAAATAAGCTTCAATTGATAATGCCCTGTTGGCGATCTGGCTCCATTCAATGACAATACTTCCATCCGCGATCATGGGGTTGTCAGATTCTATTGCTTTAAGCTCTAAGTAGGCAACAATAGTAGGGCTTAGGTAAGTGGAATAATCGAGTATGCTACGATAGTCGACAATAGGTACTACGACACCTTCTCCCTCAATGAGCTTGTACTTACCTTCGATTGCATCTATGGCCAACTTTTTAGCGTGATCATCGGTAATCTTCATTACGTCTTCCAAAGATATGGGGTTCATAAGATTACGGTATGCAGATATATTGCGCTCACTCAGAAAGATAGTAGAAGTGTTACGCAGGTCTATACGGTAAAACTCCTCCAATTCCATTATTTCCATATCAGCCTCTGCAGCAGTAGTGAGCGAAGGGAGATTCATCGCCAGAAATGTTGTATATTCCTTTGCTGAAGAATGCTTTTGGATAATGATTGTTCTCAGGTCTTCAACATGCGTTGCGGATAGCTTCGTGTACGATTGGAGCCCTTGAATATGTCGTTCTACATAGCCCTTCGTTAACCAAACATCGTAAAACACTTCAACCGTTTGAGGATCATTTGTTGGCTGAAAGTAAATGCGATAATCAGCGGGGCTGGACTCGTTCGATTGCATTGGATTCCATTCATCACCATTGAGGATTAGATGGGCGTTCGATACTGATTCGGGATCTAATATTATATGATAAGGTTGATATTCTGAATCTACGTTTAATTTATTGTGAATCATCAATGTAAAGCCTGAATCTTCAATACTGTTGCACCTAGTTGATAGAGCAGTAATGATTACAATTGAAATGATTAATCCCATTCGCATTCTACAACCTCCTCCTCCTCTTATAAAAATGATCTTTTACTCATTAAACGTAAAATCTTATGTTTTGTTACGTTTTACGATATTATGATACAAATAGAATACGATCATGACCAAGGAACGGAAACATGTTATTATTGGGGTAAATAATAAGGCAGGGTGGTAACATGGCAGAAAAAGAAGAGTTAACCCGATTCGGTGTGTCATTTCCAGCACCGTTAATTGAACAGTTCGATCAATATATTGAAGATCAGGGATATACTAACCGCTCAGCAGCGATTCGAGATTTGGTGCGACGCTCTTTATTGGAGCCTACTCGGCTACGTTCTGATGAATTAGTAGCAGGTACGATTGTTATGGTATATGACCATCACATAAGTGAGCTTCCTATGGTACTCATGGAATTGCAACATCAGTTCCACCACGACATTATCTCTACGATGCATGTACATTTAAACCATGCACAGTGTTTAGAAGTTATCGTTGTTCGGGGAAATGTAGCCAATCTTAGATCGCTTCATCAGCAAATTCAAGTACAGAATGGTGTGTTCTACGCAGAACTTTCGGTAACTTATGCAGATGATCAAGGTTCATCTGAGCTTGGCCATGATCATACATAGTACCTATAACAAAAAGAACATGTTCTGTACATGTTCTTCATCACGTTATAATTGACGAAAAAAGGTAGTCATTAAAAAGTAGTAAGCATTTGAAAAGTTTACTTCATTATCTTCTGTAGGGAACAATATCACCATTTCATCCATATGAAGATTAACTTCCTCTTCATAAACCTCATAATAATAATCGACTATTAACCGGTATGTGTTGTCTTTTGTAAGGATAGTTATTTCTTCTTTTAACATATTCTCCTGGTACGTATACCCGCTCTTCTTACATAACTCTTTCATTCTCTTAGACAGTAAGTTACGGGCGTCTGCGTTATCTCCTTTGATAACAATAAGTGGATTCTCATTTAAGTATATGGAGTTATGCCTTTCTTCTAATTGAGATGCCACGAGACTTGGCTTCACTTCGACCATCTTCTTTTCATTTTTGAACAACTTTTTTAATATATTCAAATCAATCACCTTCCTTTTTTATTCCTTTTCAATAGTATAGTTTCATTAACAGGAAATAATCCCCTTAAATGATCTTGACAAGATTTAACGATTTACAAATAGGCTAATTTCTTAACCTCTTCTTTCGTATATCAAATGCTTTAAAGCATACATAAAGAGACTGATGCCCCTCCACCATTCACTATTAAGTGCCATAAGTACATCTAAATTCAATCCCTTTCCTCTGAAGCTAACTTTAGTTGCATGGAGTACATCTAAATTACTGGAAATTCCACATTTCAGCGTTATCGCCATTTTTAACTGTACTTTGTACAACTAATTCTCTCTATCGCTACTTTTCCTACTAATTAAGTGTACTCTATGCATCTATTCTTGCCTCACCTTCTATAGACTTTTAAAATTATAAAGGGTAGAGCAGTAAGCCCTCCAAAGAACGTATACTTTCAATCTATGTTGAAAAATAATGGATTTCCTATCTGTTAGTGTTACAATAATGCTAAAACGTGTTACAGACATTAGTGGGGGGAATAAGTTTTATGTTACAGGGGTCTTTTAAATGTTCGCTAGTATCGGTAATCGTGTTATGTATACTGTTAGCGGGGTGTTCTAAGTCTGCCTCGCCGAAAGTTGAAGATCAGGGCAATACTGTGCAACCGAATAAGGATGAATTAATTTTGGCTGTCGGTGCCGAGCCAGAGGATGGGTTCGATCCAACGACTGGTTGGGGACATTATGGCTCACCGTTATTTCAGAGTACTTTGCTCAAGAGAGATGAAGACTTAAAGATTGTGAACGATCTAGCAGAAAGTTATGAAGTTAGTGATAACGGGAAAGTGTGGACAGTGAAGATTCGTAACGATGTGAATTTCTCTGATGGGCAGGCTTTGACTGCGGCAGATGTTGTCTTTACTTTCGAGAAGGCAGCAGAGAATGTTTCCACAGTAGATTTAACAAATATGGCGAGTGTGGAATCTCAGGGTGACGACACGGTGATTTTCACATTACAAGAGCCACAGTCTACCTTCATATCGATGTTAGTATCCATGGGTATCGTACCTGAACATGCTTATGGAGAGGGATATGCAGAGAATCCAATCGGTTCTGGCCCTTATACAATGGTGCAGTGGGATAAAGGGCAACAGGTTATCGTCGAATTGAACCCAGAATATTACGGTAAGGTTCCTTTTTTCAAGAAACTGACCTATGTGTTCTTAAATGAAGACGCTGCCTTTGCTAGTGCGAAGAGTGGCCAATTGGATGTTGCCTATATTGTGTCATCCTTAAGTAATCAGACGGTTGATGGAATGCGGATTGAGGATGTGAAGACCGTTGATAATCGCGGAATTATGTTTCCTTATATCCCTTCGGGTGGAACGACTGCGGAGGGATATCCGATCGGAAATGATGTGACGTCTGATATCGCCATTCGTCAAGCCATTAATATCGCTATCGATCGTCAGAAGCTAGTAGATGGGTTGCTGAATGGGTATGGAACTCCAGCCTATTCAACGAGTGATCATCTTCCTTGGTGGAATCCTGACACCGTGATTGAAGATGGAAATATCGACAAGGCTAAGCAGCTTCTAACAGATGCGGGTTGGAGTGACAATAATGGTGACGGTATTGTTGAGAAGGGAGAACTCAGAGCTGAGTTCACTTTAGTATATCCTTCGGGCGATATGGTTCGCCAATCTTTAGCTTTGGCGACTGCTGACATGGTGAAGTCTATCGGAATTCGAATGAATGTTGAAGGTAAGAGTTGGGATGAGATTGAGAAGATGATGCATTCGAGTGCTGTTCTGATGGGGTTTGGTAGTCATGATCCATTGGAGATGTACAATATTTATAGCACTGACTTTCAAGGTGTAGAATACTTTAATCCCGGTTATTATAGCAATTCAGTTGTGGATGATTGGATGCAACAAGCTTTGAGAGCGTTAACTGAAGAAGAGGCATTACAATATTGGAAGAATGCGCAATGGGATGGACAGACAGGATTCAGTGGGCTTGGAGATACGCCATGGGCCTGGCTCGTCAATATTGATCACTTGTATCTTGTGAATGATAAGCTTGATATCGGTGTTCAACGCATTCAGCCTCATACGCATGGATGGTTGATCACTGACAATATTGAGGATTGGAAATGGAAAGAATAAATAGAGAGGGGAATGATGATGGTCCGGGATGGTGTTTTCTTTATAGGGCGGAAGGCTTTTCGGTTAGTCACCCTCTTGATTATGGTCAGTATCGTCTCATTTACCTTAGTTCATTTATCACCTGTTGACCCCGTACAAGCTTATATTGGTGCAGATATGATGAAGGTAAGTGCAGAGCAAAGACAGGAAATAGCGACCTATTGGGGGCTAGATCAATCCCCAATAGAGCAATTCACACGCTGGGCATCTGCATTGCTTCATGGCGATTTCGGTACTTCGATGATATATCGCAAGCCTGTAACAGATGTCATCGGTGATCGATTTATAAATTCTGTGGTCCTTATGGCATCCGCCTGGATATTATCGGGTGTCATCGGGTTTACGATAGGTGTCATTGCAGCGCTTAAGAAGAATACATGGTTGGATCGTTGGATTAAATGGTATTGCTATACTTTAGCATCTACACCTACATACTGGATGGGCTTACTGCTCTTGATAGTGTTCGCGGTATGGTTAGGTTGGTTCCCCGTTGGATTAGCTGTACCCGTAGGAGTGCTTGCGGATCAAGTGACGTTGGGGGATCGAATCATGCATATGATTCTGCCTGCACTAACACTCAGTATTGTAGGTGTATCGTCTATTGCACTTCATACGAGGCAGAAATTAATAGATGTGCTAGAAAGTGACTATGTATTGTTTGCTAGAGCTAGAGGGGAAAAGGGTTTCACCTTATTTCGGCGACATGGTCTGAGGAATATTGCTCTGCCAGCGATTACATTACAGTTCGCTTCTTTCAGTGAATTGTTCGGTGGGGCGGTTCTAGCGGAGCAGGTTTTCTCATATCCAGGTCTTGGACAAGCAACGGTAGAGGCGGGACTAAGGGGAGACGTCCCACTGTTGTTAGGACTCGTTCTATGTAGTGCTTTATTTGTCTTTACTGGGAATGGCATTGCAGATGTCCTCTATCACTGGGTAGATCCGCGAATCCGGGAAGAAGGTAAGACAGCATGAGGATCATCAATAGGCGACAACGTACATTCATAGTTGCTATAGGGGCTGTATTGTTGTTATGTTCAATAGGGATTGGCAGCATGCTGCTCGGTTCAAAATCATCCGCAACACAATTAGATGCTCGTAATCTTTCCCCAGGGCTAAACCATTTATTCGGTACAGATTGGTTAGGCCGGGATATGTTTACCCGGACTGTACAAGGACTTTCGCTTAGTATTCGAGTTGGCTTACTAGGTTCAATCAGCAGTGTGATTATAGCGGCTATATTAGGATTGATGTCTGCAACGATGGGAAAAGTCGTCGATCAGATTATTTCTTGGCTCATCGACTTGTTCCTAAGTGTTCCCCATTTAGTGATGCTCATTCTGATTTCTTTTGTGTTTGGTGGGGGAATGAAAGGGGTTATTATCGGCGTCTCATTAACGCATTGGCCCAGCCTTGCACGTGTCATTCGCGCTGAAGCGATGCAATTGAAATCGGCTGACTTTGTACTTGTATCTCGGAGTCTAGGGAAATCTAGGTGGTGGATTGCTTCAAGACATTTGTGGCCACATCTCGTACCGCAATTGCTTGTTGGATTACTGCTCATGTTCCCACATGCTATTTTACATGAATCATCGATTACATTTCTTGGCTTAGGTTTGTCCCCACATCAACCGGCAATTGGTATTATTCTGTCTGAATCCATGCGATATTTGTCAACGGGGATGTGGTGGCTTGCTATCTTTCCTGGATTAGGTCTTCTTATTGTCGTACGTTCTTTCGAATGGCTTGGTGAATATTTACGTTTGAGGGTCGATCCCCATGGGTCGCGTGAGTGATACATTCTGAGGCTGTAAAAAATTCAACCCCATTCACAAATCCTGGATTTGTGAATAGGATTGTCTACATTTTAAATAAGTGGAATCTATAAAAATTAGTTTCTAAGCGTTGATAATAATTTCCTTACCTTCTTTACGTGTTTTGGCATACTCAGCTGTTGCTGTAAAAAGGACATCGGAGGATGAATTCAGTGCCGTTTCACAAGAGTCCTGTAACACACCTATAATGAAACCAACTCCAACGACTTGCATAGCAATATCATTCGGAATTCCGAATAAGCTACATGCTAGAGGAATGAGCAAGAGGGATCCCCCGGCAACACCTGAAGCGCCTGCAGCCGATACAGCTGCTAAGACACTAAGAATAAGCGCAGTACCAATATCGACTTGAATGCCGAGAGTGTTCACTGCAGCAAGTGTTAAGACAGAAATCGTAACAGCTGCACCTGCCATATTAATGGTAGCACCTAATGGGATCGAAACAGAATACGTATCCTCATCTAAACCTAACTTTTCACATAAACTCATATTTACCGGGATGTTTGCAGCTGAGCTACGTGTAAAGAATGCTGTAATACCGCTTTCCCTCAAGCATTTAAAGACAAGAGGATATGGATTTTTACGAATATAGATGAATACGATCAATGGATTAACGACAATAGCTACAAAAATCATACAGCCCAGTAGCACTAAAAGTAATTTCCCGTAGTCGAGCAAGGTTGCAAGCCCACTTGTTGCGATTGCATCAAAGACTAATCCCATAATTCCAATAGGCGCCAAATTAATGACCCATTTCACTAATTGAGATATAGCATCTGAGAAATTAGAAAGCATGTTTTTGGTAGAATCAGTAGCATTTCTTAACGTAATGCCAAGAAGTAAAGCCCAAGCAAGTATGCCAATATAATTGGCATTAATAAGAGCATCGATCGGGTTAGCAACGATATTAAATAGTATCGACTCAAGAACTTCTAGAATGCCACCTGGAGGTATCAGATCTAGGTTGCCTGTTGTAAGTTTTAATGTAATCGGAAATAGAAAACTAGCTACAACGGCCACTAATCCGGCTAGGAATGTACCTAAACCATAAAGGACAATAATCGATTTCATATTTGTTTGATGTCCACTTCGATGTTTAGAGATGGCACTCATAACTAAGAACAAGACTAAGATGGGGGCAACAGCCTTTAATGCACCTACAAACAATGAACCGAAGATAGATACCCCTTGTGCGGCATCAGGAATTGTTAAAGCCAAGATAATACCAATCATCATGCCCAGAAGTATTCGTTTTACTAGGCTGACTTGATTCCACTTGTTAATTAAATTACTCATTCATAACCCTCCGATATTATAATAGAAGCATAACAAAATAGAGTATAGCTGTTTCGCTGCATTGTGACTGTTTTCACTTATGTGAATTGATAATTGTCAGTTTATCACGAATATTCTCGATTGTGAATGAAAGAAAATATATTAATGCATAAGGAGGTTCATATTAGATATGGCTATTCTGGAAGTACATGATTTATCTATCTCTTTTAAGGAGTACACAGCGAGAATGCGTCATCAGACTACGAAGGTATTAGATGGCGTTAATCTGTCAGTTGAAGAAGGGGAAATCGTGGCGGTTGTTGGTTCTAGTGGCTCTGGTAAAAGCCTGCTTGCCCACGCCATATTAGGAATACTCCCGGATCATGCTGTATTGTCTGGAACGATTCGTTACCAGGGCGAGATATTGGATGCGACAAGAAAAGCTGCTCTTCGAGGTCGTGAGATTGCACTTGTGCCTCAATCCGTTAACTATCTAGATCCCTTGATCAGAGTGGGCGCGCAAGTACGCACGTCGGTAAGGGATAAAGATCCCGTGACAGAGCAGCGGAAGATATTCAAGCGATATAGACTGGCGGAACATGTTGAGCGATTATTTCCATTTCAATTATCTGGAGGTATGGCGCGGAAGGTGCTGGTCTCTACAGCAACGGTCAGTGGCGCAAGTCTGATTGTAGCAGATGAGCCAACACCGGGCATGCACCCAGATGATGTGAAGGAAGCGTTACAGCGCTTTAAAGAATTGGCAGATGATGGATGTGCGGTATTGTTCATTACACATGATATTGAATCGTCTCTTCAGATTGCTGATCGGGTTGTCGTTTTCTATGCTGGAACTACGGTTGAAATTGCTTCTGCTCAAGACTTCACAGATCGAGGAGAGCAGCTTCGACATCCATACAGTCGTGCTCTATGGCAAGCTTTACCGCATAATGATTTCATCCCGCTAGCAGGTATGCAGCCAAGTCCCAACCATTTGCCAACGGGATGTTTATTCGCACCTCGTTGTCCTTGGGTTATACCTGAATGTAGTCGTGAGCGACCAAGCATTAGAGAGGTTCGTGGCGGAAGTGTGAGGTGTATTCGTGCAACTTGAAGGTAAGCATTTAAGTTTTCGATATGGACAAGGACCGTATCTTTTTCGCGATATCAATATAGCTGTTCAGTCTGGTGAAGTTGTCGGAATAGTTGGACCTAGTGGTTGTGGCAAAACGACATTAGGACGTATATTAGCTGGGTATACGAAGCCGGAAGGGGGAGAGGTCACCATCAATAAGTCAGCGATACCTCGAAGTGGTCACCATCCTGTCCAAATGGTTCTTCAGCATCCAGATCGAGCCGTTAATCCACGTTGGAGAATGAGACGAACGCTAACCGAGGGATGGGCTCCAGAAGCTTCTTTTATTCAAGAGATGGGGATTGAGGAAGAATGGCTAGAACGATGGCCAAATGAACTATCAGGCGGTGAACTGCAGAGAATCTGCATCGCTCGTGCGTTAGGACCAGATACTCGCTTTTTGATTGCAGATGAGATGACAACGATGTTAGATGCGATTACTCAGGCACAGATATGGCATACCGTGCTTGAAATAGCGAAGGCTCGTCAATTAGGACTACTCGTCATTAGCCATGATTGGCATTTGATTAAACGCTTCTGCGATACGATTATACCTTGGAATAACAATATAGAGTAACTAGTTGTCAGACGAAAGAGGATGTCCTTAAGTCATGTTCATTGACTCACTAGGACATCCTCTTATGTTTAAGTCGTCACAACATTCGCTGTAATCTCTTCATCGATATCTAATGTTACCTGTTCACGGAAGGCACGAATATCGTATTCACTCTGCAAGTAGCGAAGGATTGCTTCGATCATATTCGATTCAACGAGATATTGACTCCGGCCTTGTGTCCACACTTCGGCAGAATACCCCTGTTCTTCATCCCAACTCAATTCTACTTGAACATCTGTAGGACGTATGCCTTTGCGTTCGGCCATGTGTAGGCAAATAGCATTAATAATCTCATCCATGGAAAGTTCCATATCTATTAGTACCTTCCGTCACGTGGATCTGGTTTACGACGGTTCTTGTAAGCGCGATATCCAGCAAGTGCTAAGGAGATTAGTACATAAATTGCTAGCACGTTGATTGCTAATCCGATAAGATCGCCCATGAAGCCCATATTACCAAACATGCCTCCGAATAACATTCCAGCTAATCCACCAATCATCAAGCTTTTCATTAAGCTACCGCCACTGAAAAACCCACGTTTCCCAGTTGATCCTGCAGCCGTTCCTGCTGTGGATTTGTTATTCGTTGTAGATTTGCTTACATTACTATTTGTTGTAGATTTCTTAGGTGTGTTCGTGAAAG
Source organism: Paenibacillus sp. Y859 (assembly GCF_056786405.1). NCBI lineage: Bacteria > Bacillati > Bacillota > Bacilli > Caryophanales > Paenibacillaceae > Paenibacillus > Paenibacillus sp. Y859. Next base: position 126,833 of record NZ_JBXCIZ010000011.1, on the reverse strand, counting down.
ACTTCGTTCCGGATTTAAATCCACCACCACGTCTTGCATCGACACTAGTTGGGGAAATTGTAACAAAGATAAGAGTGAAAGCCATAACAACCATAATCCATTTTTTCATACGAAATTGAATCCTCCTGAAGTATAATAGTGTTGTGTATCTAGTGATGTACGTTGATACTTATTAAAGTTTCAACAGAGAGAAGTGTACACTGAAACTGTATGGTTTGGCAAATAAACAGACATGAGTTACGCAAAAAACACGAATCCGATAGATTCGTGTTCGTACGTATCATAGTGTATGTTACAAATTTTTGTACCCATCGATAACAAGTTCTAATGCGCCATTGTCCGGGTCGATAATCATTCCGTGTACAGGTATATTTGCCGGGAGCAGTGGATGTTTATTGATAACATTAACCGTATGAATGACGCCTTCATGTACATCATTGAATCCTCTAAGCCATTTAGATAATCGAATTCCTGAGTTCTCGAGAGTGGATAACACGGTTTCTGAGATACCACGATCTTTGATCATTTCGATCATATGATCTGAGTTCAATGAAGCCATGCCACAATCTAAGTGAGCTACGATGAAGACTTCATCTGCTTGTAGTTCATAAATGGCAACTAATATACTACGCATTACGCTACCAAAAGGCTGGGATATAATGGCGCCGGCATTTTTTATAAGTTTAACGTCGCCATTTTTGAAATTCATAGCTTTGGGAAGTAGTTCTGTAAGTCGGGTATCCATACAACTGAGTACAACAATTTTCTTGTCAGGGAATTTACTAGTGCGGTAAGCCTCGTATTCTTTGTTCTCAACAAAATGTTGGTTATACTCCAATACTTCAGAAATGTGGGTCATAGGGAAGATCCCTCCTCTGTTAGGATAAATTCGTTCTTAACAGTTGATTATACTTTTTGTAATAAGTATCATCAAGAGGAAAGTAGAAAAATATCACGAGGTGAATAATAAAATGGAAAATGAAGTAAAAATGAAGTTAGATCAATTTCGCGAATTAGTTCGTAAAATAAGAGGTTATTATGAGGCTGTATCTTTATTGCACTGGGATCTAAGGACAGGTGCTCCCCGCAAAGGTGCTGAATTCCGATCAGAAACAATTGGTATATTAGATACTGAAATGTTCAAATTACAAATTTCAGATGATATGGCGAAATACTTGGAGTATTTTTCAAATGAGAATGTTATTGCGCAACTTGATGATGTAGATCGAAAGATCATTCTGGATTGTAAAAAGGAGTATGAACTGAACAAGCTCATTCCAGCAGATCAATTTCAAGAATATTCTGCCTTAACGGCACATGCTCAGACATTGTGGGAAGAAGCGAAGGAAAAGAGTGACTTTGCAGGGTTCGAGCCGTATTTAAGTAAAATCGTTGCTATGAAGAAAAAGTTCATCGATTATTGGGGTGTTAAGGGAACTCGATACGATACACTGATCGATATGTATGAACCTGATATGACAGTGGAGAAACTGGATCAGATTTTCAGCCAACTTCGTAGCCGTCTAGTACCATTAGTCGAAGCGATTCAAGCCTCTCCACATCAACCGGAAAAAGGCTTTCTCCAACAAATATTTAAAAAAGAGCAACAAGAGAAATTTGGACTCTTTATTCTTGAACAAATGGGATATGATTTTGAGGCAGGACGTCAAGATGAAAGTGTGCATCCATTTGCTACGAGTCTTAACGTTGGTGATGTACGGATTACGACGCATTATGTGGAAGAGGATGTGACGAATGCGTTATTCAGCTCATTACATGAAGGCGGACATGCGCTTTACGAGCAAAATATTGATGTGAAATTTGCTGGGACTCCACTCGCTGAAGGCACCTCAATGGGTATTCATGAATCACAGTCTCGCTTATGGGAGAATATGATTGGACGCAGTGTAGCATTCTGGGAAAGATATTACGGTGATCTACAACAGCATTTCGCTCCACAGCTTCAAGATGTAGCGGTCGAGGACTTCTACCGTGCAATTAACAGCGTAGAGAACTCTCTTATTCGAATTGATGCAGATGAATTAACATATAATCTTCATATCATTATTCGTTATGAGATCGAGAAGATGCTGTTTAATGACAACTTATCAGTGAAAGATCTGCCGAAAGTATGGAATACGAAGTACCAGGAGTATCTTGGCATTCAACCTCCAAATGATGGACTCGGTGTCCTTCAAGATGTACATTGGTCTGGTGGAGATTTCGGATATTTCGCATCGTATTCACTTGGGAACATGTATGCGGCACAATTTTTAAATACGATACGTAAAGAGCTGCCACAATATGATGAATGGATCGCTGAGGGGAATTTACTACCTATTAAGGAATGGCTTACGGATAAAATTTATCAATATGGAAAAAGTCTGACACCATCAGAAATTATAGTTCAAGTGACAGGTGAAGAGTTGAACCCGAATTACTTGGCAGATTACTTGGAAGCGAAATATAAAGAAATATACAAGTTGTAAGATTGAAAATGCAATTTAATATATTTATATTTATAAGGTTAATATTTAATGCCATGAACCCCTGCATGTTGTAGGGAATCATGGCTTTTTGCGCTGAAGATATCTGAAATATGCCATCAAGAATAACCTTTTGTAGGCTGTAGCATATGATGCAATATGTTTACTTGGAAGAATGGAGGGATACCTATGTGGAAAGCAAAAAGAACGATTGTGGCAGCTATAGCTGTTCTTCTCATCTGTAGTACAGTTGCTGCCGGTTGCGGAGGGAAAGATACTATAACGAAGGTGAAGATTGGGGAAGTGACCCGTTCCGTATTTTATGCACCAGAATATGTGGCCCTGGAAAAAGGCTTTTTTAAAGAAGAGGGATTGGATGTCGAGTTACAGACGATTCCTGGCGGAGATAAGACGATGACTGCTTTACTGTCGAACGCTATAGATGTGGCATTAGTTGGTTCGGAGACGTCCATTTATGTGTATCAGCAAGGATCTGAAGATCCCGTAATCAATTTCGCACAGTTGACTCAGACAGATGGAACGTTTCTTGTTGCTAGAGAAGACAGCGGCACATTTAACTGGGATCAGTTGAGGGGAGAAGTATTCTTAGGGCAACGTAAAGGCGGTATGCCGCAAATGGCTGGAGAGTTCACGTTTCATAAGCAGGGAATTGATCCACATACAGATCTAGAATTGATTCAGAATATTGATTTCGCTAATATAGCCTCTGCCTTTGCTTCGGGAACTGGACAATATGTACAGTTGTTCGAACCACAAGCCTCCATTTTTGAAAAAGAGGGTAAAGGTCATGTAGTTGCTTCATTCGGCGTGGAAAGCGGACTCCTACCTTATACTGTGTTCATGAGTAAACAAAGTTATATCAAGAATAATGCGGATACCGTTCAGAAATTTACGAACGCGGTACAAAAGGCTCAAACTTGGGTAGCCGATCATAGTCCTGAGGAAATTGCAGATGCGATCATTCCTTATTTCAAAGACACAGACCGTGAGATTATTATTTCTGCAGTGAAACGTTATCAAGAACAAGGGACGTACGCAACAGATCCTCAATTAGACGATGCGGAATGGAATAACCTGTTAGACGTGATGGAGAACGCTGGTGAATTGAAAGAACGGGTGGCACGAGAAGATATTGTGGATAATACATTTGCTGAGAAGGCCAAATCTACAGTGAAGTAACTTACCCCAGCCAAAAGGAGAGTGCATATGGTACCTGTTGTAGAGTTGAATAATGTTGCTCATATTTATATCACCGATCGTGAAGCCTCTCTGGCTGTGGATCGCCTTCAACTGACTGTACATCCTGGAGAATTTGTAAGTCTTGTTGGGCCAAGTGGCTGTGGGAAAACAACGATTCTTTCGATCATTGCAGGCCTGATTACACCAAGCCAAGGTGAGGTTCTTGTGTATGGACGGAAGCTTATGGGGCCATCATCCGAAGTAGGATATATGTTGCAGCAAGATTATCTGTTTCCATGGCGGACCATTCTAAATAATGCGCTTCTCGGTTTAGAGTTAACAGAGGGGGTCACATTAGAGAATAAAGCGATGACCTTGGCATTGCTTGAAGAAATGGGGCTACAAGGGAAAGAGAATATTTACCCACAACATCTTTCAGGTGGGATGCGCCAACGCGTAGCGCTCGTAAGAACATTAGCGACAGATCCGGGTCTATTGTTATTGGATGAACCTTTCTCTGCATTGGATTATCAGACGAAATTACAATTAGAAGATCTTATCTCTCGTACTTTACGTGAACGTAACAAAACGGCCGTGTTGGTCACTCATGATCTATCAGAAGCGATCGCCATGAGTGATCGAATTATTCTACTTGGCAGCAATCCGGGTAGAATAAGAAGAATATTTGAGGTGCCGAGAAATATCCGTGACGTATTGCCTTTTCATGCTCGTGATCAGGAGGGCTTTCAAATTCTCTTTCATGAGATCTGGAGCGCGATGGAAATGACGAGTGATCTGTAAATGAGGAGGTGTGATCAGTATGAACAGGTCGAATCCAACAGAGGATGAAACTCATATAGCGAGAGGGAACTTGCTTACAGAACGATATCAGCAATATCTCGCGCATAAAAATAAACTACGCAGAAATGTATTAACGGTCCAACTGGGTTTGTTGTTGTTTATTCTAATTTTGTGGGAAACCGCGGGGAAACTCAAGTGGATTGATGTATTACTGTTTAGTTATCCTACAAAGATATTTAATCATATTTGGGAAGACATCGTCAGTGGAGAGATTTGGAGGCACATCGGAACGACCGTTGGTGAGACTGTTGTAGGATTTGTACTTGGTACGTTGCTTGGGACTGGGATTGCCGTTCTGCTCTGGTGGTCCCCCTTCGTATCGAAGGTGCTAGATCCTTACATGGTCGTATTCAACAGTATGCCTAAGGTGGCATTGGGCCCCCTCTTTATCGTTGTATTTGGTGCTGGTTTTACAGCTATCGTTGTAACTACGTTGTCGGTCATCGTCATTATTACGACATTAGTCGTGTACAATAGTTTCTCAGAGGTAGATGCGAACCTAGTCAAAGTGGTGAAGACATTTGGTGGTTCACGTTCGGATGTATTTCGTAAAGTGATCTTACCAGCATCATTTCCTGCCATTATTTCCACCTTGAAAGTGAATGTTGGTTTGGCTTGGGTCGGTGTCATTGTGGGTGAGTTTCTAGTGGCGCGGATGGGTCTAGGGTATTTAATTATTTATGGTTTTCAAGTGTTTAACTTTACGTTAGTGATGTCGAGTCTGTTTATTATTGCAGTTGTAGCAACGGTGATGTACCAGGCGGTTGTGTATATGGAGCGCAAGCTGTTAATCCACAAGTAGAAACGACTTCGCCGTCCTTTATCAAGGACGATGCCCGTTTCAGCGGAAATATAAGAAGTTGAGAATCCACATACTCAAAGCGTATGATAACTCACATTGTGTTGACTTATTAAATAAAGTACCATGAGACTACAATCATAATGACAGAAAAGAGATGTGTTCTCATGGGTATTCGAGTTATAAAAACAGCGATAGCTACACTTATGTCTATTCTGATCGCTGATATGGTCGGTATACCAAATCCTCAGGGTGCGGGTTTATTAGCCATTTTAGGTGTCGAGGTTACTCGTAAAAGGAGTTTGCGCACGATTTCAGCTCGTTTTTTCGCCTCTATCGTGGGGCTTCTTTTTGCATGTATGCTATTTGCCGTCTTTGGTTTCCACTACTGGGTCCTCGGGTTATTTGTATTGTTCGGCTTTCCATTAATCGTTAAAACGAGTTTTAAGGAAGGAATTGTTACAAGCTCCGTCGTTGTATTTCGTATATTTGGTGGCGAGGATCTATCGTTGCCCGTGCTATTAACACAAATTGAATTGCTAATCATTGGACTGGGTTCAGCGATGGTCGTTAATATGGTGTATATGCCTAAGGTGAGTACACAGATGATTGAGATTCGTCACAAGGTGGACGGGCTATTCGCTATAATATTTCAACATATTAGCCATACTTTACATAATCCCAATTATGTTTGGGATGGAAGCGAACTAATCGAAGCGGGAAAAGCCATTGCAGAAGGATCTCAAGCAGCAAACCGGGGGATGGAGAATCAAGTGGTTCATCCAGATGCAGCATGGAATATTTATTTCTATATGCGTAGGGAACAGCTGGATTTAATTCTAGTCATGGTGCAACGAATTGCTGAAGTATATCAGAAACTTCCTCAGGGTGAATTGGTAGCCGAATTGATGGAACAACTTAGTCATGATGTAACGGAATCGGTATATACAGGTCGTACTGAGATGCTGTTGGAAAAGTTGGAACAAGATTTCAAAGAAATGGATCTTCCAACCACTAGGGAGGAATTCGAGATTAGATCTTCTATTTTACAGCTATGTCGCGAGTTATCCTTATATCTGAAAATTGCTAAGAAAAGTAAGGCTCCTATTCCTGAAAAGCTAACATTTTGAACTCGCACTAGTAGATTTCTACTCAAACATCGTTGCTTTAATAGAAAATTTTATTTATTTGTACTAGGCTAATCAACTTTTGCCTAGTCCCTGCATACACTTAGTAGTGAATGATTGTATGGAGGAGGTTCGAAGATGTCATTAAGTCGTAAACAACAAAGTAGAGAGATCATAACGAAAGCGATCTGTGGCAAAGGTCGTAAGTTCTCTACCGTAACACATACCGTAACTCCGCCGCATAATCCAACCAGTATTTTAGGTGCATGGATTATTAATCATCAGTATGAGGCTGTTGCGGCGGGGGACGGAATTGAAGTTATTGGTACTTACGATATCAACATTTGGTATTCCTATGACAAGAACTCTCAAACCGATGTAGCGAAAGAAACTGTACCTTATGTAGATTTTGTCTCGCTATCGTATGTAGACCCGAGACATCGGGCATCCACAGTTGAAGTCTCTGCGGATGCCACGCAGGAACCTAGTTGTGTGGAAGCAAGTGTGTCCTCGGGAGGTGGAAGTGTCATCATCCGTGTCGAACGGGAATTCACAGTGGAACTCATTGCGGAGACGAAAGTGTTTGTTCTCGTCGGTAACGAGATTTTTGATGACAAGGAATTTGAGTTTGCCGAGGATAATGTTGACTACGAAGATTTGGATCCCGACTTATTGGATGATGATCTGTAACGCATGCGGTTAATTTGTGAAGTATTAAGGTAGTATATGTTGCGAGGGCGTCTGTGTAGAGGGCGGATGCCCTCCTTTTTTGTTTTTATTTTAGAGGATGTTCAAAAAGTCATCTTTTGATCACGAAGTATAGCAGGGGGCGTATTTAAGTGGATCTAGGGTTGCGGTTCTTTGAATCAATGTCATTGTCTGTCCGTCAAGCTCGGCTCATTCGTTCGGGGGTATCGTCTGAATTAGCGGAAGGTAGGAGAGATCGCCGTCAGGAATCTACATATCGCAGTAGATATGCTGTACAAGTGTGTGATTTACGTGGATTCAATGTCTCCAAGCTAGCGAATGGAGGAATAAGGACGGGATTAACGATGACGTCTGGAGTGGATGAGGAACAAAGTTCTTTAATGAATAGATTGGCGAAGGTGGCCGTTCGAAGTTTTTATACATTAGGATTAGAATCAGGCGAAGCTATAGTCTCAACCTATGGTGAACGTCGCTATGTGTTGGAGAAGATCACGCCGTTGTCGAGATTACAAGACACGAAGTTGTTAGGGTTATATCATCAGCATCAAGTCAATCTACATAACGCATTACGTATGGAAAAAAGGAAAGGGATTCAGCTTATGATGGGTATGGATCCTGAATTTCTACTTATTGATTCTTCTTCAATGGAAGTCGTCCCGGCATCAGATTTTCTAGAACGTACAGGGGAGGTGGGATGCGATGCTGTTCATATGGGGGGGATTACTAGCTTCCCTGTTGCTGAATTGCGCCCCGAACCGAGTCTACAACCGCGTGGATTACTTGTGGAACTTATGCACGCCATGAGTTCTGCTTCTCACATGATCAAAGACAGATCCTTAATGTGGAAAGCTGGGGGAATGCCAGTGCCTGGATTACCTTTGGGTGGGCACTTGCACTTCAGTGGTATCGTTCTGACTTCGGCTCTTTTGCAAGTGTTGGATAATTATCTCACTCTCCCCGTAATGTTACTTGAGGATCAATCAAGTTTGGCAAGGAGACCCCGTTATGGGTATCTTGGGGATTTCAGAAGACAGCCTCATGGGGGCTTTGAGTATCGAACTCTACCTAGTTTCTTAGTATCTCCAATGGTTACAAAGGGTGTCGTTTGTCTTGCATATATCGTGGTTCGTAATTATAAAAAGTTAATGTTGCGACCATTAGAGCAAGAGAAAATTCATAGCGCTTTCTATGAGGGGTTGAAGCAGCCGATTCGAGATTGTATCGAGCCCTTATTCCGAGATATGAGATCACTTAGCGACTATTCAAACTATTCAAAATATATCGATCCTCTGTTGGATCGTATGTCTAGCGGAAGATCATGGGATGAATCACGGGATATCCGTCCGCTCTGGAAGGTTCCTGTGTTATAATCAGGATTAGCATAATTAGATTTATGGAGGTAACTCATGTCCCAATATACGCCAATGATTGAACAATATTTGAATGTGAAGAAACAAGCCCAAGATGCATTTTTATTTTTTCGACTAGGGGATTTCTATGAAATGTTCTTTGAAGATGCTATCCGTGCATCTCGTGAGCTTGAGATTACGCTTACGAGTCGTGGTGGCGGAGGAGATGGCAAAATACCGATGTGTGGTGTTCCTTACCATGCCGCGGAGGGCTATATCCAGCGTCTCATTGAAAAGGGATTTAAGGTTGCCATCTGTGAGCAACTTGAGGATGCTGCAACGACGAAAGGAATGGTACGCCGAGGTATCGTTCGCGTTGTGACACCAGGAACGAATATGGACGGCAAGAATATAGCTGATAAATCAAATAATTATTTAGTCTGTGTGACAACTTCAGGTGGGATGATGAGCTTATCTGCTTGTGATTTGTCTACTGGAGAATTATACGTGACATCTGTCCCATCCTCACTGGAATGGTTACGTGATGAGATTAACATATATGAACCATCTGAGATTATTGGAGATGAAGGGATGCTTGCGAGCATTCGGTCATTACAGCTTCAAGGGAATAGACCTGTCCTTTATACGCCATGGGAGAAGAAGGAAGAGAAGATGGTCAGAAGTCAATTCGGCGAAGCCGCATGGGCTCGACTAGACCAAGAGCGTGGAACTTGTATCTCTGTACTGATCTCCTATCTTAATGAGACACAGAGACGTTCGCTAGGTCAATTAACACAGATCTCATCGTATGAACCTGGACATTATATGATTCTGGATCCTTTTACCCGCCGTAATCTAGAGTTAGTAGAGACCGTCCGTGACAGATCTAAGAAAGGCTCACTATTATGGCTTCTAGATAAAACAGAGACATCCATGGGAGCACGCCTATTACGACGTAGAATCGATAAACCGTTGTTACATCGTAGTCGAATTGAGGAAAGGCTTGAAGCCGTAGAATTGCTGTACAACCAGCTTATATTACGTGAAGATTTACGGCATTCACTCAGTGATATATATGATTTGGAGCGGCTTGTAGGCAGAATCGCCTATGGCAATGCTACGGGTCGAGATCTGATAGCGCTCAAGTTATCACTAAGACAGATTCCAGCGCTTAAAGAGCTATGTGCTGCTTCCTCATCGGTGACATTAGGGAAGATTGCAAGCGAGCTGGATCCCTGTGGTGATCTGCATGACGCGATTGAGCAGGCAATCGTGGATGAACCGCCTATTTCAGTTCGAGAGGGTGGATTAATTAAGGCTGGATACCATCATCATTTGGACGAGCTTAGAGAGGCCAGCACTAACGGGAAAAAGTGGATTGCGGAGCTAGAGGCGCAAGAGCGCGTGGCAACGGGAATTAAGTCATTGAAGATTGGATTCAATAAAGTGTTTGGATATTATATCGAATTAACCAAGGCTAATATCGGGGCATTACCAGAAGGAAGATATGAACGGAAACAGACGCTGGCGAATGCGGAACGATATGTCACGCCTGAACTGAAAGAGAAAGAGGGATTGATTCTCGAGGCTCAGGAGAAGATGGTGGACTTAGAATATGAACTCTTCACAGAGCTAAGAGAGAAATTGAGTAATCAAATCCAACGACTACAATCCCTTGCGGAGAAGGTCGCTGAATTGGACGTATACCAATCTCTCGCTGCGATTAGTGTAGAACATGGTTTCGTGAAGCCGGTGCTGACGGACAATTACGATCTGATCATTGAAGGTGGACGTCATCCTGTCGTCGAGGCTGTGATGAAAGATGCTGATTTCATTGCTAACTCAACGGAATTATCTAAGGAATCGGCCAATATTTTACTCATTACGGGTCCTAATATGGCAGGGAAAAGTACGTATATGCGTCAAGTGGCTCTTATATCTATACTGGCTCAAATGGGCTGCTATGTACCTGCAAATCGAGCGGAAATTCCTATGGTAGATCGTATATTTACTCGAATTGGTGCAGCGGATGACTTAATTGGGGGCCAGAGTACTTTCATGGTTGAAATGGCTGACATTCAAGTGATGACAGAGAAAGCAACCTCGCGGAGTCTGATCATTATTGATGAACTTGGACGTGGGACTTCAACGAGTGAAGGGATGGCCATTGCTCAAGCGGTTATTGAATTTGTACATGATCAAATTGGCTGTAAAGCACTAGTCTCAACGCACTTCCACGAATTATCACATATGGAAGAAAGTTTGATTGGCTTACGCAATTACTCTATGTCCGTGCAGGAGAGTGGCGACAAGGTCCACTTCCTACGTAAACTGATTCCAGGCGCTGCCGGAAGTAGTTATGGCGTTTATTGTGCTCGCTTAGCAGGCTTGCCAGATTCCATTATTGACCGAGCCAATACGCTTCTGGAAGGTTTGGAACATGCGCCTTCGCAAGTGGCAGTTAGTGTTGAGGAAGTTAAAGACGATAACTATGATCATAGAAACGAGATAAAGGAAGCTAGCGCTGTTGTGCAGCTATCTATATTTGGTGAAGAGGATATACAACACAAGAAGAAGGAAACACCAGCGCCAATGAACCCTTCTGTCACTCATATTATTGAATCGGTTAAGAATGTGGACCTCATGAATATGACACCGTTACAAGCGATGCAATTGTTACTTGAGCTTAGTGTGAAGGCGAAAGGGATATAAGTAGAACCATAATATTCAGTACGAGAGAGGGAATAGCCATGGCCAAAATTCATGTATTGGACGAGCACATTGCTAACCAGATTGCCGCAGGTGAAGTTGTGGAGCGGCCTGCTTCTGTTGTTAAAGAGCTAGTGGAGAATGCTATTGATGCCGGGAGCACCAAGATTGAAGTCATTATAGAAGAAGGTGGACTGCAAAGCATTCGCATCATGGATAACGGGTCAGGTATTGAACCGGATGATTGTGAAGCGGCCTTTTATCGCCATGCGACAAGTAAAATAACGAATGGACGCGATCTTTTTAACATTACTAGTTTAGGATTCAGAGGTGAAGCGTTAGCGAGTATCGCAGCGGTATCTAAGTTGACGCTAACCACTTCGAGCAATGAGGATGGACTGGGCCGCAAGCTAGTTATTGAGGGCGGAAAGCTAATTGAAAACGAAGATACAGCCTCATCTCGGGGGACTTCTTTTGTCGTGAAGGAATTATTCTATAATACACCGGCAAGGCTTAAATATATGAAAACCATTCAGACAGAACTTGGTCATATTTCAGATTATATGTACCGCATTGCCTTATCTCATCCTGAGATCGGTATTATATTGAGACATAATGAGAATACATTACTACAAACCGTAGGTAATGGGGATCTGTTACAGGTAATTGCCGCAATATACGGAACACAAGCCGCGAAGGCGATGCTTCCATTGCAAGTAGAAGATAAGGATTTCAGTTTGCAAGGATATGTTAGTCGCCCGGAATGGACGCGATCGAATCGGAACGGAATTTCAACGATTGTAAATGGTCGATATATTCGTAGTTATGGCTTGAACCAAGCAATTACGAGAGCCTACCATACGTTATTACCGATCAACCGCTATCCATTAGCTATTCTTTCTCTAACGATGCATCCTTCGATTGTGGATGTGAACGTACACCCGGCCAAGCTTGAGGTGCGTTTCAGTAAAGAAAATGAATTGTATCCTTTCGTTGAACAAGCCATTTATGCTGTGTTACGTCAACAAGTCCTCATTCCACAACCTGTGAAACATCACATTGGTCAAAGTGGGTCATCCTTTATTCAAGAACAGTTCCGGTTTACGAAAGATCAATCTAGTGCTATCGTAGGGCAAGGTTTAAGTGGTCAAGAGGAACGATTGCCTGTTAAGCCTATTTCATCTGTGAATTCTGGATCCGAATGGCCTGTTCGCACAGATGTGAGTTCTCCTATGAGAGAACGTAAAGATCAGAATTATGGAGCAAATAGGGAAATGGGATATCGACCTGCAGAAGTGAAAAATGAGCCCTTCAACCCGGAAGTCTATGCTGCACCAGCAAGTGGTTCGTCTGAACTTCCTCCATTTCCTGAATTAACGCTTATCGGTCAGCATCATGGAACTTACTTAATCGCACAAAACGAAGAGGGGCTTTATTTGATCGATCAACATGCAGCACATGAACGAATCAATTATGAATTTTATTATGAACAATTTGGTCGTCCTGACGATGCTTCGCAGGAGCTTTTACTACCGATAACGTTAGAATTTACGCCTTCGGAGTCTGAGCAGCTGAAACAAAAATTGAATTGGTTCGAACAGGTAGGGGTTTATTTAGAACATTTCGGTGGGCAGACCTTTCGGGTGAGATCACATCCCTACTGGTTCCCTAAGGGAGAAGAGCAGGAAATTATTGAAGAGATGGCAGAGTGGGTCCTTAGTGAACGCATGATTGATTTAGCCAAGTTAAGAGAGAAGTCATCTGTTCTATGCTCATGTAAGGCCTCAATTAAAGCGAATCAAAGGTTGACTCCGTTAGAGTCGGATACTCTCTTAGAACGGTTGGCTGCTTGCAAGCAACCTTACACTTGTCCTCATGGACGACCTATTGTTATTTCGTTCTCGGCTTATGATCTAGAGAAATTATTTAAACGTGTCATGTAGTTAATATAGGGGTTGAAGGATTATTCTTACAGAGGATAGGAGAACATAATGATTATTACGACAGGAAACGCGGCTGGACAACAATTGGTCAAGCGTGCTGAGACTATAGCGGTGGATACAGGGTTTACATATGTGCCGCGTGAGTCAACCTCGTTAACGAAACTGATGGAAAGATCAGGTGAAACAGTAGCCCTTGTAGTCTTAGAGGGTGGCGCGAGATTAGTTAGACCAGATGGTTCTTTGATAGAGTATCATCCGAGTATGGGGTATGTACGGGCGAAGCGTGTAATAAAGGGTGACCCTGATCCGATGTTAGATGCGGCAGGGATGCAGCCAGGTGATTCGGTCCTTGATTGTACAGCCGGGTTAGGAAGCGATTCACTCGTATTTGCAGTGAAGGCTGGATCCGAGGGTCAAGTGACAGCTTTAGAAAGCTCGATCGATATGGCTGTATTGTTGAAAGAAGGATTCGGTCATTATGTAACAGGTATGGAGACGGTCAATCAGGCGATGCGCAGAATAAAAGTGAAACATGGACATCATCTAGATATTTTGCGAGAAATGGCAGATGATAGTGTAGATATCGTATACTTCGATCCTATGTTTCGTGAACCTTTGATGGATTCGGCAGCGATTAATCCTTTACGTGAATTTGCAAATGGGGACGCACTGAGTTTAGATAGTATACAAGAAGCTGTCCGAGTTGCTAGAAAGACTGTCATGCTTAAAGAGAAATGGGGCAGTCCCGAATTTGCTCGACTCGGCTTCCGAATGTTAGAACGTAACCAATCAAAAATCACGTATGGAGTGATATTCCTTGACAACTGAAACTAAACCATCTTTATTGGTACTCCTGGGTCCAACCGCCGTCGGCAAGACAAAGATGAGTATTGAACTAGCTAAATTATTCGGATGCGAAATTATATCGGGTGATTCGATGCAAGTGTATCGCCAGATGGATATAGGTACTGCCAAAATCTCCGTCGATGAAATGGAAGGCATTCCACATCATTTAATAGATATTCACGATCCAGATGAGGCTTATTCAGTCGCAGAGTTCCAAGAACAGTGCCATCGTCTCATTGGAGAAATTCATGGTCGGGGGCGTATCCCTTTTATTGTTGGAGGAACGGGGCTGTATATTGAGTCTGTCTGTTATGGGTTTCAGTTTACTGAAGTTGGTGCTGACGAAGTATTCCGTAGTGAGCAGGTTCAATATGCAGAAAGCTACGGTGCGGAGGCATTACATGATGTATTAAAGCTTGTAGATCCCATCAGTGCAGAGAGATTGCATATGAATGATCAACGTAGAGTGATTCGTGCTTTGGAAATTCACCATTTAACGAATACGACACTATCTGCGCAAATGGCCGCCCAAACGAAAGAGTCTCCCTATGATCTAAGCATCATTGGTTTGACAATGGATAGGCAAATACTATATAAACGAATTGAAGCGCGTATCGATGAGATGATACAACAAGGTTTAGTAGCTGAAGTAACGAATTTAATGAATAAAGGTTTTGACAAGAGTCTGATCTCTATGCAAGGATTGGGTTATAAAGAAGTTATTTCCTTCCTAGAGGGTGAGTTGACATGGGAAGATACGATCACGTTATTGAAGCGGGATACGCGGAGATTTGCAAAGAGGCAGTTGTCTTGGTTCCGCCATATGAAAGATATTTCATGGGTGGATGTAACGGACAAAGAAAACTTTTCCGAGAACTTCGCCCAGATTCATGATATAATAGCAGGAAAGCTTCTTTCAAATAGGGAATAGTTAACAAAGAAAAATAAATGAAACATTGGGGGAACGTTTTATGAACAAATCCATCAACATCCAAGATACTTTTCTAAATCAACTACGTAAAGAGAGCATTTCTGTTACCATATTTTTGGTTAACGGTTTTCAAATCAGAGGTACGATCAAAGCATTCGATAATTTCACGGTTGTTGTGGATAGTGAAGGTCGTCAACAAATGCTGTTCAAACATGCGATATCAACGATTACACCGCAACGTAATGTTTCATTGATGCAAGAACCTCCCACTGTGGGATAAGTCATTGTGAAACCTTTTGGAGTGTTATTACGTTTAAATGAATAGGAAATAGACTGAGCAACCTACTAAGGGTTGTTCTTTTCATTCCAGTACTAGAATGAAGGAGTCAAGGGGGGAATTACAATGGTTCATAAACGACCTACTAGGGCGAATACAAATACAGATCAGCCCAAGAAGAAAAACAAGAGAAAGATATCCAAGAAGAAGATTTTTTGGAGCTTGTTTTTTACAATAGCGATTGCCGTGTTTTGCGCATTAGCAGGATTTCTATATATCACCTTAAGTGGTGAGAAGTTATATATGGAAAATAAGGATAAGCTTATCCCGAATGAAAGCTCGAAATTGTATGATCGTAATGGGAGCTTGATGTACGAATTATCTATTCAGCAAAGCGACCCTGTTGAGAGTGATCAAATCCCTCAGCTATTAAAGGATGCCTTTATCGCAACGGAGGATAAACGTTTCTTGGAGCATAGTGGAGTGGACATTTGGTCCATTGGCCGTGCAGCCGTGAAAGATGTTATGGCAAGGTCTATGGTTGAGGGTGGTAGTACGATTACTCAGCAGCTCGCCAAAAATATATTTCTGACACGTGAGAAGACATTCTTCCGTAAAGCAACCGAAATGTCGATTGCGATGACGTTAGAACGTAAGATGTCTAAAGATGAGATTATTACGATGTATCTTAATCGGATCAATTTCGGTGGTCAAAGATATGGGATCAAGGCTGCATCAGAGTATTATTTTGGCAAGAAGAATTTGAATGATTTGGAGATCTGGCAAATGGCAACTTTGGCGGCAATGCCAAAAGGGCCAACGAAATATAATCCTTTACGAAATCCAGAGTTGTCTATGGAGCGTCGCTCTGTAGTGTTACTGTTGATGGAGGAGCAAGGATATATTACGAGTGCAGAGCGAGAAGAAGCAAAGAATGTAGTGTATGACTACACTCCGCCTGCGAAGAAGCAACAGTATTTAGCCTTCATTGATTATGTGATGAGTGAGGCTGAAGAAATGACCGGATTAACGCAAGATGACCTGAACGTCGGTGGATATAAGATTTATACGACAATGGACACGAATGCGCAGAAGGTTATTGAAAAAGAGTTCGCCGATAGCGATAATTTCGAGAAGAGCCCGGATAATATTCAGGTGCAGGCTTCTATGGTTATTATGAATAATCAGAGTGGGGCTATCGTGGCTCTCATGGGTGGCAGAGATTATGAACGGAAGGGATTTAGTCGCGTTACGGGCAGTCGAAGACAACCGGGATCGGTAATTAAACCAATAGTTTCTTATGCGCCAGCACTAGAATCTGGAGAATATAGTAGTACTTCACTACTTAGTAACATGAAGCAATGTTTCGGTAATTACTGTCCACGTAACTTGAGTGGATATTCGGAAACGATCAGTATGTCTGATGCGATAAAGACCTCCGAGAATATACCGGTTGTATGGTTATTGAATGAAATAGGTGTGAATACCGGCTTTAAGTTTGCACAGAAATTAGGAATAACGTTAGAGCCAGAAGATAAGAACTTGTCTTTAGCGCTGGGTGGTCTTAATTCAGGTACCAATACGCTAGAGATGGCTCAGGCTTTTAGCGCATTCGCGAATGATGGCATTTTGAATGAAGCTTATTCAATCAAAATCATTAAGGATAGTAAAGATAAAGTTAAATATGAGCGTAAGCAGAATGGTAAAGAAGTGATGAGTAAGGACACTTCTTCTCAAATGACAGAAATGTTGCAGAATGTTGTAGTTAGTGGTACGGGTAAAAGAGCAGCAATAAGTAGACCGGTTGCAGGGAAAACAGGCACAACTCAGAGTGGTATTAAGGGGAATAGTGGTAACCGTGATGTGTGGTTTGTAGGTTACACACCTGAACTCACTGCAGCAGTGTGGATGGGATATGACCAACCTGATGCAACACATATGCTCAAGAAGGGCAGTTCTGTAGCTTCAACCTTTTGGGGAAAAGTGATGGAACAGGCGGTGCAAGGGTTCGATCCGTTAAGTTTCTCGGCTCCTGAAAAGGCGAAAGAGCCAATACCCGAACCAGAACCAGAGATGGCTCTGGTAGTTACAGGATTAAATGGCTCATATGATCCGAATACACAAATTGTGTCGCTGAATTGGAATGGTATAGAAGATAGTAATGTTCAGTATCGTCTGTACCGTAAAGAATCTTCCGAGGCAGATTTTAGAATAGTTGTGGAAGCTACATCATCAAGTGGTGTAGAGGATTTCGACACGATCGAAGGACTTTCTTACGAATATTACGTTACAGCATTTCTCGCAGATGATAACGTGGAATCAGAGAAATCTAATATTGTTCAGATCGTGACCGCGCCTGAAGAACCTATCGAGGAGCTTCCCGAGCTACCAGACGTTGATCAACAACCAGATAACGGTAACGGAAACGAGAATGGCAATGGGAACGGACACGGTAATGGAAATGAGAACGGCAACGGTAATGGTAATGGTAATGGCAACGGAAATGGCAACGGCAACGGTAATGGACACGGCAATGGACACGGCAATGGGAATGGTGGTCCTGGCGTCGAAACGCCACCTGTGAATGAGGGTGAAATCATTCCACCCGCTGAGGAGGTAACTCCTGTTGATCCGGAAGGAGGAGGTGTTGGGGAAACGACATCTCAAGATCGAGGCCGTGATACTACTATAGGTGATTACGTAATTCCAGAGACGACATCTCCATAAGAGGAAGTTTAATAAGTTATCTTTTTAACTCGCACTATCAGTAATATGATATGCAAATAGTGACACATGATCCTGACGGTAAGATTTCCGTCAGGATTTTTTCTTTTCAGAGTAGGACATATGGTGGTATGCTGTATAATTAAGCTATAAAAGATGACTTTTTGAACAACCTCTAAAAGAGACGGTTTGAATAGTATGGCTCTTTTTTGAGTGTGAATCACATATGTGATAAGCTGTAGCTAACATAGTTGGAGAGGGAAATTTCCATGAAACGTAAATTTGGAGATCGTGCGAACTGGCGAAGAATCTCACGCCGCCGCTTTACCTGCCGGTATGTAGAATCCGACAGGTTTACAGGCTATATTACGTTGTATACCATTTATAATCTGAAGGAACCGCTATGGAAAACGTATGGCAAACACACGTGTCGGATTGCTGATAAGGGATATTCTTGGCTACAATATTATCCAAAGAACAGTCATTATATTGTCACTGCTATGTTTGATGAGCGAGAAGAAATTATTCAATGGTATATTGATACATGCAAAATACAAGGAGTTACCGATCAAGGCGTACCTTGGTTTGATGATTTGTATTTAGATGTTGTCGTGCTTCGAAATGGTGAAGTATTCCTTCTAGATGAAGACGAGTTGGATGATGCATTGCGACGAAAAGATATTACAGAAGAGGATTATCGATTAGCTGTATCAACAGCAAAGAACCTATTGGATGAGATTGATAATCAGAAATTCCCTTACTTCTTGATGTCATTAGAACATCGTAAACAATTGTTTGAGAACGATGAGTTCAGGAGGAATTCATGATTCGGAATCATAGTAGAAATATGAATGGGTTCAAGAGGATTGTTATCACGATTGCCGTAATCTTCTTCTTGATTCTAATGTGGTCAGGCTATGCATTATGGAAGATTAATTCTGTGCAATCATCTGATGCGAGTCAATCTGCGGAAGTTGGTATCATCCTTGGTTCTTCTATGTGGGGCGATGTGCCGAGCCCTAGTCTTAAGGAAAGACTGGATCATGGACTAAAGCAGTATAATGAAGGTAAGTTTGATTGGTTTATCGTAAGTGGGGGACTGGACCAGCCTGAATTCAATTTCACTGAAGCTGAAGGTATGCGCCAATATTTACTAGATCATGGTGTATCCGATGAAGTCATTATGATGGAGAATGAGGCAACGAGTACATTGGAGAATTTGAAATTTAGCCAACTAATTATGAATCAGCATGGATGGTCCTCAGCAATCATTATTACACATACATACCATGGGATGCGTGCATTCGAAATAGCAGAACATTTGGATTACGCTCATCCTTTACTGTCAACGACGGATTCGAAGGTTCTTTCGATGTCTTATCATAAGAGCAGAGAGATTCTGGCATATTCAAAGTGGAAGCTAGATGAATGTTTGTTAAAGCTTGGGTTTAAATCGTTGAAATCTGTTAATAACCCCAAGTAAAGTAGAATACATTGAATAGAGATATCATCCCAGTAGATAATGAGGTGATGGATGCATGAGCGGGCGTGTCGTCGCATCAAACGGCAAGGCTGATGGCAGACCATCTAGACAAATCAATGTTGTTTTACGTAGCCAGGATGCACCTGTGCTGACTAAAGTGGTGTCTGATCGCGAGAACCCCAAGGTTCCAAAAGTAACCCCTGAACAAGGGTTATACCAAGAAATTCAGCGAGATCTGGAACAACTTGTGGGTTTGGATAACATCAAAGAGTTGGTTTTTGAAATTTTTGCGTTGCTTCAGGTGGCGGTTATGCGTGCAGATGCGGGATTGGCAAGTGGTTCTCAAGTCTATCATATGATTTTTAAAGGGAACCCCGGAACAGGAAAGACAACCGTTGCGAGAATTATAGCTAAACTATTTCAGAAGATGGGTGTGCTAACTAAAGGGCATTTAATTGAAGTTGAGCGTGCGGATTTAGTTGGTGAATACATTGGTCATACGGCTCAGAAGACGAGAGATCTCGTGAAAAAGGCTTTAGGTGGCATTCTTTTTATTGATGAGGCGTATAGCTTGGCTCGTGGCGGGGAAAAGGACTTCGGTAAAGAGGCGATCGATACATTAGTAAAATCAATGGAAGACCAAAAGAACCAATTTATTCTTATCCTTGCTGGATATTGCGATGAGATGGATACCTTTTTGCAGACCAATCCTGGGCTTCCTTCGAGATTCCCAATACAGGTCGATTTCTCTGATTATACGGTGGATCAACTCATTCAGATCTCAGAACTTATGGCAAAAGATAGAGATTATATTCTAATGCCACAGGCGATACTAAAATTAAGGCAACATATTGTACTAGAGAAGACGGAAGGTTTACATGCGTTTAGTAATGCAAGATATGTTCGTAATATGATTGAGAAGTCGATTCGAAATCATGCTGTAAGGCTTTTGAATCAATATGAGAACAGTAACCCAGGCAAGCAAGAGTTGATGACTTTACGTACGGAAGATTTCAGGTTCAATCTATGATTTAGCAGATAAAGGGGCAATTAAATTTATGGCAAACACCATCACGTTTGATACAGAAGCGGAAATACAAGCACGTGCAGTCCTAGTAAGTCTAGTGACAGATGAGGTAAAAAGAAAAGGAATCGACCCAGAGCATTCTTTACATGAATTAATTCAATTAGCCGAAACAGCAGGTGTAGAAGTGGTGGATTCCCTAAGTCAGAATCTTGCCAAAAAGGATCCTAAATTTTTCATTGGTAAAGGTAAAGTAGATGAACTTCGGATGATTATGGAGGAGAATGACGCCAATACAGCTATATTTGACCATGAGCTATCCGGAGCACAGGTTCGGCATTTAGAAGAAATGTTAGATGCTAAAATTATCGACAGGACGCAGTTGATCCTTGATATTTTTGCCCAAAGAGCGAATACGCGTGAGGGTATTATTCAGGTTGAACTGGCACAGTTAACTTATCTACTGCCACGTCTATCCGGGCAGGGTCAGAATCTTTCACGTCTAGGTGGCGGTATTGGGACTAGAGGGCCGGGAGAAAGTAAACTAGAAACGGACAGACGCCATATACGAGGTCGTGTAGATGATTTGAAGCATCAATTAGATGAGATTACCCGTCATCGCAAGCTGTATCGCGAACGTAGAAAGAAAAGTGAAGTGGTTCAAGTCGCACTTGTTGGTTATACGAATGCGGGTAAATCTACCTTGCTCAAACAATTAACGGATGCTGACGTATATATTCAAGATCAATTGTTCGCTACTTTAGATCCTACCTCACGTGTGTTAGAATTACCTACTGGTAAGGAAGTCGTACTTACGGATACTGTAGGATTCATTCAGAATTTACCCCATGACCTGATTGCAGCGTTTCGTTCTACGTTGGAGGAAGTGAATGAGGCAACATTGATCCTTCATGTGGTGGATGCGTCATCCGATATGAGAGAAGATCAGATGGCTGTCGTTCAATCTATCCTTGAAGATTTAGGGGCATCGAACAAACCACAAATCGTTCTCTATAATAAGAAGGATGCTTGTACACCGGAACAACTGCAAATGCTGAATTCGGGTGAAGGGTATTTAAAGATTAGTGCGTTCGATGAAACGGATTTATTAGCGATACGTGATGCGATTCAGACGACTCTGAAGGGGGATACTTTAACTTTTCGTATTCCTGCAAATCGTGGAGATATAGTGTCACTCTTGTATCGTGTTGGTGAGGTCACTGATCAGGAGTTCGATGGTAGTGATTCACTCTATACGGTTCTGCTTCATAAGGCCGATTATGAGAGAGAAGGCTATTTGCTACAAGAATATATTGAGACATTAAAGTGAAGTAACTAGAAGAGAATGAAGACAGCAAGGGAGAATTGAAAAGAAATGGCAAGATTTACGGAAGAATTGGAACAGTATATGATTTCGGTGGAAGAACAGATTAAAGATCAGGTGCAAGCAGTTGATCGCATAGTGGATTTGAATCAGTGGAAAGTGATTGATGCATTCCAAACCCATAAAGTCAGCGATTATCATTTCGCTGGCTCTACAGGTTATGCCTATAATGATCGTGGTCGCGAAGTTTTAGATTTAGTATATGCAGATGTATTTGGGGCTGAAGCAGCACTTGTTCGGCCTCATTTTGCATCGGGTACTCATACTATTTCGACAGCTTTATTTGGTGTGTTACGCCCAGGTGATGAATTATTTTATATTACAGGACGGCCTTATGATACGCTTCATAAGGTTATAGGTGCAGCGGGCGATGGTTTGGGTTCCTTATTAGATTTCGGGATTACATATAGAGAAGCCGCATTGTTAGAGGATGAGAGTGTGGATTGGGATGCTGTTGAGAAAGGGATAACAGCATCAACCAAAGTGATTGGAATCCAACGTTCTAGGGGATATGATTGGCGTGCCTCATTCTCGGTGGAGCAAATTGGGGAAATGGTTCGACGTGTCAAGGCGATTAATCCAGAACTCATTGTATTTGTTGATAACTGCTATGGAGAATTTACAGAAGAATATGAACCAACAGATGTGGGTGCCGACCTAATAGCAGGATCTTTAATCAAGAACCCTGGTGGTGGCATAGCGGAGACGGGTGGATATATTTGTGGCAAGAGAGAATATGTAGATCAAGCATCTTATCGTCTGACCGCACCGGGAATTGGTAGTGAGGTAGGAGCGATGATGGGAACGACACGAGGGATTTATCAAGGCCTATTCTTGGCCCCTACTATTGTAGGACAGGCTATTAAAGGTAGTGTATTTGCTGCGGCTATGTTTGAGAAATTTGGATTTGTTACGAAACCAGCTTGGAACGAGAAGCGAACGGATCTCATTCAGGCGATTTCTTTTACAGGACCAGAGCATTTAATCGCATTTGTTCAAGGTATTCAGCGTGCTGCAGCGGTAGATAGTTATGTCGTTCCTGAGCCATGGGAGATGCCTGGGTATGAACATCCTGTTATTATGGCTGCCGGTACATTTATTCAAGGTGGAAGCTTGGAATTATCAGCAGATGCACCTATTAGAGAACCTTATATTGCTTATATGCAGGGTGGATTGACCTACGCTCATGTGAAGTACGGGGTGCTTAAGGCACTACAAATGATGATCGATAAAAAACTTGTGTGAGCTTACCTGACATTCTATTGACACTAGAAAATGCGGTATGTAGAATGATAGATATTAGATCACTGGAAGGTTGATGAATCATGGGTGATGATATTCGTAGGAATATGGCATTATTCCCAATTGGTATCGTAATGAAACTGACTGATTTATCTGCACGACAGATTCGTTACTATGAAGAACATGAATTGATCGTTCCAGCTCGCACAGCTGGTAATCAACGGTTGTTTTCTTTTAATGACGTGGGAAGATTGCTTGAGATTAAGGCGCTTATTGAGAAAGGTGTTAATATCGCGGGCATGAAGCAAGTCATGAAGCCCTTTACGAAGGAATCTGATGAGGCTACAGTCATTACACTCGATACTGGAATTAAACGTGGAGGATTATATGATTCACAACTTCATCGTGATCTTAAGCAAGAACTTTCAGAAAATAGGAGACCGGGTCGAGGCTCCTTAATTAAAGGAGAATTATCCCGATTTTTTGATAAATAATGTATAATATTCTATTTGCGAAGGGCGAGGGTACTGTGGGTTATACCAAAGAAGCAATCCTTAAAATGGCTAAGGAACAGAACGTAAGATTTATTCGTTTACAATTTACTGATTTGCTAGGATCAATCAAGAATGTGGAGATTCCTGTAAGTCAGCTCAAGAAAGCTGTAGATAACTTAATGATGTTCGACGGATCTTCGATTGAAGGTTACGCGCGGATTGAAGAATCAGATATGTATTTATATCCCGATCTTGATACTTGGGTGGTATTCCCATGGGTAGCGGAAGAGCGTGTTGCTCGTTTAATTTGTGACATCTATATGCCTGACGGAACTCCATTTGCTGGGGACCCACGTGGTATCTTGAAACGTTGTTTGAGAGAAGCGGAAGAAATGGGTTATTCGTCCATGAAAGTGGGTCCAGAACCTGAATTTTTCTTATTCAAAACAGATGCACAAGGTAATCCAACGATGGAGCTAAATGATAAAGCTGGATATTTCGATCTTGCACCTTTGGATCTTGGTGAGAACTGTCGACGTGAGATCGTTCTAACTCTTGAAGAAATGGGCTTCGAAGTTGAAGCATCACATCATGAAGTTGCGCCTGGACAACATGAGATTGACTTCAAATACGAAGATGCTGTTAAAGCCGCTGATCAGATTCAGACGTTTAAACTGGTCGTCAAGACGATCGCACGCGAACATGGGCTTCATGCAACCTTTATGCCTAAGCCGCTTTATGGAGTGAGTGGATCGGGTATGCACTGTCACCAATCTCTATTCAATGGCAAAGAGAATGCATTCTACGATGAGACCGATGAATTAGGGTTGAGCAGTACAGCACGTTATTATATGGCAGGTATTCTAAAGCATGCACGTGCTTTTGCAGCCATCACCAACTCAACTGTGAATTCATATAAACGTCTTGTACCTGGATACGAAGCTCCGTGTTATGTAGCTTGGTCTGGTAGCAACCGTAGCCCAATGATTCGTATTCCTGCTTCACGTGGTCTTAGTACACGTGTGGAAGTACGTAACCCGGATCCAGCAGCTAATCCATATCTAGCTCTTGCTGTTATGTTGAAAGCTGGACTGGACGGAATCAAGAATGAGCTTGAATTGCCTGCTCCAGTTGACCGTAATATATATGTCATGTCAGAAGAAGAGCGGATTGAAGAGGGAATTCCAAGCTTACCTGCAGATTTGAAGGAAGCTTTGAATGAGATGATCCGCAGTGAAGTGATTACCTCCGCACTCGGAGATCATGCCCTTGCTTACTTCTATGAGTTGAAAGAAATTGAATGGGATATGTACCGCACACGAGTTCATCAATGGGAACTTGATCAATATATGACGATGTACTAATCCGTGAAACCCTTGAGGCTCTAAGCTTCGGGGGTTTTTATTTTTGGGGCATATGGTGGGGATTGTCCTTACGATCGCTGTTGCCCTCTGATTTCTTGATTATATACCGCTATAGCGGTTGAAATCAGAGGGCAAAGCATAGGCTTCCGAAGTAGCTTTCCAACGGAAAGCTTGTTGGCGAACGCTATCGCTTCTTCAGGACAATTCCGTCATCTTTGCTGCTTCGTACTTCTCCACTTCACCCGACCCAATCCCACTTATTAGGAACTTAAGACCGCGGAATCAGCAGGAGACATTCTTCCTACCTACTTGTTGAGGTGGTTGTCATATTCCTGCGAAAGCGCAGGCTTTATACCACACGTCAGTTGGTGTTGTTCTATAGCGCGATAGTAAGTAGTCAAGTGATGATTGTAGTGTTGAGCCATTTTCTATGTAGAAACTCTGGAGATGAAACGTATGTTCTGTTTTCTGGTAAAAAGAAAAGCCCATAAGGGCGAGATTATATTTGAACGTGATTAATATTATGTTGAACTACCTATCCGAGAATTCATTTGTTTCAGTTCTTCTAATACTTGACTTAATATTTGATCGCTCATTGTGTATCTCCTGAAATAAGTGATCCCCATCAGCTAGGGTATTTGCTAGCTCATGCTTATAAAGTTAATAAAGGAACAGTGTGGGTGTGAGCAATTTGCGAATTTGACTGAAGGAGACTTATTAAGGAAAAAGAAAAGGTGCATATCTGATCTAACCCGCCTAATCCTACTGGTTAATCACCAGACCTAATAAGCCTGCAAATACATAAGCTTGTTCTTTAGAAATAATGCAATTCTTTAAATCCTCTAGGTTGATACTTAAGGAAGAAAACTCACAGGTGCTGAAGTCTATTCCTTTATGCTTTGAGCCAGAGAATTGAGATTGATCAAGATTAGTTCTGTGAAAATTCACATGTTCTAAAGTAGAATAACAATAATCTGAGCTAGAAAGGGAGCAGTCTTCCATGTTAACCGATTTCATATTGGAAAAACGGAAATTTGCAAAATCCCCTAAGCAGTGTTGAAATAGAACGTTTCGAAGTGTAGTTTCTGATAAATCTAATCCAATGAGTTTACAATTTCTGAATTCTGTTCTGTGTATGCTTGCATTGCTGAAATCTGTATTAGAAAGATCACAGTTATCAAAGATGACGTCGGTCAGTTCGAGGTACATGAATGATGATTGAGAAAAGTCTACATTTCTAAAAATAACCTCATCGAATGTCACTCGCTGAAGCGTTTTACTATCTAAAGAGCAATCCTGGAACACACCTCGTTCGATACAATCCTCGGATTGTATATCTAATGATAGAGAGGGGAGGTCCGTCATTGCTTGAGATATTTTAGGTAATTCAATTTTTAAAGTTTTCTTCTTACTCATATGTTAAATTCTCCTTATACAAAGAAAAGGATACAGCGCATGATAAGCAACCGTATCCTTTTCTAATAGTTATCATGATTAATAATGGCAATGTACGAGTTCAGTGAATGTCACGGAAGAGACCAACAACTTTACCAAGGATCGTAACATGATTCAAACGTAAAGGTGGATATGTTGGATTCTCCGGTTGAAGCCTAATATGGTCTTTCTCTTTGTAAAAAGTCTTGACCGTGGCTTCATCTTCTTCAGTCATGGCAACGACGATATCACCATTATTAGCCGTTTGCTGTTGGCGAACAATGACCATATCCCCATCATGTATTCCGACTTCAATCATACTATCACCCATTACGTTGAGCATGAATACCTTCTCATCACCTACAAAATGTTGTGGTAGAGGGAAATAATCTTCTATATTCTCTGTTGCCGTAATGGGAACACCCGCAGTCACCTTCCCAACAACGGGAACACGAGCTACAGTATGACTAAACTGATGTTGGTTCTCGGAATCATCCTGACCTAATATTTCAATTGCGCGCGGTTTAGTTGGATCCCTCCGAATAAGACCTTTCTTCTCTAGACGGTCCAAGTGTCCATGAACAGTTGAACTAGAAGCTAATCCAACCGCTTCTCCGATCTCCCGCACAGATGGTGGATATCCCTTAGTGCGTACTTCGCTACGTATGAATTCTATTATTGCTTGTTGTCGGCTAGATACCTTAGACATATTGTTCCACCTCATTAAAGTTACTTTGTGAAATTATAACATAGAACTACCGTTCGCACAAACGTAGGTTCTAAACTTTTCAGAACATTTGTTCTAAAAAGTGTTGAACAAAACAAGTGTTCGTGTTATAGTGATTTTAATAACAAGAACAAACGTTTGGGAGATGAGTTTATTATGTTGAGATACAGTACTTATGAGAGTATTTACAAAACTACGAATGAAAGAAACACACATACATATTTATGGAGAGATCGGGTGAAATCGATAGTACCACGTTCATTTGTTAAGATATCAATTTGGCTGTTACTAATAGTAGCTGTAGGTT
Organism: Paenibacillus sp. Y859; assembly: GCF_056786405.1. NCBI lineage: Bacteria > Bacillati > Bacillota > Bacilli > Caryophanales > Paenibacillaceae > Paenibacillus > Paenibacillus sp. Y859. Next base: position 99,414 of record NZ_JBXCIZ010000011.1, on the reverse strand, counting down.
CCTCTGGAATGATTCAGGCCTTTGCTAATTCTGCTGAGGAAGAGCGAGTCGAGAAGAATGTTATCGTACTGTATGGAGATACACTTTGGAGTGTTGCTGTTCAAGAGAAACCAACGAATATGGATACACGGGTTTATATTAAAAAACTGAAACAATTAAATGGATTAACGAGTGGTAATATCATGGCTGGAGAGGTACTGAAGCTGCCCGTATATTAAATATTATTACATCTATAGAGCTTGGTGGGGTGAACTCCTTGACAAGCTCTTTTTATCATGTCAAAGTTAATACTGATATTTATGAATGGAGGACAGTTTTATGGATATTGACAACGTGATAGAACGGATTAACGAACTTGCCCGTAAGAAGAAAACTGAGGGTCTAACGGAGGATGAATTGCAAGAACGGGTTGCTCTTCGTGAGATGTACCTTCAGAACATTCGTAGAAATGTTCGAGATCAATTGGATTCCATTGAATTCGTAGAGGAAGACACGGAATCGGTAAAGGATAGATTACAATAATCCACATCATTAGGAGGCTAAAGTATGTCACGTTCTTGGGAGAGAATGGTTCAAAAGAATCGAACAGAGCTTAATAAGCAACGCAAGAAACAAGGTCAATCAGGTATGATTAAGCATGGTGTCATCGTGAACGGCGATACATATAAAGGGCGTAAATATGTGTTTCCTATTGTTCTGATCATGTTAGCTATATTATATGCACTTCTTGGATGGGCATCGAGTACATTGCCCGAACAAGAACAAACAGCAACTACTAGTCCAGTAATGACATGGGTTGTCACGATCGCTTATATCGCATTGGCGGTCATACTTTACTTGAGACGTCCTTACTTACAAGTAAATAAAGATAATTTACAAACGACAAAGCTAAGTCGAGTTCGTACATTAACTGCATCCAGTATAGCTAAAATTAAAGTTAATAGGGGATCGGTTGTCATTGAGCCGAAAGCTAAGGGAGCTAATTGGGTGTTCACTCGTCTAATTAATCGGTACGATACTAAGGCGATGGGTGAAGGTTTGGAACGATTTGCGAAGGATAACAATATTCCTATTGAAAAGTAATGGGTGAGGGAGAGAGTTAGAGATATGTCGATAAAAGCTGTTATTTTTGACTTGGATGATACTCTGTTGTGGGATGAACGCAGTGTGTTGGAGTCTTTTGAAGCTACATGTAAGAGGGCTGCTGAAGTTTCAGGCATCGATCATGTTGCGCTTGAAGAAGCCGTTCGAAGTGAAGCGAGGGCATTATATGAATCGTATGATACATTTCCTTTCACTACTAAGATCGGTATCAATCCTTTTGAAGGGCTGTGGGCGAATTTTACTGCAGGGGAACAATCTGAATTTCGACAGTTAGAACAAATAGTTAAGGTGTACCGTAAAGATGCATGGCAACGTGGTCTTTTGAAAATGGGTATAGATGATGACAATTTAGCTCTTGAACTTTCTGACCAATTCGCTGCAGAAAGACGTTCTCGTCCGCATGTGTATGACGAAACATTTCATGTGCTTAAGGAATTGCGCGGACAAGTGAAATTGCTTCTACTAACGAATGGTTGTCCGGCATTGCAACAAGAGAAGCTGGATGGGGTTCCGGAGTTGGCTCCTTATTTTGATGGAATTGTGATTTCTGGAAGCTTTGGTATAGGTAAGCCCGATGTGTCTATATTTAATCACGCGTTATCTATACTTGAAGTGAACAATGACGAAGCGCTCATGGTAGGCGATAAATTAACGACAGATATCCGTGGCGGCCTTGCAGCTGGCATCCAAACAGTATGGATCAATCGTACAGACCGACCGACAGATCCTGAGATTACACCAGACTTTGAGATAGAGCATTTGTCAGAGTTGCATAAGATTATTGAGAGACTCTCATAAATCGACACAAAAAGCCTTTTCCCTGCTTCAACAGCAGACGAAGAGGCTTTTTTATGTTAATATGATTAATGTCACAACATCTTGAAATGTAGTGAAATGAGCTTATTTAATTATATTTTGAAAGGTTGGGAGCATGTGAGATTAAGCAATCGAATCAGCTTGGTAGTTATTATTATGTCTTTCATAGTCATCATAGGCTGCAATAGTGAAGGAAGTAATCGCAAGGGAATGAATATGGGGAACGATGATTCATTTATGCCTATTCTAGTTGAATTAAGCATTCAAGCTGAACAGGTTAAAGTGAATGACAAGGTTATGATTGAGGTTCTAGTGACGCAAAATGATAAAAATGTAACGGATGCAGATAAAGTATTAATAGAATTCGTTCCTTCAACTGAAGGTGGTATACATACTGAACTTGAAGCTACACATGCAGGTGAAGGCAAATATGTATTGGAGACAAGCTTGGATCAAGCAGATACATATAACGTCATCTCTCATGTCACGGTTGGGGCTATGCATTCGATGCCTAAGAAAGAATTAGTGGTTACTGAATAAGGTCGAAATATTTTAACTGAGATTGAATAACCCTGTTTTCCATTATTGGAGAATGGGGTTTTGCGCAAATTATAATGATTATTATGGTTAAGCTAAAGTAGATTGAAACTATATGGAAACACGGACGATTCTCGTAATTATGATGTATTCATTCGTGTTTAGATAAATGATGATGTTGCATATGGATGTTAACAAAACTCCGTGTTTTCCTTTTATAATGAGAGCTATTCTGTTAAACTAATAATTAATGTTTCAGTGGGAGGGATTCGAGTTGAGTATAAAGAACTTAGAAGAATCATTAAAAGAACGGATATTCATTATGGATGGTGCAATGGGGACCATGATTCAGCAGCTTGATCTTTCACCAGAGGATTTCGGTGGAGAAGAGTTAGATGGTTGTAACGAGATGCTAGTTCTTACAAGACCGGATGCGATTCAAGAAATCCATGAATCATATTTAGATGCTGGTGCAGATATGATCTCGACCAATACATTTGGTGCAACATCCGTTGTACTTGCTGATTATGATATACCTGAGAAGTCCCGTGAAATCAATTTAAAGGCAGCTGAGCTAGCTCGTGTAGCAGCTGATAAATATAGTACAGATCTTAAACCACGCTATGTCATCGGGGCTATGGGCCCTACAACGAAGACGTTGTCTGTCACAGGTGGAGTTACATTTAAGGAATTGGTAGCAACGTATGAGGAACAAGCACTTGCTTTGATCGAAGGTGGCGTTGACTTGCTTCTATTGGAGACGAGTCAAGACACATTGAATGTGAAGGCAGGTAGTATTGGTATTCGTCAAGCTTTTGAACAAAGTGGTGTGACGCTTCCGATCATGATTTCGGGTACGATTGAACCGATGGGAACGACATTAGCTGGACAGAATATTGAGTCATTCTACATATCACTTGAGCATTTAAATCCGATATCAGTTGGACTCAACTGCGCGACTGGACCAGAATTTATGAGAGATCATATTCGCTCATTAGCTGCAATCTCCAAGTCAGCTGTAAGTTGTTATCCAAACGCTGGGTTACCAGATGAAGATGGGAATTACCATGAATCACCAGAATCACTTTCTAAGAAAATGGTCGCTTTCGCTGAACAAGGATGGTTAAATATCGCGGGCGGATGCTGTGGTACGACACCAGATCACATTCGTGCTATGGCCGAGGCACTTTCGAAATATGAGCCTCGTCGTGAATATGGAGATCACCCACCTGCAATATCTGGGGTAGATGCTGTATTTGTAGAACCAGATAATCGTCCGATTATGATTGGAGAGCGTACGAATATTTCAGGATCGCGTAAATTTAAACGTTTGATTAAAGAAGGAAAGTTTGATGAAGCATCTGAAATTGCTCGTTCTCAAGTTAAAGGAGCAGCTCAGATTATTGACATTAACCTCCAAGATACGGATATCGATGAAGAGTATGCGGTGCATAACTTCTTGCCTTTGGTTGCTAAGAAAGTAAAAGTCCCTCTAATGATTGACTCAACGTATGATCATATTATTGAGTTAGGACTTCAGTATTCCCAAGGTAAAGCGATAATTAACTCCATTAACCTTGAAGATGGTGAATCAAAATTCGAGAACGTTGTGCCACTTATACATCGTTATGGTGCCGCTGTGGTGTGTATCCTAATTGATGAGACTGGACAAGCGGTCACTCGTGAAGCCAAGCTGGGAGTGGCTAGCCGTTCGTATGATCTTCTTGTAAATAAATATGGGTTGAATCCAGAAGATATTATATTCGATCCTAACATGTTCCCAGTTGGTTCAGGTGACCCTCAGTATATTGGTTCAGCTGTGGAGACGATTGAAGGGATCAGATTGATTAAGGAAAAGTTCCCTAAGGTGAAAACGATTCTGGGACTAAGTAATATATCCTTCGGATTGCCAGAGTCAGGTCGAGAAGTGCTTAATTCTGTGTATTTGTACGAATGTACGAAAGCAGGACTTGATTACGCCATCGTGAATACGGAAAAGCTAGAGAGATATGCTTCGATCCCAGCGGAAGAGCGTCGTCTCGCGGAAGCCCTTATATTTAATACGAATGATGAGACGTTGGCTGAATTTGTAGCGGCGTTTCGTGAGAAGAAAGTGGAGAAGAAAGAGAAGATATCTAGTCTATCGCTAGAAGAACGTCTCTCTTCTTATGTAGTTGAAGGTACGAAAGAAGGACTAATTCCTGATTTGGTTGAGGCGTTGAAAAAATATTCTGCGCTTGAGGTCATCAATGGTCCGCTAATGGTAGGTATGGCTGAGGTCGGTAGACTCTTTAATAATAATGAGCTCATCGTAGCTGAAGTATTGCAGAGCGCTGAAGTTATGAAAGCCTCAGTCACCTATCTTGAAGGTTTCATGGAGAAGAATGAGAGTAGTATAAAAGGGAAAATCATGTTAGCAACCGTAAAAGGTGATGTACATGACATCGGTAAGAACTTAGTCGAAATTATACTGTCTAATAACGGTTACCATATTATTAACCTAGGTATAAAAGTACCTCCGGAAAAAATAATTGAAGTATATCGTGAAGAGAAAGCAGACATCATTGGATTATCAGGACTTCTCGTGAAATCCGCACAGCAAATGGTCATCACTGCTCAGGATTTGAGAACATCAGGAATTGATGTTCCAATCATGGTTGGAGGAGCAGCACTAACTCGTAAGTTTACGAAGACCCGAATCAAACCAGAGTATGACGGTATGGTTGTGTATGCTAAGGATGCGATGGATGGACTTGATATAGCAAATAAACTAATGGATCCAATACAACGTGAAGAAATGCGAGTGAAGATGCAAGAAGAGCTTGAGGCTTTTCTCGAATCGAAACTTGAAGAGAAAGCTCTCCCGGTATTGACACGGGCGATGAAGTCGAACATTGCGACCGATAACCCAGTGTTAATTCCGCCTGATACCGATCGCCACGTTCTACGCAACTATCCAATCTCCCATATCATGCCTTATGTGAATATGCAGATGTTGATGGGCCACCATCTAGGATTACGTGGATCAGTGGAGCAATTGCTTGCGGAGGGCAATGAGAAGGCAGTTGCGTTAAAAGAAACAGTAGACGCAATTATGAATGAAGCGGTGCAAGACGCTATTATTCAGGCACATGCGATATATCGTTTCTTCCCAGCACAATCTCAAGGAAATGATATTTTGGTCTATGATCCAGAGGATCACACAAAGGTGCTACAAAGATTCTCATTCCCTCGTCAGAGAGTGGAGCCATATCTATGTCTTTCGGATTTCCTGAAATCAGTGGATAGCGGGGTTATGGATTATGTAGGATTCTTGATTGTAACTGCGGGGCATGGCGTGTCGGAGTTATCTGGACAATGGAAGGATAATGGGGACTATCTAAGATCTCACGTGTTGCAGTCGGTTGCCCTTGAGACAGCTGAAGGATTGGCTGAACGTATTCACCATATGATGCGTGATTCATGGGGGTTCCCTGATCCAGAAGATATGACAATGAAGAAGCGACATGGTGCCCGGTATCAAGGGATTAGAGTATCCTTTGGTTATCCAGCTTGTCCTGATCTAGAGTTACAAGGACCATTATTTGAACTATTACAACCTGGGGATGTTGGAATTGAGTTAACTGAAGGATTTATGATGGAACCAGAAGCATCTGTATCAGCGATGGTATTTAGTCATCCTCAAGCCCAATACTTCAATGTTGAAAAAGCTTAGAGAGTGAATTCAAAAAGTGAGCTTTTTGAACAACCTCTTAGAGTTGGATTAGTTACGCTAGCTCATACTAGTCATAAGATCCTTCGATAATACGAGGGATCTTATGCTGAGTTATTGGAAGGAGAACGTGGGCAAGATGGAATTATTATTTCTAGGTACGAATGCGGGTGTACCAACGCTACAGCGGAATGTGACTTCGATTGCCTTACGTCTATTTGAAGAGAGAGGTTACTTCTGGCTATTTGATTGTGGTGAGGCTACCCAGCATCAGATCCTGAGGTCATCGTTAAAGCTCAGTAAGCTTGAGAAAATTTTTATTACTCATTTACATGGTGATCATATATTCGGACTGCCTGGACTGCTCGCAAGTCGAAGTAATCAAGGTGGGGTATCTCCATTGACGGTGTATGGACCTCATGGAATAAAGGAGTATATAGAAACCTCGATGAAGCTGAGTCAATCTCGAATGGATTATATATTAGAAGTCGTGGAGCATGACGGTGGGTTGATCTTTGAAGATGAGACATTCGCTGTTCATTCTGAACTACTAGAGCATCGAATTGATAGCTATGGGTACAGAGTGATTGAGAAGGACCGAACAGGTACACTTAATCTGGCCTTACTGAAATCATACGGAGTCAAACCAGGGCCTATATATGGTAAGATTAAACGTGGAGAGAGTATTGAACTTGAGAACGGTCAAGTTATAAGATCAGAAGATGTGTTGGGACTTCCTAAAAAGGGCAAGATTGTAACTATACTAGGGGACACGAGACCTTGTCCTGCTGTTGTGACTCTTGCTAAGGATGCGGATATGTTGGTCCATGAATCCACATACCTTCATGAGATGGCAGACACTGCTCATGATTATTACCATAGCACTGCAGTTCAAGCTGCTGAAGCTGCACAGCAAGCGGTAGCGAAGCAGATGGTCCTAACCCATTTCAGCTCCCGTTATAAAGACATGGAGCAGTTGGGTCAGTTGCTAAAAGAGGCCCAGTCTATTTTTCCAAATACGTTATTGGCAGAGGAATTTACCATTATTCCTATTCAGCATAATCAATAATTGTGGTGGGAAATCAACGATTAGAAATGAATTATTTTCCGGGAAAGCGCAGGAAATGACATAGGATTCTATAATAACGGTACAATATCGATCGTCTCTTCGATTAAATGTGACGAATGACGAGCGGAAATGATTACAAATGACGGTTTTTCTAGTGAAGAACGACAGAGCTTGACAAACTATTATATGATATAAAGTGATTGTACTCTCTATTTTGAAAGGAAGTGCATGGGCAATGACAATCTGTAAAGGTCTATTAATAGATTTAGATGGGACGTTGTATCATGGACAACATATGATCTCGGGTGCTGATGTTCTAATCAGTCAATTAAAAGCTAATCATATTCCCTATTTGTTTGTAACGAATAATTCGACACGTACACCAGAGGATGTAGCGGTCTTATTAAATGGCATGGGTATTCAAGCTGAAGCTAACGAAGTGTGTACGTCATCACAAGCTACCGCTAAGTATATAGCTGAACGATCTCCAGGTGCCCGCGTTTCCATAATAGGTGAAAATGGATTACGTCAGGCAATCATGCAGGCGGGATTACTAGAAGTTGATCAGAATCCAGAATATGTCGTGCAAGGACTAGATAGAACATTCTCATATGACACGTTAACATCGGCAGTTCAATGGATTAGTGAGGGAGCTCAGTTTATTGTTACGAACCCCGATCTACGTCTACCTTCCGATGTAGGAGTTATTCCAGGTGCGGGAACAATTGCCGCAGCTATTGAAGCGGGAACGGGTGTGAAGCCACTCGTTATTGGTAAGCCAGCTAGCCATTTGATGACCTATGCGATGGATGTACTAGGTATGGAACCTTCTGAAGTTACCGTGATTGGTGACAATATGCGGACTGATATTTCCGCTGGAGCAGCGGCTGGTTGTGAAACGATACTTGTTCTAACGGGGATTACAACAGAAGCGAGTCTACAGGCGGATATTCGTATGGCCGGAATTGAACCTAATATGATTTGTAATGATCTTCATGAACTTCTTCATCAATTATGTGGTTTACACAACTCTCATTAGAAAGAGGCGAATGACAGATGCCTGAAATGCCTGAATTAGAAAATTATCGGAAGTTGATTTCTGAGAAAATATTGGATGCTCCTATTACCAACGTAACAGTGAATAAGAAGAATACTGTTAATTTGGATGTAGATACTCTTGTTTCGGAACTGGAAAGTACCAAGGTTATTTTTGTAGAACGACGTGGGAGATTTCTGAACTTTCATTTAGATAATGGTCGGAGATTGTTAGTGAATCTTATGGTAGGTGGGTATATACAATATGGTAAGCAAGGGGAATCGTCAGATCGCAATGCGGAGGTAGAAATTGGATTTGGCGAATTTACACTGTATTTCATGTTGCCTCGTTCAGGTTATATTCATTTGTTATCTGCGAAGGAAGTTGGTGAAGTATTGAGTCAACTTGGTCCAGAACTAAGTGATCGTAGGATGGGAATGGATCGCTTTATTAACATGGTGAAAGTTCGCCGTGGAGCATTGAAAACATTATTGGTAAATCAAAGTGTGATTGCAGGAATCGGCAATCGTTATGCCGATGAAATTTCTTTTGAAGCCAAATTATTACCATCAACTAAAGTTCAAGATCTAGAGACATCGGCAATCGAGAGATTGTACCATAGTATGAAATTAATATTGAATCATGCTGTGGAGTCTGGTGGTTCTATTAATAAACCATTTGCGAATGAAGATGTACACACGGGAAGTTACAAACTGCAAGTATATAACCGTGAGGGTGAACGATGCAGTCAATGTAATGGAGTCATAGATAAAGTGGAGTTGAATGGGCGAAAAGCTTTCTTTTGTCCGACTTGTCAGCATGAACAATAATGTTGAAATTCACTTGTTCTTAGATGATATTCGTCGTTGTCCCATTGGATTCTCATTGGCTCGTACGGGTGAAGATTGTTTGGTGATGCTTCGTGAATGTAAAGTGAATATTCTATCACTTGATTATGAACTGGGATTCCATAGTGAAATGTGCGGTAAAGATGTGGTTATGGCTATCATTCGTGAAGGATTGTTCCCGCGGGAAGTTTATTTACATACATCCAGTTTCATTGGGAAACGTGAAATGTATCAGTTATTATATGAACATAAACCGGCTGAAATGATCCTTCATAATGGACCTATGAGTGAAGAGACATTACATGATATAGCAATGGGTGCTGACCGAATATGAGAGAACTTAATGAACTAGAAGTACGCTCACAAATGGACAGTAGAGGTAAGCCTGTCGTTGTATTCCTATACACACCTTTATGCGGAACCTGTAATGCAGTCAAAAGAATGCTTACGGTTGCTGAACATTTACTTCCTGAGGGTACGATATCAGCGGCGAATGTGAATATGATGCCCTTATTGGCTCAGGAATATAAAATTAGAAGTGTACCTGCAATGCTACTGATGGATGCAGATCGGAATGATCCACCCAATCTTCTTTACCGTATGGGTTCAGTAGAAGAATTATTAGTAGCTATAAGGAGTGTGATGGAATGATATCTATGCAGCATATTTCGCTACGAAGAGAGAATGATACCATACTGAATGATGTATCTCTCGATATAAAAAGTGGTGAGAACTGGGTCATCTTAGGTCGCAACGGCTCTGGAAAGACTACATTACTTGAGATGATGACGGGTTATCTCTTTCCTAGCCAAGGTCGAGTCGAAGTGATGGGAAATGTATACGGACAGTGTGACATTCGTGAAATACGCAAAAGTATTGGCTACATAAGTCCGTCATTGTTGGAAAGAATGTCTCTGACAGATCCGGTGTGGGAAATTGTGGCAACGGGTGCCTATGCTTACTTGCGCTTCTATGAAGCGATACCTCAAGCGGTAAAAGAGCAGTCGTACCGTCTATTAGAAGAGATGAATATAGCTCGATTAGCAGAGCATACACTAGGAACCTTGTCTCAAGGTGAACGTAAAAAGGTGTTGCTGGCCCGTTGTTTAATGGGTGATCCAAAGTTACTCATTATGGACGAGCCTTGTGCAGGTCTAGATCTATATGAACGGGAAAAGATGTTAGTGGAAGTAGACCGGTTACGCAAACGTGATATTACAGTTGTCTACGTCACCCATCATGTGGAGGAGATTGTCCCACTGTTCACCCATGTTGCGCTCATAAAAGATGGTAAGTTGGTTGGAGCAGGACCTAAAGAACAAGTTCTAAATAAAGAAATGATTATGCGTACCTATGAAATTCCAGTTGAACTGGAATGGGACGGTGGACGTCCCTGGATCAAGGTAACTTCTGGAGGTTAATCCAACTTGGATGAATTTAATGTAAATGTAAGTGAAGAGGAAATACAAGAACAACAAACTCGGTTTATTTGTACGGCCAATCATGGATTTGCTCCATTTGCTCAGGAAGAATTACGGCGTTTATTCGGCAGTGTTAAGAGTACCGTCCTCGTATCGGGTGAGGTATTTCTAGTTAGCGTGGCTTATACATGGAATGAAGTTGCAGCGATGATTGCCAAACAAGCTCCAATCTTCGTGCGTCATATACAGCCAGTAGATATTGAGATATCTGCTGAAGAATTGGGTAGTGGACTGAAAGAGTTGAAGGTCTATGTATTGGACAAGAAAGATCTCCAGGGTGCCACTGTATCACTACAAGTTCGCAAATCTGAACATAGCCTAAGTGAAGTAAGTGCAGGTGCGCTACGAGAACAAATCTTGGAGGATTTACAAGACCTTCATGCGGAGTTCATTGTTCAGGATGCAGATTGGATTCTTTCGGTGTTTGTATCGTCAGATCATATCTATGCAGGAGTGTCTCTTCCGCAGGATAATCTTTCCGATTGGAACGGTGGAGCGGTTCGCTTTCAGCGGGAAGAAGGGCAGATTTCACGTGCTAAATTTAAATTGTTGGAGGCAGAGAAGTCCTTCGGAATTGATTTCACTGCTTTTCGCCATGCACTTGACATCGGGGCTGCACCTGGAGGTTGGACCTCGTTCTTACTTGAGCGTGGCATTCATGTGACGGCTGTAGATCCTGCCAAGATGCACGAATCGCTAGTCGGTCATCCGCAACTTAAGATCATGCGTAAGAATGCTTCAGAAGTACGTTTTCGTGATAACCAATTCGACCTACTAGTATGTGATATGAGCTGGAGCCCTAAACAAATGGTTAAGCTTGTGAAAGACCTGCTGTATTGTCTATCCCCAGGTGGGACGGCCATAGTGACGGTAAAGCTAATGCATAAAAAGCCGATGGCCTTAATCAAGGAAGTGATAGCTTCGCTTGAAGAAAACCAGATGCAATTACAATATGCTAAGCAACTGTTCCATAATCGGGACGAAATAACACTTCACATGATTAAATATTAATGTTGTAAAACGTTATTAATTATAGATTGTGAAAATAGCACTTTACAAGTCTACATGTTTGTATTATGCTAGTTCCAAATTTAACCAAGCAATATAAATAGGGAAAGTATCCCGAAGAGTTCAAAGATAATCGGTTATCACCGTATCTTTCCTTTTCTAGATGCTTTCCTTTTTTTGTTGCGAAATGGAGGTGAAATGATGAACGAACGATCTTTACTGCGTCAGGGTCATATCATTGGTGGAAGGTATTTAATTCAGCAAATAATTGGATCGGGAGGGATGAGTCATGTTTACTTAGCTGATGATCTGAAATTATCAGGTAAGCAATGGGCGGTGAAAGAGTGTTTCTCATCACCACAACAGTATAGCAATATTGGGGATGAAGCAGAGTTACTAACGACTTTGGGTCATCCTCGACTCCCGCGGATTGTAGATTTTTTTCCACCTAATGAGCAAGGAAATTCCTATTTGGTTATGGATTATATTCATGGAGTGACATTAGAGAAGTATTTCAATAGTCTTAATAGAAAATTGAAGAGTGACTTCATTCTACAATTAGCTGATCAAACTCTTGATGTACTTGAATATCTACATAACCATAAACCACCTATTGTATTCCGTGATCTCAAACCATCCAATATTATGCTGACATCGCAATTGGAGTTACGTCTTATTGACTTTGGAATTGCTAGAAATTATAAACACGAACAAGACCAGGATACTGTGAAGCTTGGAACTGTTGGTTTTGCAGCTCCTGAACAGTATGGTAGTGGTCAAAGTGATGCTAGATCTGATCTATATGGGTTAGGGGCATTGCTCCTATACCTCGCCACAGAAGGGGTCCGAAGTGAATGGAGTGAGGGGGTAGAGTCTTGTATACGCTCTGACTTTCCTAGAGATAAGATCCCGGTATTACGTAAATTGTTGCAAACATATCCTGAAGATCGTTATCCATCGGTAAGTGAGGTTAGAAAGGCTTTGATGGTAGAAGGAGCATCACGAGTTCAAGAGCAGAGACTTGAATCTGAACATAAAGGAACATATGTTATCGCTGTAATGGGGGCGAGTGGCGGTGCAGGGACTACGCATACAGCGATCAGCATCGTTCATTACTTAGCTAGAAATTTTAATAACGTAGCCATTGTTGAATTGAATAGATATGCATCTGCATTTGCTAGAATCCAGCATATTGTTGAAGGAAATGTTTATGAGAATAAGAAAGAACATTGTTTCTCTGTAGAAGGTGTCGATTATTATCGACAGAGTACTAGAACTAATATCATTGAATTATTAGGTGAGAATTACAATTATATCGTTTTGGATTTGGGATCGTTTCAAGAGAGTGATGGACTGGAAGAATTTCTACGTGCTGATATCCCAATTATTGTAGGTTGGGGTTCAGAGTGGCGTATGCAAGATATGGAGGAGGCTATTAGTAGTTTAACACGACATCGACAGAACAAATGGGTCTATTGTATGCCTCTAGCTGAACCAGATGCAGTGAAACGTCTTCGCAAGCAGATAGATTCCATGAAAGTGTATAGTTTACCGTTGCATAAAGATCCTTTTGATATAGATGAAGAAACGGATGAAGTGCTGTCCGAAGTATTACACCGGTACATACCCATACTAAAGAAAAAGAAGAAGTTTCGCTTTGGGGTAGGTTCCCGGTGATGTTAACATATGCATGTTTATTTTCCTAACGTTTGTGGAATATCCAATATATCATAAAGCATGCGTCTTAGACGCGGAAAGGAAACATTATGGGTACAGTTGCATTTTGGAGTCCTCTTCAGGGGGGGAGTGGAAGCACGGCGCATACCGTTTCTGTTGCATCAATGATTGGTTTGGAATATCGAGCGCGGTTATTGCTAGGTCACGGGGGCGCAGTAGGTGAACGTATTGAGGGAGCGTTTCAGAGTGGGAAGGTAGTTTTAGATCATTCATTTATATCAAATAAAGATAGTGGGATGGATGCATTAGAGCGATTATGTTTAAATCGGAGACTTAACAAGGGAAATATTCGTGACTATACCATTCCTTTAATGTTTGACAGATTAGATTTTGTTGCTGGAAATGCGAAGAGGGAAGGAACGTTACCTGGTTATAGAACATCATTATTACCGACCATTCTTTCCTGTGCAAATGAATATTATGACCTAGTACTTATGGATGCTGGATGTGGGAACGAAGAACTGGATCTGAGGGGAGACGGAGCACTGTTGTCTGCTGCAGACTTGATTGTTGTTAGTCTGACACAAAATATTCAATCTCTGGAGAAGTTTTTCTCTGGTAACCAGCTACCTGCAGCAATACAGGATAAACCATATATTGTTGCGATAGGAAGATATGACGGTGATTGTTACTGTACGATTCAGAATATAAAGAAAAGATTTGGATTTAACGGCTCAATTCATGGGATTCCGTACTCAACGGGCTTACTTGATGCGTGGAATATGAAGGCCGTATTACCTTTTATACACAGAAGTCGTCATTTGAATAAACAACAACCGGCATTCTCATTCTATGAAAGCGTTAGGTCTTTATCTAGAGATATTATTGCGCAGTTAGATCTGAGTGCTTTAGTGAAAAAATCAAACTTTCATCTTCGGGATATTGTATGAAGAAAGGAGCAAGGAGCGTAGCGTAGGCAAAAGCTAATTTAGATGCGTAAGGTGAATCATTAAGTAAGGGGGTGTATATCTGTGTCGAAGATAAGGCAGCGTACTAAAAATCTTATAGTTGCCGGGCTTGTCGGGGCAATCACCATGGGGATTGTAGCCTCCGGTGGTGCAATATATATGATCAATCAACAAGCAAATGATCAAAAATTGCTCCGAGTTGAGTATGAAACTAAATTGAAAGAAGTTGAGACCTTACTTCAAGATCAACAAGCGATCATGAGAAAAGTAATAGTCACTTCAAAGCAGCTATCTGCCGGTGTGAAATTGACTGAGGAAGATCTAAAAATAATACAGATACCAGAGACGGAAGCGCCGGCCAATATAGTCCAAACTAAGGAAGACTTGATAGGTAAAATAGTAAAGCTAGATGTAGGTTTAAATACACCTTTAATTAAGTCCATGGTATTTGAAGAAGGTGCAACGCCAAATGATCTCCGTGTGCAAGAATACATGGTGATGGATTTACCAACAAAGATCCAAAAGGGACAGTATGTTGATGTCCGTATAGCTTTTCCTACAGGCGAAGATTTCATCGTGTTATCGAAGAAAAAAGTCAATGACGTATCTGGAACGACCATATGGTATAACGTCAATGAATCCGAAATTTTAGCCATGTCCAGCGCAACGGTTGACGCCTACCTCAATAGTGCAAAATTATATGCGACTACTTATGTAGACCCATTCATGCAGCAAAAGGCAATTGAGAACTATCCAGTGAATTTACAAGTTATTGACTTGATTCAATCAGATCCTAACGTATTGGTAAAAGCAAGTGAGCAACTGAAAAAGTCAGTTAGAAGAAACTTAGAATTGAATCTTTCCAAAATGAATGAAATTGACAAAATGAAGATAGAAAATGGCAGTGTGATATTGCAACAACCTACCAATCATATGGATCTTACTCCAAAAGAAGAGGTCGTTCAACCCAATTATATGACGGATCATCAAGTTATGACTAACTCTGAAAAGATGGATGTATTTGAACAACAACTAATTAAATAAGGAGAGGAGACTTTAAGTGAAATATGCTTTATTTGTGGGGGCATCAGACATTAGTGACTTACTTCAATATATAAGTAAAGTCATTACAAGTTCAGGTCGAAAGACACTCCTTGTCGATACTACGGTAGAAAGATTTATCTATTACGGTACACCAATCCCAGACCCGAAGATGAAACTAATCGAGTTCGGTGGGTTTGATGTATGTTCAGGCTATTCCACTTTTAGTGAATTGGAAACATCGTTATCTGATAACACTCGATATGATCATGTCATTATACACTGCAGCACTCCTAATTTTTTAAATGGAGATGATCTAACAAAGATTGAGAACAAATATGTTGCTACAACTACTGAGAAATGGAGCATTGAGAAGACTGTTGGCATATTGGAATCACTTTTTGATGAACAAAGAGAATCAAGTATCGATCTCTTTTCAAAAATCATTGTAAATAATGTTGATTCCAATATCGCAGATGATTACTTAGAAACCGTGTTATCTAATTTACCACTGGGATGGTCTGATGAACCCTTCGAACTCATCTTTGACGAAATCGATTATGCGACGAAAATCAATAATCAACATAACGGAACAATAAACATGCGCAAACTCTCTAGGAATTATAAACATGTTGTACGTCGGATTAGTAAAGAAATTACTGGTCTAGAAGCTAAGGACATGAAAGTAGCTATGAAGATTGCAATGAGGAGGTCATAGATATGGGACAAGTTGCATTTTGGAGCAATCGTCACGGACAAACGGGGAATACTGGTAATATGATCGCGGTGTCTATGTTGATCGGTATTGAGTATTTAACAAAAATACTGATAAGTCATACTCATTGGGAAATGTCTACATTAGAAAGTACATTATTAAAGGAAAGAAAGCTTAACTATGATGTGAATCAGGATTATACCAATGTAGGAATCGATGCCCTTGAGAGATTAGCTAAAAGTAATCGACTCGAGCCTACCAATGTGAAAGACTACGCTATTCCTATTTTGCGAGACAGATTAGATCTAATCGTAGGAACATCAAAGCCTTCAGAAGAAATGTACGTAGCAGTAAATGGAGTCATAGGCTCTATTCTTAATGCTGCTAAATCGTATTACGACTTATCATTCATAGACGTGAATAGTGGAACGAAGAACATGTTGACTAAATCCGTCTTGTCTATGTCAGACCTAGTCGTAGTAAGCCTTAATCAGAATATCAATGTGTTGAACGAGTTCTTTAATGAAATTCCTGATTGCCTAATGGATAAGAAATATATTATCGTTCTCGGGCAATATGATAGGAACTCCAAATACACGGCGGCAAACATCAAAAGATTGTTTAAATGTGAAGCACCGATCTTCACCATTCCCCATACTTCCAGTTTTTTGGATGCTTGTAATGACAAATCAGTAGTCGAGTTTTTCTTGAGAAATAAAAATGTGAGAGCCAATCATGATAATTATTTATTCATGGTCGAAGTAAGAAAACTGGCTAAGGGAATCATGGATGCGGTCGATATTGATACGAGGATTTTTAGTGAGAAGGGGGCCTAAATAAGAAATGAGTCTAGGCTCCTTAATCAATATTTCTTTCATAATCATCATTATTTTTCTTGTAGGGATTGTTGTATTTTTTAAGCTTACGGATAACCGACAATTACGTATTGACCCCCATCAGTTAGACAAAAAATATACGATTGGTGGGATGATTGACTACATGAGAGCAGCCTTTGATGATATGACAAAGACGAATCTCGAACACTTAGGTTTGTCTGAAGAGGAGTATATCCGACGTACTAACCAAATGCTACTACTCAAAAAGTCACTCAAGGGTAGCACGCACGGGGACCTACAGGACAAGCTGTACGTGAAAGAAACGATGTTTGATTTATTTCTTAAGAACTATAGCCTGAATGAAGAGAATATTAACTGGGTTATTCCCTTTGATAATAAACGGGAGTTATCACATCAAGACAAATTTGAGATTATGTTATACCACTATAAGAAAAAACATAGATTTAATGCACTTACTGAATGGATTGATACGCATAGACTGGCAGAACTTAAAGATGTTTTTGAAGATGCTGAATCTGAATCATACATCATTACCCCCGAGGAGATTGATGAGGTCTACCAAAAAGAATCTATTCCTCTTAATTTTGAAGACAAGCTCTATATTATCGTTCAAAGGATTTATCAACAATTCAAAGGGTTTAGTGTAATTGATGAAATTCGTGATATGCGGATTGATGGCGTATCCGGAGGGGTATCTGGAACGCCACTGAATCAACTTGATCCCGATGATGGCATGATCCACTTTGCAGACCAGATCAATAAAAATGAACATGTAATGGCGCATGATAGTGTTTGGATATTTTTCAAAGGGAAGTCCATTCATCTATCCTTCCTAAGCTTTGGCTCTGAAAGTGAATTAATCCGTGTATGTCAGAACATTTACAAGTACAAAAACCCTGGTCAACTTTCTGAACATAACGGATTTAAGGTAAATGAAATGAAAGATGGGTCTAGAATTGTCGTTGTTCGGCCACCTTTCGCTGAATCATGGGCCTTTTTTGTCAGAAAATTTGATACTCAAAGTGCAACATTAGATCAATTGATTAATAATAACATCGGAAATCGCAAACTAGTTATCAACCTTCTTATTGTTCTGATCAAAGGAGGGAGAGTAACAGCAATTACAGGTTCACAAGGGAGCGGGAAAACGACGTTATTAATGGCTCTCGTTAAGTATATTAACGCCACTTATACATTGCGCGTACAAGAAATGTCCTTTGAATTACATCTTCGGAAAATTTACAAGCGACGAAATATCCTGACCTTTAGAGAAACAGATACGATCTCTGGTCAAGATGGTCTTGATCTGCAAAAGAAAACAGATGGCACTGTAAATATACTTGGGGAAGTAGCGACAGATCGAGTGGCTGCTTGGATGATTCAAATGACGCAAGTTGCGAGTTTATTTACAATCTTCACTCATCATGCGAAGACTTTCCAGAATCTGATTTATTCACTTCGCAATTCATTGTTAAAAACGAATGTGTTTAATGATGAAAGGATTGCGGAGGAGGAAGTCGTTCGAGTCATCAACTTTAATATCCATCTATCCAAAGATCCGGATGGAAGTAGATATATTTCTCGCATTACAGAGTGTATTCCTTTAGAGCAAAATAACATACAAGTCGACTTTGATAGCATCAGCAATGCTGAAGAACGGGTTCAAGCTTTCTATCAAGCCACTACCGAATATTATGACCGTAGTACAGATCGCAAAGTATTTGCTGAATCTAATATCATTGAGTATAGGAATGGTGAGTATATAGCCGTAAATTCAATTTCAGAGAGAAATAGGCATGAAATGATGGAATTGATGTCATCATCAGAACAAGTTGATTTTCAACAATTTATGGAAGAATTCTGGGGGTAGAAGATGTGGATATGAAAGCTATTGCATTAACCATATTAATACTTTCTATTTCCCTTAGTATCATCCTATTTATGATTGTCAAGCTTTTGGCTAGAAGGGCCGATAGAAATGGTTCCAGTGAAGTATTTAAAAGTTATGAAGATCTTGTGGGTTCAAATAAACCAAATTGGAAAAGTAAATTTAACCATTTAATGCAGGATTCATACTTTGCCTACTATAAGGTGCCGATACTTCGCGCATACGTTCTGAAAATAAGACGTAGATTGCAATCGATTCATTCTTACGATGAAATGACGATGCGCCGAGAGACGATGAAGATTGTTTTCTCAACACTGGGCATCATGTCAGCAGCAGTGTTGCTTCTATTGTTTATCAATCAAGATATCACTTTTGTTTTTATGTTGTTATTGAGTGCCTTAGTCGTAAATGGCATGTTGATCGATACCTTTATTCATAGAGTAGAAGATCGTCTGCTAGTACAGCTGAGAGATCTTAATAAAGATATCCGTTA
Source organism: Paenibacillus sp. Y859 (assembly GCF_056786405.1). Classification (NCBI taxonomy): domain Bacteria; kingdom Bacillati; phylum Bacillota; class Bacilli; order Caryophanales; family Paenibacillaceae; genus Paenibacillus; species Paenibacillus sp. Y859. The sequence goes on along the minus strand of NZ_JBXCIZ010000011.1, from coordinate 80,164 downwards.
TCACTATCACCAATACGGAATGATCGAAGAAGCTCTAATTGAAGCAGCTGATGCAACAACTTCTGAGGCAAGTCTTCATGCAAGGAAGGTCCATGAGATCATCAAAGATGATGGAGAAAGTCCTGAGGAAAAACTGGAGAAATACTATCATTCTGCACCGAACCGATTTTTGAAATCTTTTGCCGGTTTATCCTATCTAGTGAAAGAGTTTGGAGATAAGGAAGTAGATGAAGGATCTCTTTACTTGAAAAATTTAAACAAACTGAATGAGGAAATAAATTTAGAAATTCTAAAACGATCTAAGCTCAATTATTTATTCTCGGGGCTTACAGTGATTGCATTAGTACCTATTATTTTCACTAAGCCGATCCAATTATGGGCGGGTAAGATGTTTCCAGCTATGCAGGAGTTTTATGCAAGCAAAATGGGTTTTATTATTCAAATTGTTTGTTTTGCAACAGTATTGCTTTCTTATGTATTGCTAAAAAAGATGCAAGATCAACAAGAAGGTACTTATGTTGCTGTGGAGAGAAAGCGACCATGGGAAAAAGTAGTTCTACGAATACCTATTGTTGATTGGTTAGTATTTCGTTTAACACCTACTAAGAGTTCACCGGAATATTTCAAAATAAGTAGGTTGCTGAAAGATGCCAATGCTGGGTATCCGCTGAACTGGCATATTCTTCACCGTCTTTTACTAAGCCTAGTGTTTGCACTCGGGTTGTTGTTCTCTTTTGTAACGATGCATTCCATTGCAATCAAAAATGTGATGGAGGCGCCTACTTCTAACGGTTCTTTATTTGGGAAAATGTCAGATCAAGACCTGCTGGATGCCCAATCCCTCACTGAATTTGATAGTAACATCATTATGCAGGTAAAGGGAGCGAGCAAAGAACAGTTACAGGAACGTATTGTTCAAGGGGTGAAATTGGATCAGAAGGTTGCTACAAACGATACACTTCTCAATTCTTCAGTGGAGAGAATTATTCGAAAAGTTCAGAAGATCGATTCTGAATATTTAAAATGGTGGGAAATATTAATTTGTGTATGGATGGGTTGGGCAGGATACCAGATCCCTTATTGGATATTAATCTTCCAAAAGAAGATGAGAGCGATGGATATGCAAAACGAAGTGGATCAGTTTCATACTATTATTGCAATGTTGTCTGAAATTGACCGTGTATCCGTTGAGATCATTCTGGAATGGATGGAGCGATTCTCTTCCATATTTAAAGCACCTCTTCACACCTGCGTGATTAACTTCGAGAGTGGGGCAGATGCTGCACTTGAAAAGTTGAAGAACGATGCACCTTTTGTACCGTTGGTAAGGACTGTGGAAAGTCTACAGTTAGCTGTTGAAAGAATTCCTATTAAACTAGCATTCGATGATCTCGAATCGGAGAGGAATTACAATTATGAGCAGCGTAAACAAAATTACGAGCGAACCATTGATTCAAAAGCTAACTGGGGTAGAATGATCGGCTTTGCACCACTGTATGCGATTATCTTTCTCTATTTAGTATTTCCATTGATTTATATGAGCATTACCCAAATGGGTGTGTACTATGATCAAATCAATAGACTATAAACAGGATCACCATTAAAAACACTTAGGAGGAAAAATTATGAATAACGCTTCAACAGCTTTAAAAGTATCTGCAGGTATCTTTCTAACCATTGCTTTGATCACAATTGTCGTAGTTCTGTTTATCTCTGCACAGGAAGCAACCAAATCAGCACAAAATAACTTTGCTGATATTCAAACTGAAATGTCCCAAGCGTCTTTTACCGTGTATGACAACACAACGGTATCAGGAAGTCAGGTGCTGAATGCTCTGCGTAAGTTTCAAGATAAAGGTCAGTTTGGTGTGGAAGTTAAAACAGGTAAAAACGATTTTGGTTCATGGTACTTTCAAACGATTGATACTGTAACTCCAGCAGGAAACCCCGGATACGGATCTGTTGTTAAAGGAACCGCGCCATCCGGTACTATTGCTCATGCTAGCAATGAATCCGAAAATGATTATGTGAATCCATCCGGTAAATTTGAAGCAAATGTAGTTAAAGATAACAGTAATGTCATTCGTGGTATTACCTTCAAACAGAAATAATAGTACTCATTCAATATTAGAAAGGAGATGTATACGATACATCTCCTTTCTAACAATAAAAGAAGGTGATTATAATCGATATTGAAAATAATGCATCTGACGCCATTGGTCTTAGTTTTGCTGTTTCTGTGTTCATTGTGTCTCTGTCCGTATCCTTATACTTATTTATAACGACTGGGGATACGATCCAGAAAACGTACGAGATGAATACGCTATCTGATAAAAATATGCATTCTACTCTGAAGGTACCGACGGAGTATTCTGTTAGCGGAGCTGAAGTAAGGCAGTCTCTTTATTCGATAAGTGAGATTGGGGTTGATATTGAAGTGAATGGTTTAATTTATTCCAGTTCATTAGATCCAACTACACTGAATGTGTCTGCTATTGATCTTAATAAAAAATATACTCCTACATATGTAAGAGATTCTAAAGGTGTATTAAGGATGTTACGTTTTAATTAGAGGGGATGTTCATCTTGTCCAATTCAGTTGCAAAAGTATTTGCTGCGATTATAGCGATTGTTCTTCTCTTAATATGGCCTGTATCCAGTGCGTTGAATAAACAAGATGATATTTCTGAGGTTGTCGTTCTCAACTCAGTTACCCGTTTTGTGGATTCTGTCCGTGATAAGGGATATATGACCCCTACGATGTACAAAGAGTTTGTAGATCAAATGGCTTTAACGGGGAACACCTACGATATCCAAATGGTTCATCGACATAAGAGATACGATCCTGTGTACAGTGATGATGGTGTGTTCCAGGATGGATTCAACGTTCATTATGAGGAATTCTTTAATGCTCAAATCAATGAGAAAATATTTCCTATAAATTCAAGTGAGCCTGTAGATTCACCTACCCGGATTTATAAATTAAAAATCGGCGACTTCTTCGATGTGACCGTCAAAAATACGAATCGAACGATGGGAACATTGATGAATGACTTCCTTACAGCGGGTATCAACAGCCCGAATGAAACAATAGTAATTCCATATGGAGGCATGGTCCTCAATGAAGACTATTACTAAACTCGCGATATTTTCTGTTCTGATCCTTATACCTTACTTTGTGTTCAACAATATTAATCTTGATCATCATCGCCAAAACCTGATTACCGAAATGCGATATAACAGGGCAATTGATACGGCGACACAAGATGCGGCCAAAGCGTTGTTAAGCAATGGTCATCATCGAGATGAGACGGAATATGAAACGATAAAAAATGTGAAAATCAATAAAGATGAAGCAGTACAAACGTTCTTCAACACGCTGTATTTAAATTTCAATATTTTTAATGATCGAGATGGACAAGGTGTGCTGAAGAACTATGTTCCAGCATTAATGATCGTCGGCTACGATGGCTACTATGTGTATTCTTGGGATGAGTATAGTAATGCTTCGGGAGAGAAAGAAGTCCAGCATGTATGGAGTCCTAAAAAACCATATTCTTATGCGGACCAAGACGGAAATACATTTGCCTTTACACTAGATGATTATGTCAATGTTAACCGGAATGGAGATCAAAAATGGTTTGAAGGTTTTCGAAGTGAAATTGCTTCAGAGACTTCTATATCACTCTTACATAATGCCGATAATTTCGATCAAGTACGTAGAACCTCGATTGTGAACTTGCTACAACAAGACCTTGAATTTTATATCAATCAATATAACAATTTCTCCAAGCGTCTCGGAGTAGCATATACCTTTACGATTCCCCTCATAAGCCAAGAAGAATGGAATAACACGATTGATGATGTCGGAGTATTGGCATTCGTACAAGGAATTCCAATGGGAGAGAAGCATTATAACAACTACGCATTGGGCGGTAGCCGTGTCGTGAAACAACCTGTATACAACGGGATTATCGCGAACGGACGTAAATACTATTACTATCGAAATGCTTGCGTGTCTTCTTTTACAACTGAGGAGGTATTCACCTCAGAGAAGGACGCAGCAGTAAATGGGTATATCCCGTTGGATTGTACAGTCGGTTATCGAAATAAATAGATTCCAAATTTGAAGATAAGGATGCGATTCGGATCACTCCGACTTATTACTTCCAGGATAACGATGCTTCAACACCTGCGAAACGAATTGAAGTTGATCTGTACTACCATTCGGACACTGCAAAGTTCGTGAAGATCGGATCGGCTGCGGATTTAGATCGTCGAAATATCATCCTTGATAAACGCTTACGCAATGTTCCTGTTGCTGACATCGTGAACACAGCCGGATCGATATATGATATGAATACGGGTTGGTCGATCACAAGGCCACAGTATTTAGCAGCATTCCAAAAAAGAGCAAAAGAAGAGACGTAAGTAGGTGGATATGGATTTGAAATACTTTCATCCCCATTACGTACATTCATTAACACATTTAACAGGCCCGACAATGCAAGTGCAAGTCCAGTTAGAACGAATGCTTCCATTCAACAGTGGTACGGAGAATACAATTTACCGGCTGCAGTCTATGTCGTTGCCAAAGGAACCGACTTGGCCGCTTATGGCAGATCGAATCGACTAGATGAAGCTTCACCGATCTTTTTACGTAAAGGTTATATCTCTGTCAATTTCAATATTGAAACGATTCGAAACGCAGATCTAAAGAAACCCCATCTGCAATATATTCATGGACCGTTAAATAACCAATGGTGGGACATGGAAGGCTTTGATGGTACAGATGGAGTGCGAGACCGAATCATTACCGATCCTTATGGTGTTCAATTCATCTTGCAAGATGGCGATGTCGTTTTCTATGATGCAAATAAATCTTCGTATGATGATTACGCGCCAAATGGAACACATTAACAAAGTGAAATGAATAAGAAATGATAGTTTCGTCACACCCTCTATTTATGTTATAATCAAATCTTGACGGTCAAACAAATGAGATCAAATGATTTTTATTATAGATAGGGGTTAAAGAGTAGAAATGAGTTTATTAACTGTAGAGGATCTATCCCATAATTTTGGTGGGCGTACGTTGTTTAAAGATGTTTCTTTTCGATTGTTGGAAGGGGAGCGTGTAGGTTTTGTAGGCGCCAATGGAGTTGGTAAATCGACATTGATGAACATCCTAACGGGTACATTGCTCAGAGATAGCGGAAAAGTGGAATGGACTCCGCGAGTTCAATTTGGTTATTTGGATCAACATACGAAGTTAACACCGGGTAAAACGGTTCGTGATGTTCTCAAAGATGCTTTCTTACCTCTATTGGTACTTGAAGAGGAAATGAACGAGATTACGAACAAAATGGGTGATGCTTCTCCAGAAGAGCTAGAAATACTTCTAGAGCAAATGGGAGACATCCAAGAACAGTTGGAAATTGGTGATTTCTATTTGCTTGATGTCAAAGTTGAAGAGATGAGCCAAGGTCTTGGGCTTACGGCCATTGGTTTAGATCGGGATGTAGCTTCTTTAAGTGGTGGACAGCGCACGAAGGTATTACTTGCGAAGTTATTGCTTGAGAAACCGACAGTGTTACTACTTGATGAGCCTACGAACTATTTGGACGTGGAACATATTGAATGGTTGACACAGTATTTGAAGAACTATCCGCATGCCTTTATGCTGATTTCACATGATACAGACTTCATGAATCAAATCGTGAATATTATTTATCATTTGGAATTTACTAAATTAACAAGATACACTGCGAATTATGAGAAATTCCTTGAGATGGCTGATATGAATAAGAATCAGCATTTCGATGCATATGAGAAACAGCAGGAATACATTAAGAAACAAGAAGAGTTTATTAATCGTAATAAGGCACGTGCTTCAACTTCTACTCGGGCGAAGAGTCGTGAGAAGCAGTTGGATCGGATGGATCGAATTGAAAAACCTGAAGAAGCTACCAAGCCAACATTCCATTTCAAAGAATCTAGGTCAAGTGCTAAGACCGTGTTCGAAGGGATTGATTTCGAAATTGGCTATACTCACCCTCTACTTCCGAAGATGAGTATGTTGATCGAACGTGGCGATAAAATTGCTATCGTTGGTTGTAATGGTGTAGGGAAGTCTACATTGCTCAAAACCATTCTCGGAAAAATACCTACGCTAAGTGGTAGAACATACCTAGGTGAATATTTGCAACCAGCATACTTCGAGCAAGAAGCGATTGCTGGCAAAATCACGCCTCTTGATGACGTGTGGAATGAATTTTCATCACTTACTCAAAGTGAAGTACGTTCGCATTTAGCGCGTGTAGGTCTCAAAAATGACCATATTACACGTCCATTAGCTATGTTGAGTGGTGGAGAGCAAGCTAAAGTTCGGATATGTAAGTTAATGATGCGTGAAGCGAACTGGATTCTATTCGATGAGCCTACGAACCATTTAGATATTCTTGCTAAAGCTGAACTGAAGCGGGCGCTTACTGAGTTTAAAGGAACCGTTGTTCTAGTATCCCATGAACCAGAGTTCTATGCAGACTGGGTAACGAAAGAATGGAATGTAGAAGAGTGGGCTTCTAAGAACGCATAATATTAATCAGTTAATGAAATGAGAACATCCATGACGATCCATCCCTCAATGTTGAGGGATGGATTTTTCTTTTTGGAGAAAACTAAGGGGATAGCGTCATATGCGTTGTCATTTTAGCGGAAAACGGGTGGGAATCTGTGAATAAAACGATCCTTTACGTGAATTATGAAGGCGAATCTGCTGTACCCATTATTGAAGCATTAAAGGTAGAGAAATATGAAATGATCGTGGTAGGTCATGATAACGAGGTAGTGGAATACGTTGATATCCGTGAGGTTGATATGTTGATACTAGATTATGGAAGTACGGGGAATGAATTAAGTGTGATTAGGCAGTTACGAACAAAGATGGGCTTCTTGCCAATCATGATTCTGTCCAACATGATGCTTAGTGAGAACATTGTAGAGGGGTTCGCTGCGGGAGCCAATGAATATATAACGAAGCCTGTTGAGACGGAGATTGTATTCGTTCGAATACGGAATCTATTTAATCTGCTAGAAATTAAAAATGATGAGAATGATCTACCTATCACGATAGGTGAACTTCATATTGATCCTAGAAGTCGTCGGGTTAAGCGTAATACTCAGAATATTGAATTAACACCCAAAGAGTATGATCTATTGCTGTATTTAGCAAGACATGTGAATCAAGTATGTAGTAGGGAAGAGATTCTGAAGTTAGTATGGAAATATGATTATTCGCTTGGGACCAATGTGGTTGATGTGTATATACGTTACTTGAGATTAAAGATTGATAAAGGTCATCGCCATAAAATGATTCGAACCTCACGTGGAATAGGCTATATGTTAGTTGCAGAGTGAAAATGGACGCGCAAAAAAAGAAACGGCTATGCTGTCCTTTTTCAAGAACGATAGCCGTCTCTGTTGAAATATAAGATATTGAATATGAAGTGACTCTTATCAAGTTTTGATAGATTCAATTACATACTAAAGAACGCGACGTGCTTTTAAATAAGTGTTCTTCCAATGAGCCTTATTAATCTCTGTGTACATTACACCTGGTGAACCATAAGTATGAAGCATTTTACCATTTCCGACATACATACCAACATGAGTTACATTCTTTCCGTTCGCTCTACTTCCAGTTGAGAAGAATAATAAATCTCCCTTTTTAAGATTAGCTTTGGAAACGGCAACCCCCATCTTGGATTGAGCAACAGATGTACGAGGTAGATTCACTCCGAATTTACCGTAAATTCGTTTCATTAAAGATGAGCAATCAAAGTATTTAGTCGTTGAAGTTGAAGCCCCAAATTTATAGGGAATTTTCAAAAAGGTTTTACCGTAGTTAGCGATGTTGTTGGCTTTGGTTGTTGCTGCCGTTGATGTGGTTGCTGCTTCGACTACTGGACTAGCCACCGTTACCGCTGCTGTAAGAGCTAATGATGAGCAAATTCCTACGACTGCTAATCTATGTGTCCATGTCTGTTTTTTCATATTGTAATACCTCCGTTAGTTGGTTTCTATTGTTGTTGTTCTGGGTACGAGACCAAGTATAACAGTTTTGTAACCTCCTAATTTTTAGTATTTTACATAAAAGGTTGAATATATCAATGGTTAGAGCCACTTTATTAAAATTTCATTAGAATTTAATGTTAGATTGCTAGAGTTCATATAAAAACAACAAAAAAGCCGATATACCCAGTTATAGTAGGTGTTATCGGCTTGTATCTTATAGATTAAGAATAGTTACAAAAATGTAGTTATTAATCTTTGCTTTGAATAACAAGTAGTGATCCAGATTCGACAGTAATGTTTCCGATATTGCTAGAAAGCCGATTGCTGATTCCGAGGGATTGTCCTTGACGTAAAGTGGCATGATCTAAAGGATAGACAAAACCTTGTAATGTAATTCCTGTTACTTCAGATGTCATGGGCAGTAGAGATACAAAGGTATAACCTAGATCTTTGACTTCAATAGTAGAATTGGTCATTGTAATATAATTGTGGTTGTCTAGTATAGCCAGTGAGACATGATGTTCTAATGCTCTATTTAACAAGTGAATGTTAGCTAGAGTATGATCGAGACGAGTACCTGTTCCCCCGACAAGTAAAATAGAAGTAGGCTGTTGTTCCAGCGCTAATTCAAAGGCCAATTCAGTATCCGTAAGATTCTTGTCAAAAGCATCGCAGGCAATCATTGTACCATTTGATGAAGAAACGATTTCTTGTTCTTGTAGTGTGATGGAGTCGAAGTCACCGACAGATAAATGAGGGTGAATATGATTATGTATTAGAAATAATGCGCCTTTATCTGCACCTATAATGAAGTCATCTTCTTTAATCTCATTCAAGTACTCTGGATAGAGTTGACCTCCTGAGAAAATAATTACTCTTTTCTGTATCATATATGTTATTGATCCTCCAATGTAGTTATCTTCTAAATGCAGTGAGAAACCTAGGGATAAGTATAATTGAGATTGCAGGGTTGTACAAATGTTAAGTATTGTTGGTACAATTAAAGGGAAGCAGAATTCAAAAAAAGGATGAGGATTGTATGATTAACGTAATATTTGTTTGTTTGGGTAATATCTGTCGTTCACCAATGGCTGAAGCTGTACTGCGTGATAAAATTAAGATCGATGGATTAGATGAACGGATTACAGTGGATTCCGCAGGAACAGGGGATTGGCATATTGGTCATCCTCCACATGAAGGAACTAGGAAGTTATTAGATGAACGGAGTATTAGTTACGAAGGGATGGTCGCAAGACAAGTGTCAAGCGAAGACTTTACAAATTTCGACTATGTCGTATGTATGGATCAATCCAATCTGTCTAACCTCCGAAAAGTAAAAGGAGGAGAAGACGCTCAGATTATTAGTTATATGGATTTATTACCTAATGAGACTTTACGCGAAGTGCCTGATCCATACTTTACAGGGAATTTTGAAGAGGTATACGCGTTAATGGACGCTGGTTGTTCAGTATTGCTAGACAAGATAAAGAAAGAAAAGTTATAATTCCACTTAAAGAGGAAGTTCAAAAAGTCATCTTTTGATCACGAAGCATAGCAAGGAGTGTATTCGACATCGAATATTGGATTCAGCCGGTCTTTCCGGTGCTCACGTAGGTACTGCCTACGCTCCGCTCCTCACTCCCTATCTTCATCCAATCTTCTCGGTGCTGAAAATTTGACTTTTTGAACTCGCAATTAAAGAGGAAGTTCAAAAAGTCATCTTTTCGAACTTGCACCCATGGGCATGTCACAACATGCCATTTTTTGAAGGTGAAGTGAAAGCGTAATCATTGAGGAGCGGAAAGAATGAACCCTAATTCTCCTTCTATAGAAAGAAGAGTATTAGGATTCACGGTTGCAGGGAAAACCTTATTCTTGTAGGAAATATAACAGTGCTTCTGGTAATTCCTTCTGCCAGAAACCCCAAAGATGTCGACCGTCTTTCTCTTCATAGTGGACTTGTGCTCCACGGGATTGTAACAGATTCTGTGTGTCCCTGTTAAGTTGAACGAAGTTGTATACTCCGGTATCGGTCTGGAACTCATTCTCCTGTAGGCCGACAATCATGTAGATGTTCAACCAAGACAAATCTTGTTGAGAAGCAATGATTTCTTGAGATGCTTCATAGTATGCACCAGACAGGCTAAGAACTCTGGTGAACAGATGTGGGTATTGAAGTGCTATATGAAGAGATACGCTTCCACCGAGGGAATCACCTGCGATCACGATGTCATCTGGGTTTGTTCTTACAGGATATTTGCCACTTACATAGGGAATAATCTCTTCAGCGAAGCATTTCATATAGTTGTGGAATCTGTCCCCGAATGGTGCATACTCTGCCGTTCGGACCGATGTGTCCACTTCAACACCTACAATTATGAAAGGTTCTGCACCTTCATCGAGAATGAGGCGATTGGCAATAGTGGCAATTCTCCCGAAATTAAAAAATTCTTCTCCATCTTGGCAATAAACAACAGGATAACTTACAAGCTCATTATAACCAGGTGGGAAGTAAATACGGAGGTTACGTGTTTCATTTAAGAAGCTACTGGTTATATGATCCTTAATTATGGTTCTTTTCAAATACCGTGAATCGGTCATGAATGATCCCCTTTTCTCATAGTGTATTTTTGCAATAAGTAAAGTGATAAGATAAAATTGTTAAGAGACAATGAAGTGAACAAATGTTGACTGTTATACTACTTATATTACCCTGTTATATATACAAAAATCAATAATAATGAAATTAACTAGCATTTTCCTTTGACGAACGTATAGAACAGGTGTATAATAATCCTATAACAGGTGCACATGATAAATCAAATTATTTTGTCGAGGTGAAGAAAATGAGTAAGGTTCCTTATGAAGTGTATGCAGAGGAAGTAGAGGCATTATCTGTACTTTCTCCAGATGGTGAAATTGTTAATAAAGATATGATGCCGGATCTTACCGATGATCAATTGAAAGAAATTATGTATCGCATGGTATTTACTCGTACATGGGATGATCGCGCAGTTAATTTAGGACGTCAGGGCCGACTTGGTTTCTACGCTCCTGTATCTGGTCAAGAAGCGACTATGGTTGGTAGTGAGTTCGCTCTTCAGAAAGAAGACTTTATATGTCCAGGATATCGTGACATTCCACAGTTAGTGTGGCATGGTCTACCGCTTTATCAAGCATTCCTATACTCACGTGGTCACCAACATGGAGGTCAAATTCCAGAAGGTGTTAACGTATTAATGCCACAAATTATTATTGGTGCGCAAATCCTTCACGGAATGGGTATTGCAATGGGCTTCAAATTAAAGAAGCAGAAACAAGTGGCAATCGCTTATACGGGTGACGGTGGTTCATCTGAAGGTGACTTCTATGAAGGATTGAACTTTGCAGGCGTATATAAACTTCCTGTTATTTTCTTTGTACAGAACAATGGTTATGCAATCACTACTCCATTCTCTAAACAAACCGCTGCACTTTCAATTGCGCACAAAGCAGTTGCCGCAGGCATTAGAGGAATCAAAATTGATGGTATGGACATTTTTGCTGTCATAAGTGCTGTTCAACAAGCTGCTGAACGCGGTCGTAATGGAGAAGGCGCTACATTGATCGAAGCAGTTACGTATCGTTTCCGTCCGCACTCTTTGTCTGATGATACATCTAAGTATCGCACGAAAGATGAGGAAGCTGAATGGAGCGTTAAAGATCCAATTGTACGCTTTGCTAAATACTTGGAGAAGAAGGGTCTTTGGAATGAAGAAGACACTGCTCGCGTAAGAGAAGAAGCGAAAGCGAAAGTAAATGAAGAGATCAAGAAAGCAGAACAAGTTGAAAAAATGACGGTTTCAGGCTTGATTGACACTATGTTTGAACACACACCGCAACATCTTGAAGAACAAAAAGCTGATTTCGAATAAAAATAGATCCGTACCATTTTTAATAAATGACTTTTATTTGAATGTGAATGTTTAAGGAGGATAATGAAGCGATGGCACAAATGAACATGAAAGAAGCGATTCGCGATGCGATGCGCGTTGAGTTAGAGCGTGATCCGAATGTACTAATCTTCGGTGAAGACGTAGGGAATGTTGGTGGTGTTTTCCGTGTAACAGAAGGTTTGCAAAAAGAATTCGGAGAAGATCGTGTATTTGATACACCACTCGCTGAATCAGCAATCGGTGGTATGGCGGTTGGACTAGGAATTCAAGGATTCCGTCCTATTGCAGAGATTCAATTCATCGGATTTATCTTTGAAGCAATGGATCAAATAGTAATTCAAGCTGCACGTATGCGTTATCGTTCGGGAGGACGTTATAATTCTCCGATCGTATTCCGTACACCATTCGGTGGTGGAGTAAAGGCAGCTGAGCTGCACACGGATTCTTTAGAAGGTTTAATTACTCAAACTCCGGGTATAAAAGTAGTAGTACCTTCCAACCCTTATGATGCAAAAGGTCTCTTGATTGCTGCAATTCGCGATAATGACCCAGTATTCTTCATGGAACACTTGAATTTGTATCATGCATTCCGTGCAGAAGTACCAGAAGGTGAGTATACCGTTGAACTAGGTAAGGCGAACATCGTTCGCGAAGGTTCTGATGTAACGATCATATCTTATGGTATGACAGTTCATACAGCTACCAAAGCAGCGGATGAGTTGGAGAAGAGTGGAATTAAAGCTGAAATCATTGATCTTCGTACATTGAGTCCGCTTGATATCGATACGATCGTTACATCTATTAAGAAAACAAATCGTGCAATTGTTGTACAAGAAGCTCAAAAGAGCGCGGGTATTGCAGCGGAAGTTATTGCACAAATTAACGAGAAAGCTATTCTTCACCTTGAAGCTCCAGTTCTTCGTGTGGCGGGTCCGGATACCATTTATCCGTTTGCACAAATTGAAGATGCTTGGCTTCCAACACCAGCTCGTATTATTACTGCAGTAAACAAAGTAATGGAATTCTAAAATGGTTCCTGCACAAACAAGGAGGTAAACACATTGGCTAAATTTGAATATCGTTTCCCTGAATTAGGCGAAGGCTTACATGAAGGTGAAATTATTAAAATGCATATCAAGCAAGGCGATAAAATTACGGATGATGATATCATCATGGAAGTACAGAATGACAAAGCGGTCATTGAAGTTCCAAGTCCAGTGAATGGTACAGTACTTGAAGTACTAACGAAGGACGGACAAGTATGTCGTATCGGCGATGTCGTTGCAATTATTGATGCTGAAGGCGATATCCCTCATCAAGAAGATGCTCCTGCTGAAGCACAATCTACACAAGAAGCAGATGTTGCAAAAGGTAGTGCGGATACAACTTCTACACCAGCAGTAGTTGCTGATGTAGCTGCTCCAGTCGCTCCTAATAAAGACATTCTAGCTACACCTAGCGTTCGTAAATTCGCTCGTGAGCAAGGGATTGATATCTCTAATGTAACGGGTACAGGTACGAATGGTAAAATTACGAAGGAAGATGTTGAATCCTTCAAGAATGGTGGTCAGGCAACTGCAGCACCAGCAGCCGCTAGTGCATCTGAAGAAGCTACATCACAAGCATCCAGCACAACAACTGTTGCGGGTAATGTTAGTCTTGAAGAAGAACGCGTTCCATTCAAGGGTATTCGTAAAGCGATTGCGAATGCGATGGTTAAATCAGCGTATACCGCTCCACATGTTACGATTATGGACGAAGTAGACGTAACTGATCTGGTTGATTTCCGTACTCGTATGAAACCAATCGCAGAGAAAAAAGGAATCAAAGTTACTTATCTACCATTTATCGTAAAAGCATTGGTTGCCGCAAGTCGTCAATTCCCTGCTCTTAACGCGATGATTGATGAAGAAAGTAATGAAATTGTATACAAGAAATATTACAACATCGGTATTGCAACGGATACGCCTACAGGCTTGATCGTTCCAGTTATTAAAGATGCTGATCGTAAGAGCATCTGGATGATTGCTGAAGCTATTACTGACCTTGCAATTCGTGGACGCGATGGTAAATTGAGCGCGAGCGAAATGAGAGGTAGCACGATTTCAATTTCCAACATTGGTTCTGCTGGTGGTATGTTCTTCACTCCAATTATTAACTTCCCTGAAGTTGCTATCTTGGGTGTAGGTCGTATTTCTGACAAGCCAGTAATTAAGAACGGCGAAATTGTGGCAGCCAAAGTAATGGCATTGTCCTTAAGCTTCGACCATCGTATTATTGACGGCGCTACTGCACAACATTTCATGAACTATATTAAATCGCTACTCAATAATCCTGAGTCGCTAGTAATGGAGGTTTAATCATGGTAGTAGGAGACGCTTCTCTAGATATCGATACATTAGTAATTGGTGCAGGTCCTGGTGGTTATGTAGCAGCTATTCGAGCTGCTCAACTTGGCCAGAAGGTACTTATCGTAGATAAATCTGAAGTCGGCGGTGTATGTCTTAACCGTGGATGTATTCCTTCCAAAGCTTTGATCGCTGCTGCTCATCAATATGAGTCTGCACAACATGGCGAAGCATTTGGTGTGACTTCTGATAATGTGAAGGTAGACTTCTCTAAGACGCAAGAATATAAAAATGGTGTTGTTAAGAAATTGACTGGTGGAGTTGCTGGTCTACTTAAAGGGAATAAAGTAGAAGTATTCAATGGTGAATGTATGTTCATCAATGAGAACGAAGCTCGTGTCTTTAACGATCACGAATCCCCACGTTACCGTTTCAAGAACTGTATTATTGCTACAGGGTCTCGTCCAATCGAACTTAAACCATTTCCTTTCGGTGGTCGTATCATGTCTTCTACGGAAGCGTTGAACTTACCTGAAATTCCAAAAACGATGATTGTTATTGGCGGAGGATACATCGGAGCAGAACTTGGTCAAATGTATTCGAAGTTTGGAACGAAGGTTACGATCATTGAAGGCTTGGAATCCGTTCTAAACGGCTTCGATCCGGATATGACTAAGCTAGTTGTGAAGAGTATGGAGAAAACAGGTATTGAGATTATTACAAGTGCGAAGGCAGAAAGTGCTACACAAACAGATAAAGATGTTACAGTTAAATATTCTGTTGGTGGAGAAACGAAGGAAGTTACTGCTGAATACTTACTTGTAACCGTTGGTCGTCGTCCGAATACGGATGGTGAACTTGGTCTTGATCTTGTAGGTATCGAAATGGATGATCGTGGTCTAGTGAAGGTAGATCATCAAGGACGTACTAACTATCCGCATATCTTTGCTATTGGTGATATCGTTGCAGGTCCTGCACTTGCTCATAAAGCTTCATATGAAGGTAAAGTAGCTGCGGAAGTGATTGGTGGTCTTACATCTGTTGTTGATTACAAATGTATTCCTGCAGTAGCATTTACGGATCCTGAATGTGCTAGTGTTGGTTATACTGAGAAAGAAGCGAAGGAAAAAGGTTACAAAGTTGTTGTAGCTAAATTCCCATTTGCCGGTAACGGTCGTGCTCTATCTCTGAATAGCCCAGACGGCTTCGTGAAGCTAATCTCTGAAGAAGGTACAGATCTTGTACTAGGATGCCATATTGCTGGTATTGAAGCTTCCAACTTGATTGCTGAACTTGGTTTAGCTATTGAAATGGGTGCTACTTTGGAAGATATCGCATTGACAATTCATGCACATCCAACATTGGGTGAAATCGTGATGGAAGCTGCTGAGTTAGGTCTTGGTAATCCTATTCACGCGATAGCTCCTCGTAAAAAATAATAAGCATAAATATTATCAGAAGGGAGGAACGTAATTACGTTCCTCCTTTTTTTCTGCTGTTCTACACTTTTCATATTTACTCAGATGATGGTGCGTGACTATGGATCAATAAAGAGTTAATAATTGATCATTGGGAGCTCCAGGGAGATGGAGAGTTGACAGGTCGAATTTGGCTAGAAGCTGGTAAGAAGTGCGATATAAAGATGGAATATTTCAAAGGGCCGACTTTTGGACGCGCTCAGTTATCGTGGTCTGATAGCGATTTTATGTTTAAAGAAGTAGTACCATCTAAGGATTTTTTTTGATGGGTATAGTTTTCTTGAACTAAATCCAAGAAGGAGCCGCTTGCGCGACTCCCTTATTTCATTTTATAGGCTTCTGCTTAAGCATGGTGAATTGATTCAGTGCTTCATCTAAACGCTGACTAGTTTCTATGATTTCCCGGTCAGCCAGTTGTTTAATCATAGATAGTTTATTCAATTCTAACCGGAGTTCTTCAATTTTTCGGATTATATCCAAATCGAACAGCTCCCAAGATCAAATATCTATGTAATACGGGCACCGTGCACTGCGACCGTGGGGCGGACTTCCGCGACCATCCCGGGATGTCCGGTAGGTTTCGTCTATTCCTGCAGACTCATCAGGCGGTAATTATTAACTTAAAGATTAGAGCGAGAAAGGTAATGACCACAGAGATTCAATCACCCATGTGGCCATTAATTTACTGAAACATATTTTTTACCTTAGAAACCTTTTGTATATCCGCACAAGGTACCCACACTGGACCCTCTGACGTCCGTACCTTGGCGCGTTCGGGATCATTCGATACTTCCGCTACTCCCGTTATCTTTTCGCCATCGCGCAACAGCAGGGTGACACTTTGATTGCTGGCTGCAGGGGCAGGAGGTGTTTTTGTCTTTTCTACTGTCTACTATGATGGGAGCACATCACCTAGCCAGCGAATATAGAAACATCTTTTTGGAGGTTCCCTTTTTCCTAATCAAAGATACTACCCCTAGTATAATCAACATACCACAAGCCAAAAAGCTTAATAAACTTATAGCCATCCGCATGCTTTATTTCCCTTAAATATGATAATATATGACAAACTTAGTCTATCAGAACTAGGTAGATGTTACCATATAAAATGATATTTTTTTATTATTTACTTGAATAAAGAACGTATATTCGCATATAATAAGAACGAACGTTCGAGAAAAGGGGTGAATGTCATGCCAGTAAAATATGTCGGTCAAGTCGTTGAAATTGTATATATGGACCGATCAGGTAAGATCACGCAGCGTCGTATTGAGGTGAATTCTATTCGCAATGGACTGATTAAAGCGACCTGCCTTAAGACTGGATCACCACGGACATTTAGCCAGGGCAATGTGCTGGCATGGCAGCCTATTAATAAAATAGCTTAGAGATGAGAGTGTGTTGGAGGATCTAGAGCGGAACATATTGAGGATCCTTTATAATTATTATTCAATGCATAAAATATTTCCTAGTATTAAAGAGCTACAAATAAAAACAGGTAAGAAAGAACTGCATTAGTTGGGAAGGGAAGAAGAGAGTAGTCATCGTTCAACGCCTTCGAGAGATACAGAATACTGGAGTAGTTATTAAAGTGACAGTGGGTTCGGATTGTAGTTATAATAGAAGTAAGTATAGATGATCTATTAAACGATGTGTTTACGATGATAATGAATGTAGTCGTATAATGTTGGATCATAAAAAAATTACAGATATAGAATAATTGTGAGGTGCGTATTAACAATGAAAAACTATTTAGAATTGTTACAGGATATTTTAGCCAATGGTACACCAAAAGAAGATCGGACAGGTACGGGTACGGTATCCGTATTCGGTCGCCAGCTTCGCTTCGATCTATCCAAAGGATTTCCTTTGTTAACGACTAAAAGAATTCATCTGAAGTCGGTCATCCATGAGTTGCTATGGTTTATTAGTGGGGACACGAATACAAAGTATTTGCAAGAAAATGGCGTCTCGATCTGGGATGAATGGGCAGACGAGAATGGTGAATTAGGTCCAGTCTATGGTTCTCAATGGAGAGCGTGGGAATCGACTAGCGGTGAGAAAATTGATCAACTGGCAAACGTCATTGAAGCGATTAAGAATAACCCTGATTCACGGCGTCATATTGTTAGTGCGTGGAATGTGGGCGAAATTGATAATATGAAGCTACCTCCATGTCACTTTGTGTTCCAATTCTACGTAGCTGGCGGGAAGTTATCCTGTATGCTCACCATGCGGTCTGTAGACACGTTCTTAGGGCTTCCGTTTAACATTGCGAGTTATGCACTACTTACGCATATGGTGGCTCAGCAGTGCGGACTAGAGGTTGGAGAGTTTATTTGGTCTGGTGGCGATGTGCATATCTATTGTAATCATATGGAGCAAGTGGACAGACAGCTACAACGCGAGCCTTATGATCTCCCAACATTGGAAATTAAACGTAAACCGGATTCTATCTTTGATTACTGCTTCGAAGATTTCGAGTTCATTGATTACAAATATCATCCTGGAATAAAAGCTCCAGTCGCTATATAGAAGGGGAGGGTGAACAGACATGACTGTTACTATGATTTGGGCAATGGGACGAAATGGTGTTGTGGGGAAAGACAACGGAATGCCTTGGCATCTACCACATGATATGGCTTTCTTCAAACAGCAAACGATTGGGAAACCAGTTGTAATGGGGAGGAAAACATGGGAATCCTTCGGTGGTAAGCCTTTAAAGGATCGGATGAATATTATCATGACACGTGACCCGAACTATACAGCACAAGGTGCGCATGTTATTCGTACGGTAGAAGAGGTGTTAGACTTTGTACAAGATCAGGAGTTAATGGTCATAGGTGGGTCTCAGATTTATGCACAATGGATGCCCCTTGCGGATCGACTGCTTGTGACAAGAATAGATGCTGACTTTGAAGGTGAAACTGTTTTTCCAGAGACAGATTGGTCTGTTTGGACTTTAACTGAGGAAACACGTGGAATCCGAGATGACAAGAATCACTATGATCATCATTTCTGTACTTATATACGAAAGTAATATGAAATAGGGCTGTCTCCCTAAGAACCAGAATGTGGTCTTAGGGGGCAGCCCTATTATTGTTCAATTATATCAGATTAAATGGTTCTACTTGGAGAAATTCTGATTATATACTTCCATCATTTCTTCAAGAGCCGTTTTACTAATCATTTTACCTTTGAAATAAACAAGGTTCTCTGCATCTCCTGTAAAGATACAAGAAGGCTCATATTTCTTAAGTACAATACGATCTCCATCTACATAAATTTCTAATCCGTCCTTAATTTCAATACCTAGTGTTCTACGTAATTCTATAGGTAAAACAATACGACCTAATTCATCTACTTTTCTTACAATTCCTGTTGCTTTTAACATATTCATTTCCCCCTTTATAGTAAAACATAAAATTCGACAAAAAAACTATTATTCGACTTTTTATGCTATTCTTCTTTTGAATTTTATTCCTAATTGTAGTCTGTTGTCAACTAAAAAGTAATATAAAACCACTTATTATTCTTTTGATAGATTTTCCAATAGAATAAAAGTTATTTAATTACATTTTTCACAGTATATTAATCGACAAAATTCGCTAAAATATTCAAAAGAATATACATAAAAAATATTATTCTTATTGGTAGTTTAACACAGGTTACCAAAACCTCAGATTTCATAGATTGAGAAATAACATAGTTTACATAACTTTTATATGATACGATATATTAAAAGTGTGAGTTCAAAAGAGGACTTTTTTGAACAACCTCTAAAAGTGAATGAATTAGTATGTAAGGAGTGACAATCTATTGAAGACACTCATTATTGCGGAGAAACCGGATATGGGTCGAAATATAGCTGCCGCAATTGAGCCCAAGGCAAAAAACTATCGTTCTTATTTAGAAGGAGAACAATATATTATTACGTGGGCCATAGGTCATTTAATTGGACTAGCAGAGCCAGATGCATATGATGAAAAGTATAAGAAATGGAATATCAAAGATCTCCCTATTATTCCTGATCCATTTATGTTGGTGCCTAATGCAAGAACACTTGATCAACTTAAAGTTATTGAAGAACTAGCTAAACGAAGTGATTTGCTTATTAACTCATGCGATGCTGGGCGAGAAGGTCAGCATATATTCTCACTCATTCAGCGTCACTTGAAATTAACTCAGCCTGTCAAAAGGCTCTGGATATCGGATTTAACTCCTGAAACGATCAGGAAAGGATTTGCCGAGTTAAAAGAGGGGTCCGAGTATGAGAACTTAACCAAAGCGGCAAGGGCGCGTAGTGAGGCGGATTGGCTGATTGGGATGAATGGTTCTCGGGCGTTTACGACGAAGCATAATGTGCTGTTATCCGTAGGGAGGGTACAGACACCTGTTCTAGCGTTAATTTACGATAGGCAGAAACAGATTGAAGCCTTCTCATCATTAAAGTTCTTTGATTTGGAAGCCCATTTCACGCAAAACGAAGTTACGTACAAAGGAATGTGGCAAGGAGAACGAATGACGGATCAGCCTAAGATGGAGGCTTTAGCAGCTAAAGTTAAGGGGCAAGATGGAGTGATAGCTTCTTATGAAGTAAAAGAAACAAAAGAGCATCCCAATAAGTTATACGATTTGACTCTTCTCCAGCGTGAGGCTAACGGGAAATACTCATTCTCAGCTAAGAAGACATTAGATATTGCGCAAGCACTTTATGAGAAGCACAAAGTCATTTCGTATCCAAGGACGAACTCAAACTACGTGACTGAACAGAACATACCGGAAATGCATAAAACATTGTCTGTTCTACAAGGTACAGTGTACTCCGATTTGGTGGCGGGGGCAGATCGTAGCTTAGTTCATATTGGTAATAAAGCGATTTGTAATCCTTCAAAAGTAGAGGATCATCATGCAATTATGCCTACTCATCGTAAGGCAACCAATCTTAGTCCAGACGAACAGAAGTTATATGATCTCATCGTGCGTCGTTTTCTATCACAATTCTATCCAGCGGCTGAATATAAGGTTCATACCGTGATGACGGAAGTGGAAAGCGAGATGTTCAAAACAACGGTTAAAGAGCTATTAAGTTTAGGCTGGAAGATCATCATTTCCGATCAAAAGAAGGAAGTTGTCAAGAAGTCGAACGCAAAGGATAAGGAAGAAGACGACGAAGAGGAAAATGAAGTAAATGAACCATTCTCCATTATGCGAAATGATAGTGTTACATGCACAGATGCAATCGTAAAAGAGAAGGATACTCAACCGCCTAAGCACTTTACAGAAGGAACTCTTCTCAAAGCGATGGAAAGTGCGGGCAAGCAGATTGAGAACGAAGAGTTACGTGATGCCATGAAAGACTCTGGTTTAGGAACGCCAGCAACTCGAGCGGCTACCATTGAGCGGCTGAAGGGGGTAGGCTATGTAGGGATGCAAGGCAAAAGAATTGAACTCACGCAAAAAGGTCGCATGGTTATCGAATTAATTCGCGGTGCGGGTATTGAACTTCTAACTTCGCCTGAAATGACAGGGCAGTGGGAACGGCGATTGAACGAGATATCTCGTGGTACTGCGTCTGATCAGCAATTTATGGGCAATGTGAAGAAATTCGCTACGATGATCGTGGACAAGGTTCGTGTGCAATCTCGAGCGGATAAGACATCTTTTGAGAGTGAGCCCTCAACACAGAGAACTACCACGAAGACTCAAGCAGCTAGTGGGAAATCAGCTTCTGCGAAGAGAAACAAAGTAGCCACTAAAGCAAGCTCAACCTCAGATACTGAGTCTTCTACAGGGGCTCCTCAAATCATTGGCAAGTGTCCACGACCTGGTTGTGGTGGGATGATATTCATGGGGCGTAAAGGTTATGGCTGCTCTCATTATAAAGAAGGTTGTAAGTTTGTCATCTGGAAAGAAAATTGTGGGCGAGTATTAACCGATACACAAGTGAAAGCACTTATTGAGAAGGGGAAGACAGGGAAGTTGAAGCTTTCCTTGGAGGATGGAACACCAAGTGAAGGTAAACTTCTTATAAAGAGCTTGGAGACAGGCGAACTCATGGTAGAGCCATAGCTCCAAACAACGGACCCCTTTAACCTAGGGTCCGTTGTTTCATTTCAAGATCTATTTTATGGGCGATGCATCGAGGGACTTCATCAATGGAGTTAGCTGTATAAAGGATTTGATTAGGAGTTCTTTCCAGTTCAATAATGTTATACTCCCATTCATTCGAAATTTGAATATGAATGCTACAGATTCCTGCAGTTAATGCAGGCATGACGTCGGTTCTAAGGGAATTACCAATCATCCAAGTGGATGAACGATCGAAGTGCCCACTTCGTAATATTTGCTCAAGACTATCTGTATTCTTATGTTCACGAATATAAATGCGATCATCGAAATACAATCTTAAATTCATTTGATCAATCTTCCGTTGTTGAATGACTGTCTCACCGCCTGTATAGAGATGCAGTTGATGACCATTGCTCTTAAGTAATTCGAGTGTCTCAACCATTCCTGGATAGGGCTCTACCTCTAGATCGTATACGCTAAGGCCCAACTGAAAGAGTTGATCTTCCTCATGAGGATGAATTAGCCGCTGGAATTTAGAACTAAAGTAACGGTAAGTATGGATGAGTGATTCAGGAAAGTTACCGCTTTTAAATCCAACGTCCTGCACCGAAGCGATATCAATCTGAATTTGCTTCTGTAGAATATCTTCGGTTGTTAGTTCATAATCACTGAACCAGTTATGTGTTAACTCAAGGAATTGATCGAGAATAACTCCGAAATATTTGTTGCAATGAATGAGTGTATCATCCAGATCAAATAGAATTTGTTGACGCGTATTCAATAAATTTCACTCCTAAAGCTGGATATATGATTCTAAGAACATTCGAAGTTCTGCTACACCATCGGGACGGATACTGAATTTGTCGTTGTTGCGATCGCTGAGATGAATACGTAGGAACCCGGCAACTCGTAGAATCATGAGATGGTGCATCAGTGACTCCATAGGTTGCTTCAGGTCACGGTGCATATCAGCAAGCGACTTGGGTTGATCTGCGACATATCGAAGTAAACGAAGTCGATTGTGATCAGCAAGGGCATGGGTCATACGAGTAAGACACATAGGTGGCTCTTCTTCATTATCTTCAGGTACATCTACAGGATATTGAATAAGTAGCATATTCGTATAGAAACAAAACGTATTAATAGGACGATTATGAACTGTAGGGAAGAGCACAATCGTTTCTAAATCCTGCATATCCTCAACTATGAGACCACCGGAAGCGTATTCAATTAAATTCTCGGGATCCATTTTGGTCAATAGAGTTTTCTTTTCCAAAGCATCTTCTTCGAGAAGAGGTTTAATCTCGTGTTCAATGTCTTTGAAATAGTGAAGATACCATAGTTTTAACAAAGGTACATAGTTATCACGTATCCGTCTTATATCGTCAATAGACAAGGTAGGCAGATATGGATTCGCTATATTGAATAGGGATTCGGCACTACAATGATGTATTTGTTCAAGAAAAGGATCAACATTGTCACCTGTTTGTCTATGGATGATCCAGATATACAACACATCAAAATCAGAGAATGGCCAAGAAGAAACCGGAGTTAATGCGGTACGTACGTTTGCTGAAAGTTGATTATCTACCTGGTGAATCCAATCAGGACCAATATCCATGTTGTCAGTCCACTTTTTTGAAGTATATACCATAAAACTTGCCATGAGTTCATAGATCGATGATACATCAACATTTACTTTATAATCCATGTCATTCATACCTTTCCATCATTTCGTACACTTCTTTTATTATCGCTTGTTCAGATCGTTATTGTCCACTATAATGTGGAATAGTTTAAGGGAGGCAGCAGCGTGTCGATCGATACTAACATGACTAAACTTACGCATCACCAAGTAACACGTTCTCATTATCTCATACTCATCGCTGTCATTGTAGTCACAGGAATAACGCAAGGGAGGCTTCTTCCGTTGTTAGCCATTCTATTAGACCAGATGGGCGTATCAGAAATGATGAACGGTTTGAATTCAGCCGCACTGTATATAGGATCCTTTGGGATGATGATCGTGGCAGAAAAGGTACTAGGAGCTTTAGGCTTTAAGAAATTAATTGTTAGTGGGCTGGTGCTTGTACTGCTAAGTCAGCTTGTTTATTGTTTGGAATAGCAGGGTTTCGGTATCGTCCGTCGAAATAGTAATAGCTATAGAATGTTTGTTCGCATGGAAATCTATCGTCTTTTCCAATACACTAATAGGAAAGGACTAAGAGGAGTGTCATATTGATGATTACTATAGGACGTCTGAGTAAATTTGTTGGGGCACAAAAAGATGTTGTTCTTCATGATGTGAATATCCAATTCCATAAAGGGGAATTGATTACGATAGTGGGCGCTAGTGGTAGCGGGAAAAGTATGTTGCTTCGCTGCCTGTCGTTAGATATGAAATGGGATCAAGGAACTTTCGATGTAGATGGGGTTGATGTGCTTAGTCTCGGGATAGTTGGCAAAATGAAATTCAAAAAAGAATGGGCATACTTAGAACAAAGCCCGCAGTTTAGTCCGAAACGTACAGCTCTAAAAAATGTACTCATTGGTCAATCTAATCAGACACCATGGTGGCGTATGTTGACAGGTATGGTTCGTTCAGATGACTATATGGGTGCAATGGACGTTATCGAGAACGTGGGTCTTCTGGAGAAGGCTCATTTAAAGATGGGGCAATTAAGCGGTGGTGAGCGTCAACGGGTTGCTATTGCACGCGCTCTTGTACATGGAGCGAAGGTTATACTTGCAGATGAGCCCGTCGTCGGACTAGATCCCAAATCGGTTGAAAGCGTGCTTGAACAGTTAAGAACGTTGTGCAAAGAAGAGAGAGTGACGGTATTAACTGTGATTCCCCTTGAACTTGCGGAGAGATATGGAAGCAGAATTATTGGTCTTTCTAAAGGTAAAATAATGTTTGACGTTAAAGGTCGTCGTCTCACACAGCAAGAGAAGAACATGATATAAATCAATGAGTGTCAATATAGAAAAGAGTGATGTGGGTGTACAAATCAAGCTTAATTCGAGCGTGTGCTGCTTGCTTGACCCTTTTTATTCTTGGAGGTTGCAGCATTATAAGTGATCCGGTTTCTCTGATGAAGACACCACAGATTTCTGCAGAGAATGAGTCGTTGCGTTCTTTCATTACAACTCAACTTCCCTTTGGGGCGGATTTGATTCGTGCTCGTAAGAATGATAATACAAGTCTTATACGTTTCGTTGATCTGAATAATGATGGTAAAAAGGAAGTTGTTGTATTCTATCAGACGAACGATCCAGCAGTTCCGTTACATGGTTCTATTTTTGAGGATCAGAATGGAACTTGGGTCCAACAAGTAACGTTTGATGGTGAAGGTAAAGTACTTGAATCATTGCAATTTCTGGACATAACGAATGATGGTAGTATCGATATTGTTGCTGGATTCTCAAGAGGTGAAGAGGAGCAGCAGAGTGGGCTCGTTATATATAGTTATAATGCTGGTATTCTTGATAAAGTGCATGACTTTTCATATACCCACTTCGTCATCGATGACCTGAATGAAGATGGTCTGAATGACCTTACGATCGTATCGTTGAAACGAAATGAGTATGCTCGAATGACAGTTTATCAATATGCTGCTGACGATTTTGTTGAGATAGATAAATTAGAAATGGAACCATTGCTTAATAATTATTACAAGGTTGTCGCAGGAAATGTGTTCACAGATAAGAAAGGGATCATATTAGATGCGGCGAGTGGATCAGGCGCGGGGTATTTCTATACTGAAGTTATTGTCATGGAGGAGAATAAGTTAATTCCTGTTCTCAATATGGATCAGACGTATAAAGATATCCAGATTTACAGTGAAGACGTCAATTCTGATGGTATTATTGAGGTTGGTGTCTTAGAGACGCCCATAGGGTGGGAACACTATAGCTTTGAAGAGATACCTTGGTTCTTCTCTTACTATCAATGGGATGGAGAAGAAGGAATGAGTTTTGTTAGACAGCAATATCATGATCATAAGAATAGATTTATGCTGAATTTCTTCTCGCCAGAATGGCATCACAACATTACGATTGATAACGAATCTAATAAAGATGAGTATTTAAGATTTAAGATGTTAGATACAGATAAGACGGTAGCTGAGATCAAATTCTTTACGCAACAAGAGTGGAACAATGACCATAGCACATGGGAGTTATTGGTTCGTGCTAGCGATAAAGTGATTGCATATAAAAGTTATGACATAGATCTCGAGCTAAATAAAAATAAAAAAGTGGAGACGGATGTAGCTCCAATCGAAAGGAAAGGAAGCCGCGAATGAGTAAAGTGTTAATTTTGGAGGATGAAGAATCTATTCGTAGTTTTATCGTCATTAATTTAAAGCGGAATGGGTTCGAAGTTGTTGAAGCCGCAGATGGTTATGAAGCGATTGACAAATTAACAACGATACCAGATATCGATATTGCACTTCTAGATGTTATGGTTCCTGGGATTGATGGATTCGAAGTGTGTAGAAGAATTAGAGAGACAAATGAACGGATTGGGATCATCTTCTTAACAGCCAAAGTGCAGGAGCAAGATAAAGTGTATGCACTATCTGTAGGTGCTGACGACCATATCAGCAAACCATTTAGTCCAACAGAGCTTATTGCTCGTATTCAATCATTATTGAGACGTGTAAGTGTTCATCGGCAGAATTCAGCAAAAGTTAGTTTTAACTCGGGACCTTTCGCGTTGGACTTAATTTCGAAACAATTCAAGAAGAACGGTATCGTTATTGAACTAACACCAACTGAATTTTCACTGATTCAATTTTTCCTAGAGAAAGAAACGACTCCACTAAGTAGGGATGTATTGTTAGATCATGTGTGGGGAAGAGAATATATGGGAGATCCGAAGATTGTGGATGTGAACATTCGTCGATTACGTCAAAAGATTGAAGAAAACCCTTCAGAACCAGAATATCTACAAACCGTATGGGGACATGGTTATAAATGGAAGGGCTATGTCCAATGACTAAGAAAGGTATACGCAGACAGATCGTCTTACACTATTTCATTGTAGTGTTCACGGCACTACTTCTTGTGGAAGTCATCTTTCTGTTAGCAATAAGAACGTATTACTATGATAGTGTGTACAGCCATATATCTAGCTCTGTAAGAAATTCAGAAAGATTCTATCAGAAGTTTCTGCTCTATGAGGAAGATAACATTGATTTATTATCAGACATGCTAGCCAACTTTAAGTTGGACTATACCGAACTTCAAATTTTGGATACAAAGGGCAAGGTACTTATCAATACAACCGAATTTAATCCAGATACAACGATAACGACGAGTGATATCCCTCAAGCTATTTCAGGAAATATAGGTAGATGGATAGGGCGTCAACCTTCAACGAATGAAGATGTCATGTCCGTGAGTAAACTGATACAAATTGGTGGAGAAGATACTTTTGTTCTGCGGTATACCACGTCATTAAAAACCTTAAATGATAAGTTATTGAATGTAACTATGCTATCGGTCGGAATTGGGATGTCAGTATTAGCTGTCGTACTTGCATTCAGTTTAGGACTTGCGAACTCAATCGTTAGGCCTCTGAATAACATTACTGCGGTGTCAGCACAAATGGCCAAGGGGAAGTATAAGGTCCGAGTAAAAGGCGATTACAAATATGAATTGGGTGAATTGGCAAGCACACTTAATCATATGGCTGAAGAAATTATTAGGGGTAATCAGATCAAAGATGATTTCATCTCCTCCATTTCTCATGAGTTAAGAACACCCCTAACGAGCATTAAGGGATGGAGTGAGACTGTCACTTCAGGAGGATATGACCCTGAAGAGACTGAGATCGGCATGCAGATTATTTCTAAAGAGACGGAACGGCTAATTGGCTTAGTTGAAGAAATATTGGACTTCTCCAAACTTCAGCAAAATGAGATGAAGCTTGTCGTTGGGGAAGTTGTTCTCAAAGAGTTACTTCAGGAAATTATGTTGAATATGTGGACAAAAGCGGAGAAGAAGGTTATTAAGCTTGTTCTAGAATCGGATGAGAACCCGATCGTATTCGCAGATGGTAACCGTCTCAAACAGGTCTTCTTGAACCTCGTTGACAATGCTATTAAATTCTCAGAAGAAAATAGCGATATCCGTATTGTATTAAATTGTTATCCTGGGCAAGTGGAAGTGGATGTTCAAGATAACGGTTTGGGCATTAGTGAAGAACATCTTAACAGAGTGCGAGATCGCTTCTTCCAAGTGAATCCTTTAAATGGAGGAACCGGCTTGGGGCTTGCGATATCCCAACAACTTGTGGAACAACATCAAGGAACGCTGGAAATCTTTAGTGCCCTGGGAGAGGGTACCACCGTTAGGGTTATGTTACCATTAGTGGCTGAATCTGTTTAGATTGAATATGATGGAACTCAAGGACAACAAGTAAGAGCGAAATCCTCACAATAGAGGAATTCGCTCTTACTTGTATTTATTAAAAGATCATCATGTTTGAATTATAACAATTCAGCACGAAGAAGCGCAGAGTTCTCATATGCTTCCTTAAGCAAACGGACAGGTTGTGTTCGTAATGTGGGTACAATCGACTTTTGAAATATGATCTCCCGAGGTCCAACGACAAACAAATGGTTTGCAGAACCTTGAATAACAGAACCATCCTTTATAACGGCTCCTTCGCCAATAATTGCATATTCTATAGTAACATTACGCCCGATTTTAACGTTGGGCATAATGACGCTATCTCTAACTTCTGAATTCTTACCGATCTCAACCCCGCCAAAAACGACTGATTTTTCAGCACTTCCATCTAAAGTACAAGCGTCAGACATCATGCAGTTTGAAATTTTCCCGGATTTATTCTTCGGGGGACTTATCTTTGTGTGCCAGGGACGACTGTACATAGGCCAGTTGCTCTTATGTAGTTCCCAATCAACATTATCATCCAATAGATCCATATGCGCTTCCCAAAGGCTATCAATCGTGCCTACATCTCTCCAGTATCCATCAAATTTATAGGCGAATAGGAGATCTTGTTTGGATAACATCGTTGGAATGATGTCCTTTCCAAAGTCATGAGAAGAAGTCAGTTTAGAAGCATCGTCGATTAATAGTTGTTTTAAGTATTCCCATTTGAAAATATAAATTCCCATAGAGGCTAAATTACTGTCAGGTTGTGCTGGTTTTTCTTTAAAAGTATTGATCTGCATATCGCTATCTATGCCTAAAATACCGAAACGACTAGCTTCCTTCCAAGGAACTTCCATAGCAGAAATGGTGACTTGTGCATTCTTACTCTTGTGTTGCAGTAACATTTCGTTATAATCCATGTGATAAATATGATCTCCGGACAGAATGAGCACATGTTCAGGATTGTAACGATCGATATAATCGATATTTTTGTAAATAGCATCTGCTGTACCTGAATAATCAGTCCCCGTTCTATAAGATGGCAGAAGTGAAACGCCGCCGCCTTCGTTGTTGTGTAATCCCCAAGGTTCACCAATGCCAATATGATCATGTAATGAGTTTGCCTCGTACTGGGTCAGAACACCAACTGTTTTAATTCCGGAGTTAACGCAGTTACTAAGAGGAAAATCAATAATACGATAATGACCGCCAAATGGCACTGCTGGTTTGGCCATCTCCGCTGTAAAAGGTGCTAATCTGCGACCTTCTCCACCCGCAAGTAACATAGCAATACATTCTTTTCTAATCAAGTTGTTCCCTCCTAATTGTTGTGCAATGTAGTAATACGTAAAGCTCTTTAATCCCACATGAAAGGAGTATATTGAAATAATCATGAAATATTACAAGGATAATAATTAAATATCATTCATATTTTCACTCTGATTGGAATAGGCTAGGGGTAATGATGACTATAATTGAATAAGAAGGTGATAAGTTGATGGATCAGAACAGTACGCTGGAATTGATTTCAGACCAAAATAGTTTTTTGTTTCATGAAGGAACATCCAACCATAGTTACCGTTTCCTTGGTGCACACCCAACCATAGAAAATGGACTTCATGGTGTCCGATTTACCGTATGGGCACCACGCGCAACTCACGTGGGATTAGCGTTAGATATGAATGGTTGGAATGGCTTAAATCATTTATTACATAAGATGCCCAAAACCGGATTATGGAGTCGCTTTTTCTCAGATGTAACTGTTGGAACATTATACAAATATCAAATCACGGGTCCAGAAGGAGAAAGTTTCCTCAAAGCAGATCCTTATGCATTTCAAGCAGAAGTTAGACCAGCTACAGCATCTGTAGTGTCTTCGTTGGATGGATACCAATGGAATGACTCCGCATGGTGTCAACAATTAGGACAACCTTTTCAAAAACCACTTAACATATATGAAGTTCATTTAGGCACTTGGAGACAGAAGGAGGATGGTACATTATATTCTTACTCCGAAATGGTCGACTTACTCATTCCGTATGTGAAAGAAATGGGATATACGCATATTGAATTTATGCCTTTGAGCGAACATCCTTACGATTTATCATGGGGATATCAAGGAACAGGATTTTTTGCAGTAAGTAGTCGTTTTGGGACTCCACATGAATTTATGTTTTTAGTTGATGAATGCCATCAAGCAGGACTTGGTGTCATTATGGATTGGGTACCGGCTCATTTCGCTAAAGATGCCCATGGTTTACGGATGTTTGATGGCACGCCATGTTTCGAATATGAAGATTCCTTTAAAGCTGAGAAACTGGGTTGGGGGACATTATCCTTTGATTACGGGAAGCCAGAGGTCATATCATTCCTTATTTCAAATGCCTTATTCTGGCTAGATATGTTTCACATTGACGGGCTTCGCGTAGATGCAGTCACGAGTATGATCCGACTTGATTTCGATAAACAAGTAGAGCAACATCAATTGAATGAGGCTGGTGGAGTGGAGAACTTGGAAGCGATCGCTTTCTTGAAGCAGCTGAACACGACGATCTTTCGTTACCACCCCCATGCATTAATGATGGCGGAAGAATCTAGTGCATGGCCGGGTGTTACTTCCCCCGTGGATCTCCAAGGATTAGGATTCAATTACAAGTGGAATATGGGTTGGATGAACGATACGCTGGAATACATAGAACAACCTTACTGGGATAGACCTTCCAAACATCATTTGCTTACATTTCCCATTTGTTATGCATATGCAGAGAATTTCGCTTTACCCCTATCACATGATGAAGTTGTTCATGGCAAGAAGTCGCTTTTGAATAAAATGCCTGGGAGCTATGAGGAGAAATTTGCTGGGCTACGCTGTTTGCTTGGATATCAAATGACTCAACCAGGAAAGAAACTACTCTTCATGGGCGGTGAATTCGGACAATTTATCGAATGGAGAGATCAAGAACAATTAGATTGGTTGTTGTTGGCGTACGATAAACATCGTCAAACCCAGTCTTATACGAAGGCATTGAACCATTTCTATCTAAATGAAAAAGCACTTTGGGAGCTGGATCATGTGATGGAGGGACATCAGTGGATTAGTGCAGACGATTCATCACAGAGTGTGCTTTCGTATATACGAAAAGGAAAGAAAACAGGTGATGAGCTCATCATTCTCATTAACTTTCAACCTATTGTAAGACGAGAATATCGCATAGGTGTTTTGAAAAAAGGGGTATATAAGTGTGTATTTAATAGTGACGAAACCGAGTTCGGAGGAGAAGGCGAAGAGATTGAATATTGGGTGAAGACAAAGAATGTTCCTTGGCATCATCAGAAACAGAGTTTTACCATTACGATTCCGTCGCTCAGTATGCTTATTTATAAAAGAGAAGTTAGAAGGAGAGATGAATTGTGAAAGTGTTATTCGCTGCAGCGGAAGCGGTACCCTTTATCAAAACAGGGGGATTGGCAGACGTCATTGGCTCTCTTCCTAAGGCACTCCATCAACAAGGGGTAGAGGTTGCTGTTATTGTACCCAAATACCGGGGAATCCATCAAAAATACCGTGATAGCATGATACCTGTGAGTGAAATCGTCGTGCAGATGGGTTGGAGAAATCAGTATTGCGGGATTGAAGTCATGATTCAGGATGGTATTCCAATTTATTTTATTGATAATGAATATTATTTTGGACGAGATAATGTATATGGATATACGGATGATGGAGAGCGCTTTTCCTTTTTCAATCGGGCCGTTCTTGAGGTGATTCGTGAGATCGATTACCAAGCAGATGTCTTACATTGTCATGACTGGCACACAGCGATGATCCCATTGTTACTTCAAGCTCAGTATCGACATGATCCTTTTTACTCACATATGCGTACTGTGTTTACTATTCATAATTTACTGTACCAAGGGATATTCCCATATGAAATGTTGGGGGAGCTATTAGAGTTGGATAATCAGTACTATCTTGGTGTTGAGTATTTCGGACAAGCTAGCTTTATGAAAGCAGGTATTCAATTCTCTGATCATGTGACAACTGTTAGCCCTACGTATGCGAAGGAAATTCAGACCTCCCAATACGGATATGGACTAGAAGGGTTGCTAACTTCATTAGGGGGTAAATTGACAGGGATCGTAAATGGGATTGACACGCAGAGTTATAATCCAGCTAATGATCCCAACATTCACACTAACTATCAGTTGAACTTTGATTTGAAGAGAGAGAATAAAATTGAACTTCAGCGGGAATTAGGTCTGCCCATAGCACCTAAGGTACCTCTGATTGCTATGGTCACTCGGCTAGTGGACTCTAAGGGGCTAGAGTTAGTCATAAGAATTCTAGATGAAATGTTGTATTATGACGATATTCAGTTGGTAATGATGGGTACGGGTGATCCTTATTACGAACGTTGGTTCAAGGAAGCCGCTCAGCGATATCCCCTTAAATGTTCAGCACTGATTACCTTTAACGAAGGGTTATCACGTAAGTGTTATGCCGCTAGTGATCTATTCCTTATGCCATCCAAGTTTGAACCTTGTGGAATTAGTCAACTTTTGGCTCTACGGTATGGTAGCATCCCTGTGGTTCGTGAGACAGGAGGTTTGAATGACACCGTTCATGCCTATAACGAGTTTACGGGAGAAGGAAATGGATTTACTTTCAGTGCATATAATGCGCATGATATGATGCATACGATTCGCCGTGCCGTGTCGTTCTATCATCAGCCAGAACCTTGGGGACGGATAATGAAGAATGCATCCCATGGCGATTATAGCTGGGACGTCTCAGCGCGTGAGTATATGAATATTTACGAGGGTCTAAACGTGATGCGGAAGTGACTATTGAGGGTGGGAAGGGAATGCGGATTTAAAGGCGGACCGCAAGCTTTTCGCTTCATGCCAAATCCCTTCTTTTGTTCTATTCTGAGGTTTCATCTACTGCCTCATACCATGGGTGAAGCGCATTTCGTACATTTTGCAAGATGATTTTGGTACAAATAAGCTATTAATAATGGGTTACTTCAATATCCGTAAATTTCAAGATATTAAATGTAATAAATGGGCATAGCTATAATCAAGTATATCAATACTTGGAGGTGCTGGTTGACGTAACAAATGCCGATGTAGAAGACTTGATGATAATACAGATTGTTTTAGAGGTTGGTATGAGGCTGAACATAGAGAATTATTTGAGGATAAATGTGGGAAAAAAGAATAGCTACTCCAAATGCGAATGGATTAGAAAAATCATTACATATGTAATTTTAATAACAAAAGTCACTCCTCTTCAGAGTGACTTTTGTTATTACTAAGCAAGTATTAAACCATTATCAAAGTGATTATTTATCGGCTTAACCTAAAAGTCAGAGCTTGACTGTTCAATTGGAATCGCCCTATTTGGTTGAATAATCTTGAGCCATAATAAGAGAGAATAGGTTGGATGGAGTAGGAAGTATGAAGCAGCGCAGGTGACGGAATTGTCCTGAAGAAGCGATAGCGTTCGCCTACAAGCTTTCCGCAGGAAAGCTACTTCGGAAGCATATGCTTTGCCATCGGATTTCAACCGCTAAGCGGTATAAAATCAAGAAATCGGAGGGCAACAGCGATCGTAAGGATAATCCGTCAACGTAGCGACATCCTAGACTAATGTTTGCCAAGCACTAGTAACAGTATTTAGCTTAGTTATTATTTTAACGATTTAATGAATGTCATTGCATAATAATACATTTTCACTTATGATTGTTCAGTTGTAAAATACTTTATTGTGACGGATTAACGATCTGTCATATTTATTAATGGTAAGGAGAGGACAGGAAGTTGAAGAAATATAATCGAATCATTGCGATTCTACTCAGTGCTATCATCCTGTTAGTTATGGGTTTGCAGACGACAGAAATCGTAAGTGCAGAACAAGAAACTACGAAGACCACCAAAAAACTAGTTCTTGGAACAAGTGCCGAGTTTCCACCTTATGAATTTCATAAGACGATAGACGGAAAAGACCAAATTGTTGGTTTCGATATCGAAATTGCGAAGGAAATCGCTAAAGATCTTGGGGCTGAACTTGTCATTGAAGACATGGGCTTTGATAGTCTACTATCTGCGTTGCAAAGTGGGAGAGTGGATTTTGTTATTTCGGGTTTAACGCCTTCGGAAGAACGTCGTCAAAGTATTGACTTCTCGAATGATTATTATTTGGCACAACAAGTTGTCGTGGTGAGAGCGGAAGATCAAGAGCGATTCCCGACGATGAAAGAACTTGAGAATGAGAAGATAGGGGTGCAAAAAGGTTCGATTCAAGAAGAAATCGGAATGGATATTCCTAATGCTCATCTGACTTCATTGGAAAAAATACCGGATCTTATTTTACAGTTACGGACGAAACGAATCAACGCCATCATTATGGAAGATACAGTCGCTCAGGCGTATTTTGATTCGGAGATTGTTCTTGCTGCTGCTGTGCCAGAAAATGCTGATTCCTTGGCAGCCATTGGAATTCAGAAAGGTAATGTTGAGCTACTGCAATCGATCAATGAGACATTGGAGCGATTGAAGAGTAATGGTGATATCGATCGATTGGTTAAAGAAGCGAGTCTTCTAGCGGCTGATAAGCAGGTATCAGGGAATATATTTAATATTGCTTGGAAATACAGAAGTTATTATGTACAAGGGATCGGATATACGCTCTTGCTGTCAGCACTAGGTGTATTATTTGGCTTCATTATCGGTCTGTTCATCTCGTTACTACGTATGACAAATATAGGGTTGTTGAAGTGGCTAGGTTCAGCTTATGTTGAAGTGTTACGAGGCACACCAATGCTTGTACAGCTTATGATTATGCATTACGGCATAGCCTTAACATTTGGTGTTAATTTCTCGCCACTGCAATCCGGTATTATAACGTTATCGATTAATAGTTCAGCATATCTTGCGGAAATATTCAGAGCAGGTATTCAGGGCGTAGACCGTGGACAAATGGAGGCAGCACGCTCGTTAGGGATGAAAAGAAGCACAGCGATGCGCCATATTATATTACCGCAAGCATTTAAGGCTGTTCTACCGGCAATTGGTAATGAATTTATTACGATTATTAAAGAATCGTCGATTATCTCCATCATCGGAATGGCTGATATTATGTATCAGGCTGGTGTTGTGAAGAATATTACGTATCAAGGACTAAGTCCATTTATTATTGCAGCGGTTATTTATTTCTGTATGACGTTTGCATTGTCCAAGGTACTGGGAGTTGTAGAAAGGAGGTTGAGTGCTAGTGATCATCGTTAAAGATCTTCATAAATCATACGGGGAATTAGACATTCTTAAAGGAATTGATGTAGAGATATCTAAGGGTGAGGTTGTCGTAGTGATTGGTCCTTCGGGTTCAGGCAAGAGTACATTTCTACGTTGTCTCAACCTGCTTGAACAGCCAACCTCTGGAGAAATATTATTTCAAGGTAAATCGATAACATCTTCCAATCATGACATCAATGCTACACGTGAGAAAATGGGGATGGTGTTCCAAAACTTCAATCTGTTTCCTCATAAAACCGTCGGTCAGAACATTATGTTAGCTCCACTTACCGTTCAGATGAAGTCGGCAAAAGAAGCGGATTACATCGCGAATAATCTATTGCAAACTGTAGGACTATCTGATAAAAAGGATGTCTATCCGAATCAATTATCGGGAGGACAGAAGCAACGTGTTGCTATTGCTCGTGCGTTAGCGATGCAGCCACATGTTATGTTATTCGATGAGCCTACTTCAGCGCTCGATCCTGAAATGGTAGGAGAGGTGCTGGAAGTTATGAAGAAATTGGCTGTGCAAGGCATGACGATGGTCATCGTTACGCATGAAATGGGGTTTGCCCGTGAGGTGGGTGATCGTATTCTATTCATAGATGAAGGTCGTATTATGGAAGAGGGTTCACCTGAAGAGGTATTTAATAACCCGAAGAATATTCGTACGAAAGAATTCCTTAGTAAAGTGTTGTAGCAATGAAATAGCCTAAAAAAACGAATTGATATATAGAGCAGCACGGAGGAAAAGATGACGAAAAAGTCATTGTTACCTCCGTGTTTTTTTACGATAAAAGGCGTCATAATCATGTTCATAGTGTCACTTGGGAAACATTACATATTTAAAGGTTACAAAGTTGTGATATATTAGTTGAGCCGAAACTTTGCAGGCTTTCATACAAGGAGGAGCACAAACACAATGAATATTAAATTTAAAACAATTAAAATGTTTGCAGCAGTAATAGGAATTGCTATGGTGGTACAGGGTGCACCTGTTCATGCAGAAGCTGTTCATGTAACGAAAAAGGGCGATACGTACTTCAAACTATCCCAACAGTATGGTGTGGATCTGAAAGAATTGATCAATGCCAATGCCAATAAGAAAGAAAACAATATCTATCCAGGAATAAAATTAACGATACCAACGGCTAAGAAGACAGTGTCAGCTACATCTGTAAATTCAACTGCTTCGATTCTAAATGTCACAGAAGATCAAAAAGTGGTGAAAGCATGGGGCAAAACATTTAATTATAGCAAAACTTTAAATGTCAAAGCGTCAGCCTATTCTGCTGCTGCTAGTGAGAATGGTAAATGGGGAGCCGTTGATTACTTCGGTAATCCACTCAAACTAGGCACCATCGCTGTAGACCCCAAGGTTATACCAATGGGGACAAAAGTATTAGTGACTGGACATAGTCATGATGGTCTTCCCAAGGATGCATTTGTTGCAACGGCAACGGATGCAGGCTCGGCAATAAAGGGCAATCGAATAGATATATTCATTCCGGGAAGCCAACAAAGTGTAAGAGTATTTGGATATCAACAGATTGAGTTGTATTTCATAAACTAAGTGAAATATGGAATAGAATCGTAAAGTGCGTGTTCAAAAGATGACTTTTTGAACAACCTCTTAAAGGGTAGTCCTATAGGCCAATGATAATGGCTTATGGAACTACCCTTCTTTATCGTTATTTAGGGACCGGAATCTTCTCGACACTTATCTGAAGTAATTCGGGAACGGTTACGAAGGAGTATCCTTTCTTTCGCAGGTTCAAAATAATTTCAGGAAGGGCTTCTATCGTTCCTGTTAGATCTGATCCGATGCCCCCGCCTGCATGTTGGAGAATGATGGAACCCGGTCCGACCTGGGACAGAATATTCTTCTTCACTTCGTCTTTACCAATTCCTTTCCAATCTAGAGAATCTACATTCCAGTTAATAATTTTATAGCCTTGCTTCTTAGCCCATTTCAGTTGCTCTTCAGTAATTTCCCCATAAGGAGGACGGATCAGCCTTGGCTTATAGTGAATTAATTCGTTAAGAATTTGCTCGGTTGTGTTAATCTGACTTTGAAAATGTTCCAAGGAGATCTTGGTGAATTGGGGATGATCATAGGAATGGTTACCTATGGCATGCCCCTCACGCTGAATTCTTCTTACAATGTCAGGATGATCTTTTGCGCGTTTGCCAACAACAAAAAAAGTAGCCTTTACATGATATTTAGCTAATATATCTAGCACAACGGGTGTGAATCGAGGATCTGGAACATCATCGAAGGTAAGAGCGAGTCTTTTTTCCCTCGGGCCTCTAGTTTTCATCGTTTCAGGAAATTTCCGATATAGTTCAGATAATGTAGCTGAAGAATTCTTTTGCTGTTGTTCTTTTGAATTTTTCGAAGAAGAATGATCATTCTGTGAATGTACTACAGGTTCCGACATGGGGCTTGAGCTTGCTATTGCACTTTCTGTGGAAGATAACGCTGCCTGAATATCATGTGGTGAAATGATAGAGAGGCTTCCGGCTATGACAAGAAAGAACAAAATGATTAAAGTAATTTTTCTGAACATATGTACAACCTCCGAACTATTTAATATGTGAGGAATTCAACTATGTTGTTATGTCCTGAATGTGTTAATATTATTCTTAGAGAAGTTAGTGAAAAAAGTCACTTAATTATAATGTAGTATTAATTATGAATGGATTTTGGTACATAGGAGGCGTTTGTGGATGGGGAAAGTGATAACCAATGAACAGGTATCTGAACAAGTGTATCT
Source organism: Paenibacillus sp. Y859 (assembly GCF_056786405.1). Classification (NCBI taxonomy): domain Bacteria; kingdom Bacillati; phylum Bacillota; class Bacilli; order Caryophanales; family Paenibacillaceae; genus Paenibacillus; species Paenibacillus sp. Y859. The sequence continues at coordinate 41,771 of NZ_JBXCIZ010000011.1, read as the reverse complement.
GATGAACGTAGAGGGGCATTATGAAGGTAAGATGGGTCAATTTTATATGTTGCGAGCATGGGGGAATTATCCGTTACTCTCTCGACCGATTAGTATATTTAATAGAACGGATGGAGGGATAGAATTCCTGTATCAGGTGGTCGGGGAGGGAACGGCACTACTTGCTGGACTTCGACCGGGAGATTCTTTATCTCTTGAAGGGCCTTATGGTAATGGGTTTCCCGAGGTAAAAGGGAGAGTCGCACTTGTTGGTGGTGGGATTGGAATCGCACCGCTCTATTATTGTGCACAACAGATCCCGAATGCGGACATCTATCTCGGTTTTAGCAAAGAGTCATACTTATTAGATCACTTTAATACTGTAGCAGGAAAATTGTATACGAATGTTGGCGGATACATTGTTGAAGACATCGATTTCCATCAATATGATGCGATACTATCGTGTGGGCCGCATGGCATGATGAAAGCTGTTCAGTCGAAACAACAGCAATCACAATGTTCAGCAGATGTCTATATTTCACTAGAGAACCGAATGGCATGTGGCATTGGGGCATGTCTAGTGTGTAGTGTGTCGTGCAAAGATGGCCGTAAAAAGGCATGTACAGATGGACCTGTGTTTGCTGCAGAGGAGGTATGTCTACATGATTAATTTAACATGTGAAGTTGCTGGAATTCCTTTTAAAAATCCAATTGTGATGGCTTCAGGAACTTTCGGATTCGGCAGAGAGTACGGTAAGTTATATGATCTATCTAAGATCGGTGGCATTAGTGGGAAAGGTCTCACATTACATCCTAAAGCGGGTAATGAAGGGCTTCGTGTATTTGAGACGCCCTCAGGGATGTTAAATAGTGTTGGGCTTGAGAATCCAGGCGTACCCTATTTCCTAGAGCATGAATGCGCCTATTGGGAGACACTGGATACCGTCAGAATTGCTAATCTAGGCGGTAATTGTTTAGATGACTACATACAGGGTGCCATTCTGATCCAAGAAGATCACAATAGAAGACAAGCGCTAGGTCGAGTAGCCGTAGATATGATCGAATTGAATATTTCATGTCCTAATGTAAAAGAAGGCGGAATAGCCTATGGAGTAAAGACGGTGGCAGCGCAGGAAGTCGTTCGACAAGTAAGGCGGGCAACTAGCTTACCATTGACGGTCAAGTTGTCTCCAGGTGCGGAGAATTTGGTGGAAATGGCTCTGATGTGTGAGAACGAAGGGGCAGATGCCCTATCTCTCATTAATACGATTTCCGGGATGAAGATCGATGTGCGTCGTCGTTCAAGTGTTTTTCGTAACTCTTATGCTGGGCTGTCTGGTCCTGCGATTAAACCAATTGCATTACGTATGGTACACCAAGTCGCTCAGCATGTGAAGATACCTATTATGGGAATGGGTGGCATTGTGTCTGCGACGGACATCATTGAATTTATTATGGCAGGGGCTGCTGTGGTGCAGGTGGGTACGTATAACTTCATGAACTTGCGTGCAGGTCAGGATTTGGTTGAGGGTTTGGAGCAATTTATGCTGGAAGAGAATATTAAGTCTTTGGACGAAATCCGCGGAATCTTATAGAATAGATAATAGATTCATATTTCTTTCGAAAGGCGGATGTATATGATTGAGTTTAATCCAGATGACATCCAAATCATTGAAGTTCCAGTGGGACGGGATATGATGCTGATCATCACAGGTGGGGCTGCTCACATTGGCGCTGTATCCACGGCTTATCGAACTTCCGATGGAATTGAGGTACAAACGTCGAATATACCAGGACATAAGGAGTATACGATTAGTGAGGATCTAGCGCGTAAAGCTGTAGAAGTGCTAGATAGGACAGTCACCGTGGCCGCAGGTATACATTATGATCAACTTACGAAAGTAGAGATTCAGTCGATCGTAGCCATCGTGAATGAAAGAATGGATAATTATTTGAATAAAATGAAACGTTCTATGTCTTTATCACGTACACCTTAGTATGAAGAAAAAACATACTCCTGGGAGGAATGAATTTTATGTCCATGTTCAAAAGATTACGTGATGTAACGATGTCCAATATTAACAGCTTGATCGATAAAGCGGAAGACCCTATCAAAATGACGGATCAGTATATTAGAGATATGCATGAAGATCTTGAAGATGCTGAGAAAGCTGTAGCAGCACAGATTGCTATCGAGAAGAAATTCAAACAACTCTATGAAGAACAAGATGCGTTAGTGAATAAACGTACACTACAAGCTCAGACAGCTGCACAAGCGCAGAATATTGATCTTGCCCGTCGCGCTTTGGAAGAGAAGAATGCAGCGGAGTTGAAGAAGAACGAATATAAAGTGAACTATGATCAGAATAAAGCATCTGCTGATAATCTACGTAGCAAGCTTGAAGAAATGCGTAAGCAATTAACGTTAATGAAGAATAAAAGAGAAACATTAGTAGCGCGTTACAATGCTGCCAAGGCACAAACGGAGATTAACAAGGCTATGACAGGCTTCAGTACGGATTCTGCGGCAAGTGGACTCAAACGTATGGAAGATAAGATGTTACACATGGAAGCGCAAGCTGAAGCAAGTAACGAAATGACTTCTAGCGAGAAATCTTTGGACGATGAGTTTGCAAGTTTAAATAAAGACCAAGCGGTTGAAGATGAACTTGCAGCACTTATGAAACAATTCGGGAAACAAGAATAGTAGAAGAAGTTCAAAAAGTCATCAGTAATAAGTATAAATAGTTACCATATGTAATATGACAAGCGAAGGAGCTAATATGTGATCATAACTCCTTCGTTTTGATATGAGAATAATGTGAAATTTATTGCCGAATGGGGTTGAAGAGGTCATGGATTTTGAATATGTATTAAGAGTGTTGGTCTGGACAGGTGTAGGTTCGGTATTACTGTTCATTCTGCTATATGTGGACTCATTATTTACAAAGTATAAGGATTTCGAAGAAGTTAAAGCGGGAAATATGGCGGTAACGACCCGGATGATTCTGAAGCTTGTCGCACAGGGTTACATTCTTTCCGTATCTATATCTACCTCCAATGTATTACTTGAAGCGATCGTTGTTTCAATTATATCCTTTGTTGTACTACTCATTCTGGAAAGTATTGTCCGTATATTACTTAGAGGATGGGCTAAGCTGGATCTTGATCTAGGAACACAACAAGGTAAATTAGGTTATGGACTATTTGCTGGATCATTGCATATTGTAGGAGCTCTAATCATTACAGCTTGTCTGTAAGTTGAACTAACGTCGATAAGGGGTCGCAGAATATGAGTATTTGGAAAAGAGTAGGGAATCTATTTGCTAAGCCGGAACCGCCAATACGAGAGAAGAATGTGTTGGGGCTTGCACCAGGTGATATATGTGAAGTATCGCTAGTTACGTACGAAGTGGTGGGAAGAGTCCATAATCGTAGTCGGAACGCGGTTGTACTTACGTTGCAAGATGGTCAGGATATCGCTTATTTTCATATTGAGGAACGGGAAAATATCCAGTATGCGTTGTATAAGCCGATTGATGGAAGGTTGGACAATCCAAATGAGGTTCCGAGCATCGTCGATTTGGATGATGTAGCCTATCATTTGGAGGAGGAGTACGACGGGAATGTACTTGTAACTGGGAAAGCACCATTCATGCAAGGTGGGGAGCAACATGTGTGGCAATATCAATCTGATGATAATCAACTGCTGCGGATTGAATGGCAAAATGGACGCTTCATGATGTATGAAGGCGAAAGTGTGATACCGGCAGATGTAAAGATCATTCGGGCAAGCTAGGAGTGGATCAAGTGAAGAAACATTCAGTTCTTTCAATAAAGTGTTTGATCGTTCTTGGTTTATTAGTATCTCTATTGAGCGGTTGTGGTGCGGGTGGCTGGGGCGATTTAGGGACAACGATGAAGTCGTATCCGCTTGAATCCGTAAATAAAGATGGCAATGCCACATCTTATGTATATCGGGCAGAAGGTCAGAGTGTACCTGACGTTGCTGCTGAACTATCTGAGGATCGTCAGCCGGATCAGATTTCGGCAGAAGATTCGGAGCGAATGTTCCTTGTTTATAATGATGAATGGTACCATTTACAACAGGATCCAGATAACTCTGAGGATACGCTGATTGAAGTTGACTCAAAGGAATATGTCCAGAAGAATTATGACTCGAGCTTCCTTGAGGGATACATCGCTGCAAGTATTATAGGTAACATGTTCGATTCATTAGGGCGAAGTGGTACTTATCGTGGATATTCTAGTAAGGACGTATACAAACCGAATCAGGGAAGCTATTCTAAACCAACGACCAGTGATAAGAAAATGACACCTCCACTCACCGTGGAGAAAAAAGGGCTCATCACGCGACGTGGAAATACTAGCAATTCATCTAGTAGCAAACGATCTGACGACACTATATTCAACCGAGGCAGCACCCCAAGTAGGGGAAGCATTAGTAAGGGAAGCGATAGTGGCAGTGGATCTAGTATTTTTGGTTCTTCTAAGAATAAGAAATCGATTAGTAAGCCGAAAACAAGAATAGGTTCGGGTAAAATTAGCAGAAGAGGTCGAAGGTAGTTCATATATTTCTTTGATAAAGGCGGCTTCCCATTCACATTTGAATGAGAAGCCGCCCTTATTTACATGGTAGAAAGAATAAGTTTCTTTAGGGATTTTCAGATGTATTCCTGGTGAATTATGGATGGAGAACGGAAGGCCGACGGAAGTAAGTACCTAAACAACACTTAAATTAGAAAAAGCGGCTCCGATATAGAGAGTCGTTAATTAGTATTTTTAAATTTTCGAACAATATAACGTAGTAAAATAATTGTGATGATACATATAAAAATTCCTGCAATACTAATACTAAATTCATCTTTTCGAATAGTCATAATTTTTAAGATATCAATATTAAGTAAGTGACCTATTAAAGAATACATTAGGATAATTGCCGTTGCTATTATATACTCGTTCTTTCTTGTCATCATTCGTACCCCCCAATCCTTTTCTATAGCAACCTTCTTTCAAAGAGCATTGCTTGCACTTTCAATAGGGTACTTAAGTCGACTCCACACGTCGTTCAATCGCTTCGGACATCGTTTTATCTGTTAGATGGGCATATACTTCTGTCGTCTCTGTAGAGGCATGCCCCAACTGTTCCTTCGTCTTGTAAATATCATTCTGAAGATAGTAATCGGTTGCGAAGGAATGTCGCAGTTTGTGCACCGTCAGGAAGGGCTTGCCGAATCTAGTAGCGTATTTAATGATCATAGCCTGAACAGCACGCTTGGTCATTCGCTTTCCATCTTTTTGACCATTTGGGATGGTGAGAAAAAGGGCCTTCTCTTTCTTCGGTGCATGATAACGAGTCTGCCTTAGACTAAGGTATAATGCCAAATCATCCTGCGCTTGTTCACGGAAATAGACTGGCGTTTTGAATGTTTCGTCATTATGCCCTTTGCGGAATATGTATATTAGTTTATTGTTGAAGTCTAGGTCATCCGTATTCAAATTAATGATCTCTGATACACGGAGTCCTGAGTTCAGAATAAGGCTAGCGATACAAGCATCACGTTCTTTGTTAAGCTCATAGGAGTAGAGCGCTTGTTTGTTATCAGCGACATCAATCCCGTAGCCTACAAGAATATAACCTATAAATTCCAGTAACTCTTCTTCTTCAAGGATTTTTCCTTTTAACTTAGCAGCCGTATCCTTCGGTTTGTGTATACGTTTGACTTCTACTTTGGCCATAATATTACGTTTTAATAAGGGATAGAAGTCCTCATCCTCAGCGATCTGGCTTAAATAATGAAATAATGAACGCAGGGATGATAACTTACGAGAGATGGTTACTTTGGAATTGGCACCCTCCCTACGGGTCGTGAGATAGAGCCTATAACTCACAACGTTTTCCATACGAAGCATTTCCAGTTCGGTTAAGGTCACTTTTGAGTTATGGTCGGCTTCAGAGAGTAATTCGCCACGTAACCAGTTAAAGAAAGTTTCGTAATCCCGTATGTACTCTAGCAGCGTAGATGGAGAGAGATCAGGTAATTTATAATCGATGAATTGTTGCACGAACCAGGGCATGCCGAGAACCTTTTCATCGAGCCGTTTGCGATCAATATCTTTTTGTATATTCACGGATGCACCTCCTTAATTAATAGAGTCTAACTGTTATTTTACCATAGGTATGGATAGAAGTCTTAGAGATGGCATGGAAGAGTAAATGTAAGAGTATAATTGCGAAGTTGCAGGACAACGTTATATAGTAGGTTCAGATAAGATGCGATGGGGTGAATTTATGGAAATGAAGCTTGAATGGGTTCCGATTGAACATAAAGACGTTATTCATCATTTAATGCAATTTTATTTATATGATTTCACAGAGTTTTTGGATATCGAGCTTGAGGAGACAGGGAAGTTCGAAATGTATCCAGATTTGGATACATTTTGGGAAGAGGAAGAAGGAAGATTTGCAATATTGATATCTACTTATAATAAGCCTGCAGGATTCGCTTTGGTGGAACGACTAGATCATTCATTAGAGGCTGATTATTATATGACTGAGTTTTTTATTATGAAGAAGTATCGTCGTAGTGGTCTAGGAAGTTGGGCAGCGAAAGAGCTTTTTCAACAATATAAAGGGAAGTGGAAAGTCACGCAGCTCAGAAATAATAGGCCAGCTCAGAAATTCTGGCAGAAGGTAATCGGTGACTACACGGGTGAAGACTACGTCGAGAGGGTACTTGCAGACAGCGGAAATGTAAGCCAGTATTTCAAGTCATAAGCAGATAAGGAGATCATCATGGGGAAATGCTGGTGGAATGGAACCATCTATACGATGGAATACGAAGGGCATACCGTAGAAGCTGTGTATACCGAGCAGGGTACTATAGTCACTACGGGTAGTAAAGAATACATAGAAGAGAGTTTGGAAGGACACATCGATGAATGGATTGATCTGCAGGGAGCTACGATGTTTCCCGGATTTGTAGATAGCCATATGCATCTGATTGGGTATGGTGAGACCTTTCTCAAGCTGGATCTTTCTAGGTTGAATAGCAGAGAGGAAGTACTGCGGGCTGTTGCGGATCGTGTTGAAATCATGCCAATAGGGTCATGGATTATCGCTGAGGGATGGAACGAGAATAGGTGGTTGAATGTTGACACTATTACAAGAGAGTTATTGGATGGGATCTCACCTAATCATCCAGTGATCTTAAGACGAATTTGTCGACATGTATTAGTAGCGAATTCGTTAGCTATACGGGCAGCTCAGATGAATGAGATGCAGATGAGTCCAGATGAAGATGCCACAGTTAGATTAAAAGTTGAAAAGCATGAAGGAATTTATAAAGATACAGCACAGGATGTTATTCTTAATGTAATACCAGAAGTAACGGTTGCTTATCTTGAAGAAGCTTTGATGTTAGGTATTCAACATGCTTGGCGTCAGGGACTGGTTGGTGGGCATACGGAAGATTTAAGCTATTATGGAAGTTGCTCCAATACGTTGCGCGCATTTCAGAACGTTATTCATGGACAAGATATGATGTTCAGAGCGCATTTACTAGTCCATCATCTGGTAGTGGATGATTGGAAGAGTGCAGAGCCAACATTGCTTATACAATCGGCATTCTTGGAGTTTGGATCTATGAAAATTTTTGCAGATGGTGCATTAGGAGGGAGGACAGCCCTGTTGAGCAGTATGTATGCAGATGATCCCAATACTAACGGAATCGCTATACATACGGATGAGGAGCTTAATCAATTGGTTCGCAAAGCACGTTTATTCGGATTACCTATTGCAGTGCATGCGATCGGAGACCTTGCTGCGGACAAAGTGTTGGAAGTCCTTGAACGCCATCCTACGATTAATGGAACAAGAGATAGATTAATCCATGGACAAGTGCTAAGTCAGGACTCAATGGAACGGATGAAGAGATTACCGGTTGTGATTGATATTCAACCTACTTTTGTCGTCTCTGATTTCCCGTGGGTTATGGAGCGGGTGGGCTTGGAGTCTAACCTATATTTATATGCTTGGAAAACAATGCTTGTGAATGGACTTCATTGTGCAGGGGGATCAGATGCCCCCATTGAAAAGGTTTCACCACTCCTTGGTATTTATGCTGCTATAACGAGGGTTAATCCCGAAGATTCAACACAAACAGTATACCAACCAGAGGAGCGTCTGAGCTTGTTCGAAGCCATTTCCTTGTACACGACAGGAAGCGCTTATGCGAGTGGTCATGAGCAAAATCAGGGAGTCATCAAAGAAGGATATTATGCAGATTTTACGATATTGAATATGGATCCTTTTCTGCATAAACCAAATAAGTTGTTAGAAGATTGTATCGAAATGACCGTAATTGATGAAACGATCGTGTATCGTAGGCAATAAAGAGATAAAATAGGTGAATCAAACCGTCTTTGGAACTCTCCTAGCTATAACAGTAGAGGGGGCCTTTTTTTGATTAATATATGATAATTTCACCATATGAATAATTCACAACAGTAAACTCAAATTAATCTAGATCATACTCACATATGCATCATATCGTGGTATCTATTCGAAAAAGACAAATCTACATGATTACGAGTGTCATTACAACACTTATATCTCAGAATGTTGGTAAGGGCATCACTTAAACGATCACCTGAGCAAATGATTATGGAGTTTATCGTTTGTAAGCGCTTTAATTAATGTGGTCAGATGACAATTACTTATGGTAACGAGAGGAGGATTTTGTTAATGGGAAAAGTAAAACGATTGTTAGCGTGTGTGATGTCGTTCGTCTTGTTAATACCTGCGATATCTATTCCGGTGGTTGCTGCAGAGCCGCCTGTAGGAATGATTGACATTACCAGTGATTGGCAAGGTAGTGTGTTTGGCGATGTTGGGGGACAAGACAAGATCACATCAGCCAATTTTGGAATTAAGGAAAATCAGGATGGGACGGTAACACTCAAAAGTGCTGGTGACAGAGGTAAGATATCAGGAAGCACGGATGGGATAGCTTATTATTACAAAGACATTCCTGTTGATGCAGATTTCGAATTAACGGCAACCGCTTCGGTTGATGCGTGGTCATCTAACAACCAAGTCGCTTTTGGTATTATGCTTCGAGATGAAGTATTTATGAACGTCCATGGGGCGGTGTATGGAGTAGGAGACTATGTGGCAGTGGGAGCGCTTGATCAAGATTTAAAAGGATTCACTAGACTGGGTGGTGCACAAGGGAAACTCACTTTCGATAACCCGATCGAAGCTCCTGGCCCAAACCATGTATATGATTTAAGTATTAAGAAAGCAGGAAATAACTACACTTTAAAGGTTGGTAACGAAATAAAAGTGTTAGAGAATTATTTGGGAAGTGTTCAATATGCAGGGCTTTTTACAGCAAGGAATACTACAGTTACATTTAGTAATGTGAATTTAAACATTGAAACACCAGTGGATATAGGGGCCTGGGATTTTAGTGCATTTGGGTCTAATACAGGTGGAGGTAAGACACCTGATCCAATCATAAACCCAGATGGTTCTGTAAGACTGACTGCTACAGGCGGTAAAATTGCTAGTAAGGATGAAGGAATGTCTTTTTACTATAAGGGGGTCCCGGCGAATACTAACTTTGAATTTGTCGCAAAAGCTGAAGTGAATAGTTTTAATAGTGACAGTAGCATCAATAATCCGAACCAAAAGTCATTTGGTTTAATGCTTAAAGATGATATTGGCGTAAATGCTACTACAGAAAAGCATGCTTCAAATTATATTGCCGTAGGTGCTTTAGATACTGTAATAAAAGGGTTTTATCAGTTGCTATCTGGGTCTTCAATTAGTAAACTAAAGCCTTTTAATGGTATAACCGTACCAACTCAGGGTGAAGCATATGATTTGAAAATTAAAAAATCAGGTAATACGTATGTATTAACGGTGAATAATGAGAGTGAAGTTATAACAGCAGATACCTTGTTGAGCGAACAAATCTACGCAGGTATTTATGTATCGAGAGACGCTGATATTACCTTCAGTAATATCCAACTCAAAGTGGATACTAGAGCCCCTTCTGATTTAAGAATAGATACCTCTTCCATGAAAACAACCTATTTAGTAGGGGAGGAATTGGATCTAAATGGGATGAGTGTAACCGCAGTATACGCTGGTGGGAATGAAGAAGTTCTAACAAAGCTAGACTATATCGATTCAGGTTTTGATAGTAGCATTTCGGGAACGAATCAAGTTACTATACATTTTAACGGAATAACGAAGACGATTGATCTAGATATTATCGCTTTAGAAGTTACAGATTTAATGATCAAATACTTCCCGGCTAAGACGGATTATTATGTAGGTGATTACTTTGATCCGGAAGGTTTTGTTGTTGAAGCGAACTATAACAATGGTTATATGTTAAAAGAATTAACGAATGATCTATACACGTTCTCCATTTCCGGTATGGAGATCACATCTGCTTATGTGTTCGATAGTCCAGGAACGATAACGATGGATGTTATATCAACAGAAACGCCGGGCGCAACTACAACTTTTAACATTGAAGTGAAGAGCGCCGCCATTTCTGAATTGCTCATTAAGCAGAAACCAGAAAAAGAGACTTACTTTATTGGTGACGATCTTAATCTGAACGGTTTGGTCGTTTATGCCAAATATGATGACAATACGGAAGTTAGACTAATGAAAGGCGAGTACACTGTTTCGCCACTTGATTCTGCGACTGCTGGCTCCAAATCACTTACAATTACGCATAAAGGGAAGACGGCTGTCTTTACTGTTACTGTGAAAGTAAAATCTCTCGTTGGGATTGAGGTTACACAATATCCAAAAACTCTTTATTATGTTCTCGAAGATTTCGATAATACGGGGTTAGAAATATCTCAGGTATATGATAATGGAGATAAAGTTCTTTTACCAGCAGGGGAATATACCGTTGACTCAACAACTCACTATGACAACACAAAACCAGGAGTTTATGAGATTCATATTGTTCCAACGGATACGAACCTACAACCAATCGACTTACATGTCTCTGTAAGGGACAACAATAAAGTGACGATTAACACGGATACATCGGTTAAGCTTGAAGCGCTTGCCGGTAGTGCAGGAAAAGTTACGGGGGATCATGATGGAATCTCTTACTACTATACAGAGATCGATGCCTCTGAAGATAACTTTGTATTATCTGCTGATATTAAAGTCATTGAATATGCGAAGAATCCGCATGATGGCCAGGAGTCTTTCGGAATAATGGCTAGAGATGCGATCGGAACAGCTGGTGATTCCAGTGTATTCGCTTCAAATATAGCAGCCATAGGTGGATTTAGCGGATCAACAACGAATGCGAACGGTACGCAATTATTCGTTAGAACAGGTGTGACAACACCGGATGGTGCAGGGAGCCAAGGTATTCAAGCGAGAATGATAGAAAATATAAGACCTGCGTCTAGCAATACGTATCCAGCTCAGCCTTATAGGCTAACGCTTGCGAAAACCAATAGTGGCTACACGGGGAAATTAAATAATGGGACAGAAGCGATATTATTTACCCCAGATATTCTAAACGTGCAAGATTCCAAAATATATGTTGGATTCTATGCAGCTCGGCTGGCAACGATTGAAGTCAGTAATATTCATTTCACTGTAACCGCAACACAGACCGATCCACCGAGAATTGAACCACCTCCGCAGGCCGTTACTCCTGGATTTGAGATTCTATCGCTCGACAAGACGTCTGAGACAGATTACGAATTAATGGTCAAAGCAAATGTCGATGGTACGATTACAGTAAAAGAAGGGCAAAGGGTCATCGCACAGGATCAAGTAATCGAATCGGGAGAACTAGTTACAATACCCGCTTCGCTTATCGCAAATGGTCAAACAAACTTCAGTATCACATATTTACCTAACGACACCCAGTTATTAACTTCATACGATAAAATAGTGCGTAACTTCACAGTAACAACGAAGTCCTATCTTGGAGATATCTATGTATCCCCAACGGGTACAAGGGATGGTTCAGGTAAGGAGAACAGTCCTCTTGACTTGGATACAGCGATCCAATTTATCGCACCGGGTCAGAAGATCATCATGCTTGATGGCAGATACGTACGCAATTCAAAGGTCCACATCAAGAAATACAATGACGGTAAGGCAGGGGCAATGAAATCACTGATAGCAGCCCCGGGTGCACAGCCGATCATTGATTTCGATAAGAAATCCGAAGGGGTCGTTCTTGGAGCAAGCTACTGGCATGTGAAAGGCATCGACTTCACACGTACAGCAGGAAATACGAAAGGCTTTACGGTAGGCGGAAGCTACAACATCATTGAGAGCAGTAATTTCTATGAGAATGGTGACACAGGACTACAAATTAGCCGTACAGACATTACTGAGAATGATAAAGCTCATTGGCCGGCTTACAATCTTATTTTGAACAGCACATCACATGATAACCGTGACCCATCTGATAATAATGCGGACGGATTCGCAGCAAAGCTTACATCTGGTGAAGGAAATATCTTCAGAGGATGTATTGCTCATAACAACATTGACGATGGTTGGGATTTATACACGAAGTCAGGTTCAGGTGCGATTGGCGCAGTAATTATTGAAGATAGCATCGCCTATAATAATGGCTTTTTATCGAATGGCACTATAGGTGCTGGCGACAAAAATGGCTTTAAACTTGGAGGCGAAGGGATCCACGTCCCTCATATTATCCGTAATAGCATCGCTTTCGGCAATGGCGCTTACGGTTTTTCTAGTAATAGTAATCCAGGTGTTATCGCGAAAGATAATATCGCATTTAATAATGCAAGAAGTAACATGAACTTCACGACGTATGTAAATATTCCGACTGATTTTACAATTGACGGATTTGTATCATACCAGAAAGATTTCACGGCTAAGGATACTTATCCAACAACTTTGAACTCAGATAAGAACTTTATGTTCAATGGTAAGGAATCCGTTAACCAATCAGGAGTAGTACTTACGGATGCGGATTTTGTAAGTCTAGTACCGGTTGTTCCTTACGCAAGAAATGCTAGTGGTCAGATTATCTTAGGAGATTTCTTGAAGCGCATCACGACACAAGATCCAGATGATGGTTCAGATGACGATGAATCTGGAGAGGACGGACCCGGTAACAATGAAACTGGTGGTACTGGATCCAACACCTCAGGTACAACTACGAGTGGTACGACGAATAATAAACTTAGTACACTGATTAAAGCGTCGACGACTTTAAAAGGAAATATTGCACAAAGTGCAGTGAATCAGATGCAATTAAACGACGCATTAGCTCAAGCGAAGGCAGATGCTGATGGTGTGAAGCAAGTGCAAATTGAAATATCGAAGGTAGCAGGAGTTACAAGCTATGAACTGGCACTGCCTGTGGCTTCAATATCTACGACTGGAAAGTTGCAGCAGATTGCCGTTTCTACGGAATTAGCCGATATTGTGTTGACTGGTAATATGTTAAGCGGTGTTCGTTTGGGTGATTCACGGACAATCACGTTGAAGATGACGAAGGTAGATCCCGCTACATTACCTGCAGACGTTCGAAACTCCATTGGTAACCGACCTGTGATCGAGTTAAGCATCACAACGGCCGATGGTAAGCAAGTGGAATTCAACAATTCGGATGCTTCTGTTCAAGTATCGATTCCATATCAGCCTACTGCTGAGGAACTTAAAAATTCAGGTCATATTACGATCTGGTATGTCGATAGTTCAGGAAAGGTAATTGCTGTACCGAACGGTAAATATGATGCGAAAACCGGAAAGGTAACATTCATTACGACCCATTTCAGTCATTTTGCTGTCGCTTATGTGCAGAAGTCATTCAATGACCTAGCTAAGGTTGCATGGGCGAAAAGTGAAATTGAAGTATTGGCATCTAAAGGTGTTATTCAGGGAACAACACCAACGACATTCTCACCAAGTCAGAATGTTACACGAGCAGATTTCATCATTATGATTGTCAAAGCTCTAGGACTCTCAGCATCTGTTGATGCGAACTTCTCAGATGTGAAGACAACAGCATACTATTCCAATGAAGTTGGGATTGCCAAGAAGCTTGGTATCGTAAGCGGTAAGGCTGACGGAAAGTTCTATCCGACAGAAAATATATCACGACAAGATATGTTTGTGATTACGGCCAAAGCGCTTCAAGCTGCTGGAGTACGGGGAGAAGGCGAAGCAACTGTTAGTGAATTGAATGGATTCACTGATCGGACCCAAGTTTCTGCGTATGCAGTGAGTGAGGTTGCTGAGTTGGTGAAAGCGGGAATAGTTACAGGTGATGCGAAATTACAACTGAATCCTCTAAGCCAATCAACACGAGCAGAGGCAGCGATCATTATTTACAAAATGTACGGTTTACGGTAATTAACTATGTAAGCTGAAATTGGATTGAAATAAGCACTGCAAGCTCTTAATGACGAGCTTGCAGTGCTTATTAATTATTAAATGATACGTTTTCCGATTATATCCGGAATTACATGATTCTAGATATATAAGTAGTATAGGTAACAAATGTTCTGCATACTCATAGGGATAGATGCTTCAATTTTATGAACGAGGAGGTGGGACTATGCCCTATACTGATCATTATGAAAGGGATATTTATGGGATTATAGGATTTTGGGTGGAGAACAATTATGATCATGGTCGATTCTTTGACAGAGAAATTAGCCATCATGAAATGGAACTTGCTCGTGCTAACCAGCATATGATTCACAAATTGGGAGCAATATATGAACGGACGAGATTAAAAACAGAAGATCCTGGCAAATTAATTCATGAAGCACAGCATGCAACACATGAATTTCAATGTTTACTCACACATACGTTGGATAAAGCTTTACGATGTGAAGTCATCATATCAACGCCACAGGCACTTCTTGATCACATGATTCGCGAAGCGGAAGAGACGGTGTCAGTCTTTAAATTGTTGCAATCGGGTAATCGCGTTTCACCAGCTGACGCAACGATACATGAGAATTACTTTTGGTTGAGACAAATGGCCGATCACCTTAGCTTCATAAGCCATTATTTAGATACATCGAATTATGAATTACATGATCAAGTCAGAGCCATGACCAAGAAATTTGAGAATCTATTTCTCCAGGCCAATGCACTCAGAACGATGATTCGTCATCCACGTAAAGAGGTACTGCCAGTTCTGAATCAATTTAATAAAATGGTCATTAAAGAAACAAAAGCCCTTGAAGCATTCAAATTGGAATTAGATGATTTAATTAAACAATGTGCTGCAGTGACAACATCACCGCCAGATTTATTAGAACATGTCGCTCGAGAAGCACATCACTTATGGAGGAACTTAGAGGATCAGGTTATATTGTAATATTGATGAATGATTGTAATATTGATAAATGGATGTAAAAAAATCACTATGGAGCGTACTCCATAGTGATTTTTCTATTTATTTCGAAGATATAGCAACTGGCTGCTTTTCTTTCGTTAATTCTGTGGTGAAATATTGTTGTAACTCAGAGATCTTTCTTGGATCCTCAAGAGCCACCTTTTCTTTAAGGTAACGTTCATGGAGATTCTCCCAAGTGAGAGGGATCTTCTGAAGTGTCATCGAACGAATCGCATTCTTCACCATTCTACGTTCTTTCGCATTGGAGTAAACATCTTTAAATTGTTGTATATGTGCGAAGTCTAACTTATCGAATATAGCTCGGAATACCTCAGACGTCATTCTTGCGTCATCTAATGCCCGATGAGCAGAGCCAGAGGGAATAATATTAAGATCATTCAGAGCGCCTTCGACACTAACATCATTTGTAACATTTTTATAGCGTGTGAAACCCTTCAATAAATCAAAATAGTCGGCTGCCATCCAGTAGGCATCATCAAGCTTATGCATCCGCGTATCATATATAATTCTTTTTAAATCTTCGCCACCCCAAGTGAAAAGGAGATAAGACTCACTTTGATTTAACCAGCTAATGAAATCACTAATGACTTTTACGAATCCGGCAGCTTGATCTATATCTTCCTGCGGAATTCCTGTTTTTTTCTTAATAAATGAGTTTAGCTTTGAGAAATAAACCGGTTTGATTAATGCTGAGAATTCATCCATAT
This sequence comes from Paenibacillus sp. Y859, assembly GCF_056786405.1. NCBI lineage: Bacteria > Bacillati > Bacillota > Bacilli > Caryophanales > Paenibacillaceae > Paenibacillus > Paenibacillus sp. Y859. The sequence continues at coordinate 25,645 of NZ_JBXCIZ010000011.1, read as the reverse complement.
GTTGTAATTGCGAGTCTAATCGGACAGCTCCGATCTCGATTACCTCCATAGGTAGGTCGCTTGCAAATTTGCGGCCGTTGAATTCAATATCTAAAATAACATAATCCACGATGGTGCCCCCGTTCTTTAACTTGTTCTATTTTATCAGGGACCATAGGTAGTGTCCATGGTTAAATCAGTTAGTGTGAGTATTACTTTTTTTTTAGTATATGCAGTTGTAATTTAAAAGAATATATGATATTTTAATTAGATAATATGTGTAACCGGTTACATAACCTGTTTCTACATTCAGTTCAAACAAGATTGAACAAGATTCAAGCATTTAGTTATCGGTTATTATTCAGGAACAACAATGAACAGGCAGATAAGAGCTGAATGACATTCGCCAGCTGACATATGACACGAGATGTAAAGAAGTTGGGTTACTTATTAAGTTAGTTGTACAAGATAAGGATAACTATAAGACAAAAAGAAAGGTTGATTATGATGGCTAAGATTTGTGTGATTGGCAGTTGTGCAATGGATTTAGTGGTAACTTCATCTAAGCGCCCTAATGCGGGAGAGACCGTTCTTGGAGAAAAGTTCACAACCGTTCCGGGAGGTAAAGGAGCGAATCAAGCTGTTGCAGCGGCTCGTTTAGGAGCTGAAGTGACGATGATCGGTCGAATCGGAGATGATCATTACGGAGAAGCAATTATGAATAATTTTCAAAGCAACAACATTCATGTCGAGCATCTGAAACCGGTTACAGGTATGGAGACAGGTACAGCCCATATTATATTAGCGGAAGGCGATAACAGCATTATCGTAGTGAAAGGGGCTAATGATCAAGTCACTCCGGATTTCATTGAACAAGCATTAGATACTATTCGTAGTTCTGACATGGTGCTTATACAGCAAGAGATACCTGAAGAGACGGTAACTTATGTGAGTGAGATTTGCCATAAATTTAATGTTCCATTATTGCTTAATCCGGCGCCAGCACGTCCAATCACTGAAACAATAATAGAGAATGCTACGTATTTGACTCCAAACGAACATGAATGTACGGTTTTGTTTGCTGGTATGAGTACGGCTGAAGCTTTAAGAAAATATCCAAATAAGCTATTCATTACAGAAGGTAGTCAAGGCGTACGTTATTACGACGGAGATCAAGAAGTCGTAGTTCCGAGTTATAAAGTAGAAGTTATAGATACAACGGGTGCAGGAGATACTTTTAATGCTGCATTTGCGGTTGCTCTGGCTGAAGGGAAATCATTGCAACATAGTGTGAGATTTGCTAACCGAGCAGCTTCGTTATCAGTCACCAAATTTGGTGCTCAAGGCGGTATGCCAACTCGAGCAGAAGTAGAGGAGAGCCTTTAGATTATGAAGAGACACGGGGTATTGAACAGCCATATTTCCAAAATACTTGCTGACTTAGGGCATACGGATACCATCGTTATTGCAGATGTAGGACTTCCTATTCCAGCAGGTGTTCCTAAGATTGATTTGGCACTTACACTAGGTGTTCCCAGCTTTCAAGCTGTCGTTGATATGATTGTAGAAGATATGGTTATTGAAAAGGTGGTTATAGCTGAAGAGTTAGCTACAGCTAACCAAGAAACATCAGAGTACTTAAATCACAAATTTATGGAAATACCTATAGAGAAGTGTTCACATGAACAATTCAAGCTGCTCACTCAGAAGGCCAAGGTTATCATTCGCACAGGCGAGGCTAAACCTTATGCTAACTGCATTTTACAAGCCGGTGTCTTTTTCGGTTAAAGAGGGGGATCTACGATTATGCACATTACAATGAAAGGTATCCATAAGGCCTTCGGTGCGAACCGTGTACTGACGGGTGTGGATTTCGATCTTCAAGATGGTGAAGTTCACGCTCTTATGGGTGAGAATGGTGCGGGGAAGTCTACTCTTATGAATATACTGATCGGACTCCATCAGCGAGATCAAGGAACGATTGTAATAGATGGTCAAGAAACGTACTTTGCCAATCCCAAAGAGGCGGAACGAAGTGGAATCGCCTTTATCCATCAAGAGTTAAATGTCTGGTCAGACATGACCGTCCTAGACAATTTATTCATAGGGAAGGAACGGACAACGAAATGGGGTCTATTGAACACGAATGAAATGAAGGAGCTGGCAAATGAGCAGTTCCGTAAACTTTCTGTGACGATTCCATTGAACCGTGATGCTGGGGAATGTTCAGTAGGTGAGAAACAAATGATCGAGATTGCCAAAGCTTTGATGACCGACGCTAAAGTGATCGTTATGGACGAGCCCACTGCTGCCTTAACAGAGAGAGAAATACAGAAACTGTTTGATGTTATTGCCTCCCTGAAGAAAGAAGGGGTCTCCATCGTCTATATATCACATCGAATGGAAGAGATTTTCGCAATCTGCGATCGAATTACGATTATGCGTGATGGCCAAACCGTAGATACGACGGCAATTCCCGATACCAATTTTGATGAAGTGGTCAAAAAGATGGTTGGTCGAGAATTAACAGACCGTTTCCCTGAGCGGACATTTAATCCCGGAGGAATCGTGCTCGAGATCAAAAATGCTTCAAAGAAGGGGCAATTCAAAGACGTGAATTTCTCGTTACGATCTGGTGAAATTATTGGTTTCTCAGGATTAATGGGCTCGGGACGTACCGAAATGATGAGAACGTTATTCGGATTAGATAGATTAGATCAAGGTGAGATCTGGATTCGTGGAGAGAAGGTTACGATCCGCAACCCTGATGATGCAATGAAAGCAGGCATAGGATTTGTGACGGAAGACCGCAAAGACGAAGGATTAGTTCTTGATTTCTCCATTCGAGAAAATATGGTACTTACGAATCTATACAGTTTTGCGCCCAAAGGATTGATCAATGAAAAGAAAGAACAAGAATTCGTAGATATTCTCATTCAGCGTTTGCAGATTAAAACACAGTCTTCTGCAACGTTAGTACGTAACCTATCTGGAGGAAATCAACAGAAAGTGGTTATTGCGAAATGGATTGGCATTGGTTTAAGTGTCCTCATCTTAGATGAACCTACACGTGGGGTTGATGTTGGCGCTAAACGGGAAATATATCAACTCATGAACGAATTAACGGAACGTGGTGTTGCCATTATTATGGTCTCATCAGAGTTACCGGAAGTGCTAGGGATGAGTGACCGAATATTGGTCGTTCATGAAGGTGAAATCAGTGGCGAACTTACGAAACAGGAAGCAACACAAGAGAATATTATGACGCTAGCTACAGGGGGGCAATAGAGATGACCACTAATGATGGAAGTATAAAAAAAGGATTTCAAATCGGACAAATCACACAGAAACTAGGTCCATTACTAGGACTAATCATCCTGATTATTATCGTAACTGCGTTAAACCCAAGCTTTTTAGAACCGCTTAATATTCTGAACCTACTTAGACAGGTCGCCATTAATGCGCTGATTGCTTTCGGAATGACCTTTGTTATTTTGACAGGAGGCATTGATTTATCCGTCGGTTCAATTCTCGCACTATCCAGTGCTTTAATGGCCAATCTTATGCTCTCGGGACTAGATCCAATCTTAGCTATTGTTGTTGGTTGTTTGCTAGGTGGCGTGATGGGGATGGTCAACGGACTTATGATTACAAAAGGTAGAATGGCTCCATTTATCGCAACATTAGCGACCATGACTATTTTTCGTGGATTAACGCTTGTATATACGAATGGTAATCCAATCACCGGTCTTGGTGACAGCATGATGTTCCAATTATTTGGTCGTGGTTACTTTCTAGGTATTCCTGTTCCAGCAATTACGATGATTGTTGTCTTCATTGTCTTGTGGGTCGTCTTACACAAAACACCATTTGGTCGCAAAACGTATGCGATAGGTGGAAATGAGAAAGCATCCATTATTTCTGGTATCAAAGTCGATCGCATCAAAATTATGATCTATTCATTAATTGGGATGTTATCCGCGTTAGCAGGCGCGATCCTAACTTCTAGACTGAATTCGGCGCAACCGACCGCAGGTACGTCTTATGAGCTAGATGCCATTGCAGCTGTTGTATTAGGGGGCACGAGCTTAACAGGTGGGCGCGGACGGATTGTAGGTACTCTGATTGGTGCGCTTATTATCGGTATATTGAACAATGGATTGAACTTGCTCGGAGTATCCTCTTTCTACCAAATGGTAGTCAAAGGGATTGTCATTGCGATTGCAGTATTATTAGACCGTAAGAAGACGGCATAAGAGGGGGGATTCTAATATGAAAAAGGGTACATTAATCATTATTTCTATGCTGTTAATATTGATGACAGGATGTTCATTGGAACCGCCAGAGTGGGCCAAGTCGAACAAGAGTAGCAATTTGGACAATATAAAAATCGGACTATCGATTTCAACGTTGAATAACCCTTTCTTTGTATCATTAAAAGATGGCGTTATGACTGAGGCCAATAAGCAAGGATGGAAAGTTATCGTGATCGATGCACAAAATGATTCTGCCAAACAAAGTAATGACGTAGAGGATTTAATGCAACAAGGAGTGAATGCCCTATTAATTAATCCAGTGGATTCATCTGCGATCTCTACGGTGGTTCAGACAGCTAACAGTTTAGATATTCCTGTCATTGCCTTGGACCGATCTTCTGATAAAGGAGATATTCAAGCACTTGTGGCTTCAGACAATGCCAAAGGGGGAACAATGGCGGCAGAGTACATTATCGAACAACTCGGTAAAGGGGCCAAGGTGATTGAATTGGAAGGTTCACCAGGAGCGTCAGCCACCCGTGAACGCGGTAAAGGATTCCATGAAGTGGCTGATACTCAGCTGGACGTCATTGCGAAGCAATCTGCTGACTTTGACCGTACTAAGGGATTAACGGTAATGGAGAACTTACTGCAAGGAAATCGTGATGTTCAAGCCGTATTCGCTCATAATGACGAAATGGCACTTGGAGCAATTGAAGCGATTCAAAGTTCAGGTAAGAAGATTCCCGTTATAGGCTTTGATGGCAATGAAGATGCTTTGAAATCAATCCAAGCCGGTAATTTAACAGCAACCGTTGCTCAACAACCTGAATTAATTGGGGAACTATCCGTTCAAGCAGCCAAAGATGTTCTAGAGGGCAAGACCGTAGAAAGTCTGATTGCTGCACCATTGAAATTAGTAGTTCAAGAATAATAGAGGACACGATGACAAATAAACACTGCTCTTTGCCTAATAGGCGGGGGTGGTGTTTTTGATTGTGAGATAAATATGAAGCCGGCTATTGACAACCAACTGTATTATGCGGATAATACATCTAAAGTGTATGAACCACTCAGTACACACACTGAAAAAAGAATGAGAGGTAGCTGCATGAAAACAAATGAAGGCTGGACGGAAGTCGCTTTCAATGGTCGAGACCCGGTGTATTTGCAAGTCGTACGTCATTTCAAAGAACAACTTGCAACCGGTCGACTGGAGGCTGGGCAGATTATTCCTTCGCGGAGGGAATTAGGAGCAATGCTGAAGATTAACCCTAACACGGCGCAGAAGGCGTATAAAGAAATGGAGGAACAGCAGTTGATTGTAACTGAAGGAAATTCACCAAGCCGAATTACAGGTGATGAACATGTGCTACGAATGATCCGGTCCGAATTAATTAGTGATGCTGTCGATGCTTTTGTGGCATCTGTCCGCAAGATTAACGTTCCGGTAGAAGAGTTGTTGGATATCATCAAACAGAAATATGTTGAAGGAACAAGAGTAGAGAATTCAGAACAGATCGAAGGTGACGGACATGATTGAGATTGTTAATATTCAAAAGCGTTATCGTGGTCGCCAAGTACTTAATGGCGTTACCTTTACGGCTGAGAAGGGACAGATTACTTGTCTTATTGGTAACAATGGGGCTGGAAAGTCAACCATTCTGAAAGCAATCATGGGCCTGACACCTCTTAAATCAGGTACAATTCGAATCGACGGTCAGCCTATGAACCAGAGCATGTATGAGAAGGTGGCATTCATTCCCGATCATCTAACGATGCCTCTTGGAATGAAGCTGGCTGAGGCGCTTCAGTTCATGGAGGACTTCTATGAGACCTGGAATACGGAACGGGCTGAAGAGCTTATGAAGTTTTTCGGTTTGGATCGGAGAGAGAGAATTGGTAACCTTTCTAAGGGAACAGCAGCTAAATTTAATCTCATGCTTGGTCTTGCACAGGATACAGAATACGTGTTAATGGATGAACCTTTTTCTGGAATTGATATGTTCAGTCGCGGTTTGATTGTGGATGTATTCTCTAGCCATTTGATCGAAGATCGAGGCGTACTTCTGACTACGCATGAGATCGGAGAGATGGAGCATTTGATCGATAAAGCTGTACTGATGGAGGATGGAGTCATCGCTAGGGATTTCAATTGTGAACAAATGCGTAGCGATGAAGGGAAGTCCGTCGTTGACGTCATGAGGGAGGTGTATCAGCGATGAACAGATATTTAAAGCTCGTAAATATGGAGATCAATCGCTTCAAATTCATACTGGCAGGACTAATGGGGCTAACCGTATTATTCCAATTTGGAGCCGTGATCTGGTGGAGTTTGAATGAACTATCCCATAGAGAGGCAATGATTAAGCAGTATGGGAGTTCATTGATGTTGGGTAACAATACTTTTGCCGATATGATCTCTAGTACACAATTGCTTTTTTCCATTCCGATACTGCTCAGTATTGCGGTGCTAGCTATTTATATATTTCTTATTTGGTACCGCGATTGGTTCGGTAGAAATACATTTATATATCGATTGCTGATGATACCAACAGCTAGACTCCACATTTATTTCGCAAAAATTACGGCGATTCTTATGTTCGTATTTGGACTTATTGCCTTTCAGCTCACGTTACTCCCAATAGAAAAGTTGGCATTCAATCTTATCGTACCATCGGATATGAGAGAGCCTTCCCACTTCTTGGATACTATTAATGCGAATAAAGCACTGGCGCTGCTTATACCTGGGAACTTCGATCAGTTTCTGATCACTTACGGATTGGGAACGATAGCAGTACTGGCTATTTGTACAGCTATTCTAATCGAAAGAAGTTATCGCCGTGTAGGCATTGTGTACGCCATTCTTTATTTAGCCATTTGTTGTTGGGCTATTCTATTCCCTTTGATCGGTATGGGACTGCATAATGAGCATGGGTACCTGTATCCCAACGAAATTTTAATAATCGAGATAGTCACGTGTTTAGGGGTAATAGCTATGTCGATATGGCTTGCAAGTCGACTTCTATCTAAAAAGATAACAGTGTAAGGGGGAGCATGATGAGACGTTATTGGTTATCTATTCTATTAAGTGTGTTTATCGTTGTTGGAATGAGTACGTATTATGTATTCGGTGCTGCGGATCATCTACCGGAGTATAAGCTTTCGACCATTGAGGGTGATGTTACCGAGGGAGAAAAAATTCAGCTGAGTGGCTCTTATATAGGCGGAAGAATAGGCGGAAGAGGATCTAGAGTCTTAAACGTTACAACTGATGGTAGCGATTATCAGAGCAGACACTCTATTTATCGTAAAAAATTCTCGAATCCCGAACGATCAGTGATGACTCAAGAGCCTGATATTCGTCAGATCACCAAAGATCATCGTTCCTTTATGCGTGGCAAATGGTACGCTGATAGCCTGTACAAGGATGAGGAATGGATTATTTATGCGGAAGCTAATGTCGATAACGCTGATGATGATAAGTCGGGGATTGTACTAAGTATAGAACTTCTTAATCAGACGACGGATAAGGTTAGTCATTATGAAACGATCGTAGATGAACAAACGGGCTATTCTTACAGCGATGTGGCAGATGTGCAGTTGATTGGAGATCAGATTCATATATTGACATACCAGCGTCCAAAAGTGCTTGAGGAAGGGAACGGGGTTATTGATGAGCTACAATATCATGATTATGTTGTGGATATGAACAATGGAGTATTAATCAACAAGGAGATTCTGGACTTTGGAATTACTTCTAAAGATAATGTTGAACTGCATCATAATATAATTACGAATGCTACCTATTCTGCTTCCAGTGATTATACCTTATTTAAAGTTAGTGAGGAGAAACGAACAACAATAGAGGGAGAACGTTATCGGGAAGTTGTAGGCGAGCATTTATACTCCTATACGTATAAGACAGGGGTACTAACAGATCTGTCTTATATACTGAAGGCAGCAGGAATGGCTGTTGACGTATCATATCGTTTAAATGGCAGCATTCTTTCAATTCTGAGTTATGAACCCGACATGATCACAACATCAAATTATAACCTAGAGACAGGCAAAGCAGCAAATGAAGGTGTCACCTTAACAGCCCAGCAACTCGGTGCTGATAAAATAGGAAAAGGAATACTGAAGAATGACAGAATTTATATTCTATTCTACAAAAACGATATTCCCGTGACTGCCGTTGTGGAAGCACTGAATGGAGACATTGTATACAAAGGTGAAGTTGTCTTTGATAGTGGAACATCGGAAAGTAAGGAGCATATGAGGGATGTACAATTGTTATATATGAAGATTACTGAATAGTGGGAATTATTAATCCCATGAAAGGATGAATTCAAAGCCATAATATATATTGTGAGGTAATCAATATGCAATCAACGGATTACTTTAATAGAACGATAGAAGCATTGAGAAGATTGGAGACATATGGTTACCAATTGGCGTATTATATTTTGCAAGACGAGGATCTTGCGATGGATGCTACGAAGATGACATTGCTAGCCTTAGCTCAAGTAGATGAATTCTATAATATGCCGGCTGCTGTCCAACGTGACCTGATGAGAAGAAGTGCCATTCGACAATCGATGATGCTCAAATATGAAGCACTAACAGCAATATAATAGTTATACAATGATACTCCGTTAGAGACTTGGGTTGATTTCCTTGTTCAACTAACGGAGTTTAAATATATGAGGATACAGGGGGAATATAACTTTTTAGAGAATACATATATAAGAAGAAGTTCATATAGAAATTGGAGGTCACTTGCTTGAAACTACAAGAACTTGTTAAGCAGTTAACTATTGTTACAACTCAAGGTGAGTTGGACGTCGAAATAACGGGTATCAATATGAATTCACGGGAAGTGAGGCAGGGTGATTTATTCGTATGTATCTCAGGTATTCCGGGGCTTCAAGAGGATCGTCACCAATATATTGATGATGCCATTGAAGCGGGAGCAGTAGCTCTAATTGTTGAAAGGGATGTCTTTGCCAGTGTCCCTACTATAAAAGTACCGAATGCTCGATTTGCATTGGCAGTGCTGTCTACACATTTCTACGGTTATCCAAGTCATCATCTGAAGTTAATAGGTGTGACAGGGACCAATGGAAAGACAACGACTAGTCACATGATTGAATCGATCTTGGCTCATGCTAATTTTCGGACAGGACTGATGGGCAATATTGGGACGAAAATCGGCAACACAATCCGTAAAAGTAACATCAATACACAAGATCCACACAAGCTACAGTCGAATTTATCAAAGATGAAGGAATGTTTGACAGACTATTGTGTGATGGAGGTAACTTCTCAGGGATTACATATGGGTCGTGTGATGGGATGTGATTTTCGAACAGCTGTCTTTACGAATTTGACTGGCGATCATCTTGATTATCATGGAACGATGGACAACTATCTGATGGCAAAAGGGACTCTTTTCGCGAGAATGGGTAATTCTTTCTTACCTGAGCCAGCCAAACACAAATTTGCTATTCTCAACGCGGATGATCCAGCATCCGAAGTATTTCAGAGTCTAACTTCAGCACAAGTCATTACATACGGTATTCATCATCCAGCGGACGTGATGGCAGAGGACATTCAATTAACGACAACAGGAATTACGTTCAAACTTGTTTCTTTTGCGGGAACGACCACTATCGAATGTAGAATGGTTGGCGCATTTAATGTCTATAATGCTCTTGCCGCTATTGCAGCTGCCCTGGCTGAACAAATCCCGCTTCAAGTCATACAACAAGCATTGTCTGAATTCACTAATGTTACTGGGAGAATGGAGATTATGGAAGGTGATCAGGACTTTCTTGTCATTGTAGATTATGCTCATTCACCTGATACGTTAGAGAATGCTCTGTTTACTTTACTCGAGCTTGGCGATCAGAGAATAATCACCGTGTTTAGTTGTGAAGAAGAGGGGGATGATACTACACTTTCTCAGATGCATGATATTGCCACTAAGCACAGTGATGTTGTTATCGTAACGACGGAACATTCATTCATTGAATACAATAATATCGACGGGTTGATAGTGGATCAGAAACAAGCAATAACTAGAGCCCTTGAATTAGCTACAGCGGGAGATATCGTGTTCATTGCCGGGAAAGACCATAAGACCAAAGTCCAACACATTCTGAAAGACTTCTCCCATCAGGTGACTACGTAAAGAGGAAGTAAATGTTTGTCTCTCAATGGCATGTAACACACCGATTACAACTTGGGGAGGGGCAATATGTATGCAAGAACTCGTTGGCCACTGTAAAGAATGTACAGGTAAAATTTACTGTAATGATGGATTTCTGAACGGCATAGTATTGGAAGACAAAACCTTACTATGTTTCGATTGTTCCGATAAGGAAAGGCTATCAGATACTTTTATTCGAAATGAATAAATATGAGAGGTGAATGATATATGGAGCGAAGCTATTCTATTTTTCGTACAAAAGGTAATAGAGAACAGTTCTATCAGGCATACGATGAGACAATGAGTCTATGGACTGTCCCATTTGAGGAATTCATGTTATCTACACGTTTCGGTGAGACACACATCATTGCAACAGGGTCAATTGAGGCACCTGCCTTGTTTCTATTTCACGGAATGACGTTCAGTGCGACAATGTGGTATCCGAATATTGAGATCTTATCTAAATATTTCAGGGTGTATGCCGTTGATACAATAGGTGACTTAGGGAAAAGTACGATGACATCTGTTCTAAAAACACGGGAAGATGCGGCACAATGGGTTTCAGATATGCTCACGGAACTTCAACTTCAATCAGCGATATTTATGGGGCACTCTATGGGTGGTTGGCTAACATTAAATTTCGCCCTTCATTCCCCTGAGAAAGTGCAGAAAATGATTTTATTAGCACCGGCCGCTGGTATTCAAAAAATCACCCCCAAATTCTTGTTGAAGGTATACCCTGCGATCTTACTACCTAAAGAATCTCGTATTCGTAAGGAATTATCGTGGTTCCTGAGCCGAACCTATCAACCAGACGTTCAGGCGGAAATGCTCATTCGTCAGTTTATAATATCCGGAATGAATTGTGTCCCTCAGATGCGTGTAATGCCATCTGTATTTAAAGATCACGAGTTGCAAAGTCTTTCTATGGAAGTTTTACTGTTGGTTGGTGATCAGGAGGTAATCTATGATTACGAAAGGATGTTATCTAAAGCGAAACAATTAATTCCTAATATACAGACATGTGTTGTGCATGGTGCAGGTCATGCTTTAACATTGGAAAAACACGAATTTGTAAACGATACTATAATAAGTTTTTTAATATAAGGACAATCCGTCATCGCAGCGGTTTTTCACACAAATTTTTGCCAAGCACTTATTATGGGTATATTATTAACATAGACATCAATCATTTGTTGTCCAATCAGCAAGCAGAGGTGTGTAGAGATGAGAGATAATCGAAATCGTATTGGTATCGTAGATATTGGTTCTAACTCCATCCGTTTGGTCATTTATGATACAACGACCGATGGAGGGTACAAAGTTATTAAAGAATGTAAACAATCTGCTCGCTTGAGTGAGAAATTGAATGAGCAGGGGCGAATTGAAGAGAAAGAGATGAATACGATTGTCCCTATTCTCAAACAATTCAAACAAGTATGCACTACATTCGGGGTGGATAGAATCCGCGCGGGTGCGACGGCAGCAATTCGCAATGCTAGCAACTCTGACGAGATTATAGAATACTTATCACGGAAATCTGCTATAGATATTCAACTTATTACCGGAAAAGAAGAGGCGTATTTCGGTTTCCTAGGAGTCATTAATTCTTTTGACACGAAGGATGGTTTCGTTATAGATATCGGCGGAGGAAGTACAGAGATTACACTGTTTGAGAACCGTAGTTACCAGACTAGCATCTCTTTACCTTTCGGTGCGGTTAACACGAATGTCATGTTCGGAGACCATGGGAATTGGAATGAAGAACGGATACAGAATCTTCGTACATACGTGCTGGATCAGCTTCAAGAACATGATTGGTTGCAGTCAAGACCACACTTGCCACTGTTTGGTCTAGGTGGAACGCTACGGTCCCTTGGTAAAATAGATCAGAAGCACTGTCATTACTCGATGCCAACTTCACATCATTATGCCTTGGAAACGGACACCGTAAATCGATTATATGATACACTTCCTCATCTATCCTTGGAGAAACGTAAACATGTCAATGGACTATCCAAAAGTCGTGCAGATATCATTGTGTCGGGGCTCATTATTTTTCACACGATCTATCACTATATTCAGTCTACACAATGTCTTATTAGTGGGGAAGGGCTCCGTGAGGGTCTGCTGCATGAACTATTAGATCCCGTTCATCCGGTTAAACCGAGTACATTGGAATTCAGCATTCATCGACTGCTATCTTTTGAAACTGAAATTTCTTCGGCTCATTTAGAACATCTCCTTAAATTGTCCAATCGTTTGTATGAATCCTTACATGGGGAGGGGGATTCTAAGGAACATAAGAAGCTACTATATGCTTCTATCATGTTATACCGTATTGGTGGGCATATCAATTATTATCAATACAATCAGCATACACGTTACTGGATCATGAATTCGACTATTCGTGGACTTACTCATCGAGAGATTATACTTTGTGCTTTAATATCCTCCTATAATACAAAAAGCCGGAAGCAGAAATTGTCCGCAGATCATAAGGACATTTTGCTGCATTCCGACGAAGAGTGGATTCATAAGTTAGGATCGCTTGTACAACTTTGTATCGCACTTGACCAAAGTGAAACACAGGCTGTTATGGACATCTCCACTGTGATTCGAAATGGAATACTACATCTTACCGTTCATAGCGATGTCGAAACCTATGTTGAACAGGATGAGATGGATAATGCAATCAAGGTATTTAATGGAGCATGGGATCTAAAAATAAAAGTTGATTTCCCTTCCACTTCTTAACAATCAAAGCTTCAACCTGGCTCCTAAATGGAGCCTTGTTGTCGTTGGCAAACTCATAATTACCATTGGATTGCAGGAATCTAGCTTTAATATTATCCTCAAGTGATAAATTCAATATTGTGTACACTAGATCTTGAATGTGAGGGTCATACACGGGACACATCAGTTCAATGCGTCTAGTTAAATTACGAGTCATCCAATCTGCACTAGAGATCCATACTTCGGAAGTACCCCCATTTTCAAAATAATAGATGCGCGAATGCTCTAGAAAGCGGTCAACGATACTACGCACGGTGATATTCTCACTTAGACCTGGAACACCAGGACGAAGACAGCATACACCTCTTATGATGAGATCAATCTGAACTCCTGCGGTTGAAGCAGCGTATAACTCGTCAATCATATCTTGATTGGATAAGGAATTCATTTTGGCGATGATTCTTGCGGGTCTGCCGGCAGCAGCATGTTCAGCTTCCCTACGAATAAGGTCGAAGAGGGTGCTGCTCATATTGGTTGGTGCAACTGTAATGGCATCCCAATCATAGTTCGTTGAATAACCGGTCATTTGATTGAATAGCTCTGATGCGTCTAAGCCAATATTGTGATTGGATGTAAATAGGCTTAAATCAGTATATATTTTGGCAGTGCTATCATTGTAATTACCTGTTCCTACGTGAACGTAACGCTGCAACTCAAGACCTTCTTGGCGGACGATCAAGGTGATTTTGGCATGTGTTTTTAGACCAATTAATCCATATACGACATGACATCCTGCTTTCTCAAGCTTGCGAGCCCAGGCGATATTACGTTCCTCATCAAATCTAGCCTTCAATTCCACGACAACAGTCACCTGTTTACCTGATGCAGCAGCCGTTGCTAACGCTTGTATCAGCGGAGAATTTCCACTTACGCGATATAATGTCATCTTAATCGCCATCACATGATCATCTTCAGCAGCTTGGGTAATGAAATCAGTAACCGCCTCGAAAGACTCATAAGGGTGATATACAAGGACATCACGTTCTCTTAACACCTCGAAGAAATCATCATTCTCATCAAATTCCATCGGATATACAGGTTCAATGGGATGATGACTCAAATGGGAATAACCTTTCAAAGATCCTGCGAAATCCATCAGAAAATGAAGGTCAAGAGGTCCGTCTATTTCAAAAATAGAATCTGTAATTTCAAATTCATTTTGCAACTGGCTTAGCGCGAAGGGGTGTATTCCTTTTTCAACCTCTAAGCATACTGGAGAGCCCCATCTTCTTTTACGTAATTCCTTCTCAATCTCTTCCAATAGATCTTCAGCACCATCTTCGTTGATGCTCAGATCAGAATTACGAGTAATGCGGAATTCATGAACTGCGATAGGGATATACCCGCTGAACAAGGTGTGAATATGGTGTTTAATTAGCTCTTCAATAAATATGAACTGGCGTTTCTTGCTATTGGAACGGTGAGGTAGCGGAATACAACGAGCAAGATTAGATGGAATTTGTAAAATAGCAAAATAGGGCTCTTCTTCAATGTCATCTTCTTTCGTAAGGACGACAGACAAATATACAAATTGACTATGTACTAAGGGGAAAGGTCTGCTCTGATCTACCGCCATAGGAGTAAGAACAGGGAAGATAATATCTTGAAAATAATGTTCCATCGCTTGGCTCTGTGCAATATTCAAATCTTCATAATTAGAGAAGTAGATACCCTCTTTATTTAACTGCCTGGAAATATCACGGAATGTGCGATATTGATCAGTAATGATTTTAGCTACTTTTTTTAATAGCCGTTTATAGAGTCCAGAAGGAGTGTAACCGGTAAAATCCTTTTTAGAATATCCAGCTCTAAGCTGATCTTGAATACCTGCTACACGAACACTCATGAATTCATCTAAATTGCTGGACACAATAGCAAGAAAGCGCGCTCTCTCAAGGAGAAGGTTATTGGGATCTTGTGCTTCTTGAAGTACACGGTGGTTGAATTCAATCCAACTCAAATCACGGTTTAGATATCCTGATGGCAGTGTACGATTTATTGTCGTTTTTTCTTCTAAATTTATCATGTTCCCACCATACCTTGTTGAATTTTAGTTTGTACTATTTCATTCTACTATTAACTCGGAGAAGAAATGTAAAGTCTGTGTAAATTCTGTGTAAAGTTTATGATTTAAAATCATAAAAATGGCTGAATTGATCAGATTGTTACGATTTAGTTAACATAATATATATTACGTTATGTATTTCATAGAGTCCTTGGGAACTATAGGTCCTCCCATTTAATAATACAAGTTAAATGTGTTCTCGATATATTGTTGAACCATCAGGATAGATATATACATCATATGATTGAAATGAAAATAACACTTCTGTTAAATATTAGAGAAATTTATCCCCTATAATAAAATGTTATCCCTTTTCCTTTGTCGTAGTTTTATAGACAATAAAGATGTAAGTCACACTTCGTTCAAATTCAGCTCTAACGTTATTAAGTTTCCTTTCTTATGAGATTCATTCACATGCCCGTCCCTATTTGATTTCTCTTCTTGTCGTGAAAGGGGGTTTACTTTAAATTTCCATGTCATGCAAGAATGAAATAGAACATTTAAAAAGGAGGTATGGTGTAATAATTGATTTACCGATTTGAAAGCGTTTTCAAATCTTGTACTAAGAGGAGGATTTAAGAAATGACAATGAATAAGAGATCATATCAAAAATCAGTTGTTTTGATTATATTTTTTACATTACTCTTTTCAATGTTTCAATTATTGAATTCTAGTGAAAAGGTTCAAGCCGCAGAAGAGTATAAAATAGTAGGCTACTATCCAGCTTGGGGGGCATATGCCCGTAATTATTTGGTTAGTGATATCGACGCTTCAAAAGTGACTCATATTAATTATGCATTTGCTGACATATGCTGGAACGGTATACACGGTAATCCTGATCCAACGGGTCCAAATCCAGTAACATGGTCTTGCCAGGATGAGGTTGGAACTATTAATGTTCCAAATGGAACGATTGTACTAGGTGATCCATGGATTGATGCACAGAAGAGCCAAGCAGGAGATGCTTGGGATGACCCCATTAAAGGAAACTTGGGACAATTAATTGATTTGAAACAAGCCAATCCACATCTGAAGACTATTATTTCTATTGGTGGATGGTCTTGGTCAAATCGCTTCTCTGACGTAGCAGCAAGTGCAACGACACGTGAAGCCTTTGCGAACTCCGCTGTAGATTTTATCCGTAAATATCAGTTTGATGGCGTTGATCTGGACTGGGAATACCCAGTAGCAAACGGCTTAACGGGGAATAGCTACCGCGCTGCAGACAAACAAAATCATGTTCTGCTATTACAGGCCGTTCGGGATAAGCTTAATGCAGCTGAGATTGCTGATGGTAAACAATACTTGCTAACGATTGCATCAGGTGCAAGTCCTGCTTATGTTGATAACAATGAGTTAGCTAATATCGCCAATATCCTTGATTGGATTAATATCATGACTTACGACTTCAACGGTGGATTTAATAGTAAAAGTGGACACAATTCACCACTTTACATGGATCCAGCAGCAATAGCGGCGGGTGTACCCGGCGCGGAGAACTTCCATGCTGATGGAGGGGTACAAGGTCATCTTAATGCAGGTGTACCTGCTAACAAAATAGTTATGGGAACTCCATTTTATGGACGCGGGTGGAGTGGGTGTACTAATACTAACAATGGTCAATATCAAAATTGTAGTAATTCAAATTTAGGTACATGGGAAAATGGTGTTTTTGACTTTACTGATCTCCAGAATAATTATATTAATAAAAATGGATATACACGTCATTGGAACAATGTATCGAAGGTACCTTATTTATTTAATCCATCAAATGGGAACTTCATCACTTATGATGATGTAGAATCCTTTGATCACAAAATTTATTATATTAAATCTAACAACTTAGCTGGCGCTATGTTCTGGGAGTTCAGCGGAGACCGCAATAAACTATTATTAAATAAATTAGCAACGGATTTACAAGGCACAATTAACAACGACTCACAAGCACCAACAGTACCTGGTAATCTGAGTACGCCATCCAAAACCTCAAATAGTGTAAACCTATCATGGAGTGCATCTTCAGATAATGTGGGTGTGACGGGATATATTGTTTCATATGGTGGTACTTCTGTAAGCGTAACTGGAACATCCACTACGATAAGCGGATTGGCTGCGAACACAGCCTATTCGTTTACCGTAAAGGCTAGAGATGCAGCTGGAAACCAATCGGGTGCAAGTAATGCTCTTACGGTTACAACAACCGGATCTACCGGCGATACCTCCGCTCCAAGCGCTCCAACAAATCTGCTAGTTACAGGGAAGACAACATCAAGCATAAACCTGAGTTGGACAGCATCTACCGATAACGTAGGTGTAAGTGGCTACACAGTAACACAAGGCTCTAATAGTGTGAATGTCACGGGTACAACTGCAACGATCCTAGGTTTAAACGCCAATACTGCATACACGTTTACAGTAACGGCTAAAGATGTAGCAGGCAATGTATCTACGGGTACTAGTATCCAAGCAACTACAAATGGAAATATCAGCACATGTTCAGCTCCTGCATGGGAATCAGGAACAGTATATAGCATAGGTCAACGCGCTTCATTTAATGGAAAAGTTTATGAGGCCCAATGGTGGACCCAAGGTGATCAACCTGACCAAAGCGGCGACTGGGGTGTATGGAGATTTATTGAGAACTGTGTAGGTGGTGATACAGAAGCCCCTTCAATTCCGACAAACTTAGCATCTTTAGGTAAAACAACGAATAGTGTATCATTAAAATGGTCAGCATCCACAGATAATGTTGGAGTAACAGGATATAATGTGTACCGCGGGTCAACACTATCTACATCTGTTACGGGAACAAGCGCAACAGTTAGTGGGCTGAATGCAAACACGTCTTACACGTTTACCGTAAAAGCTATTGATAACTCAGGTAACGAATCTGGAGCGAGCAACTCGGTAACGATAACTACGGATATTTCCAGCGGGGATACGACCGCTCCTACTGTACCAACAAATTTACAGGTTACAGGGAACACATCTTCTAGCGTTAGTCTAAGCTGGACGGCTTCCACGGACAATGTGGGAGTTACAGGTTATACAGTAAGCAATGGATCGAATAGTGTGACTGTAACAAGTACAACGGCCACAATCTCTGGTCTATCTGCAGGTACAACATATACATTTACAGTTAGTGCCACAGACGGCGCTGGCAATATATCTAGTAGTACATCTATTCAATCAACAACGACTACCAATCAGAACGGTGCTAATCCTTGGGTAGCTAATACTAATTATACAACAGGTCAATTGGTAACTTACGGAGGAGCAACATACTCTTGTAGACAAAACCATACTTCTCTGGAAGGATGGGAGCCAACTAACACGCCAGCATTATGGTTATTACAGTAGTTATAGATCACTTTTTCTTGGTTAAAAGTACCTCCTTAATAGAGAGCACTGCAAAACGAAAAAAAATTCTGTAAAGAGAACCCAATGCCACATAGGCGTTGGGTTTGTTGTATAATAAAGGCTTATATTACAATGGGTACTTACAAAACGTTATGCAGGGTAACCGCTACGGTGACGGATTGCACTTACGATCGCTGTGCCCTCAGATTTCCTAATTATATACCGCATATAGCGGTAGAAATCCGATGGCAAAGCATATGCTTCCGAAGTAGCTTTCCTGCGGAAAGCTTGTAGGCGAAGGCTATCGCTTCTTCAGAACAATTCCGTACCCTACGCTACTAGATTCTGCATGTTCCAATGGCTTGAGTAAACGCAGGTTGAACTATTGTGTGTGGGGAACCTGTAACCGCGATGCAGGTCGTGTATGGATTAACTTAGAATTGGGCAAAAAGACAGCGGAGTGTCTAGAGTATATTGCGTTCATGAAATTGTAATTTTTGGAAGGATATAATCCTAACCTTCAGTATATTTAGTGAAAATGGTGGATAATCAATGTATAGATCCTTATCGTCCTAAGCCAAACATATGTTATAATTTACACAACAATCAATACTATCACACGTGAATGCAAAGAAAGTTGTTCTTTATGGGTCACAAGTCACGGGAATGGCAAATAGTACTAGCGATATACATTTCGCTGTTATTGTAGATAGCGTTGACAATGACTTTTTAACAACTAGTGCCAAACTTTATAAGTTAAGAAGAAATATTGATGATCGAATTGAACCGATCTTGATACAAGAAGATAAGGATCAGAGTGGATTTTTGGAGGAAATATTAAAATCAGGAAAAATACTATACACTCAAAAGAACTTAGTATAGTATTTTTTTGAATCTTCCTAGGAAGTGCTATCGAAATATGTTATCATCTATATTTTTCGAAAAACCGGTTGCGTCGTCCTAATTAGGGACGTAACGATCGGTTTTTAGTATTGTATCAATACTGTGCGGAAATATCTTTAATGGAATTATTGAGACTCTCAATTACATGTTTGTTATCGGCATGATTCTAATGATGTAATCGGTTGAAACATATCCCTGTTCATTATCGTCATAGGATATGAGCAGTATGAATTTATAGAAAGAAGGGGTTATACCATGAAACAACTCAAATCATTGTTGATGTTAATCTTAGTCGTAGTCGTCACTGGGTGTACTTCTACTGGAGAAACTAAACCGATTGAAGGATCTGTACCGATTGGGGAAGACATGATTTCACAAATGGAAGAAGGATTTATATTTGAAGTGGCAGATCATAGCGTATTGGTATTGGATCAAGTGAACACAGAGGACTTCGACAAATCGTGGAATGACATTTCCAGGAGTTATCAAGGGAATGCCATATGGCTTACAACATCTCAAGCGTCTACCTTAAAGGTAGGGCAAAAGGTTCAATATTGGGTTAATGGACCTGTGGCAGAATCATTTCCGATGCAAGGAACAGCGGAGAAGATTGAAGTGATTGCTGAAAGATCTGTAGAAAATAAGGCTTTTCGAAATATTAAGGCTACTGGCTTAAAGGGTAAGTATACGATAACCGGTGAGGGTCGTGTGTTTGAAGCAACGATGAATTATGCCGTTTCAGACGGTCATTATTATTTAGTGGAGGATTTTCTAACCTTGGACATGGGTGCTCCAGAGTGGTCCGCTTTCGCACTGGATATTCATATTCCTGAGGAAAAGTTACCTTTGAATGGAACTCTTACGCTTGAGTTATTTGAATATAGTGCAAAGGATGGTAGTGTCATTAATTTGTATACAATACCACTTGAAAGCTTTCAGTGAAGGGAAAATATGCCCTTACAAATTGATGAATTCCAATGAAAGCAATTAAATAAATATGATTAAAATTAATATTAGTTTACATAACTAATATTATGTAAACTAACACTTTGTATATGAAGCAGAATGGACCAAGAAAAACCGGCTGCGCATCCTTGTAAGGGACGTCACAGCCGGTTCTTTGTATCGTGTCAATACTCTGAGGCAATATCTTTATCTTTAGGTAACAAGATGGCCAACATGCCGAGTAACGGTAAATATGAGGAAAGATTCATGATGAAGGGGATGCTTGTATGATCTGCAATATTCCCCATAACCGCGGAGCCTAGTCCGCCCAAACCGAAAGCTAGTCCGAAGAATAATCCCGATATGAGACCAATCTTGCCAGGGACTAATTCTTGCGCATACACGACGATGATTGAGAATGCTGATGAAAGAATAAAACCAGCAAATATACTTAGGACAGCTGCCCATGCCAACGATACATGTGGCATTAGAATCGAGAAGGGGGCTGTACCTAGAATAGAGAGCCAGATAATATTTCTCCGTCCATATCTGTCAGACAAGGGACCACCTAGAAATGTACCAAGGGCTGCCGCCCCGAGGAAAGCGAATAAAAAGTATTGTGCATGCTGTATAGTGACCCCATGAGTTTCCATCAAGAAGAATGTATAGAAAGAAGTGATACTGGACATATACACATTCTTGGAGAATACAAGAAATACTAAGATAACGATCGTTCCGATGACCTGATTACGACTAAGCCCAGTACGACGAACGTTGGTAGCTATTTTTTTCTTAACAGGTGTGACATGCAACATTTGTTTACCATACCATTGGGCTACTTTGAACTGAATTGCAATGGCAGTAAGTGCGGCGATCGTGAACCAGATGACACCGAATTGGCCAATCTTTACAAAAATCAGTGCTGTCATGATCGGTCCAAGGGAACTTCCTATGTTCCCACCAACCTGGAATAAGGATTGTGAGAAACCCCGTTTGCCCCCGCTAGCTAAGTATGCAACCCGTGAGGATTCTGGGTGAAATATGGCTGACCCTATCCCCATGGAAATGACAGCGAACAACACTATAGCAAAACTTGGCGCTATGGCTAGCATGATAATTCCAAACAAAGTAAAGCAGACACCAAACGGCAATATGTATGGTCGTGGTCGAATATCTGCATACATTCCAATTAAAGGTTGCAATAAGGATGCTGTAATATTCATGGCGAATGCGATCAGACCAATCTGACTAAAGCTGAGATCCATGGAATCTTTCAATATTGGAAAAAGAGCAGATACCGTTGACTGCATCGTGTCATTTAATAAATGAACGATACTAATCGCGAACAGTATAGGGTATACCGTCGTTGAAGCAGATGCGCTAGCTGATGATTGAGCCTTGGATCCTGTCAAAGAATAAACCTCCTGTGTAAAGTGCAAATTTGTGTGAATATGTGTTATGAAAATGGCCACTACATCATTATCAACAATATCATTTAGTTTGTCACGAAGTATATGAATTAACACATAAAAA
This sequence comes from Paenibacillus sp. Y859, assembly GCF_056786405.1. NCBI lineage: Bacteria > Bacillati > Bacillota > Bacilli > Caryophanales > Paenibacillaceae > Paenibacillus > Paenibacillus sp. Y859. The sequence goes on along the minus strand of NZ_JBXCIZ010000011.1, from coordinate 3,594 downwards.
GGCACAAAAAAGCTCATAAAAAACAGCGTATAACTTAAATTATACGCTGTTTCAATTGTGGGGCGTTTTATATAAGGATAGTGGGTTCTTGGTAAGTGTAATAGATTTAAAAACTGCATAAATATTGCAAATATATCCTATAAGTGCTCAATTAATAAATATATAATGAAAACGCATACAATTATTTACTTCCTACAGTGTCTTTCCGATTACATTTACTACTATTAAAAAAGGAGGTCAATGAGATGTTTAAAAAAGTGATTAGCTTCTCGCTCGTGATCGTACTTAGTTTTTCTGTAGTTGTCTCGGCATACTTCTTGAATCCTGAGAAAGTCGAAGCGGCACCATCTTTTGCTAAGGGGGCAGATATTAGTTGGGTGGCAGCGATGGAAGCTCAAGGTTACAAATGGAAAGATAAGACGGGGGCTACTCGGGATATTCTACAAATTCTGAAGCAAGATTATCAAATGAACTCTGTTCGAATTAGAGTATTCGTTAATCCTTCTAACGATTATGGCAATGGTTACATGAATAAGGACAGGGCAGCGGATCTTGCTCTACGTGCTAAAAATGCTGGACTTAGTGTGATGTTGACTTTACACTACAGTGATTCATGGGCAGACCCTGGCAAGCAGAATAAACCTGCTTCATGGAGCAACTATACTTTTCAACAGCAAATGGATGCAGTATGGAACCACACAAGGGATGTTATGAATACAATGAAAAGTAAAGGAGTCACTCCAGACTGGGTACAGATTGGAAATGAAACTAACAATGGGATGTTATGGAATGATGGGAAGGCATCTCTTAGCATGAAAAATTATGCTTGGCTTGTCAATACCGGTCATAATGCAGTGAAATCAATTAGTAGTAGCACGCAGACCATTGTCCATCTTGCTAATGGTTATGATAATGACGTTTTCGTATGGAATATCGGTGGTCTGATTAGTAATGGGGCCAATTTTGATATTATTGGAATGTCTTTGTACCCATCGAGTACAGACTGGTCTACTAAGGTGACACAAACGATAAGTAATGCTAATAATATGATATCTAGATATAATAAGCCAATTATGATAACGGAGATAGGTATGGATTATAATCAACCTACTGCGGCCAAGAGCTTTATTACTGATATCAAGACGAAGATTCGGAACATCTCTGGAGGTAAGGGACTAGGTGTATTCTATTGGGAACCTCAGGCTACTCCAAGTTATAACGGCGGTTACAGTAAAGGAGCCTGGCAAGCAGATATGAAACCTACTATCGCTTTGGATGGATTTATAAACTAATCACAAACGGACACCGATGAAGTATTGGTGTCCGTTTGTGATTAGGACTTAAACAATTAGAATCCTTCTTTAATCCACGTTGTCGCTAATTTAATTGCGGCTTTTTTGGCATTAGTATCTGCGAGAGCATTCAACATGACGAAATCATGAATAATGCCCTGAAAGCGAACTGCTGTAACGGTGACTCCTGCCTCACGTAGCTTATTGGCATATGCTTCGCCCTCATCGCGCAGCACATCAGCTTCACCTGTAATAATCAGAGCTTCGGGGAGATCCCGTAGCTGTTCAATCGTTGCTCGAAGTGGAGACGCTGTAATCTGTTCGCGATCGTTAGGATCCCCCGTGTATTGCTCCCAGAACCATTTCATACCGTCGCGTTGAAGGAAGTAACCTTCAGCGAATTGATGATAGGAGTCCGTATCAAAGGATGCATCGGTGACAGGGTAGAAGAGTAATTGTTTGCTAATCTTCGGACCTCTGCGCTCCTTGCACATCAGCGTAATCGCTGCGGTCATATTTCCACCAACGCTGTCACCAGCTACGGTTAGTTGACTCGGATCGAATCCGTGCTCCTCTCCGTTGTCAGCAACCCATTTCAGTACTTGGTATACTTCTTCGATAGCAGTTGGATATTTAGCTTCAGGGGATAAGCTATAGTTGGTGAAGACAACTGCTGCTTGAGCACCAGTAGCCAGTTCGCGGATTAAGCGGTCATGTGTATGATCATTTCCAAATACCCAACCAGCACCATGAATGTAGATGATCACCGGTAAAGTTATTGACGAAGAATCTTTAGGACGGACAATACGAACTGAAATATCACCGTTTGGACCATCGGGCAACATAATATCTTCTATATCAGCATCTGGTTTGTTGATATCCCCAGATTGAACTTCAATGACGGTAGCGCGTCCTTTTTCAGGACCAAGATCAGGTAGGAATGGAGGCTTAGCATTATCATCAGCAAATTTCTGAGCAGCAGGTTCAAGGACAATCTTGTTCGTTTCATTCATAAATAACCGTCTCCTTTTTGATATCATAGTCAATTTCAATCTCTTTAATACTTACCCATCTAATAACGTTGCGAATCAAACAATATGGAATATATGTAAATCATACCCTTATTATATTAAAAGCCTACTTCCTCCACGGCTATTATATGGTAGAATAGGTTGTTGTAAAGAAGTGGAGGTGGCGAAGGCGTGAACAATTATAGCGAAGACTACGAAGAAGCGCTGGATGCCTTTCTAATCTGGATGAAAGATGCAGGGTACACAGCGCACACACAGAAATCATACCTTAGTGATGTGCATGAGTTTTTGAATTCACTCGGTGATAAGTCGCTAGAGAGTGTAAAAAAGTTTCATATTATCTCTTATTTATCATCTGTTCGTGAACGAGGGGTGAGTGATGCAACACGTAATCGTAAGCATGCTTCAGTCTCCTGTTTTTTTAAAGCGTTAATAGATTTAGAGTTGCATGGTGTCAATCCAGCATTAGATATTAAAAAGTCTAAGACGGATAAGAATCGAGCGCCAGTATACCTTGATGAATCTGAGATGGTGAAATTTTTCAGTGCAGTGGAGGGGAAGTACCGTAATCGTAATCTTGCGATTTTCTTATTAATGGCCTATATGGGCCTTCGTGTTGGGGAAGTTCATACACTAGATATTGCAGACTATAACATGGAACGGCGCTTGCTAAGTGTATTCGGGAAAGGTCGCAAATGGCGAACGGTTCCGGTTCCTGAAGCGGTCTGTCCCCTATTAGAATTAGCGCTAGAAGAACGACTTGAGCCCAAACGTAGTAAAGAGACGGCCATGTTCATTTCGCAAAAAGGAAAAAGATTGTCCATTCGGGCAATTCAACAAGCGGCATCGGATACGTTTGATCGCTTTCAAAATGATGTATTACCAATGCATCGAATACCGTATTCTAGCCATAAGTTACGCCATTCTTTCGCAACCATGTTGCTTCGTAAAGGGGCCGATTTGCGTACAGTACAGGAACTACTTGGACATTCCTCCATTCAGACTACTACGGTTTACACGCATATTACTAGTCGTGAGAAAGAGGAAGCTATGTCTAGACTCACATTGGATCTGCCAGTACTGTCCGTGAACGAGCATATTATTAAATAAGAATTGAACTACTCACCACTTAACCGCCTTACGGTCTGTTTGAAGTGGGAGATTCCTAAGAACACCAACCTAACGGTTGGTTTTTGATTAGGCGATCCCCGTCATTCCAACGGTTAGAAGTCTTATGGCTTCATTTTTAATATTGATTCCTGCGTTAATAT
>NZ_JBXCIZ010000010.1:0-146477 GCF_056786405.1 Paenibacillus sp. Y859 | reverse complement strand
GTTTGGTGGCGATAGCGGAGGGGTTCCACACGTACCCATCCCGAACACGACCGTTAAGCCCTCCAGCGCCGATGGTACTTGGACCGCAGGGTCCTGGGAGAGTAGGACGTCGCCAAGCAACAATAATAACACTACCAATCATTTGGTAGTGTTATTTTGATATTTATAGATATAATCATATAATCAGTGTGTGTTCAACCTGTTGAATTTTCGTTGTTGAATACGCTTCTTGATATACTTTGTGATCATAAGATGATTTTTTTAATAACTCCTGACAGTAGGGTAGGTGGTACATTGACGACTAGATCATACATACAGAAGATGGAGGATACGTCTGTTAAGCGGAAAAATAAACAGGGTGCTAACGGACAACAAAGGTTTTTCTTCATCATCATCGTATTTCTATATTGGTTCTCTTCATACATATATGTCCCGATATTATCGCCTTATATTGAACATTTGGGCGCATCCTATACTCTCTTAGGCATGATTCTAGGTGTATATGGTCTAGTACAGATTGTATGTAGGCTGCCTTTGGGAATAGGCTCTGATTATTTGAAGAAACGTAAACCGTTTATCATGCTTGGTATTGTGGCCAGTGGGGTTAGTTGCTTTGGTTTCGCTCTAACGGATCAACTGGGATGGACATTTGCAGCTAGAGCAGTCGCAGGAGTTGCAGCTTCTACATGGGTTGTATTCACTGTGGGATTCTCAACCTTTTATCCTAAAAATGAAGTGACCAAGGCAATGAGTATTATGCAATTCACGACGGTTATTGCTCAGCTTTCTAGTATGATGGTTAGTGGGTACTTAGTGGAAACGTATAGTTGGAAGGTCCCTTTTATGCTTGGAGGAGTAGTAGCGCTGATCGCTTTAGTGCTGTCATTTTTTCTCAAAGAAATTCAAGAGGATGAAACTCGTGCACCGATGTCGGTAAAGGATATAGTGCCTGTGATGCGGGATTCTATGCTGTTTAAGGTATCCTTTTTGTCCATATTAGCGCACTGTGTATTGTTTATTACGATGTTCGGATATACACCTAATCAGGCATTGGGTTTGGGAGCTAGTAAGAATGATCTGGCTTGGTTAACACTTTCGTTCATGGTTCCACATGCATTGGCAACACTTTTTGCAGGAAGGTACTTTTTAACTCGTTTTGGTGAAAAGATAACATTAGTCATCGGTTTTATAGGAAGTGCGGTATTTACGTTGTGTATTCCTATGGCGGATAGTTTCCTGTGGTTATGTATCACACAGATCTTTAATGGGTTTGCCCAAGGGTTGATATTTCCGCTTTTACTTGGGAAGGCTGTAGCTACAATTGAGTATTCAAAGCGTGCGACTGCTATGGGATTTTACCAAGCGGTCTATGCTATTGGTATGTTTATAGGGCCGTTTGTTGCTGGGTGGGCGAATTCGATGTGGGGTTTAGAAGGTGGATTTAGATTGGCGGGAATAGTCGCCCTCTGTGCGAGTGGACTAGCTTTTTATTGGATGGAGAAGAAAGGGAAGGTGTAACGGATGGGATATATGAGGACGGAAGAACATTTGATTTATTCGAATGAAATTGATTATAAAGCCAATTGTCGCTTATCCATCTTATTAAGTCTGATGCAACGTGCTGCAGATGGTGATGTTGAGAATATGGGTGGTTCGCGGGATGACATGGTCGCTTGTAACATGGGCTGGATGTTGACTACGATTAATCTTACATGTGAACGGACACCTATATTTAATGAGCATATTAAAATTACGACATGGAATAAAGGGACAAAGGGTGCTTTATGGTTAAGGGATTTTAGAATATGTGATGGGAATAATCAAGAGATTGCGAAGGCATGTACGTCGTGGGTTTTGGTGGATAGTGTTAAGCGTAAAGTGCTAAGACCATCAGCGTATCCGTTTGATATCCAGTCTAATGAAGAAGATTCGGTTGGACCGGTTCCTGACAAAATAAATATATTAGACGAAATTGAGTTACATGAATCCTATTCTATGACCGTACGTTACAGCGGTATTGATAGCAATGGACATTTGAATAACGCTCGTTATGCCGATTTATGTATGGATGCCTTAACCGTGGACGAATTGGATAGTATGTCTATTCAAGGTTTCAAGATTACGTATCATCATGAAGCACGAATGGGAGAAGTTATTCATATTCTACGTTCAGATGTAACGGATGGGATTATCTATTTCAGAGGGCGGTCACCAGAGGGAATACGTTATTACGATGCTTGTCTGAGATTGATGGAATAGAGGAACATACAAAGGAGTGTCATTATGAAATCTTTAATATTAGCGGAGAAACCTTCCGTTGCTCGTGAAATTGCTCGAGTGATGGGAAGTAAAGAGAAGCATAAAGGTTATTTCGAAGGACCTAAATATATCGTAACTTGGGCACTTGGGCATCTTGTTGGATTGGCGGAGCCTGAGGATTATGATCATAAATTTGCGTCTTGGAATTTGGAAGATCTACCGATTCTTCCGGACAAGATGAAATTGAAAGTGTTGAGAGAGACAAGCCAACAATTCAAAATTGTTCAACATCAGGCTAGACGTCAGGATGTTAGCGGCTTGATTATCGCAACGGATGCTGCGCGTGAAGGTGAATTGCTGGCACGTTGGATCCTACAAATGATGAAGTGGAACAAGCCATTTCAGCGGCTATGGATTTCTTCACAGACGGATAAAGCGATTAAGGAAGGTTTTGCAACATTAAAGCCAGGGAACCAGTATGACAGACTGTATGAATCTGCCCGTTGCCGCGCTGAAGCGGATTGGATGATTGGTTTGAATATTACGCGAGCGTTGACATGTAAATTCGGAGCACAGTTGTCGGCAGGTCGAGTACAGACGCCATCACTCGGTATGATTATGGATCGAGAGAAGGAAATTATTAATTTCCGTTCAGAGGAATATGACACACTTACGGTAGAACTAGGCAACTTCACAGCAACATGGAGGGGCGGTAATGGTGATGCCCGTATGTTTGATCGGAAGCAAGCTGAAGCATTACAGAATAAGCTACAGGGTAAGACTGGGGTTATGGATAAGGTTAAAAAGTCAGAAAAGGTAGAGCCTCATCCTCTTGCGTATGATCTTACTGAACTTCAGCGAGATGCGAACCGACGTTTTGGGTTTTCGGCCAAGCAGACATCTAATGTACTGCAACGTCTCTATGAGCAGTATAAGCTAGTTACTTATCCAAGAACAGATAGTAGACATCTAACCTCAGATATGACAGGAACGTTCAAGGAACGCTTAGAAAGTGTAGCGGTGGGGCCATATGCAACACTTGCTCGCCCATTATTGCGCAAAAATCTAAGTATCACGAAACGAATTGTAGATGATAGTATGGTAAGTGATCATCATGCTATTATTCCTACTGAAGAGACTGTACTACTGAATTTACTTAATACAGAGGAACGGAAGCTGTATGATCTTATCGTTCGTCGTTTCATAAGCTTGTTCTATCCACCTGCTCGTTATGATGATGTTGCCGTTACGGTAAAAGTGGAGAATGAATTTCTTCATGCAAAAGGTACGACTGTGAAGGATATCGGTTGGCGAGAAGTATACGGTGGAGATGTGGAAGATGATACAGATGAAGATGAGTCATCAGACCGGCAAGAGAAAAGATCGGTTCTGCCTGAATTAAAAGAAGGTGATTCTGTTAAAGTACAGCGTTGTAGCGTTCGTCCTGGTCGGACGCTACCACCGAAACGATATACTGAAGCGTTACTACTCTCACAAATGGAGAAGCATGGATTAGGCACGCCAGCTACTCGTGCGGATATTATTGAGAAGCTAGTGTCATCAGATACGATTGAGCGCAAGGATAACATATTGCATCCCACAGGTAAAGGGAAACAATTGATTGAATTAGTATCACCACAGTTACGATCACCTGAGCTGACGGCTAAATGGGAATCGGAGCTTGAGAAGATTGCGAAAGGTCAAGGAAGTTCAGATTTATTCCTAAAAGGAATTCGCAGTATGTCAAAAGAACTGGTGGCAGGGGTTAAGGGGAGCTCAGTTGAGTACAAGCCTCATAACGTGTCTAACAGTCATTGCCCGGAATGCAACACTAGGCTTCTTGAGAAGAAGAATAAACGAGGTACAATGCTTGTCTGCCCGAAAGAAGATTGTGGCTATCGCCGTTCTGATGAGAAAAGAGTATCGAATCGTCGTTGCCCACAATGTCATAAGAAAATGGACATGAAGGAAGGCAAGGCTGGATTATATGTGCAGTGCTTGACATGTGGGATTACCGAGACTGTAAACAAAGACAATAAACATATTAATAAACGTGAAGAACGGAAATTGGTTGATAAATACTCCCAACAGGAGACTGTTGGATCGAATCTAGGCGAGCTTCTAAAAGCGGCATTAGAGCAGAAAAACAAAGGGTAGATGATTTCGTGAATAGTATGAAGGAAGTTTGCTTAATTGTATCCTAAGCCAGATAGACTTATAATAGAGGTGTAAGGAAAATGAAATGTGGATAAAGAGGAGGACATATAACAGATGGGGACTGCACTATGGATTTGGTTTATGTTTATAAACATGGTGGGCTATCTGGTTATGTCTGAAGACAAGAAGAGAGCCCAGAGGAGGCGAGATCGAGTACCGGAGAGAACACTATTCCTACTAGCTGTTATTGGAGGATCATTAGGTGTTATCATTGCGATGTATCGCAAACGGCACAAGACGAAACATGCAAGCTTCCGAATAGGCATACCGATTCTACTCTTTATCAATGCTATAATGTACGGATATTTCATGGTTTAGCTAGTTCATTTTATTCTGATTCTTCAGAAAGAGGTGTAGAACATGCTATTTTCCAATATATTAGTAGCTTATGATGGTTCTAAAGCGTCCAAGAAGGCATTGAATCACGCGATCGCATTATCGAAATTGAGCGTCGATGCCAAGATAACGGTGATTCATGTATTTGGTTTTCCACGTGCATATTTTGGAGAAGCCTATGCTGCGATTCCAGCCTCAGTTTCGAAGGAATACTATGCTTTATCGGAAGAGACGGTTGAGGAAGCCAAGCTAACTCTTGCAGCAGCCAATGTAACGGGAACAGTAGAAATGATTCAAGGTGCTCCTGCTGAAGTCGTTCTTGAGTATACCAAAAAGAATAACATCGATGTTATCGTTATTGGTAGTCGTGGTCTTGGAGGAATTCGTGAATTTGTACTTGGAAGTGTAAGTCATAATGTTGTCCAACACGCTCGAATTCCTGTACTTGTTGTCAAATAAATAATTAACCTATAAAGCCAGCAAACCTTAATGATTAGGGTGAGCTGGCTTTATAGGTTTTAATAAAGAGTGCAAAACGAAAAAACACGAACAATTAAATTTTGAATCCCATAAATGTTCGTGTTTAAGTTGACATTGTGGGAGATACATTGTTAAACTAAGCATGAGTAATAAGAAATCAGAATATCAAAGATTAATTATCTAGTCTGAATATAGAAGAGAAGAAATGATTCCTATGGAAAGTGGGTTGAATGAATGTTACCAGAGGTCGCTGTTATTATGGGCAGTAAATCGGATTGGGAAACGATGCAATTCGCTTGTCAAATGCTAGAGGAACTTCAAATTAGTTATGAGAAAAAAGTAGTCTCGGCTCATCGTACACCTGATCTAATGTTCACCTATGCAGAAGAAGCTGCTGGGCGCGGGATTCGGGTTATTATTGCTGGGGCAGGAGGCGCGGCCCATCTTCCAGGTATGGTGGCTGCGAAGACGATCCTTCCGGTGATTGGGGTTCCAGTTCAATCGAAAGCGTTGAATGGGTTAGATTCATTACTCTCCATTGTACAAATGCCTGGTGGTGTACCTGTGGCAACCGTGGCTATTGGTAAAGCAGGAGCGACTAATGCAGGATTACTCGCCGCTCAGATCATTGGGATATTTCATCCAGAGGTTCAGAAGCGTGTGCAACTCCGTAGGGATGCTATACGGGATGAAGTGTTAGAAAGCAGTGATGATCTATGAGTAAGGAGTTAGAGAAAGGTCATTCTAACGAAATGTCCAAAACTTTGCTACCAGGAAGCACAATTGGTATTCTAGGCGGGGGACAGTTGGGTCGGATGATATCTCTTGCAGGTACAGCGATGGGATATCGATTCGTAACACTGGATCCAACACCACAATCACCAAGTAGTGATGTGGCTCAGCAGATTGTAGCCGAGTATGATGATGTGAATGCCGCGCGCAAATTGGCTCATGCTTCGGATGTGATCACGTATGAGTTCGAGAACGTGGACGCAGGCGTTGCAGAAATACTAGTGAAGGAATCCTATGTTCCTCAAGGAAGTGAGCTATTGTACACGACACAGCATCGTGTACGTGAGAAGAGGGCTATTGAAGCGGCTGGAGTTCCCGTAGCACCCTATCGCGTCATTGAAGGAATGGATAGTCTACGGCAAGCGATAGGAGACTTAGGTTATCCATCCGTGTTGAAGACAACGACAGGCGGGTATGATGGTAAAGGGCAAGTCGTCATTAGAAGTGAGGATCAATTGGAAGGTGCTTATAATGAACTTGCCGCATCTGGCAGAGAATTGGTACTTGAGAAATTCATTGCCTTCCAGTGTGAAATATCAGTCATTGTAGCACGTAGCCCAAATGGTGAAGTAAAGAGCTTTCCGATTTCAGAAAATATTCATATTAACAATATACTGCATGTATCCATTGTGCCTGGTAGAATAACTGCACAGGTACAGAAGGAAGCTAAGCGTCTTGCTGAAGCAGTAGCAATGAACATGGGTGTTGTTGGGCTTCTAGCTGTTGAATTGTTCGTCACAGAGGACGGAACACTGTATGTGAATGAATTAGCCCCACGTCCGCATAACTCAGGACACTATACAATGGAAGCAAGTATGACTTCGCAGTTCGAGCAGCATGTACGTGCTGTATGTAATCTTCCATTGGGAGACACTACGTTAGTGAGTCCGGTAGTCATGGTAAATATTCTCGGTCAACATTTGGACTCGGTTATCGGGAGAGTGGGAGTACGAGATGAGGTAGCGATGGAATTAGGCATTATTCCAAAGCTTCATCTGTATGGTAAGACGGAAAGTAAGGATAATCGTAAAATGGGTCATATCAATTTATTGTGCAAGGATGTACAGGACGGGCTTGATTGGGTGGAACAAACGAATATTTGGGGGAACTAATAACATGATCGAACGTTACAGTAGACCGGAAATGCGAGCCATATGGACCGAAGAGAATAAATTTAAATCTTGGTTAGAAGTAGAACTTTGTGCTTGTGAAGCATGGGCTGAACTGGGAGTTATTCCAAAGGAAGATACTGTACTACTTCGCCAGAATGCAAAGTTTGATATCGAGCGTATCTATGAAATTGAACAGGAAACACGCCATGATGTCATCGCCTTCACCCGCTCTGTGTCTGAAAGTCTTGGACAAGAACGTAAATGGGTCCATTACGGGCTAACTTCTACTGATGTTGTTGATACTGCTCTCGGATATGTGTTACTCCAAGCCAATGAGATACTCGAAAAGGATATAATGAATTTCATAGAAATTCTGAAAGATAAAGCTATAGCTTATAAGGATACGGCGATGATGGGTAGAACCCATGGTGTGCATGCAGAACCAACGACATTTGGTCTGAAGATAGCCTTATGGTACGAGGAAATGAAACGTAATTTAGAACGATTCAAGCATGCGGCTAATGGGGTACAATTTGGTAAGATGTCTGGTGCAGTTGGAACATACGCCAATATTGACCCTTTTGTAGAACAATTTGTATGTGAGAAGCTAGGAACGACTGCAGCGCCGATATCGACGCAAACTTTACAACGTGATCGTCACGCTGAATATATGGCAACACTAGCACTGATCGCTACGTCATTGGACAAGTTCGCTACGGAGATTCGTGCGTTGCAAAAAAGTGAAGTTCGCGAGGTTGAAGAAGCTTTCGCTAAAGGGCAAAAGGGTTCCTCTGCGATGCCACATAAGCGAAATCCGATTGGGTGTGAGAATATTTCAGGTCTTTCCCGTGTTATTCGCGGTCATATGGTGACTGCGTACGAAGATGTAACGCTTTGGCATGAACGAGATATCTCTCACTCCTCAGTAGAACGAATCATTCTTCCGGATGCTACGATGTTGTTGAACTATATGTTGAATCGTTTCGGTAATATAGTGAAGAACTTGACGGTATACCCTGACAATATGAAACGTAATATGGCTCGTACCTTCGGGGTGCCATTCTCAGGGAGAGTGCTAACGAAGCTAATTGACAAAGGCTTTAGCCGGGAACAAGCATATGATACAGTTCAGCCTCGTGCAATGCAGGCATGGGAAGAACAGCGTCAATTCCGTGATATTATCGAATCTACACCAGAAATTACAGAAGTGCTCAGCGTAGAAGATATCGAAGATGCATTCAATCCGAGCTGGCATTTGAAGCATGTAGATACTATTTTCACAAAGCTAGGTTTAGCTTGATTTGATAGATAGGTTAAAGGCTGGAAGTGAGGTGAAAGGACATGACATCAAGGGCTGTATCCACTGCGGTGGAACTTGTTGACGCTCCACTGTTGTATAAAGGCAAGGTGCGTGAACTTTATGATTTGGGGGAACATGTTCTAATCGTAGTGACAGATCGTATATCTGCTTTTGACTATGTTCTTGATCCGCCAATACCTGGCAAAGGGAATATCTTGAATCAGTTAAGTGCTTTCTGGTTTGATCAGACGGCTGAACTTATGAAGAATCATGTCATTCATACGGATGTTGAACAACTTGGTGATATTATCAAGGATAAGGAACAGCTGAGAGATCGTATCATGGTTGTTCGTAAAGCAAAGCGTATCGATATTGAATGCGTTGTGCGTGGATATATTACGGGTGGCGGTTGGCGACAGTATCAAGAGTCTGGTGAGGTTAATGGAATTAAACTTCGGGATGGAATGCGCAAGAATGAAATGCTTGATCAGCCTATCTTCTCACCAGCAGCTAAGAATGATGTCGGTCATGATGAGGATATTTCATTCGATACGATGAAACAATTGGTAGGAGAAGAAATTGCACTTGAATTGCAAGTACAGAGCTTGAAACTATATAATTTCGCTCATGAGTATTGTGATCAACGGGGAATTATTCTAGTAGATTGTAAGTTCGAGTTCGGGCTGTTAGATGGTGAGGTAATCCTTATTGACGAGATCTTTACCCCAGACTGTTCCCGTTTCTGGGCTAAAGACAAGTATGAACTAGATAGTGAGATTGACAGTATGGATAAAGAGCCTGTCCGATCGTATCTAGCATCCTCGTCTTGGGACAAGAATAGTAAGCCTGATCCGCTTCCACACGAAGTGGTTGAAGAGACTACCAGAAGGTATTTGGACATTTATCGCAGATTAACAGAACCACAATAATAGATAAGACATTCTGAGGAGGAATTTTGAATCATGATTAAAGCTACGGTGTATGTGACTGTTAAAAAAGGTGTATTGGATCCGCAAGGGGTTGCTGTTCAAGGGGCACTTCATTCGATCGGCTTCCAAGAAGTCGAAAGTTTACGTATTGGTAAATATATGGAAGTTAATTTAGATACGGATGACCGTGCTGAAGCTGAAGTACGCTTAAAGGCTATGTGCGAGAAGTTACTAGCCAATACGGTAGTCGAGGATTACCGTTACGAATTGGAGGGTTAATATCATGAAATTTGCTGTCTTAGTATTTCCGGGTTCTAACTGTGACATTGACTGTTATAAAGCGGTGGAAGATACAGTTGGTATGTCTGTTGAGTATGTATGGCACACGGCTACAGATCTTTCTGCGTACGATTGTATCATTGTTCCTGGTGGTTTCTCATATGGAGATTACTTACGTTGTGGTGCAATTTCGCGTTTCGCACCTGTTATGGCTGAGGTTGCTAAAGCGGCTGAGCAAGGAAAGTTCATTCTTGGGATATGCAATGGATTCCAGATTCTAACGGAAGCTGGGTTGTTACCAGGCGCACTTCTTCGCAATAAGTCGATGAAATTCCGTTGCCATGATACAGTATTGAAGGTAGTTAATAACGAGACCCCTTTTACACATGGATATAGTAAGAATGAGGACATAGTCGTTCCAATTGCCCATGGTGAAGGGAATTATTACTGTGATGAAGAAACTCTTGAAAAGTTGAAGTTAAATAATCAAATCGTATTTACGTATGGTGATAACCCGAATGGTTCCTTAGCAGATATTGCTGGAATCTGTAATGAACGCGGTAACGTGGTTGGAATGATGCCCCATCCAGAGCGGGCTATAGATACTCTATTAGGTTCAGAGGACGGAAAGCGTATGTTTACATCAATATTAACGTCATGGAGGGATACACATGGTACAGCAAGTGTCCGCTAAGGAACCAACCGTAGAACAAATTGCGGAGCAACAAATATATCATCAAATGGGTGTGTCGGATAGCGAATACGAATTGATCTGTGGATTCATGGGTCGCAAACCGAACTATACCGAAATTGGTGTATTCAGTGTGATGTGGTCAGAGCATTGCGCATATAAGAATTCAAAGCCATTGCTACGTCGTTTCCCAACGACTGGACCACGTGTTCTAATGGGTCCTGGTGAAGGTGCAGGGATCGTAGATATTGGCGATAACCAAGCAGTTGTATTCAAAATTGAGAGCCATAATCACCCTTCAGCCATTGAACCCTATCAAGGAGCTGCAACAGGCGTAGGTGGAATTATACGTGATATATTCTCAATGGGTGCTAGACCAGTAGCTTTGTTGAACTCATTACGTTTCGGAAAATTAGAAAGTGATCGTGTGAAGTATTTATTCGAACATGTCGTTTCGGGAATTGCTGGATATGGTAACTGTATCGGTATTCCAACGGTAGGTGGCGAAGTTGTATTCGATGAGAGTTACGAGGGCAATCCACTTGTAAATGCGATGTGTATTGGACTTATTGATCATGATAAAATCCAGCGTGGCGTGGCAAAGGGTGTAGGTAACCCAGTATTCTACGTAGGTCCTCCAACGGGCCGCGATGGAATTCATGGAGCTACATTCGCATCGATTGAACTTAGTGAAGAATCAGAAGCGAACCGTACGGCAGTTCAAGTAGGCGATCCATTCATGGAGAAGCTGGTGATGGAGTCATGTCTAGAATTGATTAATAGCGGCATCGTGGTCGGTATTCAAGATATGGGAGCTGCAGGATTAACATGTTCAAGTGCGGAGATGGCGAGTAAAGCGGGTAATGGATTAGAACTGTACTTGGATGAAGTGCCACAACGTGAAGAGGGTATGACTCCTTACGAAATGATGCTATCAGAATCACAAGAACGTATGCTATTCGTTGTTGAGCCAAAGGATGAAGCGCAAGCTCTAGAGATATTTGAACGTTGGGGCGTTATTTGTGCCAAAGTGGGGAAGGTAACGGATGATGGACGTCTGAAGCTTATACATCAAGATCAAGTAGTGGGTGATATGCCTGTTACAGCATTGGTAGATGAATGCCCAGTGTATAACAAGCCATCGACTGTACCTGATTATTATGTAAATAGTGATAAAATTGATACCCTTCGATATGACGAAGTCACAGATCTTAGTGGGGCACTGAGCAAGATTCTATCCTCACCAAGTGTGGCAAGCAAAGCGTGGGTATATGAACAATATGATTATATGGTGCGTACGAATACTGCGGTTCGCCCAGGTTCGGATGCTGCAGTTATAACGATTCGCGGTACTCGTAAAGGTCTAGCGATGACAACGGACTGCAATGGTCGATATGTCTATCTTGACCCTGAAGTGGGAGGTAAGATTGCGGTTAGTGAGGCAGCAAGAAATATCGTATGTTCAGGGGCAGAGCCAATCGCAATTACAGATAACTTGAACTTCGGTAACCCAGAGAAACCGGAAATTTTCTGGCAGATGGAACGTGCGGTAGATGGTATTGCAGAAGCTTGCCGTGAATTGAGTACGCCAGTTATCGGTGGGAATGTGAGTCTATATAATGAGAATGCCAATGGATCTATCTATCCAACACCTGTTGTAGGTATGGTTGGTCTAGTGCATGATACCGATCACATTACGACACAAGGATTTAAGAAAGAAGGAGATGTTATTCTACTTCTTGGGGATACTCATGCTGAACTTGGAGGCAGTGAATTCCAAACTATTCTACATGGCGTAGCAGAGGGACGTCCTCCAGCACTTGATCTACAAGTGGAGAAGAAACTACTTGCTTCTGTACTCGGGGGAATTCAGAGTGGATTAGTCCAATCTGCACATGATTTATCCGAAGGTGGATTTGCTGTAGCTATTGCTGAGTCTTGTATTAGTGGAGGACTAGGTGCTCAAGTGAATATCACGACGGACCTTCGATCTGATTTCGCATTATTCAGTGAGAGCCAATCACGTATTCTGTTATCTGCATCTCCTGATAAGGCAGAGCAATTACAGGCTTATATCGAAGGCCACGGTGTTCCAGTGGTGAAGATTGGTACGGTAGAAGGTAGCAACCTAAGTATTGATATTAACGGAGTATCCGCTGTGAATGAATCTGTACAATCCTTTAAGCAGGTTTGGAAGGACGCGATTCCATGTCTCATGAAATAACATCTGCTAAGTTATTGTCCGCACCATCCACTTCCCATCCTCTTTGGACGGGAGACTTTTATAATGAAGGCACGGGCAAGGATGATATTTTTGACACGTTAAAAGAGGAATGTGGGGTCTTCGGAGTATTTAATCATCCGGAGGCTGCTTCACTCTCCTATTATGGTTTACACGCACTACAACATCGTGGGGAAGAAAGTTGCGGAATGTGTGTGGCTGATGGGGAAGAGTTCAACTATCATCGTGGCATGGGACTTGTGAAGGAAGTATTTGATAAAGATAGAATGGCTACATTGACTGGGAAAATGTCAATTGGACATGTGCGTTACGCTACTAGCGGTGATAGTCATTTAACGAATGCACAGCCGCTTGTATTTAAGTACCGTGATGGTGATTTAGCTATAGCAACGAATGGTAATATCGTGAATGCACCACAAATCCGTCATGAGTTAGAACAGAGTGGTTCTATATTTCAGACGACCAGTGATACAGAGGTAGTAGCCCATCTGATTGCACGTTCATCTAAGGATGTAGTCGAGGCTGCTAAAGAAGCATTACAACGTATCGTTGGTGGATACGCATTCCTCATTATGACAAATGACAAACTGATTGTAGCTTCAGATCCGCATGGGCTTCGCCCTGTTACTATGGGACGACTAGGTGAATCTTATATATTTGCTTCGGAGACATGTGCACTTGAGACGATAGGCGCTGAGCTTGTCCGTGATATACAACCGGGTGAATTATTGGTGCTGGATAAGGAAGGGCTTAAGGAAGATCGTTATACTGAACCACAGCGTAAAGCACTATGTGCGATGGAGTATATTTATTTTGCTCGTCCTGACAGTGACCTCAACGGTTCGAATCTACATGCTGCACGTAAAAGAATGGGAAGCCAGATGGCTTTAGAGGCTTTCGTTGATGCTGATCTTGTAACTGGAGTACCAGATTCGAGCATTTCAGCCGCTATTGGATATGCTGAACAGACCGGAATCCCATATGAACTTGGTCTAATCAAGAATAAATATACAGGTCGTACGTTCATTCAGCCGAGTCAAGAACTACGTGAACAAGGCGTCAAGATGAAACTTAGTGCCGTTCGCCGAGTAGTCGAGGGGAAACGCGTCGTTATGATCGATGATTCTATCGTCAGAGGTACGACTTGCCTTCGTATCGTGAACCTGTTGCGTGAAGCGGGGGCTACTGAAGTTCATGTACGGATTACTTCACCACCGTTTAAGAATCCATGCTACTACGGAATAGATACACCTGATCGTAAGGAACTTATTGCTCACGGGAAGACGGTTGAGGAAATCTGTCGTGAAATCAATGCAGATTCATTGGCCTTTTTAAGTGCAGAGAGACTCATTAGCGCCGTAGGCGGAGATAATGCAAGTGATCCGAGTGGTGGGTTATGTCTCGCGTGCTTCAATAACGATTATCCAACGACGTTGGATTTCGGTGGTGAGGAAAAAGGCGGATGTGGATGTTGAATATAAAATGGAGTTCAAAAAGTCGGATTTTCAGCACTAAAGTATAGGCTTACGATGCTGCGTTTCTTCGAAACGCCTCAGAAGATTGGATGAAGCAAGGGAATGAGGAGCGGAGCGTAGGCAGTACCTACGTGAGCACCTGAAATGTTTCCGAAGGAAACATACCTCGAAAGCATATGCTAGGACCGGCTGAATTCAATATTCGATGTCGAATACGCTTCTTGGTATGCTTCGTGATCAAGAGGTGACTTTTTGAACAACCTCTATAAAATGGATTGCTAATTTGGGAAGGAGTGTTATTACAAGTGTCTGAAGCTTACAAAAAAGCAGGGGTAGATATCGCGGCAGGGAACGAAGCGGTAGAACGAATGAAGAAGCATGTGAAGCGCACAATGCGTCCAGAAGTGATGACGGATCTTGGAGGATTCGGCGCTTTATTCAGTCTGAATAAGGATAAATACGAAGAGCCTGTATTAGTATCAGGTACGGATGGTGTCGGTACAAAGTTGAAGATTGCTTTTGCCATGGATAAACATGACACGATTGGGATTGATGCTGTAGCGATGTGTGTGAATGATATCGTTGTACAAGGAGCAGAACCGCTATTCTTCCTCGACTATCTTGCGTGCGATAAAGTGGTGCCTGAGAAGATTGAAGCCATCGTAGCTGGAATCGCTGAAGGATGTCATCAAGCAGGATGTGCATTAACAGGTGGTGAAACTGCAGAAATGCCTGGTATGTATTCAGAAGGTGAATATGACATTGCTGGATTTACAGTAGGTATTGTCGATAAGAAGAATATCATTAATGGTTCTACTATCGCTCCTGGGGACACTGTCATTGGGCTTGCTTCCAGTGGTGTACACAGCAATGGATTCTCCTTAGTACGGAAGCTTCTTCTAGAAGAAGCAGGATATGATCTACATGATGAAATCACTGAACTTGGTGGAAAATTAGGAGATACATTGCTGATACCAACCAAGATTTATGTGAAGTCTTTGCTTGCTTTGATAGAGAAGCTGAAAGTCAAAGGTATGGCTCATATTACGGGTGGTGGATTTATTGAGAACATCCCACGTATGCTACCAGATAACGTAAACGTTGATGTTGACTATGGTTCATGGCCGATCCTACCGATATTTGAATTAATGCAGAATAAAGGAAATATTACGAATCGCGATATGTTTACTACCTTCAATATGGGAATCGGTATGGTAATTATCGTACGCGAAGAAGATGCAGCTGAAGCACTTACTATTTTGAAGAGTAATGGAGAAGACGCATATATTATTGGCCGTGTGAACGAAGGAGAATCCATCGTAACTTTCACTGGGGCTGAGGTGTAATGGATCACTACCGGATTGCTGTATTTGCTTCAGGAGAAGGAAGTAATTTTCAGACGCTTGTAGATGCTAGTAAAGCAGGATTGCTCGGCGGTGCTAAGGTGGAATTGTTAGTGTGCGATAAGCCTGAGGTAAGGGTTGTTAAGCGTGCACGTGATGCGGGGATACCTGTTCACTTATTCATGCCTAAGTCTTATTCTTCACGTGAAGCGTATGAAGCAGAGATCGTGGAGCAGTTAGAAGCGCTGAATATAGAGTTAGTCGTGTTAGCTGGCTATATGCGTCTGTTGACATCTATCATGGTAGACAAATATGCTGGGCGTATTATTAACATTCATCCATCATTACTGCCATCTTTTCCTGGGACGAATGCCATTCAACAAGCACTCACCTATGGTGTAAAAGTGACAGGAGCTACTGTTCATTTCGTAGATGGTGGAATGGATACAGGTTCTATTATCGCTCAACAAAGTGTCGAAATTATGCCAGAGGCAAGTGTGGATTCACTTGCTAAAGAGATACATTCGATAGAGCAGGAGTTGTATCCGCGAGTTGTGTCATGGTTTGCAGAGGGACGTGTACTGCTAAACGACAGACAGGTAACGATATTACCGTATAAATAACGTCGATTCATCAACAGATATGAGTGTGCAAGGCATGTCGATATTTCTCGGGAAATATTACAATCCATCACATATATAAGGAGGATCCAATTCGTGAGTATAAAAAGAGCGTTAGTCAGCGTGTCGGATAAACAGGGCATCGTGGATTTTTGCCGCGAACTGTCTGCATTAGGAGTGGAGATTATTTCGACTGGGGGAACAAGCAGTCTACTTGCAAAAGAAGGCGTTCCAGTCATCGGAATTTCAGAAGTTACGGGGTTCCCGGAAGTTATGGATGGTCGAGTTAAAACATTGCATCCAGCCGTACACAGCGGATTATTGGCTGTACGTGATAACGTGGAACATCAACAACAGATGAAGGAATTGGATCTTGGGTATATCGACCTTGTTGTCGTGAACCTGTATCCTTTTCAAGAAACCATTGCTAAACCAGGCGTATCGTATGAAGAAGCTATTGAGAACATTGACATTGGCGGACCAACTATGCTCCGTTCAGGTGCTAAGAACCATGCCTTTGTTAGTGTAGTTGTCGACTCTAGCGATTATAGTTCAGTGCTTGAGGAAATCCGCAAGGATGGAGATACGACACTGGAAACACGCAAACGGCTTGCGGCAAAAGTGTTCCGCCACACGGCGGCTTACGACGCCCTAATCTCCGATTATTTGTCGAATGTAACTGGAGATCCACTACCAGAACGTCTAACAGTGACATATGAGAAAATACAAGATTTACGCTACGGTGAGAATCCGCATCAAAAAGCAGCGTTTTACCGTAAACCATTAGCTCCACAAGGTACGCTCACGACGGCTGAACAGCTTCATGGTAAGGAATTATCTTATAATAATATTAATGATGCCAATGCTGCCTTGCAAATCGTGAAGGAATTCGATGAGCCAACAGTTGTAGCGGTTAAGCATATGAACCCATGTGGTGTTGGAACGGGAAGTAATGTGTATGAGGCTTATCAAAAAGCTTACAATGCAGATCCGACTTCCATCTTCGGTGGGATTGTAGCAGCGAATCGTACGATTGATGCAGATACAGCGGAACTTCTGAAAGAGATTTTCTTAGAAATTATTATTGCACCTGACTTCACGCCTGAAGCTCTTGAAATTCTAACGAAGAAGAAAAATATTCGTCTGTTAAAAATGGGTGAATTCGGCGCATCTAAAGAGCGTACTGGACAATTCCTATTCACTTCTATTGATGGTGGAATGGTCGTTCAAGAGAGCGATATTCATTCTGTTGATGTATCAGATTTGAAGGTCGTTACAGATCGTCAACCAACCGAGGATGAATTAAAGCAACTGTTGTTCGGATGGAAAATAGTTAAGCATGTGAAGTCTAATGCCATTGTACTTGCAGCGGATAATATGACCGTTGGTGTAGGTGCAGGACAGATGAATCGTGTCGGTTCAGCGAAGATAGCGATTGAGCAGGCTGGAGATAAGGCTAAAGGCTCGGCGCTCGCTTCTGATGCCTTCTTCCCAATGGGAGATACGGTTGAATTTGCGGCTAAAGCCGGAATTACAGCTATTATTCAACCAGGTGGATCGATCAAAGACGAAGAGTCGATTAAAGTTGCGAATGAGTATGGCATTGCGATGGTATTCACAGGAGTACGTCACTTTAAACACTAGATAGTGTGAGTTCAAAAAGTCACTTCTTGATCAAAAGGTGACTTTTTGAATAACCTCTAAATACAAAAAGGTAATCAAAAGGAGTGCGAACATGGATATATTAGTCGTTGGCGGTGGGGGCCGTGAGCATGCCATCATATGGGCGCTTGCGAAGAGCCCGCAGGCTGGACGCATATACTGCGCGCCGGGGAATGCTGGAATAGGAACGTTAGCTGAATGCGTACCTATTGCTGTAAATGAGTTCGACGCTCTGACTGCTTTTGCGAAAGAGAAGAACATTGGATTCGTTGTCATTGGTCCTGATGATCCATTAGTTGATGGTATTGTGGATGCATTTGAAGCGGAGAGTATTCCGGTATTTGGACCACGTAAAAATGCAGCAGCGATTGAAGGAAGTAAAACATTTATGAAGGATTTAATGCATAAATATCATATTCCGACAGCGGCTTATGAGAAGTTCGACAACTACGAGGATGCTAAGGCATACTTACTGACTCAGCAGGTTCCTATCGTGATTAAGGCAGATGGATTGGCAGCAGGCAAAGGTGTTACGGTTGCCTTTGATATGGAGCAAGCCGAAACTGCACTATATGACATTATGGTGAGTAAAGTATTTGGCGATGCAGGAAGTCATGTGGTGATCGAAGAGTTTCTTGCGGGTCAAGAAATGTCGATTCTCGCATTTGTAGATGGAGAAACGGTTCGACCGATGGTTGCCGCTCAAGATCATAAGCAGGTATTCGATAATGATCAAGGGCCTAATACAGGTGGAATGGGAACATATTCTCCACTTCCACATATTGATTCGGCAATTATCGAAGAAGCCATCGAAAAGATCATCAAGCCAACGGCTAAGGCAATGGTTGCCGAAGGACGTTCTTTCCGCGGAATATTGTTCGCGGGGTTGATGATTTCTCCAGATGGAACACCGAAGACGATTGAATTCAATGCTCGTTTTGGAGATCCTGAGACGCAGGTCGTACTACCAAGGTTGAAGAGTGATCTTCTTGCGATCATGATGGCTGCTGTGAACGGAACACTGGCAGACATCGAGATACAATGGAGCGACGAAGCCGCGGTATGTGTGGTGCTTGCATCAGGTGGTTACCCTGCATCATATCCTAAAGGTATCGCTATTCATGGACTAGACGATGTGAAGGATGCACTCGTATTCCATGCGGGTACTGCTAAGAATGCCGCAGGCGAGTGGGTAACGAATGGGGGGCGTGTTCTAGGCGTTGTCGGTCTAGGACAAGACATTGCCAGTGCTCGTGCTAAGGCGTACGAAGAAGCGGCTTATATTGAGTTTGAAGGCAAGCAACTACGTTCGGACATTGCAGCCAAAGCACTTCTGTAGTTGAGAAGGATTAGATAGAGTAACATGTGATGTAATATCGGGGGAACAAGAGCGGATTACCAATATATATAGATCTAATGAATAGATCATAAAAAAAAGAGGCCTTCCTGGTAATAGGAAGGCCTCTTTAGATTTACTTGCGTAGGCATAGCTATGATGACGGATAGTTATTACGATGTCATCGCATGCATCCCATTGAAGTCCATTCATGCGATAGAAAAGCATATAATGGTGAAAGTAGACTCCAAAAATAGGCTTACCTATGACGGAAGACAGAAGTGAGTGGAGCAGTTGTACGAAGTACACTTATTTAGAGAAAAGAGGGAGAGTAGAGAGAAATAGACGCATATATGCAGTTAAAATATGGGGAATAGTTAAAAGTAGGGGATTCACAGTAACTAGATGTCCTTTTTACAACTAAACTGAGGTTAAATGAAAATTGGTCAAATTTAAGTGTACAATTGGCATCTATTAGCGATCCGTTATTTGGTTAATCAACAGGTATGGTTAAGAAGTCCCACCGAAAGCAGGAAGGCCTCTTTAGATATAGAGATTGAGCAAATAGTATAGCTGAAAAACTAGTGATTATTAAACTTGTAATACTTAGCGGAGAGGACGGAATCGTTCTGTAGAAGCGAAGCGCTCGCCTACAAGCTTTCCGTAGGAAAGCTACTTCGAAAGAGTATGCTCAAAATAGGATTTCTACCGCTGATGGTGTATATAATCAAGAAATCCTATTTCAACAGCGATCGTAAGAATGAGCCGTCATCGTAGCGCTTAAGTATACAATTTTATAAGTGCTTTTTCAGTATTTATTTCGAAAGATCAACAAAACCCTCCCCGAATACATCACGTACATCATGAATCGTTACAAAAGCGTTGATATCAATTGCTTTAACAATCTTCTTGAGAGTGGAAACTTCCTGCTTGCTGATAACAATATAAAGAACTTCTTTAGCAGCTTTGGTGTAGTAGCCATGACCCGAGAGAACAGTAACTCCGCGTTCCATGAACAGAGTAACTCTCTCAGCAATTTGGTCTTGTTCTTCTGAGATGATCATAACGGCTTTCTTCGGATTGAGACCTTCAATGATAAAGTCCATGACCTTTGTCGCCACATATAGCATGATAATCGTGAACATCAGACTTTCTGCTCCAATAATGAAGTAAGAAGAGAAAACAACAATTAAATCGAAAAATAATAAAGAGTAGCTTATATTCCAGTCGAGATATTTATTGGTCATTCTTGCAAGAATCGCCGTTCCAGCAGTTGTGCCCCCAACACGTATAATGATTCCGATCCCAGCGCCTGTAAAGATACCTCCGAAGATTGCGTTAACGATTAATTCACTGGAGGAGATATTCCAGCTCTCGGTTAAATGTAGAAAGAGGGAATTGAATAGTACTGCAATAATAGTATAGATCGTCGTTTGTTTGTCCAAAAATTTATAACCAGCGATGAGTAAGAAAGAATTGATAATCAAGTTGACTAATCCAGGGGACCATTGGAAAAGGTAGTAAAAGATAATGGTTAAACCTGTAACCCCACCCTCTCCCAATTCATTCGGGATAACGAACAGATTAACTGCTAACGCGAACAGAAAAGTTCCTAACATAATAAATGCGATATCGATAATTTTCTTTTTCATGTAATAGCCGCCTTTGTTGTATTCAATGTGACTTTCATGTAATAATATTATATTTTACAAGTTGCAAAGAATAAATCGTAACTCTCTATGATACATATGTCAATAATATTTATTGCCTAAGAAGAAGTGAAAAGGGGATCCTCAAATAGTGGTCATGATGGTTGCATTGTATCTCCAACTGATATATTATTAAATTAATAGTCTTAATATTGAAATAATAAAACTAGTGATATGAATATATAATTGGAGGGGTATATAATGAAGCATATTTTTAAACAAGGAAGCGATACATCTGCACCTACACTCGTTTTATTTCATGGTACGGGAGGGACGGAACAGGATTTATTACCGATAGGTGAAATGATATCACCTAAATCATCTATACTCAGTCTTCGTGGTAATGTGTTGGAGAACGGAATGCCACGATTCTTCCGTCGATTGGCGGAAGGAGTATTCGATCTAGAAGATCTCGTCTTACGAACGCGAGAAGTGTATGAATTCTTAAATGAAGCAGCAGAGAAATATGAAGTGGATCGACATAACATGGTAGCTGTGGGCTATTCTAACGGTGCAAACATCGCCGCTAGCTTATTGTTCCATTATGAGGATGCTTTTAAAGGGGCTATTCTGCATCATCCGATGGTTCCTTTGCGTGGTAAGTCACTTCCTAATTTATCAGGGATACCTGTATTCATTGGAGCAGGACGGAATGATCAGATGTGCTCTGCACAAGAGTCTGAAGATCTTCATGCATTATTAACCGAAGCAGGGGCGATCATGGAACTTCACTGGGAGAATAACGGACATCAACTAACCCGAACAGAGATACTTGCCGCTGGCGAATGGTTCGGGGAACATTTCTAATTCTAATGGGTTAAGGTTCGCTTGAGAAATACGTCTGAAAAGAGTACGCTAGAAAGATAAGAAATAGAAAAAGACAGCGTCGGACGTTGCCATATAACCATTGGAGTGAGGAAAAGGATGACAGAATTAATAAATAAGACTAAGCCAAGCCAAGTGATGATGGAAGATATCGTTCGGGCACATCATGTTCTGCGGGAAGTTATTGTTCGTACACCGCTACAGTGGGATGCTGTACTTTCGGCTAAGTATAACTGTAAAGTATATCTGAAAAGAGAGGACTTGCAGGTGGTACGCTCCTTCAAAATTCGTGGTGCTTATAATATGATTCGTAATCTATCAGAGGAAGAATTAGCGAAAGGGATTGTCTGTGCAAGTGCTGGGAATCACGCTCAGGGTGTGGCCTTTTCTTGCAAGACATTAGGCATTCAAGGGAAGATTTATATGCCGAGTACGACACCTAACCAGAAAGTGAAACAGGTGAGACGATTCGGTGGTGAGAATGTTCAAGTAGTACTCACGGGTGATACGTATGATGATGCTTATGCTGCAGCGATGAAGGTATGTGAAGAACATGAGATGACGTTCATACATCCTTTTGACGAACCTCGTATTATTGCAGGAAACGGGACGATTGCTATGGAAGTGATGGAGGACTTAGATACCGCTGCTGACTTTATTTTTGTGACCATAGGTGGTGGTGGACTGGCTGCGGGTATAAGTTCGTATATGAAGGCGGTTAGTCCTCAGACGAAGCTGATTGGGGTAGAGCCACTTGGGGCGGCATCGATGAGTGAGGCACTATTACGTAAGGAAGTTGTGACTTTAGATGAGATTGATAAATTTGTGGATGGTGCTGCGGTTAAACGTGTAGGGGATCTACCCTATGAGATATGTGCTAATTCGCTTGATGATATAGTGAAGGTGCCTGAAGGTAAAGTATGTACAACGATATTAGAACTGTATAATGAGAACGCGATCGTCGTAGAACCAGCAGGAGCATTGACGGTTTCAGCATTAGAGTTATATCGTGAACAAATTATAGGCAAAACAGTTGTCTGTATTATTAGTGGTGGGAATAATGATATTGCTCGAATGCAGGAAATTAAGGAAAGATCGCTTATTTATGAAGGGCTTAAGCATTATTTCATGATTAACTTTCCGCAACGTGCTGGTGCACTTCGAGAATTTCTTGAAGATGTGTTAGGCCCCGGAGATGATATTACAAACTTCGAGTACACGAAGAAGCATAATAAAGAGAATGGTCCAGCGCTTGTAGGGATTGAATTGGATTCTAAAGAAGATTATGGTGCTTTGGTTGAACGCTTAGACCGTAAAGGTTTTGATTATAAGGAACTTAATAAAGATGCGAACTTATTTAATCTATTATTCTAGAGGAAGTTCAAAAAGACGACTTTGTGAACTTGTATTTCTAGTTTTCAATAATCGAATCAATAGCGTGTATGCGGGAAATCCGTGTGCACGCTATTTGGTTATCCTCTCTACAAAGTAAATAGTTCACTCACATCTACTGGAGGGGATGAATATTTATAGTTCCATTCATTGGTGGAGGGGTCATACTGGTAATCTTCTTTCCAACTTGTGATATTGGCAACAATGGAGCGAATGGCAGCGATAATGAGATAAATTTCACGATGGGTCATAATAGGATGAATGGATAATCGAACCCAACCAGGCTTGTAGGTTAGATCGCCCTGATCTAGTAGATTTGAAATGATCTTAGAGGTGTTTTGGCTAATATGAAGTAAGTAGTGTCCATAAGGACCCGCACAGGAGCAACCTCCACGAGCCTGTATTCCAAAACGATCATTAAGTAGCTTAGTGAACAAGTTATAGTGAATGTTAAGGGCAATAAAAGACACAATACCGATACGTTCCATCTGAGAGCTCTCCAATACCAATATTCCAGATATTTGGATTAATTCGTTCATAAGGCGAGAGGTTAAATCACGTTCACGCTGGATAAGTTGTTTATAACCCATACGTTCTTTCAGACGAATACATAATGCCGCTCTAATGGTTTGTAGAATGGGAGGTGTACCTCCATCTTCGCGTGTCTCAATATCCTCAAAAAATTGATGAGCACCCCAAGCATTAGTGAAAGATACAGTCCCACCTCCGGGATGATCAGGAATTCGGTTCTTATACAATGTTGAATTAAAAATGAGGACGCCGCTACTCCCGGGGCCACCCAGAAACTTATGAGGAGAGAAAAATATGCCATCCAATTGATCAGTTGGTAAGGAAGGGTGCATGTTCATTTCGACGTAAGGAGCACTTGCTGAGAAATCAACAAAACATACTCCGCCGAACTCATGCATCTTTCGTGCCAACTCATGATAAGGTGTTTGGATTCCAGTCACATTGGAACATGCTGTGAAGGAACCTATTTTACAAGTACGATGGCGATACTTTAATAATGCTTGTTCTAACTTCATTGGATCCACGTCCCCGTGATCTCCTGGGTCAATACTTACGACATCCCCAATGGTTTCGGACCATGAAAGTTGATTGGAATGATGCTCCATATGACTAACAAAGATAACCGGACGGTTCTCCTCAGATAAGGTGAAATGACCATGAAGCCATTCAGGAGTTTTTAGCCCTAATATGCGTTGTAATTTGTTTACGGCTGATGTCATACCTGCGTCGGTCATGATAAGAATATCATGTTCTCTAGCATTCACGTGTCGTTTAATTATATTCCGTGCTTCCGTGTAGGCACTAGTCATGGTTGTGCTTGTAATATTAGACTTCGTATGTGTATTAGCCATATAGGGTCCGAAACGCTCTGTGATACATGATTCAATAGGTCCGTATAGACGTCCACTTGCAGCCCAATCCGCATAGATGAGTTGCTTTTTCCCATAAGGGGATTGGAAAGAAAGGTCTATCCCTATCATATGATTACGAAATGAATTGAAATGTTGTTCTAATGAGCATGATCTGAATTCCTCGTGGAGATCATTGATATCTAGATTGGGCACTAGTCTTACCTCCATCATATCTTGACATGAATTATTATCAGTATATGTTAGAGGGAAGGTATGGGTTAAAGCCCATCATTACATCCATATCAATATCGCATACAGTATTTGGGAATATGAGTAGTATGACACAAGAAGGATTAACATATGCGAAAATACATATTGAATTTACCTAGTGAAATACGATACACTGTAATTATAAAATGTTAACGTTAACATTTCTGGTATTCAATCTAATCTGTTCATCTTTATGTACACAAATTCATTAAGAAGAGATGGTGAATGTATTGAAAAAGTTTATGGGAGAAGATTTTCTATTAACGACAGAGACTGCGGTCCAATTGTATGAGGATTATGCAAAGGATATGCCGATTATCGACTATCATTGCCATTTAAGCCCACAAGAAATCTATGAGAATAAGAAATTTAGAAATATTACGGAAGCATGGTTGTACGGTGATCACTATAAGTGGAGAGCCATGAGAGCAAACGGCGTTCCAGAACAATATATTACGGGTAACGCTAGTGATTATGACAAGTTTATCTCTTGGGCAAAGACAGTACCAATGCTCATCGGAAATCCACTCTATAACTGGACACATTTAGAATTACAACGTTTCTTTGGAGTTCATGAGGTACTGAACGAACAGAGCGCACCTGCAATATGGGAAAAGGTGAATGCCCAACTGACGGGTGATGGATTTAGTGCTAGAGATTTGATTGTGAAATCGAATGTTACTGTTATCTGTACAACAGATGACCCAGCCGATACATTAGAATATCATCAGCAAATTAAGCAACTAGATGATTTCAATGTAAGCGTTCTACCTAGCTTTAGACCCGATAAGGGACTTGAAATTTGCCGAGAAGGCTTTCTACCATGGGTGGATAAATTGTCTACTACCTACGGATCAGCTATTAGAGATTATGAGACGCTGTTGCAGGCGTTGGAAGCTCGGGTTAGATTCTTCCATTCCACAGGAGGTCGAGTATCTGACCATGCGTTAGATACCGTAGTGTATGAAGAGTCTACGAGAGAAGAAGCTGGTACTATTTTTGCCAAGGCTCTAAAGGGTGAAGTCTTGACACTGGAAGATGAGAGTAAATATAAGACCTATACACTTACGTTCCTCGGTAAGTTATACGCTGAACTCGGTTGGGTAATGCAGTTGCATATGAACGCGCTGAGAAACAATAATACGCGTATGTTAAATGAATTAGGACCTGATACGGGCTATGATTCCATGAATGATAACGATATTGCGAAACCGTTGGCGAAATTCCTAGATGGATTAGAGCAAGCGAATGCATTGCCGAAGACGATTCTATATTCACTGAATCCAAGAGATAACTACGTTATTGCTGGTATTATTGGAAACTTCCAAGGTGGTGGAGTTGCTGGGAAAATTCAATTCGGAACAGCATGGTGGTTCAATGATAATAAAGAAGGTATGCTTGATCAAATGAAAGTATTATCTAACTTGGGCTTATTGAGTCGTTTCGTAGGTATGTTGACGGATTCGCGAAGCTTCCTATCCTATACGCGACATGAATACTTCAGACGTCTAGTATGTCGTTTGATCGGAGAATGGGTCGAAGAAGGAGAAGTACCACATGATATGGCACTATTAGGCTCCATTGTAGAAGGGATTTCATACAAGAACGCGAAGGATTACTTTGCATTCTAATTGTTCTAATAGTGCGTGTTCAAAAAGTCGACTTTTTGAATAACCTCTAATAAAGGAAGGTACTCATATGTCCGTAACGATTAAAGATATAGCCAAACTGGCCAATGTATCGCACACTACTGTATCACGCGCACTCAACGATAGCCCGCTTATTAAAGCAGAAACCAAAAGGAAGATCGTGGACCTTGCGGAGCAGTTGAACTATATTCCCGATTACAATGCCAGAAGTTTGGTTATGCAGAAATCGTACACCGTGGGCGTATTTTTCACCAGTATTACGACGGGGACATCCTCCAGCTTCTTCGCAGATGTAATTCGTGGAGTGAACAGTGTCATCAGTGAGAATTACAATTTGTTCGTACGAGGGATCGATAACTATAAGGATTTCCATTCCATTAACAAAAAAAGATTTGATGGTATTATTCTGATGAGTCAAAGTGAAGTGGATAACGCATTTGTATATCATGTGATGCAGAGTGGAATTCCTTTTGTCGTCCTGAATCGCCAGGTGGAGGACCCTTCGATTATTAATATTGTGCCAAATGATAAAGTAGGCGCGTATGAGGCGGTATCGTATCTGATTACACAGGGACATGAACGGATCGCGATGATTGAAGGGATAGAAGGTTTTAAATCAACTCAGGTTCGGAAAGATGGATATCTGAGTGCTCTCATTGAGCACCGAATTCCGATTCGTCATGAGTATCTGCTACAGGGTAGCTATGATATGGAGAGTGGATATCAAGCACTGGAGCGGTTAATCGAACTAGAGTCACGTCCTACGGCGGTATTCTGTTCTAACGATGATATGGCTATTGGTGCTATGAGGGCAGCTTTTGATCATGGCATTAACATTCCTAATGAACTTTCTATCGTTGGATTCGATGATATTGGATTTGCGCACTATATGACACCTGCATTAACGACAGTGAAGAGACCTATAGAGCAGATTAGCATTGAAGGTGCGAAGAAAATACTTCAGTTGATCAATGAACCGAATAAGCTAGGAGAGCTCATATTTGTCGAGACGGAACTGAAAATCCGCGATTCAGTTAAGAAGAGGTAATCATAGGTGATATCGTGTTAAGGATTAGCAAAAGATAAGTTTTAGTGTGCAGTTTGTAGGAGAGACATCAATTCTGCAAACTGCACCAAGATTGGTTCGAAATGTGAAATAAATCACAACTACGATTGGAGTACAGATCATTGTTAGCTTGATTACAAAAATTGTTAACGTGTGCACATAACTATAAATATATGCAGGTAAATAATTGAATGGAGGAATGAATATGCAAACTATCAATCGAAATACATGGTCTCATAGCGATGGTGCAACTTATCCAACGAAAGTAGTACAGTTCGGCGAAGGTAATTTTCTTAGAGCATTTGTGGATTGGATGGTGGATGTTATGAATCGAGAGGCTGGATTCAATGGAAGCGTCGTTGTCGTCCAGCCATTAGCGGAAGGACTTGTCGATAAGCTGAATGAGCAGGATGGGCTTTATACGCTTTACTTACAAGGGATGAAGGATGGAATAGCTGTGAAGGAATACGATGTTATCAATAGCATCAGTAGGGGAATCAATCCATACACGGATCATTCAGCATATATGGCATTGGCCTCTAGCCCTGAACTTCGATTCATCGTCTCCAATACGACGGAAGCGGGGATTGCCTATGATCCTAACGATAAGCTTACGGATCAACCACAGAACAGTTTTCCTGGAAAGCTGACGGCATTCCTTTATCAACGATATGTTGAATTCAAAGGGAATGAGAGTAAAGGTCTGATCATTATCCCCTGTGAATTGATTGATCGTAACGGAGATAAGCTGAAGAAGATTGTTCTGCAATATGCAGCACTATGGAAGCTTGAGCAAAAGTTCGTGGATTGGATCGAAGAATGCAACACATTCTGTTCAAGTCTAGTGGATCGAATTGTACCTGGATACCCGAAAGATTCAATTGCTGAAATTACGGAAGAGTTAGGGTATGAAGACAGTCTCGTTGTCGTTGGTGAACAATTTCATCTATGGGTTATTGAAGGACCGCAATGGATAAAGGAAGAATTCCCGGCAGAGGCTGCAGGACTAAATGTGCTTGTTGTTGATGATATGGCGCCATATCGGACACGGAAGGTGAGAATACTGAATGGTGCACATACAGGGATGATGCCTGTAGCTTATCTATATGGACTGGACACCGTAGGGGAGTCTATCGATCATGAGGTTGTTGGAGAGTACGTAAGGCAAATGCTTGAGAAGGAGATCATACCGACACTTGATCTACCACGAGAAGAGTTAGAGTCTTTTGCCGAAGCTGTTATTGAAAGATTCCGTAATCCTTTTGTCCAACATTATCTGATGAGTATATCACTTAATTCGATATCTAAATTCAAAACAAGAAACCTACCATCACTTTTAGAGTACGTGAATAGAACCTCTGAAATTCCAGCTAAATTAGCATTCTCGCTCGCAGCTCTCATCATGTTTTATCAAGGAAAAAGAGGGGAAGAGACATATGAAGTGTCAGATGATGCCCCTATTCTAGAATTTTATGAAGCTCTGTGGGGTGCATGGGATGGTTCGATTGTTGGCCTTGAGCAAGTTGTAATGAGCGCACTTGGAAATAAGACACACTGGGAAATGGACCTGAACACCGTTCCTGGATTAAGTCATGCAGTGTGGAGATATGTTGTAAATATGAACCAATTAGGGATGAAAGAATCGTTACTATTACTAATGCAGGAATAAGGGGTGGCCATAGATGAAGGAAACTATGAGAATTAATGTGAATGATAATGTGGCGGTGGCATTGAGAGAATTGCATGAAGGTGAACAGGTTGAGGTCGGCGATCAGATGATTGTTGTGAAAGAAAAAGTTGTTCGTGGCCATAAATTTGCGATTACCTCGATCGAACCACGTCAAGACGTCGTAAAATATGGTTCCCCCATTGGACATGCGACAGCGATGATCGAAGTCGGCGAATGGGTTCATACTCATAACACGAAGACGAATCTTCAGGGGATCGAGGAATATGAATATTCCCCACGTTGGAATGAGAATCCTTTTGAAATGAGGAACCTGACCTTCAAAGGATATCGGCGCCTCAATGGTAAGGTGGGTATTCGGAATGAACTGTGGATTGTACCGACAGTCGGTTGTGTAAACGGCGTGGCTGAGGGGATTCTGAAAAGGTTCATGAAGGAGGTTGGCGACATATCTCCTTTCGATAATACGTTGGTCCTTAAGCATAATTATGGTTGTTCTCAGCTTGGTGATGATCATGTTAATACAAGTACTATACTCCAAAATGCAGTTCAACATCCGAATGCGGGTGGTGTATTAGTTCTTGGCCTAGGCTGTGAGAATAATGAGATGCAATCATTCAAAGAGTCATTAGGCCAGGTTGATACGGATCGTGTGAAGTTTCTAGTATCCCAAGATGTATCGAATGAGATTGAGGAAGGGGTTAAGCTACTTCATGAAATCTATATGGCAGCTAAGGCAGATCTAAGGGAGGATGTTCCATTATCGGAGCTTGCGATTGGCTTGAAATGTGGAGGTTCTGATGGCTTCTCTGGTATTACAGCGAATCCATTACTAGGTCAGTTGTCAGATTTTCTTGTGGCACAGGGAGGAACGACGGTCTTAACTGAAGTGCCAGAAATGTTCGGGGCAGAGACTTTGTTGATGGAGCGAGCAGCGAACGAGCCGGTGTTTCATAAAATTGTGGCACTAATTAATGACTTTAAAGAATACTTCATGGAGTATAAGCAGCCAGTCTATGAGAATCCTTCCCCGGGAAATAAAGCGGGCGGGATTACGACTTTGGAAGATAAGTCACTGGGGTGCACACAAAAAGCGGGAACTTCCATGGTTATGGATGTATTGAAATACGGTGAGACTCTGCAGACGAAAGGGCTAAACCTTCTGAGTGCTCCAGGTAATGATCTCGTTGCATCTTCAGCATTAGCCTCAGCAGGATGTCAGCTCGTATTGTTCACGACGGGAAGAGGAACCCCATTTGGTACTTTCGTTCCCACCGTCAAAATATCCACCAATACAGCGATATATCATCAGAAGAGTCATTGGATCGATTTCAATGCGGGAACACTTGTCGAGGATGCTACACCTGATGAAGTATTGGAAGACTTCGTACAGTATATTATTTCGATTGCAAGTGGCGAATTGGTGAATAATGAGAAGAATGATTTCAGGGAAATTGCTATTTTTAAATCGGGAGTAACATTGTAAGTATCGGCTAGGTGTCTCTTATGCATGTTATCTGTATCGAAGTATGTGGTATATTGAGATGCAGAGTTTCATATTTCAGCATGAGAGAAAGAAGGAGTAAGGGTGTCACGTCTTGTATATTTAGCACTTATAGTACTTAGTCTCATATG
Source organism: Paenibacillus sp. Y859 (assembly GCF_056786405.1). Taxonomy (NCBI): domain Bacteria; kingdom Bacillati; phylum Bacillota; class Bacilli; order Caryophanales; family Paenibacillaceae; genus Paenibacillus; species Paenibacillus sp. Y859. The sequence goes on along the minus strand of NZ_JBXCIZ010000010.1, from coordinate 115,789 downwards.
GGGCGGTTCGTTCTATTTCATCAAAATGCTTCTTCAGGATTTCGGTCCCTGGGGTATTGCCTTTCTGAGATCTGGAGCGGGCTTGCTCACCATCGTATTCATAATGCTCCTGTTAAAGAAGCCATTTGGCTTGCGTAGCATCTCATGGATTCCCATGACAGTAATGGCCTTGATCAATACAGCCTTTCCATGGGCACTCATTGGATTGGGTGAGACACGCTTACCAAGTAGCATGGCATCGGTATTGAATACTACGACTCCGGTGTGGACTATTATTGTGGGTGTTTTATTTTTCGGGTCTGTATCTAATAGGAGACAGTGGCTAGGAGTAGGGATCGCAACGCTAGGAATTATTGTATTACTGGATATCAATCCTACAACGCTCATTTCGATGGATGTGTTTGGATTAGCATGTATGGTTGCAGCAGCAATTTGTTATGCGATTGGATCGCAGCTATCTAAGAATATTCTTACAAAAGGGTATTCGATGTATCAGGTGACCTTTGGAACTTTGCTATGCACGATGATAGCAAGTGGAAGTATGGCTTTCGCTACGGAGGGAATTTCTTTATCTAAGCTTGCTTCGGGTTCAAATATTCTAATGATTATTGGGTTAGGTGTGTTTGGATCAGGGATCGCGTATATCCTATTCTATTTCATGATTCAAAAAGGAAGCCCTGAGTTTGCAATGATGGTGACGTATCTCGTTCCTTGCACGGCTATTATCTGGGGTTATACTTTATTGAATGAACATATAAAATGGACGTTATTGGTCGGATTAATGATTATTCTCTTTGGAGTTTTCATAGCGAGTCGTAAACCGAAGGGACTAAACACATTGATGTAGGATGCCGCTATGATGACGGTTCGTCCTTCCGATCGCTGTTGCCCTCCGATTTCTTGATTATATACCGCACAGCGGTTGAAATCAGAGGGCAAAGCTTGTGGGCGAGCGCTATCGCTTCTTCAGGACAATTCCGTCATCGTAGCTATATCCCACGCATATTTTTATCAAGAACTTATCTTGGAGTTAGAAATCCAACAATGGAAAGCTATCCTTACGAAATTTCTCAACGGTAGCATTTAGCTTATAGTTGTTATCTTTCAGAACATCCATGTAGGTTTGAAGTTTCCTTAAATAACCGATATTTGTAGGTCCCTGCTTAGTGAGCAGAGATAAATAGGCAGCTTTGGCTTCGGGATTCATTGTTTTGGATTCATAATCAAATAGTGGCGTATTGTTCTGTCCATAGACTGTATTGATGACATATTGCTGATATAAGTCCTCAACCTGTTTTGTTCGATTAGAGTTGGGATACAAATTTACAAATGTTTCTTGTGACAAAGCACGCTGACTGATCTCATTCCAGCTAATGATAAGAGCAGCATCCTTGGCTGGTGGATTAGCAGACTCGACCGCCATGATATCGATGTAGCTCTTAATATCCTTCATGACATAGGGATGGTATTTCGCGAATCCTTCATAGTCAATGACTGGAAAGAAGTTTCCTTCTGCGGTCTCAAGTTTAAATCCGCTATCTTGTGCACCTTGAAATAGTGTACGTAAGGTTGAATCTGTAGTTCGTGCCATTAGTGTGGCGAAAGTGTCATTCTGCTTATACAACTTTGCAATGTTCTCCTGGATGGATCCTACAAAGAATTTATCACTCCATGCTTCAAGTCCTGCCCGTTGAGCATTCTCAAGTCGAAGCGTCATCAGAGTCGCCTGATAAGAGTTAACTTCATAAATATGAGACTTGAGAAAAGTATGGGACGCCTTGAGTTTATTAGGTTGTTGTACTAACTTCAAAAACGTATTGTATACATGATCGGCACGGTTCGTAACAATCGAAGATGGCGCGATGGCAACGGTATTGTTAGATGCGTTGGCGGTTGATAGCTCACTTGAAGCATTCACAGCTACGGTTCCCGAGGCTTGTGTGGTAACTAGTAGAGCAAGAATAGCAGCAGAAATTGTAAAGGATTTAATTTGCATTAGGTTATTACCTCCTTTTAAATAGAACAATCCATCCCAGTAAACCTATGAAAGCAATAAGAAGACTAGCCCATGGCTGAACAGTGAAGACTGGCAAGAGATTTCCAACCAGGTAACCAATCATCAAGATCACTACCATGACAGCAACGAATATACCGATGGTCTTCACATTTATTGTTGGCTTCGCATTTGATTCCTCTGCATTCCCTCTATTCAGTAAGTTTGTAACCGCTTCGATTAACAGAATGGAACCAAGGGCAATAATAATGAGTGAAAAGAGACTGATTTGATTAAAGGTAGTCATCGTTCCCCCAAGCCATTGTGCAGTAAAGCCTACTAAAGCTTCCATGAAGAAGAACATCGTCAATGCTACCCAAGGAATCATTATATAGTATCGAATGCCGGTGATCGTCTTTCTTTTAACAAGAGTAGCGACTTGGGTACGGCTATAATCCTCCGCATCATCTCCTAATAACTGACGTGCGGTTATGCCTTTTTGTTGCGCATCTAGCACTTGATGTGCTAATTTCAACAGCAATTGTTCGCTTTGAGTCCGATCTGCCTGGCTACTTCGGAAGTAGACCACGATGTCTTCGTAGTAATCTCTATTGTCAGCTGTCATTTGTTCTCTTAATTTATTGTTTTCTTTAATCATATTTTTAATTGTCATTGTAAACTCCCCCATCTAGTTCAAGTATAGGAATTCTGAAGATCGTTTGCAATATAATGAGTCGATATGGATGTAAGTAATTGCTGTATGATCCTCGATGCTTTGCCAGGTATGGGTAATAGAGATATCATTATAAGAATGATAAGGTATCATCATCACCATAAAGGGGTACGTTATATGATCAATTTACAGGAAATGCGGAATATGATTACGGGGTCTAATAAACATTCAGTATTAGCATTCGTGGGAATGTTCAGACCGATTGATTTGGCAGAGTGTTTAGAACAATTGAATAGAGAAGAACAACTCAAATTAGTGAAGCTACTTCCACCAGGAGTGTCTGCTGAAATACTGGAGTATTTGGAGCCTTTACTCCAATATCAAATTCTATATCATCTGGAGGGAAGTTTGACTTCTGAGGTGCTGAACGAGATGTCTGGCGACGTAGTAGTGGATATGATGTTGGCTATACATCGATATCAGGCAGTGAAGTTACTCGATTTACTTCCAGAGGATTATCGTCAGAAAGTTCAGACATTAATGACATATCCCGAGCAGACTGCGGGAAGTTTGGCTACGATTGATTATATTGCAGCGAGTAATATTTGGACCATTGAATCGACATTGGCGCATATCCGAAAAGTTGGGAACCAAGCTGAAATTATGGCTTATATTTATGTGACAGGGGTTAAAGGTGAGCTTCTAGGTGTAGTTTCATTGAAAAAAATCATCTTAGCAGAACCTAAAACGCAATTGTTGGAAGTTATGGATGATGCCATTTCTGTACCTGCTACGATGGAGCAAGAGGAAGCGGCAGAACTTTTATCGCGATATGATTTGGTTGCGCTCCCAGTTGTGGACACCCAAAACCGGCTTATTGGAGCAATCACAGTGGATGACTTAATTGATGTTATGCAAGAAGAAGCAACGGAAGATATTCAAAAATTAGGTGGAAGCCAGCCATTAGAAAATGCTTACCTAAAAACTTCGGTGTTTCATTTATACAAGAAGCGGATTGTATGGCTATTGATATTGTTTGTTGCTGAAGCCTATACGGGTTCTGTATTAAGGCACTATGAAGCAACGCTATCGGAAGTCATATCATTGGCATTCTTTATTCCATTGTTAATTGGTACAGGAGGAAATACGGGAACTCAGACGGTATCCACATTGGTACGAGCGCTCGCTGTTGGAGAAGTAGCCTTCCGGGATATGTTTAAAGTAATCAGGAAGGAATTTAGCGCTGCATTCATGACTGGGGCCACCATTTCAATTATTGCATTTCTGCGGGCATCGATGCTCGGGGTAGAATCGAATATTGGGTATGTTGTGGGTATAACAGCCATGCTGATCGTATTATGGGCCTCGTTGGTCGCAGCTATTCTACCACTCATCTTACACAAATTGAAGGCGGATCCTGCAGTCATTTCCGGACCACTAATTACTACGTTAGTGGATGGAACAGGTCTAGTCATCTACTTCACTGTTGCTAAACTAATATTAAATCTATAGATTGACATTCCCTTTTTCGCGATGTTACAATAAATCAACTAATACACACTAAACTTATCGGATTTGTTGATATATATAGAGTTGAGGGGGAATACGATATGGAACGTCACATTATTATTAAGCATAAAGAAGAGGAGTTAACAGCGAATATTCATTATCCATCTTCAATATCGAAGACAGAAGGACGAGGCAAAGAACGAGTACCTCTTATTGTCATATGCCATGGATTCGTAGGGAATCGTATCGGTGTGGATCGTTTATTCGTGAAGACTGCACGTGATATGGCAGGAGAAGGATATATGGTTGTTCGATTTGATTATATCGGTTGCGGAGAAAGCACGGGCGATTATGGTGAAGAAGGCTTAGAATCCATGATTGATCAGACTCGTACCGTACTTGATTATGCTCTGGCTTGTGCTGATGTTGACCCAACACGTGTTACCTTAATTGGACATAGCTTAGGTGGGGCAGTTGCGATACTGACTGCGGGACGTGATCGTAGAGTTAACAATCTCGTTTTATGGGCGGCTGTTGGTTACCCTTTCAATGATATTGTCAAAATAACGGGTCGAGAAGTGTATGATACAGCGGTTAAGACAGGTAAATCTGACTATTTAGGATATGAATTGAGCCCTGACTTTTTTGAATCACTTGCGCCGTTCCAACCTTTTCAACAGGCAAGTAACTTTAATGGAAATGTGTTAATTATACATGGGACTTCGGATGATTCGATTCCTGTAGATTATGCATTCCTATTTCAGAAAATATTCTGGATGCGATCAGAAGGTAGCTGTGATAAAGAAATTATTTTTCAAGCGGATCATACCTTCTCCTCAGGATCACATCGTGAAATATTACTTCAGCGGACGAAAGATTGGTTAAATCAACAAGAGAAAAATCAACAAGAATGGCATAATTGGACGATTTAGCATTTTATAGGTAATAAATATTGTCAAGATACCCCCATAAGCTGTAAAATAGTGAGTAGCAACGTATACTAGTGTATGGAGGTTGACATCGATGACATTACCTTCTCTATTTGTAGCTCACGGCTCACCAATGCTAGCATTGGAAGAGCACGAATATACCCACTTTTTGCAAGAACTAAGTCGCCAATTGATGACACCAAAGGCTATCGTGCTATTCTCAGCACATTGGGATACACCAGATCAGTCTATGACTGTAGATGACAAGCACAGTACGATGCATGATTTCTACGGATTTCCAGAGGAAATGTACAAGCTTACTTATCCTGTAGCTGGGGATCTCGAACTGAACAAAGAAATCGTTAATATTTTCAAGAGAAATAATTTGAATTATGTACCTGTACAAGGGCGTGGACTTGACCATGGAGCTTGGGTTATTCTGCAGAAGATGTATCCAGATGCTAATATTCCAGTCGTAGAACTATCTGTAGATTCAAAGCGATCACCGAAGGAACAATATCATATTGGCGCGATGCTTACGGAACTTCGCAAGGAAGGTGTACTAATCATCGCAAGTGGTGGGCTTGTCCATAACTTAAGGAAACTCAATAAAGCGGAACAGCCAGATGATTGGGCCGTTGAGTTTGATAATTGGATCGCTGAACAGCTAGAACAATGGAACTTGAAGTCTTTATTCGAATATCAACATAAGGCACCTCATGTTGATCAAGCCGTTCCTCATTATGGTGTAGAGCATTTCATTCCGCTCTTTTATGCGATGGGTGCAGCAGATGATGAACGTAAGGCCAGACGACTATTTCAAGACTATCAATACGGGAATCTCAGTCTAAACTGCTGGATGTTCGGCTCTGTATCAGATTCGTAATGACTTAACTCAGACCGATAGATGCATAACATTAAATAGAAGAAGAGCAGGACTTATGATAAGTCCTGCTCTTCTTCTATCATTTACATAGCACTTTTGGATCTTAGATGAGGAATCTGTGTTGATGGTGTCTTATTCTCATTGTGGAATAAGCTACGGATATACGGGATTACCCAACGGTCTAGCCCGATACGCCCACCATTAGCGGCGGAAACGACGATGAACATTTCCATTAATAACATTTGAACGTTGGTGCTTACTGTTCCCGATAATAAGAAGGCCGAATTCATGACCATGGCCATTAGTGCAGCGAATGTAGTGAACATTCCAAGAATTAGCCCCAGTCCTACTAATGTTTCACCTAATGGAATAAGTATATTGAAGAAATTTACACCTGGTAATGCGGCATGTTCCAAGAATGCGCCCCACCAAGCTTGAACGCTAGGGTTATCACCAGTACTCTTTGCAATAGCACCTTGTAGGAAGCCGCCCGAGTCGAAGCCACTGATTAATTTATGAATACCACCGGTAAACCATTGATAACCTAGATAAATACGGACGAATGTAAGGATCCATGCAACAAATTTATTAGTTCTTAGTGTATGATTAAACATTTGATACTCACTCCTCAGTGTATAGTTATGTGTCTGTGAAAGATAATCATCTTTGATATCCTTAGTATAAGTGAAACGATTCACATATAGTTGTGATTTAAATCACAAATTTAAACTATATTTTAAGAATATTAAATATAAGATTAAATGATTCATCAATATTAGAAGATGTTGACAGACAAGTAGCATTTAATATGATTAAATAGTAGGAACGATAGACTTATTATACAAGGAGGAATAATCATCACATGAACCAATTGAAAATTAAGCAAATTCTAAGCATCGTACTCATGCTATTTATTCTTTCATCCTGTTCGAATTCGAAAGAGGAAGTAGAGATGCTATTACCTGATCCATCTCCAGTAGTAGAAGAAGTTGAACCAATAGTGGAAGTTGGGCCTATCAATCAACACACAGCTCTGCTTACGGGGCTACCTATAGAGGAACCCTCCAACGCACGACCGATTGCGGTGATGATTAACAATGCTCCGGCAGCTAGACCACAATCTGGATTGAGTAAAGCGGATATCGTCTATGAAGTGCTTGCAGAAGGAGGAATCACAAGACTCGTTGCTATCTTCCAGAGTAACAATGATGCCGTTACGGTTGGTCCAATACGAAGTATCAGACCTTATCTTATTGAAATAGGGGAGCTATATAATGGATTACTTGTGCATGCAGGTGGAAGTCCTGAAGCCTATTCGATCTTACAGAAGCAAAAGAAAGATGATCTAGATGAGATCGGGAAAGCAGGTTCCTTTTTTTGGAGAGATAAAAGCCGTAAAGCACCGCATAATTTATACTCGGATACGGACAAGCTACGAGCAGGCGGAGAGAAATTGAATTATGCTCAAGATGTAACGATACCAACCTATCCATTTAGGGCAGAGGATGAGGTTATAGCAGGTGAGAACGCAGAAAAAGTGGATGTTACCTTCCTACAGAAAAGCTATATGGTTTCCTATGAATACGATGTGGATGGTAAAGTCTACAAACGATTCATAAATAGTAAATCACATATAGACCTAACGACCAATTTGCAACTTGAAGCGACTAATGTGATCGTAATGGGGGCGGATCATCGTGTGCTTGATGATGTCGGAAGGATTTCAGTTGATATCAATCAAGGTGGCGAAGCGCTAATATTCCAACGTGGGCAGATGATAAAGGCGAATTGGATTCATCGCAAAGATGATGTTATTCGATTCGTGCAGGGTGAGCAAGAGATTCCATTGGTTCCGGGAACGACTTACATAAATATTGTACCTAATGATCCTTCGTTTGAGGGTCATGTGACGGTGTCGAATCCTTCTTTAGAATGATGTGAAATATTCAAAATTTGTCATAATAAATTTCATTTCATCACAAAAAATATACTTTTGTAAAATATAATGATGAACTATGTAAAAAGAACCTAATTTGATTACACAAAAGAGATTCAGATTGTGGTAGAATAACAAGGTTGTCAATTGAATTGGGCAGATGAAATTATGACAATATTTCTGTAAAGGGGTAATCAAATGAGATTGAAGAAGAAGGACATTTTTTTTGAAACGATGGAGAACATGGCAGATAAGATTGTACAAGCTGCTGATTATTTTGCTGAGAATGTTGCGAATTTCAAAGATGTCAATGCATTTGCAACTCAAATGAAAAAGTATGAGTCGGAGTGTGATGAGTTTACACATATCATTATAATAGAACTCAACAAAACATTTATTACACCGATTGATCGAGATGATATCTTGGCGCTCACATCTAGCCTAGACGATGTAATAGATGGATTAGAAGCTACAGCTTCCCGATTCTATATGTATAATCTTGATGCGCCGGACGAGTATATTGTGCAGTTTGCAGAGATATTACGTCAGTGCGCTTATGAAATACAGAAGGCTATTCACTTGCTATCTCACAAGAAGTTGCTTGCTATTCGAGAATACACCATTCGTTTGAACGATCTAGAGAATCAAGGGGATGACCTCCTTCGAATTTGTATCAAGAACTTGTTCGCAACCGTTAGTGATCCTATTCAACTGATTAAGAAGAAAGAAATTTATGAACGTCTAGAGCAAACTACAGATACTTGTGAAGACGTGGCTAATATGTTGGAATCAATTATTATGAGCAATTCTTAAGGGGTTTACGAACATGGAAACATCATTATTTGTGTTAGGTATCGTCATTTTTCTCGCTCTAGCATTTGACTTTATTAATGGGTTCCATGATACAGCCAACGCTATTGCAACATCTGTATCCACCCGTGCATTGAAACCAAGAGTTGCTATTATTATGGCTGCGTGTATGAACTTCGTCGGAGCAATGATGTTTACCGGTGTAGCCAAGACTATTGGGGGGAGCGTAGCTGACCCTGCAATGCTCGATAACGGGCTACAGGTAATCATTGCGACTCTACTTGCCGCTATCATCTGGAATTTGGTGACGTGGTGGTTCGGTATTCCATCATCCTCGTCACATGCGTTAATTGGTGCATTAGCAGGGGCAGTACTCGTAGGAGCTGGATCTAGCCAAGTGAATTGGGAAGGATTTATTGGTATCGTAATGGTACTCATCTTCTCCCCATTAATTGCATTCGTTGTTGGTTATATCTTTATGACAGTCTTGAAATGGATATTTGCGAATAGGAGTCCGCACACGGTGAATAAGGGATTCCGCACAATGCAGATAATGACAGCAGCCCTGCAATCATTTACACACGGAACGAATGATGCGCAGAAGGCGATGGGGATTATCACATTTGCTCTAGTCACATCAGGAAGGCTTGACACATTTGAGGTACCGCTATGGGTTAAGATATCTGCAGCAACCGCCATGGCGTTAGGTACTTCCGTTGGTGGATGGAAAATTATTAAGACGATGGGAACTAAAATCTTCAAAATCGAACCGATTAATGGTTTTGCCGCGGATATGACTGGAGCTTCTGTCATATTAACAGCGACGGTCCTTCACATGCCTGTTAGTACAACACATGCCATTACATCAGCTTTATTAGGTGTTGGAAGTGCGAAGCGGGTATCTGAAGTGAAATGGTCACTTGCGGGAAGGATCGTTATAACTTGGTTTATTACGATTCCAATTTCGGGTCTGCTCGCTGGTTTGATATTTAAAATCTTATTCTAAATGATGAAGGCCAATCGCCGAAGGTTGGCTTTTTTTCTATTTAAATACACGGGGATTGTACCAGAAAGGATAAATGATGATTAGGACACTTGCCATTACACACTCACATGAAGTAAAGATTGGGATACCATTAGAAGAAATCCATATGGATGATTATCTATGGATCTGGACGGATTTCAGTTCTCCTACACCAAAGGAAGCGTTACTACTAGATACGTATTTTCATTTCCATCCACTAGCTATCGAGGATTGTATGCATGTACTGCAACGGCCGAAGCTGGACTTTTATGATGATTTACAATTTCTTGTTCTCCATGCGCTGAATCCAGATACGTTAAAGGTTGAGGAGGTGGACCTATTTCTAGATCATAATCTACTGGTTTCCTTTCACCATCGACAGCTGTCTGAAATTGACGATGCATGGTCCCAAGTTATTGAGCATGCCCATGAGCGTATAATATGGTCCCGTGGCCCGGTTGGTTGCGCATATACCCTGATTGATATGATGGTAGATCGTTATTTTCCATCGCTCTACAGTATAGAAGATGAGTTGGCTGAGCTTGAGAATCAAGGAAGTAATGAATCTGTTGAAGAATTGATGAAGCAAGTGTTTGACTTACGAGGAAGATTATTAAAGCTTCGACGGACCATAGTTCCGATGCGGGACCTGATGTATCGAATTATTAATTCTCAGCATATAAAGAATAGTGGAGAGCACACGGTGTATTTTGCCGATATTTATGATCATTTGATCAAGCTAACCGACATGATTGAGGCTGATCGCGAAATGACGGCTGATTTGCGTGATAGCTATATCTCGCTCAATTCCAATCGAATGAATGCTATTATGAAGACACTCACCGTCATTACGGTCATCTTCATGCCTTTGACTTTAATTGCAGGGATTTACGGAATGAATTTCATTAATATGCCGGAACTTAACTGGAAATATGGTTATGCTATCGTGATGGCGATGATGTTCTTGCTTGGCGGTGGCATGGTGATGTGGTTCATTCGACGTGGCTGGTTTAAATAGGAAGAGTGCTGTTGTATAAATGCGGCACCCTTCCTGGAATATATGATGGAGTGTATATAAGACAGGATGACTTTATTTCTTTTTGTAGGTTGAACGTTTCTTGATCTGCGTGGGCTTGGTGGTGTTTGTGGATTTACGGCGTGATATCTGTTTCTGTTTATTAGTAGAAGATGACTTCTTGCGTCGACGTTTGGGGGGAGTGTAGTATAAGTCATCGCCCTCTAAGGAAGTACTTTTGGACTTCCCTTTTCCGAAGGAGCCCATCATGAGTTTGATCATAGGAGCCATTTGTTGGACACCAGCCATGACTTTCTGGAACTTTCCCATGGAGCTGACAATCCCGTCAACACCTCCCATTCTATCGATCACACCTTTGAGTTCACCTAAACTAGCAAGAGAGAATCCACCTGCTTTGGCAGCAGTTTCCGCAACAGGTAATAATGTCGTAGTTGCCGTTGCCACGGGATCAATCAATTCAGCCGCACCTAATTCGTTCAGCCCACCCCCTTGATATGGTGTTAACCCGGAGGATCCAAGCTGTGGAACATCTCCTGAGGAATTAATTCCAGGGTATGAATTGTTAGATGAAGGCGAAGAGAAAGGACCGAGTGAACGCTGGTTGTTCGGAGAATTACGATGGTAGTGCTCTGCCATGATTATCACTATCCTTTTCAGATTGGTTTACAACACTGTATGTGATAGGCGAACATAAAGTATGGACGAATGCCTGGGTAATACGGGATAGGAGCGGAAACGGGCGTAAGCCTATAGAAGGAAAATGCTTAGATAAATCATGTTATGTGATGAAATTGTCAATTTACTTTAATACGTGAAATCGTTAATGCTTGAAAAGATCGTACCGACTAAAGTACAATGGGATTACATAGTAATAGTAGGGGATGATTAGTGGTGCAATTAAAGAAGCTCAATGACAAGAACGTGGATCAATTATTTGAAGCAATATTAACTCTTAAAAATATAGAAGAATGTTATGTCTTCTTCGATGATCTGTGCACAGTGAATGAAATGCAATCACTTTCTCAGCGACTGGAAGTGGCACGTATGTTAGGAAAAGGATCGACATATAATCAAATAGAGGCAGAGACGGGTGCTAGTACAGCTACAATCTCCCGTGTGAAGCGTTGTTTGAATTATGGTAATGATGGTTATAAAATGTCATTGGAACGTTTAGGGCGGTAACAACATGAAGAGTCCTGGTATATTAATTATTAGCCATGGTTCGAGGGAATCATCCTGGGTAGAACTAGTGGATGAAGCAGTGAATCAATTACCGCTACAGGATCCTATTCCTGTGGCGGTTTCGTTCTTGGAGTTAGTAGACGGTAGGTTGATTCAGGATGGAATAAATCACCTTGAAGAACAAGGTGTGACTGACATCGTGGTCATTCCACTATTTGTATCTTCGGGAAGTACCCATGTTGATGAAATTGCTTACGCACTAGGGGCGAAAGAGATGGCAGATTGCGATACCGACCTTGCTCCTTTTCATATTCAAGCGAATATACATTATGGTATTCCGATGGATGATGATGACGATGTTGCTCAGATGATATGGGATAAGGTACAATATCAATTCACAGAACATGATCAGAAAGTGATTCTCCTCATAGGACATGGAAGTATTTATGATCAATTTCGCCAACGCTGGGAACTGGGAATATCATCACTAACTGCTAAATTACAACGAATTAGTGATGCAGCTGCCGTAGATTACGCGCTGTTGAACCCGGATTCTGTAAAGGAAAGAATGGCGTATTGGCAAAATGAACGAGGATATGAAGTGATTGTATTTCCACTCTTTTTAAGTGAAGGATATTTCACTCAAAATGTGATACCGAAGCGACTTGATGGATTTCAATATCGCTATTCTGGTGAAGCGCTATTGCCACATCCATTATTAACTCATTGGATAGGTAAACAGATTTATGCTATGTTACAAATGATTAAATATTGAAAACAGGTGGTTTCTTGTATGAAGAGAGCAAGGTTGATTTATAATCCGACCTCTGGACGAGAGGAAATGAAAAGAAGACTGGCTGATATACTAGAACGGCTTGACCAAGGTGGTATTGAGACTTCGGTCCATGCTACGACGGGTGAGGGAGATGCTACTCGTGAAGCTGCGGACTCCATAGAACGAGGGTATGATCTGATCATTGCCGCAGGTGGTGATGGTACGTTGTATGAAGTGGTCAATGGTATGGCGGGAAAAGAGAATCTTCCACCGCTTGGTTTATTTCCGCTCGGAACGACGAACGATTTCGCTCGAGGTCTTGGAATTTCTAAGAACTGGGAAGAATATTGTGATCTGATTATTAAACAAGAGACAAGACCAATCGATGTAGGTAAAGCAAATGATCGTTATTTCATTAATATTGCAGGTGGAGGAACACTTACAGAATTAACATATGATGTACCAAGCAAGCTGAAGACATTAATCGGACAACTGGCTTATTATCTTAAAGGGATTGAGAAGATGGTACGTTTGTCCCCCCAGGAACTCATCATTAAAGCGAATGGGCAAGACAATCTTCATGATGAATTCATGCTGTTCTTGATTGCTAATACGAATTCTGTAGGTGGCTTTGAGTTGCTAGCACCTAGTGCTCGTATTGATGATGGTCTTTTTGATGTGATTGCACTAAAGAACTGTACGTTGCCTGAATTCGTTCGTGTCGTCAGTATGGCGATCCGTGGAGAACATCTTAAAGACAAGAAAGTGATTCATTTCCAAACGGATTATATGGAAGTTACTTCACCTGGTGAAGTGTTGCTCAATCTTGATGGAGAACTCGGTGGTACTCTACCTGGAACATTTGAAAATCTCAAACATCACTTACAGATTTTCGCGAAATCGTAAGTTAAGGAAAGAAGTGAATATAGCATCATGAGAAGAAACCGTGGCGGTCGGCAATCTGATCGTCGGAGCAATCCAGTTCCATTGATCGGATTACCGGTATCCAAGAATGATGAAGTCTTGATTGACATCATTGGTATGAACCATGACGGGGAAGGGGTAGGCCGGACAGAAGGCTATACCCTTTTTGTGCAGGGTGCGCTCCCAGGAGAAAAAGTTCGTGTGAAAGTGTTGAAGACGAAGAAGCAATATGGCTATGCCAAGCTTGTGGAAATCGTTGTTCAGAGCCCAGATCGCATGGAGGCGCCTTGTCCGATCTATGACCAATGTGGCGGCTGTCAGCTGCAACATATGGACTATACAGCACAATTGGCGTGGAAGCGCCAGTTAGTAATGGACAACCTAGTGCGCATTGGAAAATTGGATGTGCTAGGTGAAGGGGAGAGTAGGGAAAGTGCCGGGCAGGGAATTAGTGGGGAAAACGCTGAGCAAGGGATTACAGTGTTACCTACGCTTGGAATGGATGATCCTTGGCGTTACCGTAATAAAGCCCAAGTGCCTATCGGAGAATTCGAGGGAGGGCTTGTAGGTGGTTTCTATGCACGAGGAAGTCACCGAATTGTCGACATGGAAGCATGTCTTATACAGCATGAGAACAATGATGAGATCGTCTCCCATATTAAAGCTATCGGCCGTAAGCTCGGCATCACAGCGTACGATGAAGAAACAGGGCAAGGCCTGCTTCGCCACGTCGTTGTCAGAGTAGCCTTTCGTACCGGAGAAATGATGGTCGTATTAGTGACAAATGGTGCGAAAATTCCAAACGTAGAGTCTTGGATTACTGAGATTACAAAGGCTATGCCAGCTGTAACTAGTATCTGTCATAATATCAATTCCAAACAGACGAACGTCATTTTCGGTGATAAGACAAGCGTGCTGTGGGGAAATGAAGTCATCTATGATTATATCGGTGATGTTAAATTTGCCATCTCTGCACGCTCTTTCTATCAAGTGAACCCAGCGCAGACCGAAGTGTTGTACGGAAAGACCTTAGAGTATGCAGGATTAACTGGCGCAGAAACCGTGATAGATGCTTACTGTGGAATTGGTACGATATCACTATTCTTAGCTCAGCATGCGAAGCAAGTCTATGGGGTAGAGATTGTTCCTGAAGCCATCGAAGATGCTCGGGCCAATGCTGAATTGAACGGCATGAGCAATGTGGAGTTTGAAGTGGGTGCATCCGAGGACGTTATTCCACGCTGGAAAGAGCAAGGCATCACGCCTGACGTGATCGTCGTCGATCCACCGCGCAAGGGCTGCGATCCACGATTATTGGAGACGATCCTAGCGATGCAGCCGGAGCGAGTTGTATATGTGAGTTGTAATCCCTCGACGTTAGCGAGGGATTTGAGAGTGCTTGAGGATGGCGGCTACCGCACAGTTGAGGTGCAGCCGGTGGATATGTTCCCGCATACGGTGCATGTGGAGTCGGTGGCGCTGCTGATAAAGAATAATACAGAATGTTGAGCCCCTTATAAATGCTGGGTTTTAGTCTGTAGAACAGTATCATCAATATCGGTAGTACAGACGACTAAAAAGTGCATTGATGTAAAAATTGATCGGAGAACAACCTAAAAGAACATAAAGATGACGCCAGGAATTGTTGATCCTGTGCGTCATCTTTGTTGTCAGGAGGTTTTATTTTCCCTGAACATGATGTAATTGCAGTTAAAGCCGACAATGAAAATGCTGGCTTAGTAACTAATATCTCTGGTTATCTAATCTATGTACTACACGATGAAGACGGGAAATCCCATTATCCCAAGATTGAAAATCAACAAGTTAACCAAATCAAAATATTTAGGGGTAATTTGTTACTACGTGAACTGATTGGAGAGGATTTAAACTCTTTTCGCCTCTTATTCAACCAGCAAGGACCACACAATGAATTTCAATTCGAAAAGGGACCTGAGTACACAGTTCTGTTTATAGGTGATAATTCGTTAGGGTATAACTATGGGGTTATGGAAAAGGATGGGCACTTTGGACTTCCTCATATTGAGAGCAAACTGCCAGATGAGATCATAGACTATTTTAAGTAGTTAGTTATCATTGTGCTAACGAAGTACGATAGCACAACGGTGGATGCGATCCATCGCTTGTGTTGCATTGCTGGAAATCCGCTCAGCTAACTGGCAGGATAGAGGAACAGACGGTAAGGTTGTTCTCGAACAGAAGAACAAATTAATGATATGATGTTGTAAATGGAACAGGCTAGTCGAGCCTATTTTCTATTTTCGTGAGGGAGTCGATAAATGGGTATGGGAAGTACGAATCAATGGGATGCGGAATGGGAAGTATCAGAAGAATTGGCTCATAAATTAATAAGCAGTCAGTTTCCGCAGTTAGTTTCACAAAGCGTACAACAACTAGGATACGGCTGGGATAATACTGTTTTTCTTGTCGGGGCCGAATATGTATTTCGCTTTCCAAGAAGAGAAGTTGCAATTAATTGTTTAAGGATGGAAGGAAAGATACTACCTAAGCTTAAAGATTATTGTTCCATTGCATATTCGTTACCGCTATTTTTTGGGGAAGGGGATTATAATTATCCTGCACCTTTCCTAGGCTACCCCTATTTATCAGGAGAGTTTCCAATCGGATTAACTGATAAGCAACGTGCGTTATCAGCAACAACGCTCGCGCAATTTTTAAAAAGCTTACATGCATTCCCTGTGCAAATTGCCCAAGAAAATGGAGTTCAACATGACCATAGAAATTTGATTGATATTGCAATGCGTAAAGAAAAGTTGCATAAATTCATTTCCGACCTTGCCCTTCATTTTAGTGAAGAAGAGTATCGTGAAATATCGAACTATTTGGAACAGCTTGGAATTGAAAAAGTGAAACCCAAAAACGTATTCCTCCATGGAGACCTTCATTTTAAAAATATGCTGGTAGACGAGAATGGAATAGTTTCAGGGATTATCGACTGGGGGGATATCAATATCGGACATCCTGCTTGCGACTTGAATGTCGCGTATAGCTTTTTGCCTCCCGATGCGCGTTCAGACTTTTTCAAAGAATATGGGGATGTCGATGAAGAAACGAAGATATTAGCTCGATTGATAGCCATATACATTCCCATTTTGATCATGATGCAGGCAATTGATTATAAAGATGAAAAGTTGGTTGCTGAAGCAAAAGCGATCATAAAACGTGCTCTCGCTGATTAATAAATGTCATTCAGCTAACGGGACACGAGAGTTAAACAAATAAGGAGTAGACCTGCCGAGGTATCTGCTCCTCTTTTCTATTGAAGTAACGGGCAGTTTACAATAATGATCAATGCATATTGGAAAGAGGCTATCATAATTAAACATCTTCATTGTTAGGACTTAGTAATCATGTGAAGGAGAAATAAAATGAAATCAAATCGACTGTTATGGATTGCTTTGCTATTAGGAATAGCTGTGCCAGCTATAGTTACAATAGTTGTTGCCTATTTAATTTTTGGTGACTTAACTGAGGCTGTTAAAGCGATGTACAGCTTTCGTGGTCAACCCAACAGAACAAAAGACGCTGTAGCTTCGTTATTTTTGGTAATCTCCTCTTTGCTCGGCATCTATTCATTAATTAGTACGATTGTTTTTAGCTATTTAATTTGGAAAGTAAGTGATAGTACTTTAAAAGTCACAGAAAGGTCGGAGAAGTTAGAAATTCAAAGGGATCAAACAGTTATTCAAGAGCACGCATTAATTGTATACTATGATGTTCAACGACAAATTACTAATCTAGTTGATTTATATAAAAGTTTGGTTATAAGTAATAAGGAACCGAATCCATCTCGACTATACCTAAGTACTGATTGGATGAAGAATGTTGCTTCCCTCAGGAATGAACTCTCAGAGCAAGAAATGAAATATCTTTTTCGGTTTTATGAGGAGTTTCTGACCTTACAATCTATTCTTGAAATACATAAGGAACCAGTCGAAATAACAAAACATGTGAAAAAGCTTTCTGAGAAGTATCTTGTAGAGGGAGTACCAATGCAAATAATAATTCAATATTCACATTGGTTAAGTACAGAGAGTAAGATGTCACTGAAACTCCTTGTTATTATCCGAAAGGTTCACAAAGCTACTTTTCCCTCGAATAAAATTAAAGAGGATTTGATCAAATTTGACGGTGAAGGGGATGTAATGAATATAGATGTCGATAAGTATCCCTATTTTAGAGAGGGGAGCACTTCAACGCTATTTGATGCTCTTGGTAATAAAATTCTTGTTGGTTCTTTTACATATGGCGGAGCTGAATTTCGGGGAGGTGAAAGGATTTATGGATCACCGTCAAGTGTTGCATACAATATTGTAATTCAAAAAGCAGAGTCGGACGAAGGCCCCCCAGTAATAACTAATGTAATAATCCATGACTTTAAAGCAGAAAAAGATATCTATAACGCTGAAATAGAGAATAATGAACCTGTTAATGGTTTGGTTATTAAATATAATGCCGAAGACGAGAAGATGTACGAGGGTTATCTAATGGATGGTAAAAGAGAAGGTGAGGGTACATCTTATCGAAAGGAAAAAAAGTGTTTTTCAGGTATCTGGGAGAAGGACTACCCGAAGAATGGTGAGTTAAGAGAAAACGGGAAGCTAGTTTTTAAAGGGGAGATTAAAAACGGTATTAAACCATGGGAAGGGG
This sequence comes from Paenibacillus sp. Y859, assembly GCF_056786405.1. Classification (NCBI taxonomy): domain Bacteria; kingdom Bacillati; phylum Bacillota; class Bacilli; order Caryophanales; family Paenibacillaceae; genus Paenibacillus; species Paenibacillus sp. Y859. The sequence continues at coordinate 97,423 of NZ_JBXCIZ010000010.1, read as the reverse complement.
AGGCATTCGAACTTACAAGGGATTCCTTTTATGAATTTACGGGTATTCTGAAAAATGGTCTTCCTTATCATGGGTCGGGTTATAATTTTAGACAGAATCAGTACGGGTTAAGCTATGACGAGGAACTTGAGCATGAATACATTGATCCCGAGTATGAGCAGGAGATGCATAGACAAATGTTCGAAGACGATCACGCTCGACAAAACGAGAAGGCTCGTAAAGCACATAGGTGGGAGGAGTATATTAAGGCAGATTGGACTACTGGTGAGGCTACAGATAAAGATCCAATAGAATCTAATATTAGAGTATTATATTATAAATAATTTATTGGATAATCAGCTCATTTGAAAAAAACTGCTTTTGGCGTGACGGTTAAACATTTTTATAATTTGAGTATTGGGTCTGTCAGTCGGTCTCAATAAATAGCTTTAATTGCCATGATGATGCCGTCGAATTATTCAACTAACGGGACACGATTGTACTTGCTGCCGCAAACCATGCGTTAAACGAATGGTTTATTTATAGACTTTTGAAGGACAAGCCTGCTAGACTTTTGTTATTCTGTTATAGTGAGCTTAATTGTTATTGAGACTGTCAAAATATTAATCAGGGGTGTCAAATTAGGATGGAAATTGATCTGAAACAAAGATGGACACTTGGATATTCACTCGGAAGTGGTGGCTTTGGAAGAGTTTTTGAAGCTAAAAATGAAAACGGTGACGTAAAAGCAGCAATTAAACTCATTCCAAAGACGCCTGGCGCAGATCGTGAGCTTTTGTTTGAAGATCTTAGTGGTGTTCGTAACATAATCCCCATAATTGATTCCGGTGAATTTGAGGATAACTGGGTTCTTTTGATGCCACGGGGAGAAAAGTCTTTACGTGACCATCTTAATGAGAAGGGGAGTTTATCTGTTTCTGAAGCTGTGAATGTCTTATCAGACATTGCTACAGCATTGTCTGATATTAAGGGTACGGTTGTTCACAGAGATCTTAAACCGGAGAATATCCTGCTTCTTAATGGACAATGGTGTATATCCGATTTTGGGATAGCACGGTATGCAGAAGCTTCGACTGCAGCAGACACTCATAAGTTCTCTTGGACGGGTGCCTATAACGCACCGGAAAGATGGCAATATTACCGTGCTACTGCAGCCTCGGATATGTATTCGTTGGGCGTTATTGGTTTCGAACTAATCACAGGTCGACGACCGTTTCTCGGTATTGATCCTAGGCAAGAACATCTAACGCAGAATCCTCCTCCGTTGACTGGTTGCCCGCCGCTTTTAACAGCTTTAGTAGCTCAATGTCTGATGAAGGCTCCAGAAGTACGGCCGTTAGCCGAAAACTTCTTGGCTCGCCTTACTCCAATCCTTCGCCCATCATCTGGAGGTGCTTCACTTCTACAGTCAGCTAATTTAGCTCAGTCTCAACAATTAGCCAGTGAAATGGCAGCACGGTCAGCAACTGAGGATGAGGATCAGCGAAAGAAAGAGATTGTAAAATCCGCAAGTCAAATTTTTTCTATGGTTCTCAACCAACTAGAACAATCAATCCGTGATAATGCTCCGAGCGCAACGATAGAACAAATAAGAAACAAGTGGATTGGGACGACACGGAAAGTCCAGATCCTTGATAATGGTGGGGATTACTCACATGGTTTGTCCGCCAAATTAGGACCTTCCACACTAACAGTTCAGCCTGTTGAAGAGACCAATAACAACAATTGGGGGCATTCCAAGCCAGCCTTTCAGGTGCTGGCACATACTTCAATTGAAGTTCGAATTCCACCAAACAGCTATGAATACGAGGGAAGAGGGCATTCACTCTGGTACTGCGACGCTGAAGAAGAAGGGGTATTCCATTGGTACGAAACCGCATATATGTTTACGCCAATAATCAATAGGAGAGGGCGCCAAAATCCATTTTCTCTCTCACCCGGTGAAGAGTCCGGAAAAGCTCTTAGTCGAGCATTGACGGAATTTCAAGTGTCTTGGCCATTCATTCGGATCGAAATTGGCAATGAAAATGAATTTCTTGATAGATGGATGACTTGGTTCGCACAGGGAGCAGTGAACCGATTGTCTTCCCCTTCATCCATGCCAGAAAGAGATACAAGCGGAACGTGGCGTCAGTAATAAAGTAAAGCTGGTCAAAATTCCAACCGAGTGTTTTTAGTTCAATCTGTTGGGTGTCAAGAACATTAATAAATTTTAGGTGTTGTCGGACGCATAGAACTTCTATACACTGCCGTGGGCCAAAAAGTACTCCGAGTTATTAAGCTAACGGGACACGATAGTGGAATAGCGGTTGCTTCGGCAGCCGTTTTTTATTTGCTAAACTAACGGGCAGTTTAGCAAAATAATCACAACCGTATTCTGGTAATATAATTTTTAGGAGGAAGTCACTTCGCCAAGAGCCTGTAACAGTTTTACCTTTCTAAATTTAATAAAGGAAGCAATTCTCCAAGGTACTACATAGCTAAAAGCAACTATAAAGAAAAGCATACCTAGACTTGTTGGATCCATGCCAGAAAAATATTGTCTTGCTACGAATCGAATCACCACAACTGCAATCAAAACGATAAAAAAGGATTTATTTTTTTGTGCATAAATCTGTCCGTCCTGACGAATTTCATAGTTGGTAGTCAACATAAGAGGAACTGCCAGTAATACCCCGATCAAAGATGCTACGCCAATTTCCCGAATTTTCAAGTGGAATGGAAGTTGTGAAAACATAGAAATCACCGGAAATAAATAGAGTATCGGGAGCAAAATTTTGATCCCCGACCCTTGAATCGGGCGAAACATCGCCCTAGTGCGCCTCCAAAATACTAACCCTAAAATCACAACCATGAATCCATAAATGGTTAATCCGTTCACTTTTCATTCTCCTTGTTCGCTTATTGTTAGACGATTAAGTCTTGTTTTTCGTTTGCACCCTGATAATATCGCCCTTTATTAGGAGAGAAATAGTAACCTTTGTCAACAATTCCATGTTACTATAGTCACTCACTAGTATGAGATGTGACAGGTTCGCTCAGTTGCTAGAAGGAGGGGCTTAGCTCAGCTTGGAGCACACCTCTTGTTGGTTACACACTCGAAAAAACTATTCAAAAAGTAAGACAATTTGCACGGGGTCATTGCTCAGCTGGCAGAGCGCTACACTGGCAGTATAGAGGTTAGGGGTTTGATCCCCCTTTCCTAAATGGTTTTGGATATTATCTCTACGATATGGCAGGGTTATAAGATAAGTTTACATTTAAGAATGATCTCAATATTTGGTCAAATTACACGCTTAGACTCTTGTTGACGTGGTGCAACCATTCTTCCAAGTGTAAGACCGAACCATACCAAGAAAAGGATGAGTAGTAGCGCGATAACAGTACCTATCAGAAACGTCACTACATCTATCACAGCTGCGTCGAATAATCTATAAAGGGTATACGTGGAATAGGGGATTTCAAGTAACGATGCTGTGATGACACCTGGAGAGTACATTTTTAATGCAATGGTCACCCCAACATGTTTAATACCATCCAGCAAAATCACGGCAACGATTCCAACAAACAGCATATTTAGTTTGCCGTTACTGTCGAAATCTTTTATAGCCAAGTATGTTATTAAACTAAGAAACGAACCGAGCAGCAATACCGCAAACGTAAATTGAAATATGATGCGCTTTTCCCAATTAATCAGGCGGTTTCCCATAGCTAAAAAAGGATGGTCCTTATTTACCCTCAGACACTTCTCTAACGTCACAATTTCTTCTCCGTCATGGATGAAAAATATGATCGGCAGCAACCATATCAAGGTTTTTGTGCTGATAAGTTCATTTATGTACCATAACATTATCATCGCCTTCCTTTCGTTGCATTGTACGGATAACGTAGGCGAAGAAACGTAGCTTCAACCTCTTGGGCAGAAGCTTACTGACGCCTGCATATAAGAATCGATTATGCCATCCTGGGACAATAAGTGATTTTTTCCCAAGGTTACGTATGGCTGCTGTGACGACGGATGACGCACTCATTGCTCCAACGTCACTAATGCCTGCAACCTCTTGAAATTCCGTCTTCGTTGCCCCAGGACATACGGTTAGCACATCGATTCCCTCATGTTTCAATTCATATGACAAACCTTCTCCAAAATAAGCGTTGTGAACTTTCGTAGCGGAATAATGTGTCCAGTAAGGCACAGGACTGAAAGCGACACTGGATGAAACGAAAACAATACCTCCGCGCTTGCGAACGGCCATTTGCTTGCCGAACGTATAGGCCAATAGAATAGGCGCTAAACAATTGACATGCAGCATATCCAATTCTTTCTGTATATCGTTCTTCAAAAATGCACCCGTGATGCTGAATCCTGCGCAATTGACTAATAAGCCAATTTCAATCGTATCTGTTATAGCAAGGATCCCAGTTAAAAAATCTGGCCGAGTTAAGTCAACGGCGGCTACTTTTATCTCTACTCCATGCTCCTTAACTAAAGTCTGTGCCAATTCATTCAGCTTGTCTTCACGGCGTGCAACCAATACCAGATTCATCCCGCGACTTGCAAGTTGCTTGGCAAATTCGGCGCCAATACCGGAGGATGCTCCAGTTATTAAGGCCCATGAGCCATATGATTCGATAAATGTACCCATATCATTTCACTCCTAAATAATAATTAATTGAGTACTCACTTAAATTAGAGGAAAAAAGAATGGCTGCCGTGGACTGTTTCATTATAGACAACTGCAATCAGCTATATTTTAGCTATTGTTGTACGATCAGGCCATGCAACAGCAAATGCACAAGATGGCGAATGTATGGCTCTTCTTCGAGCATGAAAACGTTGTGTCCAAAGCGGGAACGGATAATAACGTATACGAGAATAGATGACGTGAGCGACATCATGGCAACTTCATAAGAACCTTCATCCCATTGCTCACTTGAAGTTCCATTGTTAAGTGTGATACTGCCAATTGTACCGATATTCTTGATCAGATGAAGCACCCCTTGGGATACCGTTTCATCCTGAATCATTTCTGGAGACCAAATAAGCATAATGTAATCTAAATTTTCCTTCAGAAAATGTAGGTATCTCATCCCGTAATGAACGAGCGCTTCCTCCAGCGGCAGTTGCGCAAGCTTTTCTTTCTCCTCCTGTATTCGCAACGCAAAAGAAAAATTGTTCACAAGATCGAGTAAAAGTTTCCGTTTATCGCCGAAATAGTAGAAAATAAGTCCTTCCGCAACGCCGCACTCATTCGCGATTTCTTTGGTCGTGGTAGCATGAAAGCCTTTTTGCGAGAAAAGCTTCAGTGCTGCCTTAAGAATAAGCTCCTTCTTGGATTCCTTGTCCTCTTTTATTGGCAAAATAATATGTCCTCCCTTTGAATACGAATATCATTTTATTTGAGTATATACTCAAATTTTGTCTTATGTTCAGTCCTTTGTCAAGAGGGGGTCAGAATGGGTGTGTTTCGCATCAGAGGTGTCAAACTAACCCTTATCACGTTTTTTTGTATTGTGGGGTTGAAGCAACGGTAGGGTTATGGGGAGCCAGTTATTTGGTTGGTGCAAGAGATGTTACGGCTGAGACGGTAGCCTGGTGGATATCTTTATAATATGGGAGGAATTACAGTGTGAAGGTTTATTACTGGCTTTATAACGCTGAAGGTTCTAAACTGTGTGTTAATCCGCTTAGGTCAGCTCGTTTTCATTGTAGGCGGAATTATCATCTTGCTTCCAGTGCCTACTCCGCTATTACTGATTGGATTCATTCTGGTAGGTCTGGTCTTGCACCCATCTATACTGGGCTGCTCCATGAAGGGCCACAACCCGGTAAGCTTTACGCTAACGGGACACGATAGTGCAGGGGCTTACTTGACTGTGGCTCCTCTTTTGTTTACTTAAGTAACGGGCAGGATAGTGCAGAAAGTACTAGCACTTGACAGGGTATAATATCGTCATATAGGTTTATATGGAATTATGTGGACAAAATATTTGACGAGGGGTTGATATAATGTTAGATGAAAAGAAACCGTTCTCTCATTCAGCAGATCCTCATGGGGCTAAAGCTAACTTTGATGTGAACGAAAAGAAACTTCATTCCCAAGGTGCTCCTGGTCTCTGGCGGCAAGTGACAAATTTACTCATTTTGATTGGAATCATAGCTCTTATTGCTATTTTAGTTAGAGTATTTTGAATAAATGTATGATCTTGAAAGCGAGCGGTATTTTCCCGAGATGGTGTTATTACCAGAGATCAGTATCCTGATTGGTTTGTAATTTTTAAGTCACCGATTCAACTAACGGGACACGATAGTTCGATTAGAAGTGGGGACGTGATAAACTCAGGTCCCCACTTGCGTTTTAGTGTGCTTGTTCTTGTAATTCTTTTTGCTCTTTCATTAAAGCTTCGTTTTTTTATTAATTTGGAGATAATCAGAATGGGGAGTATAAAATCATATCCAAATGGAGATATCTGTTATGGATATTCATATTAAGGAGTGATTTCTTTGGAGTTTATACTACATAACACGGTTATTTTTAACGAAAATATCGATGAAAAATTTAACGATGTGATATTGACTTACATGAATGACTTTATTGAAGAAAAGGTGTATAAATTAACTATTAGTTTTCATGTAAACCTCTTGAATGAACACGAATCACTTAGTAATTAGTCGAATTTACACTGCATCTAAACCCTCATTCCCTACTATGTAAAGAATTAATAAACCCGTGATATTACAAATAAAGCCGTGCTAAATATCAAATAAAGTCGTGATAAAACCATTAAATCGCTAAATAGAGCACGGTGCAACCCTAGATCCATGCGATTCCGTAGAGCCGACCGATTTTCAGGATTTCCTCCTGCTTTTCGCTCGACTCTTTCCTCCAGCTTTTAATCTTATCTCAAGATTTTTCTCGTTTTTTAATCGATCATTTACTCTGATTAATTTCTTCCTAAATCCAGCGCTTACCTATGTTATCTACTGCTCTGACGGTAGATTGTTAGCTATTTAACGTGGGGAAGAAAAAGACGAGAGAAGGGCTGAGATGCCATGCTGGGCGTGGGATTGTGGAGATTGGAGAGGGAGCGGAATCTGCAAATCTTAGGCTTTACCTGTGTTTGTGGCAAGATATTATTCAGATTTCAATAAAGTTGTGATAGAAAAAGTTGGGTAAAAAATTGAGGAAATCACTCTTTTGTAGCAAGTGTTTATTCATACGGGCAACGGTGGAATGCGGGTTTGAGGGGTGCTTTTTAGCAGATGTATATTAAGTTTTAACATAAGGGTTTTGAGTGAGTGAATAGAGGAGTTGGGGACGAAATGGGGACGTGAGCTATTCACGTCCCTATTTGAGTCTGATCAAGGTGTTTTTGAAAAGTGTATTCGTCTCCACCGCCAGTATCAACCACTAAATTGTCGATTGTTAAAGAGCGACCGTTGTAACAAATCGTCATGGACGTTTGGAGTAAATCATGAGTGAGGATAACTTCGTAGTCCGATTGCTATTTTCTCTTGACCGGTATGATACACAACATTATTGTGTTTACACTTTAGTAGTTCTCTAGTTGCTTCGTTAGGATCTTGGATTACTCTTCATCTTCTTTATTTGTAAAAAGGTAATTAAAAACAACCGTTACTCACTTTTGAGTAGCGGTTGTTTTTTTGAAAAGATAGTAAACTTTACGCCGCTTTAAATCAAGCTAAGCCGCGACAGCGGGATAGTTTTCTTTTGGTTAAGGAAATTTAACACCGATATTTACACTACCTTCACACCAAGTTAATACAGCCATGTTGTCGCCAAGTTAAGCTTCAATTAACAAGTAAGCGATACTCAAGAAATTAAAAAGCTTTCAGAGCAGCCTACAGTTCATGAATCAGCGAATATATATAACAGCTATTTGGGTGCTTGGACAGAAGTTGGACATAGAGTGCTGCTTGTCGATTCGAGTATTGGAGATTACACCTATTTAATGGACGAGGTCAATATTCATTATACGGAGATGGGCAAGTTTTGCTCGATAGCTTCTCATGCCTGCATTAATCCAGGAAATCACCCGATGTGGCGAGTGACGCAGCATCACATTACTTATCGCAGCGGTTCTTATGAGATAGATACGGGCTCTGAGCAGGATGTGGTTCGTAAGCTAGAAGCGATTGCTTGGTGGGATTGGTCTAGAGAGGCAATTGCGGCTGGTATAGAGGATATGAAGAACATGGATTTATTTTTAGAAAAATACAGCTAATGAGTGGAGGTAATCAATTGCATACAATCCATAAGCCAGAGCTAGCGGTTTCTCCTTACTTAGCTATTGCAGATACGCTTCAAAAGGAAATTGATAATGGCCTTTATGTAATTGGTGGACCGTTGCCGTCGGAGGCGGATTTAAGTCGCCGCTTTAAAGTCAATCGGTATACGATTCGACATTCGTTAGATTTTATGAATAAAAAAGGGATTATCCGCTCACAGCAGGGCAAAGGACATTATGTCTGTGAGAAGCCGATGGATATCCAATATACGATTACTCAAGCCATGTGTTTTACGGATGTAATGATACAGCTGGGTTGCAAGCCAAGTGCCAAGGTTTTAAAAAGCGAGGTGAACCTTCCGCCTAAACGGATAGCGGAGTTATTGAAAATGGCACCTGACGAAAAGGGAATCCGACTTGAGATTCTACGTTACGCCGATGGAATCCCGCTTGCTTGGAATGAGACCTGGTTACCTGAGCGATACTTCCCTCATTTCCCAGATCAGTCCACTGCATTTACATCGCTTTATGCTTTGCTACGAGAGGATTATCAAGTGGAGCTTGCTCGGATCTGGTCTACATTTGAAGCTATCTACCCAAACTCAGCAGAAGCGACTCATTTGAAAATCTCACCCAGCACTACGCTGCTGCACATCGAAAGTGTGATGAGGGATCAGAACCAACGTCTAGTTGAATATACCTCAGCCAAATATCGTGGTGATCTTTGTCGTGTATCTATACAGTTTGAATAGCTAATTCTTACGATGCTGGCTTGCGAACGTAAGCCGAGTTAATCCGTTTTCTAAAGAAAACTCTAAGGAGGCCCCAATGAAAAAATCACGCTTAACGCATATTTTAGTCGAAGGTGATCCGAAATTATTAGAAAAGCTCGCATTGCAGGTTTTGCAGAACGACACCGTAACCATTGTAAGAGAGCCTGAAAAAAGTCTGGTGATGAACAAAGCGCGAGATTCTGTTTCAGGTAATCCATTTTATATGGGCGAAATACTGATTACAGAATGTACGGTTGCAGTGGGTTCGATTTATGGATTTGGAGCGATCATGGGTGAAGATCCGAATCGGGCTTATCAGCTAGCGATTATCGATTATGCCTATAATGCTAATCTGCCAGAGACATTGGAGTGGGAAAAGCTGCTAGTGGAAGAAGAATTACGAATCGACTACGAAAAACGTCTGGAGCACTCGCGGATTATGAAGTCCAAGGTTAATTTCGATACGATGGGAGAATATCATGCCAAATCCAAATCTTAAAGAACTAAGCTTTGATCGGGTACATGATACACAAGAGGTTTACCGTGTTATATTGCACGCCATGTCAAGACCTGGTTTGGTATGTGAGCTCGGAGACAGAGTCCGTGGAATCGATATTCCCGAAGGAACCTCCAAGCCTGCGGCTGCAATGGCACTTGCTTTGCTCGATGGAGAGGTTACATTCGCTGTCCATATGCAGGGTCATGATGGCTGGACGGAAACGATTCGCCGATTGACCTATTGCAAATTAGTTGATTATGTTCCTGCGGATTATGTATTCGTAGAGGGTACTGAAGATTTGAGCTTTATCAACCAAATCCAATCCCAATTAAAAATAGGGACACTATCTTCTCCAGAGAAATCAGCAACTGTTTTCATCCGAGTACAAGGCTTAAACGAATCTACCACTCAAGATCAAGGCTACTCACTAAAGCTAACAGGACCAGGAATCCAAACGGAAACCATCTGTACTATAAATGGCTTGTCCCTTATATGGATTGAGATTAGAGCTCGGTTGGTGGAGGAATACCCACTTGGAATCGATCTTATCCTCTATACAGAGCAGGGTGAATTAATTGCCATTCCGAGAACTACGCTTGTGAAAGGAGTGACTGGAGCATGGCATATGTAGCAGTGACTGGGGGTCAAGAAGCGATTCAGCAAGCAGAGCAACTTGTTAAATTTTATCGCTCTAAGGATTCAGACGCGGTTCTTAACATCGCGATGATTGAAAAACAGCTTCGCTTGCTAGTGGATCGGATTATGGGCGAAGGCGGGATGTATGCCCCTGAGTATGCGGCGATTGCACTTAAACAAGCGGAAGGCGATCCAGCGGAAGCGGCTTTCTTGGTTCGCGCTTATCGTTCTACGCTACCGCGTAATCACTATTCTTTAGTGTCTGAGCCAGCGAACATGCGAGTGATTCGACGGATTTCATCCTCCTTCCGCGATATGCCGGGCGGACAAGTCTTAGGCCCAACTAACGATTACACCCATCGCATGCTGAACTTCTCTTTAAAAAATGAAACCACTGAAGATCTCCAGGCTTTTGTAGAGGAATATTTAAGTGATTTGCCTTGGGATGAGAGCAGTATGAATTTCAAGAAAATTGCCGACCTGCTGAGAGAGCAAGCTTTAATGGCGAATGTTATAAACTCGAATGACGAGGAGCCCTACGATATTACACGCCAGAAGCTAACCTTTCCGTGCAGTAGATCTGCTAGATTACAGACCCTCTCTAGAGGCGAAACCGGGGCAATGACAGCTTTGGCTTACTCCTCGATGCGTGGTTATGGCGCAGTCCATCCTACCATCGGCGAGCTGCGAGTTGGCTACACACCGATTCATATCCCCCATCCGTTCGGCAACGATGAGGATGGAGAAGGCATCTATATTGGCGAGGCTTTAATGACGGAAGTCGAATCGATTAACTCCTTTACGCAAGACAAAGAATCAGGCAACGTACAATTCTTGCTGGGCTATGGGCTTACCTTTGGACAAAACGAGCTGAAGGCCATATCGATGTCAATTCTCGAGCGAAGCTTGGAAACCAATGGAACAGCACCTGCACAGAATGAAGAATTTGTATTAACTCATATCGATAGTGTCGAATCAGGCGGTTTTGTATCCCATTTGAAATTACCGCATTATGTGACATTCCAAACCTACTTGGATCAAATCCGTAAGACACAAGCACGGAAGAACAAGCCAGCTTCAGAGGAGGTTGCCGTTGATGAAAGTAATAGAACAGATGAAGTTCAACACAGCGGAGTATAACTTTGCTTTTTTGGATGAGGGCTCGAAGCGTGAGATACGTCGAAAAACACTAAAAGCTGTTGCAATCCCAGGCTATCAGGTACCTTTTGGCTCAAGAGAATTACCAATTGGCAGAGGCTGGGGAACAGGCGGCTTGCAGCTTACCTTATCCCTAATTGGAAAAACCGATATCGTTAAAGTCATTGATCAAGGCAGTGATGATAGTGTAAATGCGGTAAGTATTCGGCGATTGATTGAAGAAACCAGCCATATTGTCACAACGGAGGATACCACGCAGGCAACCATTATCCAATCGCGCCATCGGATTCCAGAGGATCGGATGCGTGCTAATCAAATCTTAGTGCTTCAAGTTCCAGAGCCAGAACCCTTGCGACATGTTGAGCCAAGCGAGGAAGTAACCAAAATTCAGCATGGCGAGATGGACTATAGCGGAATTTGGTTGACGCTTTATGAAAGCATCGTTAAATGGGGAGCGATAACGCAAGGTGCAGATTATCCTGTTATCGTGCATAACCGTTATGTAATGGCACCAAGTCCAATTCCACGATGGGATAATCCCAAGCTTCATCAAGCGGACCATTTAACCTTATTGGGTGCGGGTAGAGAGAAGAAGCTTTATGCAGTTCCCCCTTATACGAATGTAGTCTCCTTGCAGTTTGAGGATTATCCGTTTGAAGTCGAATCTTTTACTGGCTCAGCTTGTCGGATTTGTGGAAGTGAAACAACCTTCTTAGATGAAGTCATCGATAATGAGTCGGGTCAAATTATTTACCAATGCTCAGACACAGACTACTGCAATCGAAGCAGTGAGCAGCAAGAAGAGGAGACCTCCTAATGGCGATATCGAGTTTGAAAGAGGCAAGTATACCTGATGTAAACAATAGTAAAGAGGATCTACCGCTTCTAAGCGTTCGCAATCTAACTAAGAAATATGGTGAAGGCTGCACCTCCTGTCTGCTAGATTCTGCACTAGGCGGTCGCTGTCCAGAGTGCGGAACGGTCTGGGCTTGTCGCGATCTTAGCTTTGATCTTTATCCAGGAGAAATTCTAGGTGTAGTAGGGGAAAGCGGCTCAGGCAAAAGCACGATGGTCAAATGCCTTTATTATGATCAGGAAATTACGAGTGGGCATATGTCGATCTCGACCTTTAAGGATGGGGTTTCCAATTTGTTTGACGAATCAGCCCAGCAAAAAAGATACATTCGCAACCATCTGATGGGTATGGTTTATCAGAATCCTTACTTAGGACTGCGAATGGGCTTTTCCAGCTCAGGCAATATCGCTGAGAAGCTAATCGCAGCGGATCATTATCATGTCGGTAAGATTCGCAGTCGCGCATCGGAGCTGCTGGATAAAGTCGAAATCCCTTTGCAGCGCATGGATGAGCCGCCAAAGAATTTCAGTGGGGGTATGCAGCAAAGGGTGCAAATCTCGAAGGCTTTAGCGAATAATCCGCCATTACTGCTGTTAGATGAAGTCACAACGGGCTTGGATTTATCGGTCCAAGCCAAGGTACTGGATTTAATTCGCAGCATTCAACGGGAGTTAGGCGTAGCGATGATTGTGGTTTCCCATGATCTTGGCGTCATCCGAATGCTGTCGGATCGTACAATTGTATTAAGACAAGGACAAATTGTTGAGCATGGCCTAACGGATCAGATTCTCGAGGATCCACAGCATCCCTATACCCAGCTTCTGGTTCATTCCTTGTTATAAGTGAAAGTAGAAAGAAGGGATTCTCAATGCTAAAAGTAACCGGTCTATCAAAACTGTTTCAGCTGTCACTCAGTCATGATATGAAAGTAAATCCATTTCAAAATCTCAGCTTTGAGATTGCTAAAGGTCAGTTTATGGGGATAGCTGGACCGAGTGGGATTGGTAAATCCTCGATTCTTAAATGCATTTATCGTACGTACCTCCCAACCTCGGGAGAAATTATATATGACTCATCCTATTATGGTGCGATTGATTTGGCTCAGGCAACGGAACGCGAAATCTCGCATTTACGGAAAAATGAAATTAGCTATGTCTCGCAATTTCTCAAGGTTATTCCGCGAGTATCGGCTGTCGATATTGTCGCGGAGAAGCTGCTGCCCTCAGGAATTCCTATTGAAGCAGCAAGATGGCAAGCCGAGGAAATGCTGGAACGGCTGCGGATTCCACGTAAGCTGATCCATGCTTTTCCGGCTACCTTCAGTGGAGGCGAGCAGCAGCGTGTTAATCTGGCTCGCGCCTTTATCGTGCGACCGCGTTTACTCATACTGGATGAACCAACGGCATCCTTGGATAAAGAAACCAAGCAAAGTGTTTTGGAGCTTTTAGATGAAATGAAAGCCCAGGGTACAACGATGATAGGTGTGTTTCATGATTGGGACGTAATGGAACGGATAGCGGATCACATTCTTGATCTTCAAGCCTTTGTTTTGGAGCGAGTGTAGAGCATTAACTCGGAGAAGGGAGCATTGAGATGAACACTAGAGGTATGGGAGTTAGCTTACCGCCTAATGACACCATGGGCAATTTAGAAAAGCTGAAAAGCAAGCTGATTAAAATCGAAAGTCTTGGCTTAGAAGCTGTCGAATTGTCACTGCATGGCATGGATGTAATTCGTAATGGCGTGATTGATCAGCAGCGTTTGGAGGAGTATCGCAAGCTGCTTAGCAGCTTCAGCCTTAGCTACACAACACATGCTCCCTATGCCATCAACTTATTTCGTAAAGGCGATATTAGTATTGAGCGTGCTTCATTAATTGCCTCATTGGAGGTTAGCGGAGTACTCGGTGCGGAAACGATGGTTTATCATGTGGGCCGCTATATTGGAGAAGAAGAATTCTTATATCCTCATACTTGGCTTGATTATACCAAAGAGCATAAGCAAGAGCTGCTTATTGAGGAACAAAGCTTTATGCGGCAGCTTGGACAGCTTGGACAGCAATTAAATGTACGAATTGCCATGGAGAATATGCGTCCTTATCTTGATTGTCCTTATTATTGCTACGCTGTGATCCCGAGCTCCTTGGTAGATCAGGTTGAAGCGATTAATCATCCCTTTGTTGGAATTACACTGGATATTGGACATCTCTACTTATCACATAAAATGTATGGGCTCGATTTAATGGCTGAGCTTAGACGAATGGTCCCTCATGTTATCCATCTGCATGTACACGACAATTATGGCAAAGCCTGCTTTTCCGCTGAGAAAAATCAATATGAGCTAACACCGATTGGTCGTGGAGATATGCACATGCCGATTGGCGATGGTGAGATTCCGATGGGAGCTATTTTTAAAGAGCTGCCGACGGAATTCCCAGGTTATCTGATTCATGAGGTTAGAGATAAATATGAGGGTGAATGGCCTGAGCTGCGTCAGCGTTATCAAACAGCCATTCAATAAACACAAAAAGTGCATGTGAGGAGAGGGTAAGCTTGAGTTCAAATCGTTTGCAAATTTATAATGCTCAAATCGTTACTTTGACTGGAGTACAAGCAGGCTCGCTGATTATTGAAGACGGTGTAATAGTTGAAATTCTTGCAAACAGTTCCCGAGAAGCAGCTTTTATTGGGGAAACAATCGATGCAGAGGGCTGTTATGTGATCCCAGGTTTAGTGGATATGCACAGTGATGCTTTGGAAAAAGAAATCCAGCCTCGGCCCAATACATTTTTTCCGCTGCACATGTCGTTCTTTGAATTAGAGAAAAAGCTTGCAGGCTGTGGTGTGACGACGATTTATCATTCCTTATCGCTGGCTGATGGAGTTGGCGTTCGTGATGACGCAATGGTCGTGGATGTAATCGAGCATATTGTTAAGCTGCGCGAAGAGAGATCGATGATTCATCACCGTGTGCATTTACGCTATGAAGTAACGAATCTGATTGGCATGGGTACCGTGAAAAACCTGATTAATACCCAGAAAATCGACTTGCTGTCGCTTATGGATCATACCCCCGGACAAGGTCAGTTTACGGAGAAAGACACCTATGAGAATTATCTAGTTAAAACCTATGGTGTGCGCGATGAAGAGCTAAGATTAATGGTGGATACACTGAAAAGTAACTCCAAATTAATCGCTTGGGATCAGATTAAGGATATGGCTCAGCATGCAATACAGCGTAATATCGTTGTTGCTTCGCATGATGATGATACCATCGCCAAAGTGGACGAAATGATTGATTATGGTGTGACAATTAGTGAATTTCCAATTAATCTGATTGCTGCTCAGCATAGTCATGAGCACAATCTTTTGGTTGTTGTCGGGTCGCCTAACCTGGTAAGAGGTACCTCCCATAGCAATAACATGAGAGCCATCGACGCCATTAAAGCGGGTTACTCCGATGCCATCTGCTCTGATTATCTGCCATCCTCCATGCTTCCGGCCGTATTCATGCTGCATTTGAAAGAAAATATGCCGCTGCATCAAGCTATTGCTATGGTCACCGCCAATCCAGCAGCTAAGCTTGGCATCAGTGATCGTGTAGGCTCAATTGCAACAGGCAAAATGGCGGATCTCGTGTTCGTCAAGCTGCATAATGATTATCCACTCGTCCATCGCACGTTAGTCAATGGCGAAACGATCTATTATGCCAAGCCGTTTCATTCCCAAGCGGATAAAGCGATTAGCTATGCTTAAAGCAGATCTGCATTGTCACACCGATGTATCGGATAATTCCTACGGTATTGAAGAAGTAATCCAGCAGGCAAAGGCGGCTCAGCTGACACATCTTGCTATTACAGATCATGATACTACGGCAGGTATTGAAGAGGCATTATTATATGGCGAGCAATACCAGCTGCAAATTATCTCAGGAATTGAGATTTCTGCCTCGGATCCGCAACGTGATCGTCGAGCGCACATTCTGGGTTTATATATCGATCCGCATCATCCGGCGCTGGATGATGTATGCAAGGCAACCTTGCTTTCACGACATGAGGCTTCAAAACAGATGGTGGAAATCGTAGCTAAGATGGGCTACAGCATTAGCTGGGAGCTAGTCAGCAGCTATAGCAAGCAAGGAACTATCGTTTACAAACAGCACATTATGCATGCTTTGATGGATTTAGGCTACTGCGACGAGATCAACGGCGAACTGCAGAAGCAGCTGTTTTCACGGTCCGCGAAGGAAGCAGGTAAAGCATTAATTCCACTTGCTTATCCAAGTGCTGAGGCTGCGATTCGTGCGATTCGTTCCGCAGGAGGGGTAGCCGTGCTAGCCCATCCAGGTCAGTTGGGGAATTTTGAAGCTATTGAAGAATGGGTCAGCTTTGGACTGCAGGGTATAGAAGCTTATCATCCCAGTCATTCATCTGCGGATACCCAGCGATCACTTCAGCTTGCTGCTCAGTTTAATCTCGCGGTCACAGGTGGTTCTGATTATCATGGGCTTTATGGCAGTGCAGATTATCCTATTGGCAGTGTTTCTGTAAATTCTATCTCATCTTTAGAAAATCTATACATCAGGATAACAGTCCGATAACAATTGAACTTTATAGTTAGAATATCTTGAGCATAGTCATTATGCCAGGTGGGTTAACCATTTTATTCAGAGACGAGAGGAGCTTTACAATGAAAAAGGTAGGGATTCTGTTATTAGCTATTGCTTTATTCTCAGTATTCGCAGCATGCTCCAACTCGGCAAAAGAAAGTAAGACGATTACAATCGGTTGGTTGCCGAATGAATCAGGGGAAGACAGTAAAGCAGCTCGCGAAGAAATCGGTAAGCTGGTTGAAGCGGCAACAGGAAAAACAGTAGAGCATAAAACGACGACAGATTATATTATTGCCATTGAGTCTGTAGCTAATGGTAATGTAGACCTTGCTTACTTGGGCGCACAGGGGTATATAGAAGCTAAGAATAAGAATAAAAAAGTAGAGCCATTGGTAATCCCAAGTGGTAAATCAGGAACAGCGGAGGATGCCGTTTATTACAGCTGGTTGGCCGTTAAAAAAGGGAATGAAGCTCCTTACATGGATGGCGATAAATTTAAAATAGATAATATTGCCGGGAAGAAGTTTTCTTTTGTTTCCAACAGCTCGACTTCAGGCTTCAAAGTACCATCGGATAACATCGTCACTTATTTTAATAAAATCGATAAATATAAGGATTTAAAGATGGACGATTTACTTGAAGGCGGCAAGGATAAATTTTTCAGTGATGTGCTTTATGGTGGTTCACACCAAGGCTCAGCCGTTAATCTATTAGCGGATAAAGTCGATGCTGCTGCATTCTGTGACACCTGTGTAGCGAATTATGTAAGCTTAGAATCAGGGACTGAGAACCGTGTAGGCGCGGTTTACAAGGTAAAAGACGACGCAGCCGAACCTTTTGATACGGTTAAAGATGGAGAGTTTTCATTGGTTTCCGTCACACCCGTGCTTAATGCTCCATTCGTTGTGAATACAGATAAAGTCAGTGCTGAGACGATCAAGAAGATAGTTGAAGCCTTAACATCACCAGAAACAGCAGCAAACCCTAATATCTTTGTTACTAAGGAATCTGGTAAAAAAGGCATCTTCGCCAAAACAGATAAAGAAGCTTTTGTAGTCGTGGATGATGCGTTTTTTAATCCAGTTAGAGAATTGTCCAACTAATCAAACGGTTAACGAGCAACAATTAACAATTTCATTGTCCCTTTAACAGTCTAACAATACCGAAAATTGAATTAGAGGAGTTAGCTATGAAAACGTTATTAGATGTAAGACATTTATCCAAGGAATATGGTCAGGATACAATGGCGTTATCTGACGTTAACTTCTCTGTGCAGGAAGGAGAGTTCGTTTCCATTATTGGCCCCTCAGGGGCAGGGAAATCCACTCTTCTTCGTTGCATCAATCGGATGATTGATGCAAGCAGCGGAGAGATTAATTTTGATGGCGAGCAGGTTTTGGATTTGAAAAAAGCTGCACTACGTAAACTTAGAACGAAAATTGGGATGATTTTTCAGCATTATAATTTAGTGAACCGCTTGACGGTTATTGAGAATGTTTTGCATGGCAGATTGGGCTACAAATCAACTTTAATGGGATCGCTTGGCTGGTATACGACCGAAGAGAAACAACAAGCCCTGCAAATCCTCGAATTACTTGGGCTCACCAAGCATATTTACAAACGATGCGACCAGTTAAGTGGTGGGCAGAAGCAACGAGTTGGTATTGCCAGAGCACTGCTGCAGAATCCCAAGCTGTTATTATGTGATGAGCCGATTGCTTCCTTGGATCCGAATGCATCCAAAGTCATCATGGATCATCTGCGCAATATTTGTAAAGTTATGGGCATTACCGTACTAATTAATTTACATCAGGTTGATGTTGCATTAAGCTACTCTGACCGTATTATTGGGGTCAATAAAGGGACGGTTATCTTTGATGGATCACCACAGAAAATTTCCTCCGAAGAAATCTACAAGATTTACGGCTCTGAGGCTGGCGACCTCATCATGGATGTCGGAGGGCGACATGTCGGTTGACTTTTTTGCCAAGAAAAGATGGCAAGCCCTTGGAGTCTTCTGTATTATCCTTGCGCTGACAGTTATATTCATTGTGATAACGGAGTTTAGTATCCTCGATGGATTTGCTTCGTTTCCGAAAGCGATTAGCTGGGCAGTGACTAATTTCTATCCCAATGCCAAGTCCTTGGAAAAGCTCCCGAGCATTGTGGATAAGCTGATTGAAACAGTACTGATTTCGCTTGCTTCAACTACGGTTGCCTCGATCTTTGCTGGGTTTTTCGCGATTATGGGTGCTAACACTACGCGAGTGAATCGGCTTATTGCAGTCATCTGCAGAGGCTTTGGGACTCTTTTTAGAAATATTGATGTAGCTGCTTGGGCTTTGATCCTATTATTCTCCTTCGGACAAAGTGCGTTAACTGGCTGGCTGGCTTTATTCTTTGTTAGCTTTGGTTTCCTCACTCGTGTGTTTATCGAAACCATTGATGAATCAAGCACAGAATCAGTGGAGGCGCTGCGTGCTACAGGTGCAGGATATTTTACAATAATCTTCCAATCAGTCATTCCAGCCTGTATTCCGCAATTCATTAGCTGGATCTTATTTATGGTAGAAACGAATATTCGCAGCGCGACCTTAATTGGAATTCTCACAGGAACTGGCATTGGCTTCTCCTTCAATCTTTATTACAAAAGCTTGAATTATCATGCGGCAAGCCTGGTTGTAGTCGCACTTATTGTTGCCATTTTTACAATTGAAATGATCTCGAATTATATCAGAAGGGTGATCATCTAATGGATCTGCTTAAATCCATCCCAGCTAATTACTCTGGTGCTCCAATACCTGCAAAACCGTTCAATAAAGCCGCTTTTATGATTAGGGTCACCTTACTAGGTTTGGTGCTTTTATCGTTATATGGTTTTATTACATTTGACTATCGTGGTGTTAATACTATGGATGGACTCCTAGCTTCGTTCAAAAACCTCAAAACGATGTTTACCGAAGCGCATTTCAAACATTTTACCTTTGGTGAAGCGCTCTATGGCATTGTAGTAACCGTAGGATTGGCCTTTCTCACAACTCTGTTTGGTGGAATCATTGCTTTATTTCTTGGACTGTTCGCAGCCCGTAATCTCTCCAACAATAAGGTTTCGAATATAATTAAAAGCATTGCTGCTTTCATTAGGGCGGTTCCAACTGTGCTGTGGGTACTTATTTTCGCAGTTGCTGCGGGTCTTGGAAGTGTGGCTGCTGTGGTTGGCATGACCTTTCATTCGGTTAGCTACCTAATTAAAGCCTACTCTGAATCCTTTGAGGAATTGGATGAGGGTGTGATTGAAGCATTAAAAGGAAGCGGGGCTAATTGGTGGCAGATTGTTTTTCAGGCTGTGCTGCCCTCCGCATTGACCTCGATTCTATCCTGGACCTTTTTCCGCTTTGAAATAAACTTTGGTGTGGCTGTCGCAATGGGCGCTGCAGCTGGAGCTGGCGGAATTGGCTACGATATGTTTATGGCTAGCTCCTTCTACTTGGATCTCCGTGAAATCGGGATGATTACCTACTTCGTGCTTGCCTTTGCAATCCTTCTTGAGCTCTTCGCTACGAAATTGAAAGCTAAGCTGCATAATAAGGCTTAGTATCTGTGTGTCAGGACAATTGAAAAAAGCCATCCTTTAATGATACGCTCCCATCATAGTAGACGGTAGAAAAAACAAAAACTTCTACTACCACAATGATGGGAGTTTTTCTGCTGGCAAGAAATAATCCAAACACACCGATATTATGGGATAAAAATTCTTGATATGCTAGTTGTTTGTATATTCTATTCATTTATTAAGGATAAATGATAAAACAGACTCTTATCTAGTAACTTATCCCTATCTTTTTACAAAACACTCAAATAGAAAGACACTTCCGTTAACAATTGACTCATACAATGGATGAGATATTAATAACAAGGGAGTGATAGTCACTTGAAACAAAGAGGAAAAAAAATTATGTCATTACTGTTGGCATCCCAAATGCTTATTACCGGCGTATTTGCTGGGGGGATAGCCCAAGCGGCTGATACACTAATCGCAGGAACGCCCTATAATGCTGGAGGCTATGATGTTACTGCACCTCATATCATCATTAATCAAGTTTATGGCGGTGGGACAAAAACTGCTACAGACACTTATGCTAGCCATGGATTCATAGAGTTGTATAACCCGACGGATAACGATGTAAATCTATTAGGCTGGTCGCTTCATTATGCTTATGCGCCCAAAACTGGCATTTCTGATCCTTGGGTACAATTAAATCTCACAGGTACAATCAAAGCGCATTCATCCTATCTTATTATCGGTAAAGCAACTGGAGCAATCAGTCCGATTATTGACTTGACTACTAAATATGATCAGAAGTTAGTTGATGCAGGCGGTAACGATATTTTCATTAATAACAAAGGGTTAAAGGCTGTATTAGTCAATAGTACCAACACACTAACTGGTGTTGCTAATCCATTCCTCACTCCTATGGCCAATGGCTATGTGGATATGCTCGGAACGGCTGGAAATGATGATGGAAATCTGATTGACGGCTACGAGACAGAATTCCCTGTAGGAAGCGGTGGCAACTCTAAGAAGATTGGACTTCGTCGTGTAGATTTCAAAGACACCGATAACAATAAAATTGACTTTCAACCGGTTGACTATTCAGCCACATCGTTAAATGGAAAAGAGCCTCGCTACAGCGGAGACGGTGAGTGGGGCAATGAGCTTAGCATCACTACAACTTCACTTCCCGATGCGTATGTTGATTCAGCCTACTCCGTAACGGTAGCTGTGTATGCCGGTAAGTTACCTTATACTTTTGCTGCGACTGGACTGCCTGAAGGTCTAAATATCGACGATTCGAGCGGCACTATTACAGGAACTCCTACAACGGAAGGTTCTGCATCAGTGAATATCACTGTGACCGACAGTACCTACACTCCTGCTATCGCTAATACAACACTTGCACTTAACGTCCAGAAAGCTCAGATTGCTGACCAGCTGAACGTAGAGAAAATCAGTCAATATAATGTTGGGGAATCCAACGAAGATGGCGGCGTGGCGGAAATTGTCAAATATAACAAGGACAATGGCAAAATGTATGTCGTGAATGGCGCCGGTACTCCGCCTAGCGTGGATATTGTAGCCCTCACGAATAGCGCAACATTAACGAAGGAAAAATCTATTCTCGTTAAACAATTGTCCGAGGTAGATGGTTTTGTCTACGGCGACCTGACCAGTGTTGACATTAACACGGCGACGAAGCGCGTAGCCATAGCCATCCAAGAAGCTGACCATATGAAGAATGGTAAAATTCTTGTTCTTGATTATGAAGGAAATTTACTTAAAACGTACGAAACGGGTGTGCAGCCAGATATGGTCTTATTCACTTCTGACGGTAAATATTTACTGACAGCAGACGAAGCTGAACCACGTAACGGTACTGATGACCCTGAAGGCAGCGTGACGATCGTAGATACTACAACAGACGTCTCTACGAAAGTCAAATTCGATAATCAGGCAGTGATTGACGATAGCGTTCATATTCGTGGATCATCTGATCCAACAACTGGTTTAATTACAGGAAGCGGCACCAAGGAGGATGCCATCTTCGACTTAGAGCCGGAGTATATTGCACTTAACGATGACCAATCGAAAGCATATATTGCGCTGCAAGAAAATAACGCGATTGCCGTGGTGGACATTGCGAGCAAGAACGTTGATTCCGTCAAGGGTCTCGGTTACAAAGATTATAATGACCTTAATAATTCACTCGATTTAGTGAAGAATAGCACCATTAATCTAGAGAATGTCCCTTTCTTCGGAATGTATATGCCAGATGGTATCGCAAGCTATAACGTTAATGGAACGCAATACCTGTTCACAGCCAATGAAGGAGATGCCACAGAGTGGTCTTCTGACTCCGATGACCCTACCAGAACTAATGTAACGAAAATAGGAGACATCAAAGGTGGCTTAAACTCTAGCTCTGCCGCAGCAGCTTTTCTGAATGGAAAAACAGCTTACGACAAAGTCGAAGTCGTCAGCGACATGGGCAAAGACGGCATCTATTTGTACGGAGGACGTTCCTTCTCCATCTGGAATGCGAGCACAATGCAACAAGTCTTCGACAGTGGCAACGACTTCGAGACTATTACCTCGCAACGGTTGCCGAAATATTTCAACAGTAATCACAGCGAGGTAGCCTTGGATGGCAGAAGCTCCAAAAAAGGACCTGAGCCGGAATATGTTACGGTTGGTCAAGTTGGAAATAAAGCATTAGCCTTCGTAGGATTGGAGCGAATCGGGGGTATCATGACCTACGATGTAACAGATCCAAATCAACCTGTATTCGCTAATTATATTAACACTCGCGACTTCACCAAAGGAATAGATACGGATACCGGACCAGAGGGTCTGGAATTCATCCCGGCGACTAGCAGCCCAACTGGATTACCACTCTTGCTTGTAGCCAATGAAGTTAGCGGAACGATCTCTGTTCTGCAATTGAATGTGACGAAGGTAACGCTCGATAAATCTGCACTAGAGTTGCTACCAAATGGTGCTTCCGCTCAGCTTACGGCTACTGTAACACCAGATAGCGGCGGTGCCGCAACAGTATCCTGGACATCCTCAGATAAGGATATTGCAACTGTTGATGCAAATGGCGTTGTAACATCAGGTTCAGTAGAAGGCACAACAGTTATCACGGCACTTAGCGCAGATGGCTATGGTGTAGCAGAAGCAACTGTGACTGTCAGCAATTCATGGAGCCTGACAGTAATGCATACGAATGATACCCATGCTCACTTGGCTGATGTGGCTAGACGCGCAACACTGACTAAGCAAGTACGTAATGAAGTTGCCAACAGCCTTCTATTTGATGCAGGAGACGTATTCTCCGGAGACCTCTATTTCACCAAGTGGGCCGGTCAAGCCGATCTTGAATTTATGAATTATCTTGGTTACGACGCTATGACATTCGGAAATCATGAATTTGATTCTGGAACCAAGGTTTTGGCAGATTTCGTAAGCAAGGCGAAGTTCCCATTACTCACCTCCAACGTCGATTTCAGTAAGGATGTCAACATCAGTCCGCTGCTGAAAGCACCGAATACGATTGACGCAAGTAAGCCAAAAACACTTGATAATGCGGGAGTATATCCATACATCATTCTGGATGTGAATGGCCATAAGGTAGGTGTATTCGGTTTAACGACCGAGGATACTTTCGAAACCTCAAGCCCCGGCAAGAATGTTAAGTTCAATGATGCAACAACCTCTGCTAAAGCTACGGTGGCTGCGATCGAAGCCGAAAGCGTAAATGTCATCATCGCATTGTCCCACATAGGCTACAACCGGGACAAACAACTGGCAAAGGACGTTGAAGGCATCGACTTAATCGTCGGTGGTCATACTCATACGCAGCTTAATGCACCTGAAATCATAACAGATTCATATAATACACCGACAGTTATCGTACAAGCGAACGATTGGAGCAAATTCCTTGGTCGGGTTAATCTAAATTTTGATGCACAAGGTGTTGTCATAGCAGATCAGCTTACTGGAAATCTGATTCCTGTAACCAGTGCAGTTGAAGAGGATGCAATAGTTAAAGCTATGCTTGCTCCATACAACGCAGATCTTGAAGAACTTAAAAAACAAGTTATCGGTAATACAACTGTTGTACTAAACGGTGCACGGAATAATGTCCGTTCCAAAGAAACCAACCTAGGAAATTTCATTGCAGACGGTATGCTATATAAGGCGAAGATTCTCAAGAACGCCGATATAGCTCTTATCAACGGTGGCGGTATCCGTGGACCCATTGATCCGGGACCAATCACGATGGGTGAACTCCGAACTGTAATGCCTTTTGGGAATACCTTGTATCTGCTTGATGTAACAGGTCAAGAGCTTATTGCCGGACTGGAAAATGGGATTAGCGGCGCTAAGCTGACTGACCTTCCCGGTAAATTCCCACAAGTAGCAGGCATGCGCTTCAAGTGGGATCCAAGTCAAGTAACAGGAAGTAAGGTTTACGATGTTGAAATAAAAACCGATTCGGGCTTCACACCGCTTAATCTGAAGAGCACATATCGTATGGCTACCAACAGCTTCGTCGCTCTTGGCGGAGATGGCTATACGTCCTTCGCTAAGGCGATTGAGAACGGAGCTTATCATGAGGATCTTGGTTATCCAGATTATGAAATCTTCATGGAATACCTTACATCACTCGGAGGTACGATCGCACCAGTTGTTGATGGTCGTATTACCGAAAGTGCGAAGCCAACTAAACCTAATGGGGACAGCACTCCACCAACGAATCCTAATCAAACATCACCGAATACTGTTCAAATACCAACACCTTCTGTAAAGCCACCAGCAGTAGAAATCGGCATTCTCTCTGGAGATTCACTGCAGATAACTCGAGGAACAAATGCGGCTGGTGATATTGTAAATCAAGTCACGGTTAAAGCAGCAGATCTACAAGCTGCTCTAACGAAAGTTCTATCTGTAGCTGGAACAGATAAGAATGTAGAATTAACAATCAATGTGCAGAATCTGAACGGTGCAACGGAAGTTACCCTGCCGGCAGTAGCATTAATTAGTGGCAAGGCTAACCAAGTAATCATCCGAATTGAAACAGGAGATGCCAGCTACTCACTGCCATTGCAAGTCCTTAATCTCTCTACCATCGACTCATTGAGTAATGTTAGTGTTCGTATATCCATTGCCCCTGTAAGTGATGCAACACTTGAAGCTCTGCAGAGCAAGGCGAAATCCTTCGGTGCGCAATTAGCAAGCAATACGGCGCTAGAATTCGAAGTATTCCTTGTTACAGGTACTCAAGAGCAAGCAGTGAGCAACTTTGGTAGTACCTATGTATCGCGGACCATCTATATGCCTGCCGCAACAAATGTAACAAATGCAACGGCAGTTATGGTAGATCCAATTACCGGCGAGCTCATTTTCATACCGAATGTAATAACCACCTCGAATGGTAAGCCGTCGATTGTGGTGAAACGTCCAGGGAATAGTGTCTACACCGTGATTCAGTACAAGAAGAATTTCGCGGATCTGAATGGGCACTGGGCGAAGAATGATATTGAAGCAATGGCGTCTAAGCTGATCGTCAAAGGTGTTAACGATAATCAATTTGCACCAAGCACTGCTATTACAAGAGCAGAATTCACTGCCCTTCTCGTTCGCAGCATGGGTCTTACAACCAGTAATGGCTTGAGTTCATTCAAGGATGTCAGGACTGATGCGTGGTATGCTGGAACGGTTGAGACGGCAACACAATTCGGCCTTGTTAACGGAAATGGGCCAGGAACGTTTGCACCGAACGCAACCATTACCAGAGCAGAAATGGCGGTTATGATTGCCCGTGCAATGGAGATCGTGGATGCAGCAAACGTATCGAACACCACTACTTCACTGAACAAATTCTCAGATAAGGCATCGATCCCGCAATGGGCAACTACCCAAGCGGCGCTACTTGTGGACAAAGGCATCATGCAGGGTAATGACAAGGGTGCTTTCGCCCCTTCAAACAAATCAACTCGCGCTGAAGCCGCAGTAATCCTACAACGGACATTGAAGAATCTTAATTTCTCAAATTAATCTACTCTTCCAAGCGGTAAAGTAGAAACAGCTATGCCGTCCTACGGACTGGAAACTTTAAGTTGATAGATCAACAAACAGCAGGTCTAGGATAATCTGATATGCTCCCATCATAGTAGACAGTAGAAAAAAACAAAACTTCTACTACTACAATGATGGGAGTTTTTCTAATGTCTAAAAGAAGTCCTACTTCTTTAGAAGTGAAATTACACGCCGTTCAGCGGTGTCATGGGCGTAAGTCAAATTATTGTTATACAACATATGGATTTGGTTTGAATGACAGACTCATTCTTTAAAATAGGGCGTAATCCCTCTTGAATATAGGTTCTCCACTAACTTGAAAAATTCTTCTGACGATAAATCCTTTTGACGTTGGAGCCAAAGACGAAATAAAGAAAGGGAAGTTGTCAGGTAAAACTCAATTAAGTATGGCGTTAAGGAATGGTTTTGCGGAACGTTTATTTCTAATTGATCCAAAGTGATTTCTTTTTTTAAGCGTTTTAAAAAACGGGCACTTCCGTAATCACCCAAAAGGGCATTAAGAACCAGGAGATGTTCTCTTTTGTCCAGACAATAGAGCGTATCTTGAACCGTATGCATCGATAGCTCTTTATTCGTCAATTCTTTTTTCATGTCATTCAATAAGTCATTTTCAACAAAGTCTAACAATTCGTAAATGTCAGCAAAGTATTGATAAAAGGTGCTGCGGTTATATCCTGACTTATTCGCAATTTCCTGAACCGAAATTTTCTCAATCGGCTTTTGGCTATATAACACACAAAAAACTTCTACAAAATTTTGTCTTGTTTTCTCCGTTATTTGGGGTTGCTTTTTCATGTTTCCCTCCTACTAGCGAATAAGAATATCATCCGACAAATCATAAAAAACTGATGGTTGATCAAGGAATGATAAAGATTTACAATCACATCATACAACAAGTTGTCGGATGATCAAACGGAA
Source organism: Paenibacillus sp. Y859 (assembly GCF_056786405.1). Classification (NCBI taxonomy): domain Bacteria; kingdom Bacillati; phylum Bacillota; class Bacilli; order Caryophanales; family Paenibacillaceae; genus Paenibacillus; species Paenibacillus sp. Y859. Next base: position 70,061 of record NZ_JBXCIZ010000010.1, on the reverse strand, counting down.
ATGTTAAATAAGTAGGGGTGATTTAAATGTCAGCAAAACAAGATAGAATTTTAATTTTTGGTGCAGGTGTTATTGGGAGCATGTACGCAATTAAGCTTATTGAAGCAGGGTTTGATGTTAGCCTGTTTGCACATTGTAATAGATTTAACTCATTAAGAGAAAATGGCCTGCAATATATAGAAAAAGGTACAGTTAGATCGATACAAGTGAATGTCATTGATACGCTCGAAAAAGACGATGTATACGATTTTATTTTCGTTACTGTTCGTTATGATCGGTCCGAATCAGCATTGTTAGCGCTAAGAGATAATCAAAGCAAAAATATAGTTACGATGACTAGTAATTCAATTGGATTTTCTTCGTGGCTGAATATCGTAGGGGATAGACTTTTACCCGCTTTTCCCGGCTTCGGCGGACAGATTAAAGATGGAGTATTGCATGCTCGATTTCTACCAAAGTTTATAGCGGCAACTGCATTTGGAGAAATTAATGGTGTATTGACAGAACGCATAGAAAACCTCGCAAGATTATTTAAAACAGCAAAGCTTCCCTACGTTATTAAAAAGGATATGCAAGCGTATCTAATCACACATTCCGTATCAGACATTGCCATGTTGAGCGTTTTGTATTCTGAGAATAAGATAATTGACAAAAAAACAGCCAGAACCAGAAAGACGGCACGCAGAATAACAGTCACTTTAAAAGCGTATCTAAGGGCAATACAAAAAGCTGGCGTTTCAATTGATCCACCAATGCTTAAAATGGTGCTTAAATTTCCAAACTTATTTTTGGATCTATTCTTTATGACATGGCTACGTACTAAAATGGTTAGGGATATGATGTTGCCGGATTATGCGAATAATGCTAACAATGAGATTGTGCAGCTGAGTAATGATTTACTGAAATTTTTAAGTCAAAATGATATCAAATCGGAAACACATGTTCAGTAATTTTTTTATTAAAATATTATGGTGATTTTTAATTTATTTTCATTAAATCCTTCAAATGGGCATTAATCTGAATATGAAAATCGAAATATACAGATGTAAACGTTATGGTCAAATCGTACATTGTGCTTAGATACTATACGGAGAAATCTATCACAAGTGATGGTAAAGCAAAAGATAGAATTAAAAGTAGATGCCTGTGTGGCAATATTTTCGGATAAGGGTTCAATCTCCTCGCCTTCACTATAGTACACCAGTCCGCTTGAGGGCTGGTGTGTTTTTTAGTGCGCCCACCATGGGCGCTATCTATAGGGTGTGAGTCCCGAATGGTGAAGGCAGTAGTAGCCATAGCTTAAGGCAAGTTGCTTCGTCAGGATCTTGAATCGCTCGTACTCAAGCAACTTCATCAACGAACTGAATGTTATCTTCAGAAATCTAAGGATGCTAGTATGTCCTTAGATTGAATTACTTGGAGTGCGGGATATGACCCCCTTGTCTTGGGGAGCATCGGAAGGGTAAGAATAAATTAGAAATCACTTTTGACTTTACAGTCTTGCTAGGGAAGAAAATGAATGCTCATAGAACCAATATAATTATTCACTAGATAAGTGAAATAACGTACAGCAAATAGAAATTGAATTATGATTGAATGGATGTATATATATTATATAAATGGAAAGGAAGTGAATGGATATGATGAGAAGAATAAGATTAAGAAATAGTCTCGATCAAGATTTATCCCATGCAGAATAGTGATAATGTAATCTGGTTCTGTATGGGATGAACAAGGCATTACATTATCTACTGATTCTGCACTTTATTTAGAAGCAAATGCTAAATAAGGAGTAGATAATTATGAAATATATAAATGCAGCAGAAGTGCTACCGGAAAAGTTATTAGTAGAAATCCAAAACTATATAAAAGGTGAAATGATTTATATTCCTAATAACGGTCTGCAGAAGAACTGGGGAGAAAAAAGCGGCTCCAGAAAATATTATGCAAAGCGTAATAATAATATAAAAGAACAATATAAAATGGGAGAGTCCATTGATAAACTATCAGATGTTTATGGGTTAGAGAGTAGTCAATGATGAAATGAAAGTAAGGTAAAGATGGGGGGCAATTATGAAGTATACCTTTAGATATTTTACGGAAGAGGATTTTTATAAGGTGGAAGAACTCGTTTTGAAAGCATATCAGTGGGAAGTGCCGTCTTATGGACTAAGTCGCCATGAATTTTCAAAAGGATTCCATCCGAGTTTTGTTGATTGTGGAAACTGCTGGAGGCATACAGTGGGCATTTTCGAGAATAATGGTGAAATAGCTTCTGGTGTTATTAGTGAGGGGAATTATGAAGGAGATGCCTTCTTTATATTTGACTCACAGGACAGAGCACTAGATAGAGAACTGCTTGATCAAATGTTTGCTCATGCAGAAACTCATTTGTCAGCCATAAATAATGAATCGAAAGAAATGACTTTGTATTTGCGAATTCCTAAATGGAATAAGGCAATGACGGATATTGCGTTAAATCGTGGGTATATAAAGGAGGAATGGACAGAGAAAGTACATATACTGCCTTTTCGAGAGGAACCCTTTGAAGTGGAAATTCCTGAAGGATATAAGATCGTAGATGGTAGAACTACGCCTGACTTTTTCCTTTCTAATGTACATATGTTTGCTTTCCTTAACGGGAAACCGTTGGCTGAGATGGGAGAACAAGGCTTTCATGAATTAAGACAAATGAAGCATTATAATCCGGAGTTGGATTTATGTATGCTCAATCCTGATGGGAAGCCAGTTGGTATGTCCATCATTTGGTATGATGAAAAAATGCCATATGCAGAGTTAGAACCTTTAGGAGTTGCATGGTGGGAACGAAGAAAAGGTATTGCATCTGCGCTAATACATGAAGCAGCAAATAGGGTGAGAAAGTTGGGGAATTGTAATGGTATGACAGGTGGAAGCCAGCAATTTTATTATGACTTAGGATTTGAACTTAAAGGTGAGGACTACATTTACAAATGGAGTAAGAGAATCAAACAGTCATGGGAATAGGAAAACACCTAGATCCATCATTCCCAGCCCTATTTTATTATCAAAATATTATATTGCTATGTTAAGCACTCGGAGTTTATGGTGAATCATGTGGAATGCGGGTTCGCGGGGTGTGAAGTAGTAGTGAGTTTATTATTTCTGGACATAGAAGGAATGAAAGAGGACATTACATATGACTAATATGTAATGTCCTTTATTTTTTTATTTTATCGATACCTGTTGTGTAAGTTGTATCTGCATGAAGTTTTCGAATGAAAATACGTTCTATTTTTCTTGCTTTAATGTCGAAGGAATTCAAATTTATTCACTCCATTCCATATAATTCCTTTGACTATAACATGAATACCTCAGATTTGCTTATATAGAAACTATGAAATTACGTTGTTTATAAAAGATGTATTTTTTATATATTTAACATAGGTAAACAAAGTTCTATTTGGAATGACATTTTAAGGGGAATCGGATTGATATATGCAAATATCGGTGTTAAAATATGGATTCACGTCTCAGAAATATTGCAGTACAGAGGCGGTTAATATAGAAAACAACGAAAGGAAGTGTGTCATTTTGTGGAAAAAAGTTAGTAAAAAGATTACATCGATGTTTCGAGATTGGCATGACAAAAAAATAACGTTCATCTTGATAAGTACTGGATGTACTTCTATTTTAGGAGCGACTTCTCCATGGTGGTCAGCACCATTGATTGAACTTATCAACAATGTATTTAGAATGAACATTGAAATACCTGATCAAAAACCTGATTATGTTCTGGTAGTAATCTTTGTAATTGTAGGATTGATATTAATTAGTTGGGGAATCAAATATAGACTACGTATAAGAAGTAAAAATAAACGCATGGTTCAAATACGTCACGCTTCGGTTGAAACAGTAAGCTACACAAGTATCGATGATGATTTGGATGATTACGATATTATTCCAATCACAATTAACCAATTCCAGGAGCTAAGTTCAGTTACGGAATTCAATCTACAAATGGCATGGAAAAAGCAAGATCAACTTGTTAAAGATGTAAATGTACATATTAATGAACCATCTACAAATGAAATTTCTTACATGGGAATGGCTCATATCCCGTTTCAATTTTTATTAGGTTATCAAATAGCGGATAAGACGGATGTTCAATTTTACGAATGGAATCGAACGGGTAAATCATGGAAACCGTTAACCGAGAAAATTACACCATTTCCTTCTTTACATTTGACTCGTGATGAAATGAGACAAGATGCGAATCAAGTAAGGGAAATTGTGATTAAAGTAAGTATTAGTTTCAAAGTATTTGATTCTCAATTAGAAGGTCATGAAGTTCAAAATCTAAATTCGTACACTTTAGAATTAGAAACTCCTCAATTAGAAGTGATTACGTCAATACAACAACTTAACACCTATAAAGAACAATTTAGAGACTTGTTAACTGAGATCCATCATAAATATGAACATCTTAAAAAGGTTCATATCTTCATGTCGGCATCACCTTCTGTCTCATATAGTTTTGGAAGTTGTATTTCGGCTCGAATGGATTCAAGTAAAGAGTTCTGGATTTACAATTATACGGGATCATCTAATATCCCCTATGCTTGGGGAATGAAAATCGCAAAAGAATTGAAAGATGGCAAAATCAAAATTATCTAAGGAATGCGGGGGATCTCTATGTATGATTTAAGTATCATGTTTCACAGCTTTTATAAAAAAGAAGTTGTTCTACCTAAAGTGGAAAAAACGAAACTCTTTGATAAGAAAGATCTAAACCTGAAACGTTTGAAAGATGGTTTAGTCGAATACAACACGGAAAAGGGAACCGATTACAAAATTGCCGAGTCGATGGTTCAGGGTAGTGTTGCTATGTCTACGGTGATTAAAAATGAGAAAAATGATTACGACATTGATGTAGCTGTTGTATTTGAAAAGGATAAGATTCCAACGGGAACAACAGCAGTGAAAAATTTCGTGGTTAATGCCTTAAATCGAAAATGTACGGGGTTTAAGGTTTCACCATATGCTAAAACGAACTGTGTAACGATTGAGTATACTGATGGATACCATATTGATCTCGCTATATATCGAAGGTTTAAAGATGAAAATGGCAATTATCAATACGAGCATTGCGGTTCTCAGTGGAACAAGAGAGATCCAAAAGCAATTACAGCATGGTTCATTAAAGAAAACAAAGAGCATAATTATCAACTTCGAGAGATTGTTCGAATGCTAAAAATGTTTTCAAGATCAAGAGATTATTGGTCAATGCCTGGTGGTCTTATTCAGAGTGTGTTGGTAGCGGAACAATTTCAATCTTATGATCGAATAGATGAGAGATTCTACTATACATTAAAAAATTTACAAGATAGATTGTTGGATAATAAAGATGTTCAAAACCCGACAGACACAGATCTAACACTGCTATTGAAAGATAATGATACGACAAAAGTAACAAATCTGCACAATAGGTTAAAGACTTACTTGGATAAGCTGGATATATTGTTTGATACCACATGTACAAAGCAACAAGCTATAGATGCTTGGAAAGATTTCTTCAATCATAATTTTTGGAATCAAGAGGTTCAAGAAAATGTATCAAAATCAATGGCTTCTCTATCTGAAAATGAAGATGATCAAGAATATCGAGAAACCGAAGAGTTTATGGAATACATGTTCCCAATCGATTTAAAATACAACGTCAGTTTGGATTGCACCGTTACGCAAGATGGCTGGAGAACCTCAAAGTTGAGTGAATTCATACGAAATAATACGTTTTTACTTCCGCAAAAAAAGTTAGATTTCTTTGCTGAAACAAATACACCAGGATTCTATGATGTCTATTGGAAAGTGAAAAATAAAGGTGTCGTAGCGAAGAGAAAAAATCAAGTACGTGGCGAAATCATAAAAGACAAGTTAACTCATACCGAACACACGCAATTCAAGGGTGAACATTTCGTAGAGGTTTTTATTGTTCAAAACGAAGTATGCGTAGCAAGGTCGAAGATAAAGGTTCCAATAACAACACAATAGTTACGAATTAATCATTAGCCACCTTTTTAGGTGGTTTTTTTATTATGCACCACGAATTTTCTGAATGTTAAATATGAATTTGGAGGTAATAATAAAAACGAGTGATCCTGACATCTCAGATGTGACACTTGGTATTATTGAAGATGATGGTATTTTAAGTTGGATTCCAGCAGGAGCAAGTTAATAGATAAAAAAGAGTTACCTTATGGGTGACTTTTTTGATGTACTCTAACTAATACATATTCGTCATCCATAAGTCGTACTTTTTGACGATGGAATGTCTCAAATTCTGCAACCAGTATATTGAAAATCTTATCAACCCTATAACCATCTTTGGTTATATAGTGAGAAGGAGGAATCCTTTTCAACTATTAACTATAATAAGTAATGTAAATAATGCTATAAAACAAGCTGTACCAATCGAAGCTAATATATTTACAATTTTATTAGTCTTCGTTTCAGTTTTGAATATTTTGCGCAGTATGAAATAAACACCAATCCCAAGACTCCCACCTAATGTATTTCCTATGAAATCTGTAATATCGGTAGCGCCAATCGCAAATATGAACTGGAATACTTCAAACAACAAACTTACACTTGCAATTGGAGTAATCTTTTTTAAAAATGTCGAATTCGGCTTCAACATACTCATATAAATTCCGAATGGAACAAAAATAAGAATATTATTAATAATTTCTTCAAAATTAATCTGATTGTTAACAATAGCTGAGCCAGCAAAAGGAATTAAATTAACTCCTCTTAAATCAGGTAATGCTTTGAACGAATAAGTCATTTTAAATAATATGATCCATGTTAGTACTAACAAGTATATAATCAATAAACTCATAGTGAATATCTTTTGATTTCTCTCTAATTTTTTCAGAAAAAACGTCTCCTTCTTATCAATCAATAATTTCTCGAATCATCTTAGGATAATACGAATGGATTGTATGTGTTAGTGCTAATGGGATCAGTATATCTGTCTAACATGACTATCAAGTGACTCCATAGTGACATTCTAGTCACTTACCGAGATAAATTAATAAAGCTAGGTTATACTTTAAAAATGACTTAATCTATTGAGTATTTATGGACCTATAATGAAAGGACTTGAATTTATATATGAAAGAAAATTTTTGGAATGATTTACCCAAACCGTTTTTTGTACTGGCACCAATGGAAGATGTGACGGATGTTGTTTTTCGACATGTCGTGAGTGAAGCGGGTAAACCTGATGTATTCTTTACAGAGTTTACAAATTCGGATAGCTATTGTCATCCTGAGGGACGAAAAAGTATGCGCGGACGTTTGCTTTTTACAGAAGATGAACAGCCAATGGTTGCACATATTTGGGGGGACAATCCTGAGAATTTCCGTCAAATGAGTATTGGAATGGCAGAGTTAGGCTTTAAAGGCATCGATATTAATATGGGCTGCCCTGTACCCAATGTGGCCATGAGAGGTAAGGGGAGTGGCCTTATACTTCGCCCAGAGGTTGCTGCAGAGTTAATCGAAGCAGCAAAAGCGGGAGGACTGCCTGTAAGTGTGAAAACAAGGGTTGGGTACACGGATTTAGACGAGTGGCAGGATTGGCTAACGCATATATTAAAACAGGATATTGCGAATCTTTCTATCCATTTGCGTACAAGAAAAGAAATGAGCCAAGTAGATGCACACTGGGAATTGATTCCGGAAATCAAGAAGTTACGAGATCGTATGGCACCACATACGTTGCTCACAATTAATGGAGATATTCCCGACCGTCAAACGGGTCTGAAGCTCGTTGAACAGTATGGTGTGGATGGCGTGATGATTGGACGCGGTATTTTCAAAAATCCGTTTGCCTTTGAAAAAGAACCAAAAGAGCATAGTAGTAAGGAGCACCTTGATCTCCTAAGATTGCATCTCGATCTTCAAGATCAATATAAAGAAGAATTGCCACGTTCAGTCGCAGCGATCAATCGCTTCTTCAAAATATATGTCAAAGGTTTCAGCGGCGCAAGCGAATTAAGAAATCAATTGATGAACGCGAAATCGACAGATGAAGTGCGTACATTACTTGATCATTTTGAAGCTAACAATGTTGATTAATATCGGACGATTACGAGCCGAGTGAAATTCAGAAGCACAAAACCTGAACTTATCTAAGTTCGGGTTTTTGTTTATATAGTACTCCTTTAAAAAAGCTATTATAGCTATCTGGTAATCTTTGATATCTAGTTATAGCTTTTAGCTATAACTAGATATTACTTTTAAGTGTTACGCAGTTCGTATTCGTCCATGCTAGAATCAAAGCATTACAGAAAGACAGTTGTTAAATTGAGGAGGATTTTTCATGTGCAATAATAAATTTCAAATCGTAGGTAGCCTGTTGCGTCCGACGAATTTATTAGAATATAAACATCAAATTGAACATCGTGATGATATCAGTTATCCCTTTTACGAATATTTTCAAGGGTATGAGCAATGTGAATCTGATGCGATTCAGGCTGTAGTCGATAAAGAAATTAGTAATGGTTTGTCCATTCTTACGGATGGAGAATATTCCAAATCTATGTGGCATCTGGATTTTGTCTGGGGCTTCCAAGGGATTAGCCGCTATATAGCGGATCATGGATATTTTTTCAGAGATACCGATGGAACTTCAAAATATGAGACTCGAAAAGATATTGGTTTGCGTATTACAGATGAATTAAGTGGAAAAAACCATCATTTCATTCATGTATATAAAAAACTTCAAGTCCTTGCTGGCGACAGTGAAACAAAGCTGTGCGTACCTTCTCCATCACATATTTTCGGTGAGTTATCATGGTCAGATAACATTGGTGGCAAAGATGCAGTTTATAAGGATAAACAAGAGCTTAGAAACGGTCTTGTTAAGGCTTATAAAGAATTTGTCGAGGAATTTGCTGCTGCTGGAGGAAAAATCCTTCAATTCGATGATTGCTTATGGGAGCTATTCGCAGATGATAACCCGAACTCTCCATATACTGGCGAGAGTATCAATCAAGAGGAAGTACAGGCTCTTGCTACAGAATTTATTGACATTAACAATACAATAATTGATTTCGGTCATAGCTTAGGCTTGAAAATGTGGACTCATAACTGTCGTGGTAACTATGATTCCCGTAATATGGGTGGCGGCTCATATGCCAAAATTTCTAATCTGTTCTTGAAGCAGCTTAAATACGATCGCTTCTTCCTTGAATGGGATGATGAACGTGCAGGCTCACTTGAGGCACTTGCGGTTTTCAAAGAAAAGCCTGAAACGGAAATTGTACTTGGATTGTTGTCTTCTAAAACCAATACGCTTGATGACGAGGCTCGTGTAGTTAGAATGCTTGATGAAGCATCGAAAATTATTGATAAGGATAGATTATTACTCTCTCATCAATGCGGTTTTGCATCCTGTGATGGTGGCAATGAATTAACGGAAGATGAACAGTGGGCGAAAATTAAACAAGGACAACGTATTGCCCAGCAATATTGGGGTAAGTAATAGTAAATTAATTAAAGGGGGAGTAGATTCCCTCCCTCAGACTGTCGAAGGTACTTGTCGACAGTCTTTTTGTGGAATGCAGAATTTACTCAAGAAGGAAAAATAAAAAAGGTTTAAGTAAATTGAACTGAATAGTTTATACTAATAAGACCAATTTACTTCATAGGAGTTGTATAACGAATCATGATAAAGAAAGAAGTCGCGCATATACGCAAGCAGTTTAAGCTGGATCACGATATGATGAATATAAACGACATTCTCAACGTGTATATTATGAAGGATAGTAACGAGGTCTATCATTGGGAGCGCCAGGCGTTTGCTCTGGTGGATCGAGAGAAGCAAGAGCTACATATGGGGAATTTCAAAAAACTGCTGACCGGCGAATTGGATCAGAAGTTGTTCGAATTGAAATTTCAGGAGGAAGAAGCAGTGGAGCCAACGCGGGTGCTGCTTCACCAAGGTTTGACGACAGGCGATCCTGAAGAATGGAAGGACCTGATGCTGCTGTTGGTGGATAAAATGTTGGTGGATGTTAAGTATGAACAGGATACAGTAGTCACGTTCGTTCGCGGACAGTATTTCCGGCAGACCAAGGGCAGAAATGAAGAAGCCGAAGAGACCGGGAAAGACGAACTGTTCGCGCATCCGTTCATTCTATGCAGCGTGAATACCACGGAGAAGCAAAAGAAAACGCTCTTGTTCGATTATGTCGAGCGGGAATTTAAGTACAATGTCATTGTAGATCCGATTATCAAGTTAAGTACGCCGGAGCAAGGGTTCTTTTACCCTAGCGTGACTGATAACTATTCGGATGTGAACCGCATTCTGTATTGTACGGCCAAATCGAATTATCCAGATCCGCACTTCATCGGACAGGTTTTAAATGCCGAAAGATCTATGACGGCAATGGAAGAGAGGGCTATTTTCGAAGACATTGTGAAGGAAGTGGCGGGTGAACAACTCGACGTAGCCACTCTCGCACAGGTGTACGAGGAGATCCACCAAGTAATCGAAACCAACAAAGATGAGGAAGAACCTCCGAAGTTGGATTATAAAGATGTGGAACGCGTGCTGACAGTAAGCGGCGTAGAGAACGTGACTCCGGAAAAAGTGGAACTCGCATTCCAAACGATCGTCGACGATCGGAACTATGAAATGAAGGCAAGCAGCGTTATGCCGAAATTCACTTCAAAATCAATTAAAATCGATACCAAGGTAGCCTCGATTTCGGTTAGCCCGCAGGATTTAAAGTATGTAAGACAGGTAAATTATCAAGGGAAACGCTGCATCATGATTGAGATCGACGAAGATGCAGTAATCGAAGGATTTACGCTCAGTACAGAGACATTATAGATTTGTTTGATCGTGCTAAAAAAGGAATAAAGACGTGATCAATTTGAGGAGAAGGCTTGATGGATATTGGGACAAGCCCAGATCCATCAAGCCTTCTCCTCTGTTTTTATATCAAGAGGGTTTAAGTATATTTAGGTATTTATAATATAAACAATAGGAGGATATATGTCCTGGAGCAAATTGAAGCAACAAATGGAGAGTTTTCTTTGTCCAGCGTTAAATGGAAGGGTCGAATACCGTTCAACTAGCTACCGTTATTTATCTGATAAAGCAGGAATTTGTTATATTGCGGTAGATAAAAAGAACGTACTTAATATGAGTGATATAACTAACTTAATCAGATGGTATCAGACGGAACTAGAGATTAAGAATGATTCAGATATCCAAATTCCTATCAGCAATGAAGAAATTGAAGCGGTTAGAATAGATACCAATGGGAAAGTTCCGGAGGATCGTCTAAAAGTAATGGCAAGAAGTCGGAAAATATCAGAACATGCCAAGGAGCTTATATCAGCACAGTCAGCATTAAGTAGATCAAACTTTAACGTGGTCGCTACCAAGTATTTATCCACTCCAATAGAGGAAAGTTTAGAGAGCAATGATATTTTATTAAATATTCTGGCTTTGGTGGACAGACGAGTTGGCAAAAAACGAATTCTAAACATGACCGAGAGGATGAAGTTAAAGCATCCAATTGTGCAGTATTTCTATGAACTACGACTTAGTACGTTATGATAATAAATGTCGGGTGAAGTGACGACGGTGGGATCGCTCGTTTCATCATATTCAACGCCTGCGATGCTTAAGTGTGATAGGATAAGGGTACATTTAATTTCCCCGCGGGGGTAAGAAAAGGGTGCATCATGAGAATCATTATTTCGCCTGCTAAGAAGATGAAGAGGGACACGGATTCCTTCGATTGCCGCCAGATGCCGCAATTCATCAGTGAGACGCAGACTCTTCTGGCCTTATTACAAAAGTTGAATTATGAAGAATCCAAATCGTTATGGAAATGCAATGACGCCATCGCCACGCTGAATGTGGAGCGGATTCGGGATATGGATGTCACGCGGAATCTTACACCGGCTATCTTTTCTTATGAGGGTATCCAGTACCAATACATGGCACCTGGGATACTTCAAATGGAGGAGCTGGAATATCTTCAGCAGCATTTACGCATATTGTCCGGATTCTATGGAATCGTCCGACCATTTGACGGAGTTGTTTCGTACAGGCTGGAGATGCAGGCAAAGCTTAGCGGACCTGGTTTCGGCAATATCTACGAGTTATGGAACAGAAAGCTAGCGGATCAGCTATGTTCAGAGAGTGAGATCATTCTGAATCTGGCCTCTAAGGAATACAGCAAGTGCATCTCCCCGTATGTTGGTGGAAACGTTCGAATGATTAGCTGTGTATTCGGACAGGAAATCGGCGGTAAGGTGGTTGAGAGATCGACACTGGTCAAGATGGCCAGAGGTGAAATGGTACGCTTCATGGCCGAGCGGCAAATCACCTCTGTGGAGGATATCAAAGGTTTTGATGGGTTAAATTTAAACTTTGCTGACGAGCTGTCGGATGAGAGTACGTATGTGTTTATACAAAAACAAAATGAATAGAGTAAGTAGAACATGTGATAGATTAGTTTTACTATTTTTAAAATAAGAAAAGCACTAAAAAAGCTCAGGCTGCAAATAGGCCTGAGCTCTTTTGGTGCTTGTTCAATTAAGCTTCCATCTTCTGCGCAGTGTAGAGCCGGTGATAAAGGCCCCGTTGTGCGATAAGCTCATCGTGCGAGCCGCACTCTGCGATGCCTTTATCGGAAACATACATAATGCGGTCGCAGTTTTTTACGGTGGATAGACGGTGTGCAATGATGAATGAGGTCCGTCCCTTCAGCAGTTCGTTCAAACCCTGCTGAAGTAACCGCTCGGTCTTGGCGTCAATCGACGAGGTGGCTTCATCCAGGATGAGAATGCGCGGGTCGGCCAAGAGTGTCCGTGCGAACGAGATAAGCTGACGTTGTCCCTGTGATAGCTTCGAGCCGCGCTCATTGACCTCCGTCTGGTAGCCCTGTTCAAACTCACGGATGAACTCGTCGGCACATACTGTCTTCGCGGCAGCGATGATTTCTTCTTCTGTGGCATCGAGCCGGCCGTAACGAATATTTTCAAGAATCGTGCCTGAGAAAATAAAGCTATCCTGTAGCATAATACCCATTTGGCTTCGTAGCGATTTCAGCGTCACCTGCGAGATGTCATGTCCATCAATTGAGATTGTACCATCCGTAATGTTGTAAAAGCGCGAGATCAGGTTCACTATCGTTGTTTTACCTGCGCCCGTCGGACCCACCAGGGCGATGCTTTCTCCCGCCTTAATGTCGAAGGTAAGGTTCTCGAGAATGTTGTTACCCGGATCATATGCAAAGGTAACCTTATCGAAGGTCACATTACCCCGGATTGACGGTAGTTGCTTCGCATCAGGCACATCGCTGACAGTTACTGGTTCATCAAGTGTTTCGAAAATACGCTCGAGATAAGCTACGGCGTTAATGAAGCTGTTGTACAGATTCGAGAGATTCAGAATCGGTTGCCAAAAGCGAAAAGCGTAGGCTCCCATCGCGAGAATGACACCAAAGGTCACATCTTTCGGGTTAAGGGCGAGCAGCCCTACCAGATAAATTGATGTAGAGACAATGGTAGCCAAGTTGTCGACGCTAAACGGGATTAAGGCGTTATATCGCAGGGCACGCATCCATTCTGTCCGGTAATTGCTAGATAGGCGAGTAAAGATGCCCTCATTGCGTTGCTCCCGGGAGAAGATTTGCGTCACGCGGATGCCACTGATACTCTCCTGCAAATAAGCGTTCATATTGGAGCTTTTGTTGGATACCGCCTGCCATGCTCGCCGTTGCCGGGTCTTGATCATCAACATAATGGCGAGGAAGACCGGCAGTCCCGCGAGAATGACGAGCGAGAGCCGAACATCTACGGCAAACATAAACGCAGCAATAAAGATCAGATTCACGATTTCAAGAATGAAGTTAATAATACCATTAGATAACACATCTGATACCGAGTTGACATAGTTCACGACCCGGATGAGAATTTTGCCTTGCGGACGGTCATCATAATATTTGAACGGGAGCTCCTGTAAATGTTTGAACAGATCCGTACGGATATCAAAAATGATGTCCTGGCCGACGCTCGTCATGATACGCGAACGGATGGTAGCCAAGTAGACGCTGACCACAATCGTTGCCAGCATCAACGCTGACCATCCTACCAGTGGGAGAACAGCTTTCGTTGGAATTGTCACATCAACGACATGCTGCATGATGAGCGGTGCCGACAACGCAATAGCTGCGGACAGCGCGCTTAGCACAAACGCAACAATCATCGGTTTTTTATGAGCCTTGATGTAGACTAATGCACGCCGAAAGTGCCTTATATCAAATGGAGATTCCAGATCTTCATCGATGTCGAATTTATTCCTAGCCATGATCGGTCACCTGCCTTCCAATACCCTCGTTCTGTAGCTTAAACACTTCGTAATAATAACCCCGCTTTGCTAGCAACTGAGCGTGAGTTCCCTCCTCGATGAGACGTCCATCTTCGAGAATGAGGATACGGTCAGCCTCTGCGGTAGTAGATACGCGCTGAGCGATGATGATCTTCGTGCAAGAGTAGTCTAGCTCGCGCAGACTCTTCTGAATATGCTCCTCGGTTTCTAGATCGACGGCGGAGGTCGTGTCGTCCAGAATCAGAATTGGACTGTGAACCGCTAAGGCACGAGCGAGCGCGATACGCTGCTTCTGCCCACCGGACAGGCCAACACCGCGTTCTCCTACAATCGTGTCATATCCTTCAGGCATTTTCATGATAAATTCGTGCGCGGCGGCAAGCCGGGCATATTCTTTCGTTTCCTCTTCAGAAAGTTCAGGGTTGCCATAGGAGATATTGCCATCAATCGTATCTGAGAACAACAGAACATCCTGTGTTGCAATGCCAATATTACCACGGAGCTCGTCGAGCTCAAGTTCACGTACGTCGATGCCGTCGACCAGTACCCGTCCCTGCGACACATCATAGAAACGTGGAATCAGATTGACGAGTGTTGTTTTGCCCGCACCAGTTGAACCCATGATGGCGACGGTTTCACCCGGTTCCACAGTGAAGCTGACATCGTGCAGAACAGTTACTCCGTCGTATTTGAAGCTGATATGGTCAAACTCTATGTGGCCATTATAACGGCGTTTGTCGACAGGATTATGCTCGTTGACGATACTTGGATGCGCGTAATAAACTTCAATAATTTTGGTCAAGCTGGCAAAAAAGCGCTGAATATCGTTGATAATGATACCGATGTTACGCATTGGGTTGGAAATGGCCCAGATCAACGCAGAGAAGGCAGCGAATTCACCAAAAGTGATCCGCCCATTCATGACAAACAGACCACCCACCAGCATTAAGATGACATTGAAGGCTTGCGCAAGAGTCTCTAGGTAAGGAAAGTAATCGAGCCAGACCAGTGCGGCCGTCTTGTTAGCCTTGGCATAGCTAATATTCTTATCCGTGAACTTCTCGACCTCGTACTCCTCGCGTGCGAAAGCCTTGACAACTCGATTGCCCGAGATGTTCTCCTGCGTTGTGGTGTTAAGCTGCGACAGCCGTTCACGCAGGTCAGTATACATAGGGCGTACTCGCTTCGCAAAGATATAAGCGACGATGAAGATCGGGGGTGACAAAATGAGAAGCCACAACGTCAACTGCGCATCGATGGTGAAGAAATAGATGACAGCGGCGATGAAGATCGCGAGCGATTCGATGATCGTCTTGATAATCCATGCCATGGAGTGCCGCACCATGTCCAGATCGCCTGTCATTTTGGTCATGAGGTCTCCGGTGCGGTTATGGTCGTAATAATGCATATCCTGACCCTGAATCTTGTTGTACAGATGAATGCGGACGCGATAGAGCATGTTCTGGGAGGAACGCTCGTACATCATCGTTGTGAGATAGGCTAGCCCCGTACGTAGTAAGGTAAAGCCTATCATGGCCATGCAGAGCGTAATCAGCAGTCCACGCTCTTGTGTTAAATTGTGCACCCCGTTATCGTTGGCTATGAACGTATCGACAATGCGTTGACCTATGTAGGGATTCACGATCATGAGCGCGGAGCCCACCACCGAGAGGAAAAGCGCCAGAATATACCGCGTTCTGTCACCCTGCAGGTTTTGCCATAGCCATTTCAGTTCGAACATTTGATCACCTGATTTCTGTTTGTTAGTACACTCTTGTTGAAAAAAAGTTTTCTACATATTCAACAAATTAAAGTGATTATACCACTTTAATGGGCAATGTGAAGTAATATTTTTCCTTCATTCCGGAACTCATTTGGTTGTTTGACCGATTTCCTTTTTAAATAACATGGAGAAGTATTTATCATTGTTATCACCAACTCGGGAGGCGACTTCATGGACTGGAGAATTACTTTCGGCTAAGAGTCGCCTAGATCTTTTTTGAACAAGTGGGATAGGTAATGCTGGCTAACATAAAGGGTGTCGTTACTTAGATGGCATAGCGTACCTTCCTCAGCATAAACATGTAATGAGGAGGGTGAATAAAGTGGACAAGAAAGTAAAGCGATACTATCAACTGAAGCAGAAGCACAAAGAGATAGAGCAAGAACTCGCGGTACTGCGGAGTGAAATCATGAATTATTGTGTTGAGCAGGACGTTTCTGATCTTGAGTTCGGGATTTATAAAGTGAAGATTGTCCGCCAAGAGCGGAAGGAATACGATGATAAGAAGCTTTACGAATCATTGCCTGATCCAGAAGTGTGGCGTATGCTCTCCAAGCCAGACACCTCCAAAATCGCGAGCTTGATCAAACTGAATGTCATCTCGGAAGACAGCATTAGAGATACATTTTCAGTTAAGAACATAACTCTGCTTCAAGTGGATAAAAAGTGACCAATTCCCACCAAGCGGGGCGAAATGAAAATGAACCCTTTAAGCAAAGACGGACTGCCGAGTAATCGCGGTTCGTCTTTTTGTGTGCAATACTCTTCACAGCACATCCTTGTATGGAGTGGTATAATGTGACGAAGTAGTTCGCCGATGAATGATGTCTTTAGACAGAATACAACCAAAGAAGTGATGAGTAATGAATAGTATAGGGTCCAATATACAAAAAAGAACAGTCTTTTTGTTGAATAAATATTTTACAGGGGATTCGATTGATTATAAACAAATTATCGCTATCGTTATTCCCATATTTGTGGATCAAGCGTTTATTATATTGATGGGTCTACTGAATACTGCGATGATAAGCTCCTCGGGGGTTGCTGCTGTCAGTGCGGTGAGTATGGTAGATTCGCTGAATATTTTCTTGATTAATGTGTTTGTCGCTGTAGCGACAGGTGGTACAGTTATTGTTGCGCAATATAAAGGTAGTGGGAATAAAGAGATGGTATCCAAAGCGGCTTCACAAGCCATATCTGCGGTGACGATACTGTCTATACTGATCAGTGCGTTCGTTATCTTGTTTCACGCACCTACCTTAAATTTGTTATTTGGTAATGCTGAGGCAGAAGTGTTCCGCAATGCAAAGATTTTCCTCATCGGAAGTTGTATCTCGTATCCATTCATGGCGATATTTCAGGCGGTGAATGGCGTACTTCGGGGTATCGCAGAGACCAAGGTATGTCTGGGCTTATCGTTAATTATGAATATCACTTACTTATGTTTAAATATCTTATTTATTGTAGTTTTTGATATGGGCGTCATCGGATTAGTGATCTCTATGATTCTAGCGAGAGTATTGGGAATGGTTAGTTCGTTAATCTATTTGTTAAAATATAATCAGACGCTACGCTTCAAAATAAGAAACGCGCTACGGCTTAACTTTTCAATTCTAAAGAAAATTATGTACATCGGTATTCCATTTGCTGCAGAACAGATGTTTTTCAATGGTGGTAAACTATTAACGCAGACGTTCATTGTGCAATTGGGGACGCTAGCGATGACGGTGAATGCGATCAGTGGATCCATATCGCTGTTATTTCAAATTGGCGGAACGGCCCTGAGCATTTCGATTGTAACGGTTGTCGGGCAATGTATTGGGCGAAAAAACGTGCAGGATGCAAGGAAGTTTATTAAATCCTTTATCGGATTGTCTACGGTATTCTTCGTGGCCGTAACGCTCATTATTCTGCCATTATTCCCATTGATCGTTAGATTGTTCTCTCCGCCGGAAGAGATTATTCCTGCGATATTCGCACTTATTGTATTAATGTCGATTGCACAACCTATATTATGGTCATTCAGCTTTGTTATGCCTTCAGCATTACGTGCAGCAGGGGATTCAAAGTTTACGTCGATTACTTCTTTGCTATCGATGTGGTTGTTCCGCGTGATACTAGGTTATTTTTTAGGAATTACACTTGGTTTCGGTATTATGGGTGTATGGGTGGCGATGGTTTCCGAATGGGGCATTCGTGGAATGATCTTTGCATGGCGCTTTAAGGGCGATAAGTGGTATGCCCATAAGTTGATTTAAAATAGATAGGGGTTCTTTACGTAAATGATGACAAACAAAAGGGAATATAATGATAACGGAACATTTCTTTATATGGGAAAAGAATATGCTCTTCATGAATTAATAGAAACTGGTGATTTAGATGAAGAGGAACTCAAAAGGAATCTGAAGAAGTTCTATTTCTCCAGCTGCAAGAAAATTGTAGGGGAACGAATCAAAATATATCAAGTAAAACTGGGAGTCAAGCCTAAAACGGTTGAGATTGTGGAGTCTAGAACGAAGTGGGGGAGTTGCAGTTCGAGTAAAAAGCTAACTTTCAATTATCTTCTTGCGATGGCACCCATTGAAGTAATAGATTATGTCGTTATCCATGAGCTATGCCATCTTCTCCATATGAATCATGATAGATCATTCTGGCGACGTCTTGGAAGTGTTATGCCGGATTACAAGAAGAAGGAAGAGTTTCTAGCGCAGTACGGGCATTCTATGACATTTTAAGAATGACCCTGTGTATCTAGCTAAAAGTAAATGAGATAGAGAATAAAATAAAGTCGAAATTCCATTCAAAATTGAATGGAATTTCGACTTTATTTATGTTCATTAAACTTAGTAAATTAATATCATAAATTTTTCAGTATCCTCGATATAATTGTAATGAAAGTAGATGTATTTATCCTAGTATAGTAAAAATGTCACCCTTGTTATAGAGTCGCAAAAATTAGCTAAAGAGAAATTCCGGTGGATTTAGTGAACCTGTTGGGTATAGTTTGACGGCAGGTATCTAATAAGTTACTCTTATACACGCTAGAACTAGCAAAAGGAGATAGAAAATGCCTACAATTACTGCAAAACCATTTGATCAAGAAATGCAATCGATATTAAGTGAATTGAAGTCGGGATATCATGCAGGGGAATTGAGTAAGAAGCAAACCGCGGATATACCTGAAGAACTATACGTCATTGAAGCTAACGATCTTATGGTCGGCTATGGCGTCATTTGGGAATACAATAATGGGAAACAGTTAATTCAAAAGGCGGAACAAGATTATTTCCGTGAAGATGAAAGATATTTAGAAAAGGACTTCTATATTGATATTAAAAATAAAACAGATTTTATTTTTATAGAAGCGCTAGATGTTCTCAAGGAATTTGAACGTAAGGGTTATGCAGCATTTTTCATAAACTGGCTTAAAGTGAAGTATCCTAACAAAAAAATATACGTATATACTTTAGATAAATCCCGGAACTTCTGGTTCAAACAAGGCTTTGAGGTGGTGGGGAGTACGATGTGGATGACATATTATTAAGTCAATATAAGCGGTGTAAATAGCAATCATGTTGTTGTGGATAAGAAAAAAGATGTTGTGAACGAATAAAGTACATAACATGGAGTAGAAGTTTTCGAGGAGGTAAATGTATATGTCATTATCAACTGTATTACCGATATGGCAAGCGGTTCAAGGACGGTTTCATATGCGGGACAGATATTGCTCATTCAGAAAAATGCAGGAAGTCAGTAAGACGCTAATCGACATTTAGTGACAAACTTCATTGGCGGGAAGTAACCAACTAAGATAGTCTTAGATAGACGATAAAAAAATAGAATACACATCATCATAATAAATGAGAAGTAGGGAACGTAAATGGCGTCCCTGCTTCTTTTTCTTTGGAGGAATTAAAGATGATTAAGATTATGGCTGACTCAACTTGTGATTTGACGGAAGAAATCATTGAGAAATATAACATTGGTATTGCACCATTAACGATAAGGATACAGGGGAAAGAATACAGAGATAAAATAGATATTAAAGCAGATGATTTCTATGCTATCCTCGGTAATCTTGAAGAAGACCCCACGACATCGATGCCAAATCCATCAGAATATTTGAAAATAATGAGAGATGCCATAGAAGAAGGGCATACAACGATACTATGTATTTGTATGTCAAGTGGTACAAGTGGATCTTATCAATCCGCTGTCATTGCTAAAGATATCTTCTTCGATGAACATCCCGACTCATCAATACTAATTCATGTAGTGGATTCCAAATCGATGAGCCAAGGTAGTGGATGGTTAATCTTGAAATCTGCTATGTTGAGAGAGAAAGGATTTAGCTTTGAAGAATTAATAGATTTTAATGAAGCTTATAAAAAAAATGTGAAACATTTCCTCTGTGTGGATGACCTAAATCATTTGATTAAAAGTGGCAGGCTTACAAATGCTAGTGCCTTAATAGGTAGGATACTAAAGATCAAGCCAATCATGTCTATGAGAAATGGAAAAGGCGCTATAGTAGCTAAAGAAAGAGGATTAAAAGCAGTATTAAATCATTATGTGAAAGAGTTCACCCATAGGATCGATTGGGAAGTCACGGATTTCATCATCATAGGTTATACTTCTGAAAGAACGATTGCCGAGAAGTTAATGGACAAGATTAGAGAAGAAACAGAATATTTAGGGGAAATATTGTTGATGCAAATGGGGGTAGCCGTAGGAACTCATGTAGGATTAGGCGCAGTATCTATGTTCTTTATTGAGAAGGGACATAAGAGAGATGGTTTGTTCATCAATGAATTTATGAATAAAATAAGAAATAGATAATATGCGGTGACCACCTATCAATAGTGACAGGTGGTCACTGTTTTTTGTTTTTTTTTCAAATAATATAAATAACGAGATAGGGACGGAGCTTTTATAGTGCGTGAAGAGAAGCCAACGATGAGTGTCAGGGATAAATATGTCTACTGATTTCAGCATCAAATCTCTTCCATTGATTATATTTGATCTATTTTACGTTCATTTTATTAGAGAAATGTCTCCCTTGGGGCATATTGCTCTTGTTAGAAATAGATCATAAAATCGTCTTAACAACAAGAATATACGTACCCAGAAACATGCATAAGTATCACTACAAAACCATTATTTAAGGGGGATTTAAATTGAAAAGATCATCGCTAGTTCTTCTAAGTATGTTCTTAGTATTCACCATGTTCTTAGCAGCTTGTGGCGGGGGAGAAGTTAAAAATACTCCAATAAATGAAAGCGTTAAAACGGAAGAAGTTAAACCAGATGAGCCTAAAAAAGAGGAACCCAAAAAAGAGGAACCCAAAAAAGACGTATCATTACGCGTATTTTCAACATTCGGTGGGACAGATGCAGCTCGTGAATCTTTCCAAGCAGCTTTAGATGAATTCACGGCAAACAATCCTAACGTTACTATTGAGAATGATACTATGTCAGCAAATGACGACGGTTTCAGAACAAAAGTTAATACGGATATGACGACTGGGAATGAGCCTGACTTATTGTTCTACTTCGTTGGTGCTGATGCTCAAGGATTCATAGATGCCGGTAAAGTCGTTCCTATGAATGAAATCTTGGATGCGGATGCTGAATGGAAAGCTGGCTTCACTCCAAGTGCTCTTGAGAACACAAGGCAAGCTGATGGCAACATCTATGGCATTCCATTGACTGGTTTCTACGAAGGTCTGTTCGTAAATAAACAGTTATTTGCAGACAACGACCTTGAACTTCCTACAGATTGGGACAAAATGAAAAAAGCAGTTGAAACGTTCGCTGCAAAAGACATCATTCCATTGGCTGCTCCATTCGACCAATCCCACTATGTAGTTGAGCACTTCATCCTTTCAGCAGCTGGCCCAGCAAGCCAAGCTAAAGGATTGTCGGGCGACATCGATCCTAACTGGGAGAAAGGTTATGCTGCTATGAAGGAACTTTATGATCTTGGCGCATTCCCTAAAGATGCTGCAACGATCGATCTTGGTATGGCATCCAACTACTATGGTGAAGGTAAAGCGGCAATGATTCTTGAAGGATCATGGGCATTTGGTGGATTCACAGATCAAGGAGTTAAAGACAATACAACGGTCATTCCTTTCCCAGTAGTTCCTGGTGGCGTTGGTAGCGGAAATGATGTTGTCGGTGGTTTCGGATCAGGATTCTACCTGGCTCAATCAACGTTTGACAATGCAGATAAGAAAGATGTTGCCATTGAATTGTTGAAACACATGACTTCAACGTCCGTTATTCAAAAGATTGCTACTGCTAACGGTGGTACTCCTGCTGCTAGCGTTGAAATTACAGGTTTGGCACAAGCTCAAATTGATGGTTTCGCAATGGCTGCAAACTCAGCTTCAATCAATAATCCAGTGGATAGCAGAATTTCTCCTGAGACATTCTCTACACTTCGCGCTGGAGTTCAACAAGTCGTCACGGGTAAGAAATCACCAACTGATGCTCTTAAAGAAGCGAAGACTATTGAGGACGCGAACCAAAAGTAATGGAATTATTGTAACCACGGTCTAATCTTATATGATCTACGCCGCCCCTCATCTTAAGGCGGCGTAATCTTGTAACAATAAATGAAGAAAATAAACATCAAAGGTGATAACTATGAAGGGTGATAAAAAGTATATCTTGATATTTTTGTTCCCTATGGCAGCATTTATGTCGATCTTCCTGTATTATCCGTTTTTTAAAAGTTTATATCTTAGCTTTTATCGTACAAGAGGATTCTTCGACAAGAAATTTGTTGGTTGGGATAACTATGACCGGTTAATATCGGATAAGCTGCTAGGTGCTGCAACATTACACACATTAGAAATAATGCTATACGTCATTATTTTTCAAGTTGGTATCGCCTTATTACTTGCTGTAATGGTTGATAATATTAGTAAGTTCCAGGGCTTTTTTCGTACCGTTTTTTTCTTTCCAGTCGTTATTTCTGGAACAGCAATTTCATTGATGTTCGTTCTATTCTATAACTATAATTTCGGTCTGTTGAACACTATTCTTGCTAACTTTGGAATAGAGAAAATCCTTTGGTTGAGTGAGAGTAATGCTTTGAAGGCAGTCTCCGTTCCGACAGTATGGCACTATGTAGGCTTTTATTTTGTCTTATTCTTAACAGCAATGGCGAAGATACCAGTCGATTATTATGAAGCGGCTAAGCTAGAAGGGATTACTGGTTTCAAGAAAACGACGAAGCTTACAATTCCTTTGATTATGAATGACATTAAGGTTGTTATTACGTTAGCGATCACCGGTACCATGAAAGTATTCGAGTTCGTTTGGGTCATTTCAAGAGGTCAGAACGGTACAGAAGTATTAGGAACTTATATGTATAAAAAAGCGATGGTCGATCAAAACTTCGGATACGGCTCAACGATTGCTATTTATATGGTTGTTGTCGGTGTTATTTTAGCTTTACTTGCTAACCGTTTGTTAAAAAGCGATGAAATCACATACTAAGCGATTATTAGGGGTGTAATTGATGCAACCAGCCATTAACAAAGAACATAAAACTCGGCAAGTTAAAAGAACAAGTCGATTTAGTTTAGAAACTACTCTCATGTATGTTATGTTGATTGCATGGTCCTTAACGACGATATATCCGTTATTCTGGATTGTTAATAACTCATTTAAAGTATCCAGAGATGTTATGAATAAGTCGTTTGCACTAGCTTTGGATCCAGTGTTTGTCAACTATATGACTGCATTTGATCGAATTAATATAGGAAAGAGTTACGTGAACAGTTTGATCATGTCAGGTGGCACGGTATTATTCGTGTTATTTTTTGGTGGATTAGCCGCGTATGTATTGTCCAGGTTTACCTTTAAAGGAAAGAAAGCACTATACTCGCTTCTATATGCAACACTGCTTATACCTGCATTCGCGACTGTCGTTCCTGTATACGAGATTCTCATCAAATCGAGTTTAGTGAATACGTATTGGGGATTGATTTTACCACAAACGGCAGGTAACTTAACGTTTGCTACACTAGTTATTGCCGGTTATATGACGACAATTGCCAAAGAATTAGAAGAAGCAGCGTTTATGGACGGATGTAATAGATGGCAGATGTTTGTCAAAATATTTTTTCCAGTATCCAGACCAGCGTTTGCATCTGTAAGTATTTTTGTGTTTCTGTGGTCGTATAATGATTTGTTCTCTGCATTGATATTTGTTAATAAAGAGAATGTTCGTCCTATTGTAGCGTTGTTAAATGAAATTAGTTCGCAGTACGGAACCGACTTCGGACTGATGGCAACCGCTGTCGCTCTTACCGTTATCCCTGTATTAATTATATATCTGTTCATTTCGAAGTATATTGAAAAGGGATTGACTGAGGGCGCTGTAAAAGGCTAAGAAAGAACTGGTTTACAACCACAAAAGAGAGTGTCCTTCAAACCATAAAAGTGGCTTAGGGCACTTTTTTTACGCTTGGGAGCACACAGCACATCAACTACTAGAAGGAGTTATTGAAATCTCAAGAAGCAAATGAAAACGCTAGCTTTTTCGTATAAATCTCTCTAAGATAAAGGATAGCTAACATTAGATACTAATCAGAGGCTTAATAATCACGAGGGGGAACATAATGATTCAGGTAACAGAAGCAAGAAATAGGCAACTAAAATACACAGGACTTACAGAAGAAGATTTAAGTTACTTAAGACAGCAGAAGGGATATTTTGAGGCCATTACGGACATCGTAGTTGATCGTCTATATGACCATATCAGTGAACAACCTGAACTTGTTGCAATCATCCAAGATAACAGTACATTGGAGCGCCTGAAAAAAACACAAAGATGGTACTTCATGACGATGGTAGAAGGGAAAATCGATATGGAGTTTATTGAAAAAAGACTGTATATTGGGAAGCTACATTCTCGTATTGGACTTACGACAGATTGGTATCTAGGCACTTATATGACCTACTTGGATATGGCTGTTCAATGTTTTAAAAAGATTGCTCCTGACGAATGGATGAACATTACTTTATGTCTATCTAAAATGTTTAACTTTGATTCTCAGCTAGTATTAGAGGCATATGAGTACGATGAGAAAAATAAGATTCAAATCATGTCTGATGAGCGACAAGGAACTCTTACCAAAATTAATAAGGTGGTGCAGGATCTTGCGTCGATGATGGTAGAATTAAGTGGAAGTAGTCAGTCCATAGCGGATACTGCCAACCATACAGCTGACCTTCAGGATCAAGCTCATAACAAAGTCGATTTACTTCACTCAAAGATCGGAGAAATATCGGTGGTAGGTACTTTATTACAACAAGTATCGGATCAAACTCATCTGTTAGGATTGAATGCAGCGATAGAAGCAGCACATGCTGGGGAGTTTGGTAGGGGATTCGGCGTAGTAGCAGACGAAATTCGTAAATTAGCTATGCATTCTAAAAAATCTGTTGAGGATATTAAAATTAAACTCAATGAAATCTCCATCGTACTTCAGGAAGTTATGCAAGATTCAGTAAGAACGAACCAACTTGCAAGGGAACAAGCAGCAAGTTCTCAAGAATTAACTGCTTTTGTCAATATGATAGAATCTGTTACGGCGGAATTAGAAAACTTAGATTGAACGCATTTAATTGGAAAATAATCGCAATAAATTGATATTATGTTAATTTAGTGGTATATTAAGTAGGTAGTTATCAGCACTCGATCTCGTTGAGTGCTAAAAGACAATTGAATTGCACTATTAAAAAGTCACTTTTTAAAAAAAAGTGACTTTTTTGATAGATATGGGTAATTCAAGTATATCGATCAATTACGTTTACTTTTTCAAAAACTAAGAGGGAGTGATTTGAAATGGCAGATAAGAATCCAAATAAATTGAAGAAAAAGAAGAAAGTAATTGAAAAGGGTACGATCCAACCCATTATTGCAACTGAAAAAGTCTCAGTAAGAAAACCTAAAAAACAACAGTAATTATAGAGGATTATCTTTCTAAATTGAAAATAGCTTCATGAAGGAGATAACATAATATGAATAAAACAAAAGTATTAGTTGGTAGCCCTGTATATCAAAAGCCGGAAATATTAAAGGCTTTTTTAAAGTCTTTGAAAAGTCTCAACAGGGATACTATTACTATTGATTATATGTTTGTAGATGATAATATTGATGAAAAATCAAGCCAGCTGCTAGCTAAGTTTGAAAGAGAAGAATCAAAAGTTATTCATATTCGAGGTAATGAAGAGGGTGTTTATATATGTAATGATGAGACCCATCACTGGGATGAAGACTTAATGCTAAAGGTAGCAAATTACAAGAATACGATCATTAATTACGCAATAGATCATCATTATGATCATCTGTTTTTTGTCGATTCTGATTTAATTCTGCATCCCAATTTAATTGAGCATCTTAAGACTGCGAATAAGGATGTTATCTCTGAAATATTTTGGAGTCAGTGGCATATTGATAGACCTTTCGAACCCAATGTTTGGCTGTTTGACGAATATGATTTGGTTCCTAAGAGATTAGGTGAGAAACTGAGTCAACAAGAGATGGATATACGGCAAACTAGATTTTTGAACCAACTTAGAATTCCCGGAATCTATGAAGTAGGTGGATTAGGAGCCTGCACGTTGATTAGTAGAGCGGCATTGTTAGCAGGCGTTAATTTCAAATCTATTAAAAACTTAACTATATGGGGTGAAGATAGATTTTTCTGCATCCGGGCGGCTGTGCTTGGGATTGACCTATTCGTGGATACTCATTATCCCGCGTATCATATTTATAGAGAGCAAGACTTAGCCGGCGTACAAGATTATGTAAATGGTTGTGAAGCTGACCATACATTTGTACGCCAATATAAAGAACAGGGAAACAAAGTCACACTTTCTATGGTCGTGAAAAATGAGGAAGGTCGTTATCTGAAGCAGATGCTTAATAGTTTGAAGGGGCATATCGATGAAGCTGTTATCATTGATGATGGAAGTAGTGATAACACAATAAATATGTGTAGGGAAATATTAAAAGACATTCCTGTGCATATTATTCAAAATGACAAATCAATGTTTGCAAGTGAGGTTGAGCTTAGGAAAAAGCAATGGAGTGAAACAATAAAGACAAATCCTGACTGGATTCTAAATCTGGATGCAGATGAAATATTAGAAGATGGTTTCTGGGATAAGGCACAAAAACTTTTGAATAATAAGGATAACGATTTCTATTGTTTTAGACTTTATGATATGTGGAACGAAACTCACTATCGCGAGGACGAATATTGGAATGCACACCAAATGTATAGACCGTTTTTAATGAGATACCAGCCTGGGTTTCATTATACCTGGAATGAAACACCTCAGCATTGCGGAAGGTTCCCTGTAAATACGTTCTCTTTTCCAAGAGCCACATCTGAATTTCGGGTGAAACATTTGGGTTGGGCTACGCAAGAAGATCGAGCAGACAAATATACAAGATATCAGCTTCTGGACCCGGATGCTATATATGGAATTAAGGAGCAATATGATTCAATTATGGATACCCATCCTAGTTTAGTTAAATGGGAAGCGGGTGAAGTTATTTGAAAATTGCAAAAAAGAAAATAAACGTTGGTGTTGGGTTTGTAACAGGACGTAGGAATTTCAAAAATGTAGTAAAAACATATGTAGATAACTGGAATGAATCTGAACTTGTCGATAATAAAAAGAATGCACTCCATTTGTTTGTTGCTTACGATTTGAAGTATAAGCGCACAAAAGTGAGTGATTACAAAATCACGGACGAAGAAATATTGGATAGGGTAGATTCGGCTTATTACTTGGGGGATTCTTCGATAATAAACGAGGCACAATATTTAGTTGAAAAGAAAGTGATTAGTTTAAAAGAGGCTAAATTGATCTTTGGTGAGGGCTATGCAATGAAAAGAAATGCGGTTTTGTATTTTGCATTAAAGAATAAAATGGACTACCTCATTTTCCTTGATGATGACGAGTACCCCATGGCCAATATAAAAATGAAGGATAGTGTCGTTTGGAAAGGTCAAGAGGTTCTATCAACACATATTAACAATATTAAAGATGCTGATATGACACATGGTCATCATTGCGGTTATATTTCTCCAATACCACAAATTGAATTCAACGACAAACTTTCTGAAGATGAATTTAAAATATTTATAGAATCCATAAGCAATGATATTATTAATTGGGATTCAATCAAAGAAAAAATGAATGATGGTGGAGTTACGTACGCTGATCTTGATATCATGAATAGTGAAATTACTGAAGTCGTTAAAGAAATAGATGGAATGAAGTTTATATCTGGCGCTAATCTAGGTTTTAACCTTAACAATCTTGATAAAATATTTCCATTCTATAATCCACCGGGGGCAAGAGGAGAAGATACTTTCTTAAGCACCTGCATTGGTGAATGTAATATAAGAAAAGTTCCTTGCTATACCTTCCATGACGGCTTCTCTAAATATGAGAGTTTGCTTACTGGCGTGCTTCCAAATAAATTACAGGCTATGAGGGCTGATTCCGGCGTAAACACCAAAAGGTTCTTAAAAGCTTCGATCGGCTGGATTAGGTATAAGCCACTCTTGCTATATATTACACAAAGAGAACACTACGAGACGGAAATTATGAAGATGAAAGAAAATTTATCGCATGTTATTCCGAAGATTTGTCATTATTTTGGGAATAATGAATTTAATAGTATACTGAATGAACTTGAATTTTATCATACTCATGTGGAAGAACATTATAAAGATTTTGAAAATACGAAGTCGGCGTGGGTAAAAATAATAAAATATTTGAAAAATCAATGAAACTGAAAGGATGTTGTTAATGTGGTTCTCAAAATCGCAAGAAGAAGTTCTTCAAGAGCTTCAAGTAAACACTGCAACTGGGCTGACAACAGAAGAAGCTAAATCGAGGCTTGAACAATACGGTCCCAATAAGCTGAAGGGGAAACCTAAGAAAAACATCATTCTCCTCTTCTTTGCTCAAATGAAGGATATGCTCATTTATGTTCTTCTAGGTGCTGCCGTTGTAACCCTTATTATTGGGGAAGTTATGGATACGATCATTATATTTGCCGTCGTCATTCTAAATGCGCTGATCGGTGTGATTCAAGAAAGTAAAGCAGAGAAAGCTATTGAAGCTTTACAGAAAATGACCACTCCAAAAGCACTTGTCAGACGTGATGGCGAAGTGAAAGAAATCCAATCCGAGTATATTGTACCTGGAGATATTATCATTCTAGATGCAGGGAGATTCATCTCGGCTGATTTACGTTTATTAGAGAGTGCTAACCTGCAAATTGAGGAATCTGCATTAACAGGTGAATCGGTTCCAACGGATAAAGATGCAGGTGCGCTGTATACCAATCCCAAAACGCCTATCGGTGACAAGTCTAACATGGCTTTTATGTCCACACTTGTTACCTATGGTAGGGGTGAAGGAATTGCAGTAGCTACGGCTATGAATACAGAAATGGGGAAGATAGCAAAGATTCTAGATGACGATAATAAGGAATTGACCCCACTACAGAAAAAATTAGAGAAACTCGGTAAGACGCTAGGGTATATTGCAATCGGGATATGTTTGTTTATATTTATTATTGCTCTGATTCAAAAAAGAGATCTATTTGAAATGCTCTTAACGGCCATCAGTTTGGCGGTTGCGGCCATTCCAGAAGGTCTTCCAGCGATTGTAGCGATTGTCTTAGCGCTTGGTGTGACAAGAATGTCGAAGATTAACGCCATCGTGAAGAAGCTAACGGCTGTTGAAACATTGGGCTCAGTTAATATTATTTGCTCTGATAAAACAGGAACACTTACACAAAATAAAATGACTGTCGTCAAGCATTATACATCGCCGAATCCAGTGAAGGATGAAGTACCTACTGAGTTAATTAAAGCATTTGTATTATGTTCAGATGCGACCTTTGAACATGGGAAAGGTACTGGTGATCCGACAGAAATAGCTTTAGTCGTATTCGGTGACAACAACAATGTATCTAAAAGATCTCTAGATGCAGAGTTTAAAAGAGTTTCCGAAAAGCCCTTTGATTCCGACCGAAAACTGATGTCCACATTGAATGAAATGAAATCTGGCTATCGAGTACATACAAAAGGTGCGATCGATCAGCTATTACAGCTAACAACCACCGCTCTCGTTAATGGAGAGGTCGTACCATTAACAGAAGAAATGAAGACACAATATCTTATGACTGCTGAAGAAATGTCCAATGATGCTTTAAGGGTTCTGGCGGCTGCTTATAAGGATACTGAAAGGTTAATTGACTCTGATAAGATGGAGCGGGATCTCACACTACTTGGCTTCGTAGGTATGATTGATCCACCGAGACTTGAAGTGAAGGACTCGATACGGGAAGCAAAAGTGGCTGGAATCACTTCAGTGATGATTACCGGTGACCACAAGAATACTGCGTTTGCGATAGCGAAAGAACTAGGAATTGCAGATTCTATCGAGCAAAGTATGACAGGTGCTGAAATTGATGAATTGTCAGATGAAGATTTCTCACAACAAATTACTAACTATAGAGTATTTGCTCGTGTTTCACCTGAGCATAAGGTGAAGATTATAAGAGCCCTTAAGGCTCAAGGGAATATCGTCTCCATGACTGGCGATGGGGTGAATGATGCTCCTTCTTTGAAATATGCAGACATCGGTGTGGCCATGGGGATTACTGGGACAGATGTGTCCAAAGGTGCTAGTGACATGGTATTAACAGATGATAATTTCACGACGATCGTCCATGCGATTAAAGAAGGAAGGAATATTTATTTAAATATTCGCAAGGCTGTTGTTTTTCTACTATCGTGTAACCTGGGAGAAGTCATTGCGATTCTTGTCTCAATTCTTTTCTTTTGGCCGATACCACTATTGCCAACACAGATCCTCTGGATCAATCTTGTGACGGATACATTACCAGCGATTGCGCTTGGTGTTGACCCTGGTGAGAAAGATGTAATGAAGAAGAAGCCAAGAGATCCTAATGAAGGATTCTTCGCCAAGGGTGCGGGAGTAAGGGCGGTTATCGGTGGAACCCTCATTGGGACGTTAACTTTAGTTGCCTTTTATGTAGGATTGTATGAACATGGTTATAATCTGGGATCAAAGGATATCTCTGAGGACGCTATGACATATGCGAGGACGATGGCTTTTGTAGTTCTTGCAGTTTCACAATTGTTCTACTCGTTATCGATGAGAAGCGAGACGAAGAACATATTTCAATTGGGGTTATTTACGAATAAGTACTTGATAGGGGCAATAATCATCGGATTAATACTGCAGTTTGGAGTGATATCCATACCGTTCTTTGCCACAGCATTTCAAGTACAATTTCTCTCACTAATGGATTGGGGATTGGTCATAGCTCTAGGGTTAATTCCACTTATCATTAATGAAATCATCAAGCTGTTTCGTAAAAGTGAAACAAGAAGCGAAGCGTAAATGAAAAGAAGCCTCCTAAACCTCACAAAAGTGGGGAAGGAGGCTTCTTTTCATATTATCATTACTGTTGTTCTTCGATGCTCAATGGTTGAACTTTGGGGAGTTGCTGATTGAGCAAGGTGTTTTTAGCAACTAACTGTTTCGCCAAATCTGCTTGTAAGGCATTGATTTGTTTAATATCTTCTTTCAGTTTGCTTATGCGACTCATTTTGCTGCTTAAGTCGTGGGCTGAAGTACTTAATTTCATATCTCTTTGTAATTGATTTATTTTAGAAAGTGCCTTATCGGCTTTTTTCTTTTCATTCATACTTTTGTCGTGAATTTCAGCAATTTCTTTATTTAATCTATCTATAATAGATCGAGTAAAACTAATAGCCATTCGGACAACTCCTCATCGTGTAGTAAAGCTTTGACACCATTTTACTATAAATAGCTGGGTTATGCGAGAAAGGACTCACGAATGGAGAACTACATTACTTCGCGTGTAGACGTTTGATCATCACGCCGGGTGTGCATCCGTAAGTATGGCGGAATACTCGTATGAAATAATTCGTCTCCATGCCAAGCTGCAAAGCAATATCCTGAACGGGGATATCGACATTTTCTACCATGATCTGCATCGCCCGTTGTAATCGTAGATTTTGCAAATACTTATGTGGAGTTACGCCGTATTCTTGTAAGAAGAGTCGTTGAAAATGTTGGACGGAATAGCCGACAGCACTGGCTAGATTGGAAATGAGCAGCGGCTCTGTGAAATGCTGGTTAATGAGAGAGATTGCCTGTTGCAGAGCTTCGTTGCGTACTGACTCGAACTCAAGTCGACTCAGAGTTCCTGATGTTAACTCTGATTGGCGTAGCATTAAGAGCAATCGATACACGGCTACGGATAGTTCCTGCATCGTATACTCATCCTGCCGATTGGTATTTGGTGTGTGAACCGTATGCCAGATGCGTCCGATCTCCTCCCAACAATGTTCGAAATGGTCGGGACGAAACGGTAAAGATGGCAGCAGGCCGATCTCCTCGACCATTGCTTGTGCCAGATTTCCGTGAAATCCGATAAAGGCTACATGCCAAGGTTCATGTGAATTCGGATAATATTCATGTCCCTTGTCTGCGGGAACGGCAAAGGCCATACCTGGTTCTAGGACGGTTTCTGTACCGCTGTCTAGATCAAGGAATAATCCACATCCACTGCGGATCAACAGAATCTGGTTCACGGGAAATCCTGAGGGACGAACATGATGGTATTGAACATGGCGTCCGATGGAGTAAGGATATATGGGGAATCTATCGAGGTTTCTAGGGGATTCAACCAGTGAGAAGGTAAGCATGACCATTCACCTCATATTCATTATGTGCTATTAAATTGCGAACATATTCCTATCGGATGTACTGGGTATGTATATATACTTAATACTATAAATGATGTTCCTTGAATTGGACAGCGGTTATTATATACTATCTCATCAGAGAATAGTCCCATTCATAAGTGGACATGAATTGAGAGGATGATATTACAATATGACTATTAAGTTTCCGCCAATTAGCATGAAAGCTCCAGTGATGTTACATGGTGCCGATTATTTCCCAGAGCAATGGCTGAAGTATCCAGATATTTTGCGTGAAGATTTGCGCCTGATGAAGTTGGCAGGGTGTAACGTCATGTCAGTCGGTATTTTCTCATGGGTCTCGTTAGAACCAGAGGAGGGTGTATTTACTTTCGAATGGTTGGATCGCTTATTGGATTCCTTCGTAGAGCATGGGATCTATGCTTTTCTAGCAACACCCAGCGGAAGCCGTCCAGCTTGGATGTCAGAGAAATACACTGAGGTTCTCCGAGTAGAGGGCAATCGAGTTCGCAATCTGCATGGCCAACGTCATAACCATTGTTACACATCTCCAGTCTATCGTGAGAAGACAGCTCTTATGAATTCAAAGCTTGCTGAGCGATATAGTCAACATCCAGCAGTGATTGGCTGGCATATATCTAATGAATTTGGTGGAGAATGTCACTGTAATTATTGCCAAAGTGCCTTTAGAGAATGGCTTAAGCAGAAATACGATCACAGTCTGGAGAAGTTAAATCACGCTTGGTGGGCAGCATTCTGGAGTCATACCTTTACTTCATGGGAGCAGATTGAATCCCCGGCTCCGCATGGAGAGATGCAAGTACACGGTCTAAACTTAGATTGGCGGCGGTTTGTTAGTGAACAGACGATTGATTTCTGCCAACATGAAATAGATTCCGTTCGCAGTTATAATCCTGAACTACCTATAACGACTAATATGCATATGGTGGATAGTATTGATTATCGCAAACTAGCTCAAATACTAGATGTAATATCTTGGGATGCTTATCCGAATTGGCATTATACCGAAGAAGATGATGATGCCCAATTGGCGGCATGGACAGCGATGCATCATGATCTATTCCGTACACTCAAACAGAAACCATTCCTGCTCATGGAGAGCACACCATCTCTCACGAACTGGCAATCTATCAGCAAGCTAAAGCGACCTGGCATGCATAAGCTTTCATCACTACAAGCGGTAGCGCATGGATCGGACTCCGTGCAGTACTTCCAGTGGCGTAAAAGCCGTGGTTCCAGTGAGAAGTTCCATGGTGCAGTCGTTGATCATAGCGGTCATGAAGGAACTCGTGTATTTCAGGATGTTGCCGAAGTAGGACAGACGCTTGCCGGATTGTCTGAATTGGTGGGTACGTCTACACCTGCACAGACAGCGATCATTTATGATTGGGATAATCGTTGGGCGATTAAGGATGCCCAAGGTATTCGCAATTCTGGTTTACATTATGAAGAGACAGTACTACAGCATTACCGGGCATTGTGGGAGCAAGGTATTTCCGTCGATATGATCGGTTCAGAAGATGATCTGTCTGCTTATAAGCTCATTATCGCTCCAATGTTGTATCTCATTAGTGAAGAGAACGGTCAGAGAATTGAACAATATGTTGAACAAGGTGGAACGTTTCTAGCAACCTACTGGTCTGGTGTTGTCGGAGAAACGGATCTATGCCATCTGGGCGGATTCCCGGGTCCACTGCGCAAAACGCTTGGTATCTGGGCGGAGGAGACAGAAGGACTGCACAGTCGCGATCTGAATGGTGTCATACTACAAGCTGGCAACGCTCTAGAGCTAAGCGGAGATTATGATGCACACGAGATTGCTGAGCTAATTCATCTTGAAGGTGCGGAAGCACTAGGAGTATATCGCAGTGATTTCTATGCGGGACGTCCTGCACTGACAGTGAATAAGCTAGGTAAGGGAGAGGCTTACCACCTTGCTACACGAGTGAAGGATCCTGCGTTCTATGAGGCGTTATATACTGCTATTGCGAACAAGGCAGGGATCTCACGTTCACTCGATAGCGAGCTGCCAACAGGTGTGACGGCGCAGCTTCGGACAGACGGAGTGAACGACTATATATTTGTACAGAACTTCAGTGGTAGTGTTCAAGCTATTCAACTAGACGGTCAAGAGTATACGGATATGGAATCCAGTGCTCCAGTGTCAGATGTGCTGAATCTTCCTGTGAACGGGTTGTCTATATTAAAGCGCAAGCGGTAATGAATTCAATATTCGATGTCGAGTATGCTTCTTGGTAAGCTTCGTGATCAAAAGCTGACTTTTTGAACTACCCCTTAGAATATGTCATGGAGAAACCTTGGGGTTTCATCTATGATATTCTATGGGGTACTTTTTTCGATTGTATGAAATTAGATGAATCTGAGGAAGAGGTTGGGGTTGTTGCTGAGGGAGCGGGGGAGTCAGGCGATAGAACGGCGGTAAATATTCTAACGGAAGTAGTAGACCTTATTCTGCTCGAAACATCACTTTTGAAATTTTAACGGAAGTGATAGACCTTATTTGATACTTTTTGCTGGATTTGGGCTGTTTATTTACATATAGCGTCCTGTAGTTCCGTTACAATTTCATATCGGTGTTTCTTTATGGAATAGAGTCTCCCAGTTCCGTTAAAGAAATTAATGCTGCGTTATGCTCATTATGATGACTACGGCGATGGCGATGGAAGGCGATTGTAGGTAGCAGCTCCACAGCAAGAAGTCTTTCTTGAAATGAATTACCTCTACAAGGAGTTGAGTAGGTTGAATGAGAATAAAAAATATCAGATCATCATGCAAGGAATTACTAGCAATAATGTGAGTAAAACCTGCAAGGAGTATGGTATTTCGAGGACAATCTTTTACCAGTGGTGTAATGCTTACAATAAATATGGCATGGAGGGATTGGCAGAGAAAGAGAGAAAACCAGTTATGCCTAATAAGGTAGATTCGAGAACGGAGAGGCTGATATTACAGTATGTTGCCAAATTTCCTGAGGATGGACCCAAGCGAATTTACTATGAATTACAAGACGAGGGGATGAAGGTTGGGGAGTCAGGTATTTATAATGTGCTAAGGAGAAATAGTCTGAGTACGAGGGAGCAACGTGAGACTTACGCCAAAGAGATCAAAGAGAAGAAGTCGAAACAGGGGGAAGTTCGTAAAACTCTTCCGGGTAAGGAAAAACAGGTATCTCTAGATTATAAGATGAAGAATCCTGCAAATGCTCACCCTGGTTATATGTGCCAGCAGAGTATTCATTATATGGGTAGCTTCCCTAAGATAGGAAAGGTATATCAGTATGTAATATATGATGCTTATTCTAGATTAGGGCTAGTCAAGCTTTATAATCAAAAGAAGACTATTCATTTTATAGAATTTATGCATTTAAAGGTCATTCCTTTGATGAAGGCATTTAACTTTGAAATACAACATCTAGTTACTAATAAAAGTAGGCAGTTCACTAACAACTGGGATCGAGGAAATCATAAATATACTGAATTTCTACATAAAAACAATATTAATCAAGTAGCATTTACAGCAAACAATAAAGAAATATTTCAGCCTTTGGAAAATTTTATGTCTGTGTTGACGAAGGAATTTTATCAGCAGGCTTGGGTAGATGAGACGATAGAATCCTTTGATAAGCTAGAGAAGCGTCTACATGAGTTCTTGAATGACTACAACTTCAGCAGGGAAATTACAGATGGTCCTAATCAAGGTCGAATCCCATCGGATGTCGTATTGGACTATACCGGTCAGAAAGAGAATTTGCCGCTCTGGTTGTTTACAAGGAGATGATGGAAGATGGAATATGTGAAGTCTGAAGAGAAGATTGCTATTATAGGTGCGGGAATTTCTGGCGTAGCAACTGCCTATCATTTGGCCAGGAAGGGATATAGTCACATTACTCTCCTAGAAAAAGATGATCACGTAGGTGGAAAGTGTCATTCGATCGGGTACAAAGGGAAGACGTATGAAATGGGTACTCTAATCGGTCTCCCATCGTATAAGAATACAATGGAACTGATGGTGGAATTTGACCTCATGGATAAGGGGCCATTATTGGAACGGGGATTCTTCGATCATCATGGAAAGCGAGTATCGCAGATTCCTATGAATCAGATGAAGGACTTTAATCAAGAGTTCAAACGTCTCCCACATATATTGAGTAGATACGAGAGTCTGAAAGAACCAGGTTTTCTGCAATTACCTGAGGAGCTATGTCAACCCTTTTCATCATGGTGTAAAGAGAATGATTTGTCTGTCATTATGCAAGTATATATGCACTATTTCAGCACTTTTGGGTTTGGTAACATTGATGAGGTGCCTGCTGCATATGTTTTGAAATTTCTGAGTTACGATAATTTAATGTCCTTTATTGAAATTACTCACATGATTACATGGCCCAAGGGAGTTCGTGAACTGATACAACGGATGGCAGACCAAGTGGAGGATCTACGTCTGACTTGTGAAGTGCTCCATATGGAGAATGATGAAAGTGGGAGAGTACGGGTCGAAACAAATCAGGATGTGATGTATTTCGACAAAGTTATTTATACAGCATCCTTACAACATATGAGTCACATGGTCGATTTGTCACCTAGAGATAGGGAGTTATTTGATCGTATTGTATATGAGAGTTTTCGAGTCTATGCCTATAGAGTAGAAGGTATGCCAGAGCATTCAGGCTATATACCCTATAATATGCAACCAGAGCGCAAGGGGCAAATGATGGCTTGGTATTACCGGTGGGCAGACATGGGCGAGACAGATCTTATTACAATATATATTGTGGAAAATGAAGCTATGACAGATCATCAGATGCGTGAGTCTGTAGAGAACAAACTTCGAAAGCTTGGTGGCGATAATATTCGCCTTTATATGATGAAAAGTTGGCAACAGTTCCCACATGTGGATTCGGTCGCCCTTCGCGGGGGGTTCTATGATCAACTTGACCAAATGCAGGGTAGAAACAATATTTACTTCGCTGGAGAAATCATGAACTTTCCCACGCTAGAGAATTGCATCGTGTATGCGAAACACTTGGTGGAACGATTCTTTTGAATATAAGAAAGTATATCATTCTGTCGTTTATTTTACTTTCAAGTTATGTTTGCAGTATCAAGGTTGATAATAGGTATAGTTACAGGGAAAAGGATGCTGTGATCGAAAAAAAAGTAGAGTTGATTAATATGTAAACCTAACTCGAATGGTAACTTATAAAACATTGATAGATCAACACTTTCAAGGATTTGATGTCGGAATGAGCAATCGTATATATTCAGGTTGAGGCAAATCATTTCAACATAAATGAATAGGAGAGGTTAGTCATGTTTTTATTCGAATCAATACCTTGGTACTCTGCTGTAATGTGGTTTGTAGTACTTGCAGGCTTAATATTTGTAAATGAAATAGCTCGGATTAGTAAATGGTTCTCTATTGCATTGTTCATAGCACTACCACTTGTGCTTACCATTGTAGTGTGGCCAAACACCGCAGGTGAAGGGTCCAGTACTGGAACCTGGTTTCACTGGGTGAAAGTGTACTCTGCGTTGGCAGGATGTATAGGCTTCATGGCACTCAGATATATTAAAGGTTGGAGCAGCAACAAGTACCTTCTGATGTTCCCACCATTTATTCTGGGACTGAATATTCTGGAAGCTGTTATTCGCGATTTCCAAGTATACAGTATGGAGACTGGCATCGTAGATGGCGTCATGATGATTGGTGGATCTTGGAACATCATGAATGGGATCGCTGGTCTATTGAACATTGTGGCGATGTCTGGTTGGATGGGAATTATGATTAGTAAAGATAAGAAAAAAGATATGGTATGGCCTGACCAACTGTGGTTCTGGATTATTGCATATGATATTTGGAACTTTGCCTATGTGTATAATGCGGTGTCAGACCACGCCTTCTATGCAGGTGGTGCGCTGTTAATCTCATGTACAATTCCAGCATTCTTCATGAAGAAAGGTGCTTGGTTACAATTTCGGGCACAAACGTTGGCGATTTGGATGATGTTTACGATGTCTTTCCCAGCGTTTGTCGGGCAATCTAAATTTGCCGTGCAATCATCGCATAATGAGACAGCTTTATGGGTTGTGAGTGCATTATCTTTGGCAGCTAATATTGCCTTGGTTGTGTATCACTTCTATAAAGTATCCAAGCATAAGCGTAATCCACTCAAAGTGGAAGTCTATACAGATTTAGCTGCATACAAAGCTGTAGTAGCAGACAACAACTAATAGATTAATATAGAGTGAAATGAAAAAAGGCATCCCTTAGAAGAATCTAGAGGGTGCTTTTTTTTCGTGGTAATTTAGGTGTAAGAAATTTGGGAGTTTTCAATTCCAATGATGTTTTCATTAATCGCATCCAAAATCGCATCACAGTTCCTTCTAATTTTGCTGAGGTTCTCGGTAATGGAACAACAACAGTACGGAAAGCAGCAGTTCGTAAAACAGTAGTTAAGAAGTAAGACATGAATTCTCTATCTATGAAATCTCTAATGAGGTCGTTCATTTTTGAATAGACCTCGTTAGAGGATGTTATATTTCATCAATTTAATTTGATAATTCACACAAAAATAAAGTGCACCCCTTAGAAGAACCAACGGAAACCACTCAAGTTTTACGCGTGATATGATAGGGGTGTATTTTTTATAGATTATGAATGTGATTTATTTCACTTAATTTGACAAGGAGATATGTGATACTAATTATGTTCTGAATATTATTGATTTACTGGGGGTTTATTATGAAAAAGACATTAGTTAGTTTATTAGTAGCGGTAATGATGGTTTCCATGTTTGCAGGTTGCTCCTCAAATGATTCAAAGGATTCAAAGGCTACATCTACGGAAGGAATCACAAAGATGGGGCTTGGGCACATCACAACCATAGCGAAATCAAGTGATATGGGCAAAGATGCGGATGGTAAAGTTACACCGGCAAAGGGGCAAGTAGATACTGTTATGGTAGCTGCTGCGTTTGACAAAGATGGAAAAGTTGTAAAAGTTACAATTGATAATGCACAAGTTAAAGTGGATTTCACGGAAGATCTTCAAGTCGCTAATGATTTGGCTGTTGAGAATAAAACAAAGGTTGAGCTTGCTGAAGCATATGGCATGATTAAAGCTTCTTCCATTCAGAAGGAATGGTTTGAACAAGCGGATGCACTAGGTCAATGGATGATCGGTAAGTCGATCGATGAGATCAAAGGGATGAAAACAAAGAAGGTAGACGATGCTCACCCATCTGTACCTG
This sequence comes from Paenibacillus sp. Y859, assembly GCF_056786405.1. NCBI lineage: Bacteria > Bacillati > Bacillota > Bacilli > Caryophanales > Paenibacillaceae > Paenibacillus > Paenibacillus sp. Y859. The sequence goes on along the minus strand of NZ_JBXCIZ010000010.1, from coordinate 29,748 downwards.
ATGTAGCTGAACTAACGTCTTCTGTAACGATTACGGTTCAAGATTATATAGCTGCTCTTGAAGAGGCATATAACACTGCTGTAGAAGTAGGAGCAGGTGCTGAAAAGTTAGGAATGGGGCACAATATTTCTATTTCAAGCTCCAAGGGGCTAGGTACGAAGGATGGCAAGGAGATCCTTCCAGTAGCACAAGTAGATACGGTTATGATGGCAACAACATTTGATAAAGATGGTAAAGTAGTCGGAACACTTATTGATAATGCTCAAACCAAAGTTAATTTCGATAAAGACGGTAAAGTAACTTCAGATTTAAAAGAACAACCTAAAACGAAGGTTGAACTTGGCGATGCATACGGGATGATTAAGGCTTCCAAAATTCAAAAAGAATGGTATCAGCAAGCAGATGCTCTAGCGAAATGGATGGCAGGTAAATCAGTAGATGAAATCAAAGGGATGAAGACAAAGAAGGTAGACGATGCTCATCCTTCCGTACCCGATGTTGCTGAGTTAACGTCTTCTGTGACGATGACTGTTCAAGGTTATATCGCTGCATTAGAAGAGTCTTCTGTGAATGCGAAATAATATAAGTTCATAACATTTAAATAATAAAGACAAAACTCTCCCTCTTCGTAAGGGGGAGTTTTGTCTAAAGTGGATTATTCAGTATTAGTCATGTTTAATAGGAATGAAGGTGATCACGTGCATAAGTGGCGCAAAATTATAACTATAGTAGTCCTAGTGTCTCTTCTATTGACTGGGTGTCAAAATGGACAGAATAATAATGTGAGTAAGAATGAATTTCATAAATATAGTGGAAGCTTCTATGATAGCTTTAATACGCTGACGCAATTTGTTGCGTATACAGAGAATGAAGAAGAATTTCAAATATTCTATGAGAAAGCTCATGAGCGATTTCTAGAACTTCACAAATTCTATGATATTTATAATGATTATGATGGTGTTAATAACATTAAAACGATTAATGATCATGCAGGGATAAGGCCGATAAAAGTCGATGATGATATTATTGATCTGATTCTTTTCTCGAAGAAATGGGCTAAGCAAATTAGTGAAGATACGAATATAGCGATGGGAGCAGTTCTCCAGATTTGGCATGATTACCGTGAAGCAGGTTTAGATGATCCAATGAATGCGAAGTTACCTCCGATGGATGAACTTATAGAGGCTGAAGAACATATGGATCTTGATAATGTCATTGTAGATACGGTCAATAGGACCGTATACTTGGCTGATAAGCAGATGAGGCTTAATGTTGGGGCGGTTGCCAAGGGATATGCAGTAGAAGTTGTTGCTAATGAATTAATAGCGGATGGATTATTGTCGGGCATGATCAGCGCTGGGGGGAATGTTCGCGCTATTCATAAACCACTTGACGGCATTCGTCAGAGATGGGGCGTAGGGTTACAGAACCCTGATAGGTTCATCTCTAGCGATGAGGAGAATCTACTTGATACGATCTTTATTAATCATGCATCTGTCGTTAGTAGTGGTGACTATCAAAGGTATTTCGTCGTGGATGGAGAGATATATCATCATTTAATCGATCCCAAGACACTGATGCCAGGACAATATTATCGGGCTGTGACGATCGTAACTGAAGACTCAGGGGTGGCGGATTTCCTATCGACGGCGGCATTTCTTGTGCCATTCGAGCAGAGCTTAATGCTTGTAGAAAGTCTAGAAGGTGTTGAAGCCGTATGGGTGATGCCTGATGGAACAGTCGAAGCGACAGCTGGAATGAAAAAAATAATGAAGAGTCATGGAGCAACAGGTGCAAAGTCAGAATAATCACAGAGAGCTTGTGAGATGATAGCGTTGTAATTGATCAGACTGTACGAATATGCAGAGGATGTTTCCGGTAACTTGTTTAGTACTGAAAGTATAGCGCAATAATAGAAACATATGAGGTATAATAAACATAATGGATATTTTTCATTGTGCCAACAAGATTTTGAATAGAAGGGGATTGGATCGTTTGAATAATGAAGAAGTGAACAATGAAGAAGTGAATAATGAAGAGGAATTGGAGTTAGGCCCCAATATGGAGCAATTGAAGAAAGCTGTCAATCGTACATCTGATTGGAGAGAACGGTTAAAGGCTGTAGAAGAATTAGGTCAGTTAGATGATGCACGTTCCATTGATATACTTACACGTGTCATGACAAATGATGCTGTATATACAGTACAAGAGGCTGCTTATCATAAACTCAAGGAATTGGGTGAGGATGTTCAACTACCAGCAAAGAATACCGGAGAATTGTTCAAGGGAATCACAAAAATCTTCGTAAGAATTAAGAAGAGTTTGCCAGAAGGGCATACTTTTGAAGAGTTTAAGGAAAAGTTGAAAAAGATGAGAGTAGATTTGTACGATACGTACGAAGGAGATAAGGGACCGGGATTTGATTCTTGGCTTGAAAATATTTGGGCATCCTTACCTGTAAGATCGACTACTAACAAATAGCTGTTATTGTCTTATGGACAAGTAGCTGTAACAACTTGACAATGAAATTTGTAATAAGTAAAATTAGGAATTAGCACTCTAATCATTAAAGTGCTAATTCCTTTTTAATATTAATAAACTAAGATGTTCTAAATTGAAGGAGGAAATTTTAGTGGCAAAGAAAGAGTTTAAAACGGAATCAAAAAGATTACTGGAAATGATGATTAATTCCATCTACACACACAGAGAGATATTTATGAGAGAACTTATTTCTAACGCAAGTGATGCTATCGATAAAATTTATTATAAAGCACTAACGGATGATAATATGGTGTTTAACCAAGAGGATTATTACATTAAAGTAACAGCAGATCCAACTGCTCGTACATTGACCATCTCCGATACAGGTATTGGTATGACCAAGGAGGAGCTAGAGAATAATCTAGGTACGATTGCTAAGAGCGGATCGTTAGCTTTTAAGAAAGAGAATGAAGCGAAAGATGGACACAACATCATTGGTCAATTCGGGGTTGGGTTCTATGCAGCGTTCATGGTGGCAAATGATGTTACTGTTATCAGTAAAGCTCTAGGTAGCGACGAGGCTTTCAAGTGGGAGTCTACGGGTGCAGATGGATATACGATTGAATCATGCGAGAAAGATGCTATAGGAACTGAAATTATTCTGAAAATAAAAGAAAATACAGAAGATGATCAGTATGATGAATATCTAGAAGAGTATCGTTTAAGATCAATTATTAAGAAATACTCTGATTTCATCCGCTTCCCAATTAAGATGGATGTGAAAGAGCAAAGACCTAAAGAAGGCAGTGAAGATGAATTCGAGGAAGTTCTCGAAGAACAAACCGTCAATAGCATGGTGCCAATCTGGCGCAAGAATAAGAATGAGCTTACGGCAGAGGACTATAACAACTTTTATACTGAAAAGCGCTATGGCTTCGATAAGCCTCTGAAACACATCCATATTAGTGCTGATGGTGCTGTAGTCTATAACGCGATTCTATTCATACCAGAGAACACACCGTTTGACTATTACACCAAAGAATATGAGAAGGGCTTAGAACTGTATTCCAATGGTGTGCTGATTATGGAGAAATGTTCTGATTTGCTTCCTGATTATTTCGGTTTTGTGAAAGGAATGGTCGACTCCGAGGATTTATCACTGAATATCTCCAGAGAAATGCTTCAGCATGATCGCCAATTAACACTTATCGCCAAAAATATTAAGAACAAAATCAAAAGTCAGCTACTAAGTTTGATGAAGGATGAAAGAGAGAAGTACGAACAATTCTTTATAGCTTTCGGCAGACAGTTGAAATTTGGAGTCTATAATGATTATGGTATGCATAAGGAAACATTGCAGGATCTGTTGATGTTCTATACATCCAAAGAGAAGAAGCTTGTATCATTGGATGAGTATGTAGCAAGAATGCCAGAAGATCAGAAGTATATTTATTATGCTTCAGGAGAATCAATCGATAGAATTGAGAAGCTTCCGCAAATAGAGTTAGTATCTGATAAAGGATATGAAATTCTATACTGTACAGATGATATCGATGAGTTCGCAATCAAGATGATCTTGAACTACAAAGAGAAAGAATTCAAATCTGTATCGAGTGGCGACTTGGGCATTGAGGCAGATGCAAATGATAAGCCTACAGAAGCAGAAGAGAACGAAAACAAGGATCTCTTTGAAGCGATGACAAGTATACTAACGAATAAAGTCACGAATGTAAAAGCATCGAAGAGATTGAAAACCTATCCTGTATGCATTTCTACTGAAGGCGAACTAACGATTGAGATGGAAAAGATATTGAAAGCAATGCCTAATGGACAAGATGTTCAAGCAGATAAGGTTTTGGAAATTAACGTTAACCATGAAGTGTATCAATCATTGAAAGACGCTTATATAAACGATAAAGACAAGTTGAGTTTGTACACCAATCTGTTGTATAATCAGGCGCTCTTGATCGAAGGATTACAGGTCGTTGATCCTGTACAATTCACAAATGATATTTGTAAAATAATGATCTAATCTAGGGAATCACAGAGCAACATCTGAGTAACGAGAATAACCCGTACCTGGTGTGAACCAAGACGGGTTATTTGTCGTTGAGATGAAGCTTCTGCTAGAATCAAGACATACCATAGTGTCGAAAGTAGGATTAATATGCGAATTAATAAATATATTAGCGAGACGGGCTTTTGTTCAAGGCGTGAAACGGATAGATTGATTGCAGCTGGAAGGATTTCGATTAATGGTGTTATTTGCGAACCAGGGGATAGTGTTGCTCTAGGTGACATGGTACTTATTGATGATGAAGTGATACCTAGCAGAGCAGAACCCGTATATATCGTACTGAATAAGCCAATAGGGATTACTTGCACGGCTGCAGAGCATGTTGCAGGTAATATTATTGACTTCGTAAACTATCCTTCTCGAATTTTTGCTGTTGGAAGATTGGATAAAGCCTCCGAAGGATTAATATTATTAACGAACGATGGAGATATTGTAAATGAAATGATGCGTTCAGAGAATGGTCATGAGAAAGAATATGTGGTGAAGGTAGACAAGCTTGTTACTGATCAATTTCTTCAGGACATGTCCAGTGGCGTAGGTATTCTTGGAGTGATAACCAAACCGTGTAAGACATTTCGGATCAATGAATATGAGTTTAGAATTATCTTAACCCAAGGGCTCAATCTTCAAATTCGTAGAATGTGTAAGGCTCTCGGCTATAGAGTGCTTAGGCTTGAACGGATAAGAATCATGAATATTTCTATGGATGGACTAGAACAAGGGAAGTGGAGAGACCTTACTGGTGAAGAACTACGAATATTACACACGCAATTAGATTCGATATGATGATTTGCTAAATATAAGAATTGACGTTTTGTTAAAAGCGTTATACTATATATGCAAACGGTTTCATTTCACTGAATAAATGACCGTTATGTAAAATTAGAATTATTTGCAATGGATGCTTACTATCGTGAATCTATTAGGTTTATCAACTAGAATTTAAAAGGGGGGCGTGTCGTCTTTTGTGCAATCGTTTGCATTTTTTTGTTGAAATTTATATCAGGGAGTGTTGCTGACGTGAAAACTGTCCACAGAATGAAGAAAATGTTATCCATCTTTATGGTACTTATTCTTGTTATTTCAAGCATGGGGTTATTTCCTTTACAAGCAAGTGCAGACGCCCCTACTAAAGTTGTATTGGTAGGTGATTTACAATCTGAATTAGGGCAAAGCGGGGATTGGGATCCTGCGGCTACCGCAACTGAAATGATCGATATGGGCAATGGAAACTATCAGTTTACAGGTGCTTTGCCTGCAGGTACTTATAATTACAAAGTTGCCCTTAATGGAGATTGGATTGTCAGTTATGGATTTGGCAACTATACTAACCCAGCTGGGGTTGATGTTGGAGGAAACATCAACATTACATTAACTCAAGCAACGAATATTACTTTCTACTACAACCATAATTCTAATAAAATCGCGGATTCTACTTACTACACTCCGATTGCAACGGATAAGCTCCCTCGTGTGGTTGGGAATTTACAGATTGATATAGGCGATGCCAAAGATTGGTCTCCGGCTGATGCACAAGCTAAGATGTATGATGACGATTTCGATAATATTTATTCGGTCACGAAGATTGTTTACGCTGGTGACTATGAATATAAAATTGTCCTTGGTTCTGACTGGGGAGAGGAGTATCCCGGAAGTAATGCGAAGTTGAGTCTTCCCGAAGAGCTTCTAGTCACATTCAATTACAATGCATTAGATCATAGTGTATCGGCAGAATTCGTCGCGCCAGGAGATGATATTCCGGCCAATACGGTTCGCATACATTATCAAAGAGCAGACAATAACTATAGTCCTTATGGAATTTGGATTTGGGATGATGTAGCAACACCGTCATCCGTATGGGCATCAGATGCAACCCCATTTCCAGTTGATCAAATAGATCCATTTGGAGTATATGTTGATATTCCGCTCAAAAAGAATGCCAAGAAAATAGGCTTTTTTGTTGTGAATCGCACCGAAGGTGATGCAGATAAAGAAGACAATAGAAGTTTTAATCTATTGGATAAATATAATCAATTATGGATCAAACAAGGAGATCCCAACGTATACGTTTCTTCTAACGGGAATTTACCTACCGGACTTACATCCGCTGAAGTATTATCTGAAAGTAAAGTCCTATTAGGTTTTACGATGACCGAAGGTCTAGATGAGAGAGTATTGAAAGATGGACTGATCATTACAGACAAGAATGGTGATGTTGTAACGGTCAACAGAGTCCAAATCATTAGTGCAACAACGGTTGAAGTTGTGACAACACCGTTCTCATTGGAGAATGTTCCATTAAGTGTCACATACTCTGGAAGAACCCTATCGGCTACGACTGGGTGGAGAATGCTCGACGAAATGTATCATTACGAGGGAGATGACCTCGGAGCGACATATCATGCGAATACAAAGAGCGTAACGCTTAAACTTTGGGCACCGAAAGCGAGTTCCGTAGTTGCGGATATATATGACAAAGGTAATGCTGCGCAGCTAGTGAGAAGTGTGAACTTAACACAAGAAGACAAGGGTGTTTGGTCTACTACGATCACTCCAGGAGATTTGAGTGTTGCAGACGTTAAAGGATATTTCTACCAATATGAAGTAACCAATAACGGTATAGTGAAACAAGTGCTTGATCCTTATGCCAAATCGATGGCTCCATTTAGAGTGAATACGAAAGGTGAAGTTGGTTCTGATGGAGATGCTGTAGGAAAAGCAGCTATCGTGGACTTAAGCGGAACGAACCCCGCAGGTTTTGACTTTGCCAATATTGAAGGATACGAACAAAGAGAAGATGCAATTATATGGGAGATCCATGTAAGAGATTTTACATCAGACCCGTCTATTGAGAATGATTTGAACAGTGCAACATGGGGATCTTACGATGCTTTTAAGAATAAAATTGATTACATTAAATCTCTTGGCGTAACGCATGTTCAATTACTTCCTGTCATGGCTTGGTATTATGGGGATGAAATGAATATGAATAATAGAGAACTTGAGTATTCAACGAAAGACAATGAATACAACTGGGGATATGACCCACATAACTATTTCTCGCCTGATGGTGCTTACTCTGAGAACCCTGCAGACCCGGAACTCAGAATCAAGGAATTGAAGAATATGATTGATGCGATTCATGATGCTGGTATGGGTGTAGTACTGGATGTTGTATATACCCATATGGCTCAAGCAAGTCTCTTGGATGATATCGTTCCTAATTATTATTCATTTCAAGATGCTAATGGTAATAACATCGGTGGATTTGGAAATAATCTAGCGACAAACCATAAAATGTCCGAGAAATTAATGGTGGATTCCGTTAAATATTGGTTCGAAGAATACAAAATCGATGGCATGCGCTGGGATATGATGGGTGATGCAACCTATGATTCTGTGCAGAATGCTTATGATGTAGCAGAGGCAATCAATCCGAATGCTTTATTTATTGGGGAAGGTTGGAGAACATTCGGCGGAGCCGCTGCAGATCCTTCACTAGCAGGTCAAGGGGCAGACCAGGACTGGATGGACAAAACCGACAGTGTCGGTGTGTTCTCCGATGAGATCAGAAATGAATTGAAATCAGGATTCGGTAATGAAGGTGATCCGAGATTTATTACGGGCGGCGCACGTGACATCAATGTGATCTTCAATAATATTAAGGCGCAACCGGGTAATACGGCTGAAGACGATCCAGGTGACATCGTGCAATATATTGAGGCGCATGACAACTTACCTTTATATGATATTATTGCTCAGTCTATTAAGAAGGATCCAGCAATAGAGGAAAATGATCTAGAGATTCATAAGCGGATCCGACTTGGAAATATGATAGTGCTGACGTCTCAGGGGACTGCCTTTCTCCATGCAGGACAGGAATATGGACGTACCAAACAATGGAAAGAAGCAGGAGAGCCAGAGCATAAATATCATGAATTAGAAGATGAGACAGGTCATGTATTTGGATATTTTGTACATGATTCCTATGACTCTTCCGATGCTATCAACATGTTTGACTGGACGAAAGCAACGGATGAGGTAGCTTTCCCTGTGAATAACACTACAAGAGAATATACAGCAGGCCTGACGGCATTAAGAAAATCAACAGATGCATTTAGATTAGGCGAACAAATGCTAGTAGACTCTAATATCACCTTGATTGAAGCACCTGAGATAAAGCCACAAGATCTCATAATCGCTTATAAGAACAAAGCCACAGACGGAACTGGTCATTATTATGCGTTTGTAAATGCGGATAATACAACAAGGACACTTACGCTTTCGGAAGATCTAACCGCTGGTATGGTCGTGGTAGATAATGATGAAGCAGGGATTGTAGAGGTTAGCTCAAGATCGGGATTCTCACTCACGGCTAATTCGATCACGTTAGAACCTTTATCAGCAGTTATTATTAAGATGGAAGCTGCGGCATCGGTATTAAGCTCGGTAGAAGTGAAAGAATCCAATTATTCTTTAGAAATAGGCAGAACGAATCAAACAGCCGTTTATGCGAGGTACGATGATGGCAGCCAAAGAGGAGTAACGAGCAAGGCTACTTATTCATCAAGCAATAACCTGGTGGCGACTGTGACTGCCAAAGGCTTAGTGAAGGCGGTCTCTAAAGGAACTGCAACGATTACAGTTGCCTATGGCGGGATCACGTCAGAAGTAACGGTTAACGTTACTGCACAAGTAGCGAAGCGTTACGTCCAAATCAATTATATTCGCCCAGATAAGGATTATATGGATTGGAACCTTTGGGTATGGAACACAGGCGTGAAGAATGATCAGATTGACTTTGAAAAGATAGAGAACGGTGTGGCGACTGTGATGATTGAAATCGCGCCTCAAGCCACGAGTGTTGGATTTGTTCTACGTAAAGGTACAGACTGGAACACTGCCAAACAAGATTATCCAGATGATCGTCTTATTTCGGTGACACCTGGAGAATCGTTTACCAAAGTAATAATAACGAGTAACGAAAAAGAACTAAATATACTACCAAGTATTAGAGGCCCTATTCTAAATGACGGTCATATTACGTTTGTGTACAGAGATGATGCTCTTTTCCAAAGCGGGCAAATGAGCTCTATTACAGATGTAAAAGTTAAAGTCGACGGTACAGAATATGCCATGACTTATGATCCAGCCAAAGAATGGTTCAGTTATACGTTAAATAATGTAGGGATTGGTACACATGAGTATACTTTCGTAGTGACTAAGGATGGGTCAGCTAGTGAAGTGACAGATCCGCACAATACGATGAATGGGAAATCTATTGTGGAGTATCAATTACCTGCGATGACAATCAAATCGATTGTTAATCCATTAGTCATTACAGCTAACGAGAATGCGGTACTGAAATTGAGTGTTGTATCAGATCAATTCATAAACTACCGTGAAGGTTATATCGATCTTACTGAGTTAGGTGGACCATCAAAGGTGAAGTTTGATACGGAGCTCTTGGAACAGTCCATTGCAGTGAAGGATTACATTACTGCTGGATCGAAGAATATTTCGGTCACTTTGGTAGATCAATATGGTAACAAACATACTCATTCTACGACCGTACAGGTCAAGGCGAGAACGTATGCTGGGAAAGATGATTTCGATTGGGACGAAGCTCGTATTTACTTCGCACTGACGGATCGTTTCCAGGATGGTGATCCAACGAATAATGTTGATGTCGATACAAGCCATCTTGAAGCCTACCACGGAGGAGACTTCAGAGGTCTTATTGATAAGTTGGATTACTTACAGCAGTTGGGTATAAATACGTTGTGGATTACACCGATCGTTGACAACATCGATTTCAACAAAGGCGTTGATTTCAACAGTAAACAGCAAGGATATCATGGATATTGGGCTAAGGACTTTACAAAGATCGATGAACATCTGGGCGATCTAGAAACATTCAAAGAGCTAATCGATACCGCCCATGATAAAGGAATTAAGATTATGGTAGACGTAGTCTTGAATCATGTGGGGTATGGTTTGAAAGATGACGACAATAGACCTGGGATTACGCAAGAAGATAAAGATCGTTTCGCTGGTATGCTGAGAGCAGATGGAATCTCTGCAGATGAAGATCCAGTAAAAGGTGAATTAGCACAACTTCCTGATTTCATCACAGAGGACGCTGACGTTCGCGCGCAAATTATTGATTGGCAAGCTGGATGGTTAGATCGTGCTAGAACAGATCGTGGAGATACGATAGATTATTTCCGTGTAGACACCGTGAAACATGTGGAAGACACGACATGGAAAGCGTTCAAGAATGCATTAACTACGATTGATCCGAATTTCAAATTGATCGGTGAATACTTTGGGGCCAGCGTTGATAGTGATGGTGGTACACTCCAAAGTGGCCAAATGGACAGTCTTCTTGATTTCAGCTTCAATGAGAATGCTGCGAATTTCGTGAATGGGGACATTGAATCGGTTGAAGCGTACCTAGCTAGACGTGAAGCGCAGATGGATAATACAAGAACGATGGGGCAATTCCTGAGTAGCCACGATGAGGACGGCTTCCTGTCGTCTGATGCCGTTGGTGGAAACAAAGGTAAGCTGAAGGCTGCAGTAGCACTACAAATTACATCCAAAGGACAGCCAGTCATATACTATGGAGAAGAATTAGGACGTTCAGGTAGGAATGCTATCGACATGAGTGAAGGAGAATTTAGCGAGAATCGTGCAGATATGCCATGGGATCAGTTAGAGAGTGAAAAACCTCTACATGATCATTACCAGAAGTTGCTGAATATCCGAGCTAAGTATTCCAAAGTGTTCTCCAAAGGAACACGGACATCTCTTGTTGCTTCTAATGAAGAAGGATATCTAGCATTTAGCAAAAAATATGAAAGTGAGAATGTCGTTACGATCATTAATACGAAAGAAACAAGTAAAGACATTACGTTAAGTGTGCCGTATGCAGCTGGTAGCGAAGTAAAAGATGAGTATAGTGGTAAGGTTTACAACGTAACGAAGGATAATAAGATAAGTTTTAGCCTTCCAGGTATAAATGAAGGCGGAACTGTTATTCTTGCAGCTATTCCAGTAGTTGATAAAGGTCCTGTAGAAGGGGACAGAACAGACAGCAGTAATAATAATAGTAACGCTAACAGCAGTAATAACAATAAGCTTACTCAAAGGATTATCAATGAAGCAACGTTGAAGAGCGGTAAAGAAAAAGTATCCATTAATCTTGATGCAAGAGAAAATGGGGTTCTGCTTCCATTGAAAGCAGGGGAAATACTGGGATCTAAGCCGATCGAAATCAACCAAGGAGATTTCACGATTGAACTTCCAGCATCATTGCTGAAAGCTATTCAGTTATTGATTCCATCTGGGCAAGCTGAAGGTGCAGTCATCTCCTTTAAGATGGATGGGGTGGAACAATCATTAGCCCAATCCCTTGTTGAGAAATCGAATAGCTCAACTTCGAAATTGAAATTGGCAAGCAAGATGTTCAATTTCAATCTGAGCGTCCAAACGAAGGATGGCAAAGAAGTAAAGGTAGAACGTTTCGTAACACCAACTACTTTAGTATTCAATGTTGATCCTTCTGCGGATACAAAACGGTTGGGTGTATACATTATTAAGGATAATGGGGAATTGGAGCACGTAGCCTCCTATTGGGAAGATGGCAAGCTTAAAGCAGACATATATAATTTAGGTAAGTATGCAGTAATAGAATACAATAAATTGTTTGCAGATTTGGTAGGTCACTGGGCGGAAGCCGCTGTTAAGGAACTCGCTGCCAAGCATGTGGTGAAGGGAACTACCGATAGTACGTTTAGTCCAGCGGAAAAATTGACTCGTGCTCAGTTCGCAACGATGCTCGTCCGGGCATTGAATTTGGCGGATGAAGGCAATTTCGCCTTCAAAGACGTTGACAGCAGCGCTTGGTACGCTTCGGCAGTTTCTACTGCATACCATAATGGATTGGTGAAAGGAAAGAGTGAGATAACATTCGCACCACAAGAAAGCATCACGCGAGAAGAAATGGCTGTGATGATCTTACGTGCTTATCAGTTTAGAAATGCAGCAACTATGACATCGGATGGTTTAGAGTCTACATTCACGGATGAACAAGAGATCAGTTCATGGGCTGTTGCAGAGGTTCAAGCAGCTACATCGCTTGGATTGATGAACGGACAAAACAAGAGTAAATTTGTTCCGAAAGCGGACACGAGCCGTGCAGAAAGTGCTCAAGCTCTTGTGAACTTATTTAACAAAATGCAGTAAACCACTGACAAGGACCTCTATAATTACCAAGTAAGAAGAGAGATTATAGAGGTCCTTGTCTTTTACGTAAATAGTATATATACAGAAATATGGTATATATTTATAGGTGCAGTTTGGAATGGTTGGACTGAATATTAGTAAGATTTGGTCCTACATGTTACAATGATCTGCAGAAGGAGTGATCACATGGCAATACAAATTCATGTTCAAGAAACACCTAATCCAAATTCAATGAAGATCAATGCGAGCGAGACGATATTTGAAGGAACTGGGAGTGTATCACTGAAGAGTGGTGCTCAAACAGATCATCCTTTAGCTAGTGCTTTACTCAGCATAGAAGGTATAGATAATATATTTGGGATTAGAGATTTCGTAACGGTTAGTAAGGAACCAGATGCGAATTGGGATGATATTCTACCTCAAGTACATGAAGCATTCAAGGTAGTGTACGGCTGATCGGAGCGACAACTAAAGGGCAACATGAGAATTTCACCTTAAAAGTTGAAAGCAATAGTGGCTTAATAATAAGGTTGACCCGTCAGCTCTACGCAAATGTGTAGAAGTCGGGTCTTTCTTAATGTTATAATAGTAATATTGGAGTGATGATATGAGTAAAGCTAAGGGTAAGGGCGGGACAGGCAGAGGAACAGGCAGTAAGGGTTGGACTCGCTGGAATAAGACTGATAAAACAAAAATAGTTAAAAAAAATTATGGCGCGATTCGTGCGGCTGCTAAAGAAGCGGAAAATGAAAAATTAAATGGTCGAAAAAAGATCGACAATGAACCTGAAAAGTAAAATAGTATAGATTGTTCTTGAATTACTAACGGTCAGGATAACAAAACTCCTTGAAGATGAAATCTCTTCAAGGAGTTTTTGCTATGATGAAGAAGTGGCAGAACCCCCACTTCAGCCAAAGCGACGTATAAATCCCTTGAGTTAGAGAAACCTACTACATATGCATTGGAAGGATTGGAGATCGGCGTAACCTCTAATTGTAATTTTCGATGTGATTACTGTTGCGCATACAATCGAATTGATGGGCAAAGTATCGAATGCGTTGTTTCCACAAGGATGACAGACGTTGTATAGATTGTAGATGACGAGGAATCTAGCTTTAAGGTAGTTCGCAATTTTGCCATGTATAAAATTATGCTGAAACACTCAACCTATTGTAGTTCGTATAGCATTCTAAAAACAATAAAGGAGGTTTTACAATGCATAATCAGAATCAGAATCAACAAAATAACTTAAATAATCAGTCGATGGGTATGCAGAATCAGAACATCAATCGTGGGGGTCTTGAACTTCTTGATATGCATGAAGTATTATCATGTACGATCAGTATTCTAGATCAAATGTTGATGTATAAACCGATGGTTCAGGATCAAGAGCTGTTGTCTATGATGGATCGTCAATACAACTTTATTCTTTCCCAGTACAACCTGACAACTGAATGCTTTTCGACAGGCGGCAAACCAAGTCAAGATACAGCTAAGTACATGATGCAAGAATCAGCGAATCAAATTATTTATGGGCTTAAACCAAGCCAACCGAAGAAGCCAGTTCAATCTGTCAACGAAATCAAGGAAGCACAGATTAGTGGATTCATGATAGGTAACCTTAAAACCCTCTCTTCTCATATGACGATGACTGCATTAGAGACGAGTAATCCTGTGCTTCGCCGGGTATTGGCTTCCCAAATCGAGAATTATATCGAAATGGCGTATGAGGTTTTCTTGTTTCAGAATAAGCACGGTTACTATCAAGTAGCACAATTGGATAATTCCGATGCACAACAAATGTTGAACGCGTACGCACCAGCTACAGGACACCCGCGCATGCCGTTACAATAATAAAACTTGCTGAACCAGAAGCAGAAGAGCAAGTTTTCTCAAACATCTAATCATAGTATGGAAGAACCTCTGATACTTTATTTGTATTAGAGGTTTTTGTGTATTAAATAATTTAAAATTGAAGTAAGCTAAGGTAGAGGATGTGATGACTATGGTAAGCGAACATATCTATATCGGAAGTGTCTTTATTGCAGGAATATTCTCCTTTTTCTCACCCTGTATTTTACCACTATTACCCGTATATATAGCATTTCTCGGTGGTTCAGATGATGGAAGCCAGTCGACAAGTATGAAATTGGGGAAGTTGCGATTAAGGCCTCCTTTGATCGTAAAGACGATCTTCTTTATCCTGGGGATATCCACGGTATTCATATTGTTGGGTTTCGGTGCAGGTGCGTTGGGAAGTGTTATTAATAGCTCTTGGTTTATCGTGATTTGTGGGTTTATTGTAGTGCTATTCGGTATTTATCAGACAGGAATCATCAAGTTGTTCTTTATGGAAAGAGAGAGGAAATTGAACTTAGAGTTTGCGAAAAAGAGAGGCATCGTAGGTGCTTACCTGCTTGGATTTACTTTCAGTTTCGGTTGGACACCTTGTATTGGTCCGGTACTGGCTGCCGTCCTTAGTATTGCTGCAAGTGAAGGGTCATCTACTTTCGGTGGATGGTTAATGTTGGTATATACAGTAGGGTTAGCGATTCCTTTTCTTATTCTTGCGATCTTCTCAGATATATTGTTACAACGTTTGAAGAGTATATATAAGTACATGGGGACAATAAAGGTGGTTTCTGGAATTATTCTGATCTTGATGGGCTTATTATTAATGACGAATAAGTTGAATATGATAACTACCTTGTTCACAATTTGAAATAACGCTTACGATACTTCGTGAAGCATGAAAGCATGAAGGAGGATAATCTAATGAAAATAAGTAACATAAAATGGTCGTTGATGATGACCGTAATCGCTATGGTTGTGTTTATGACGGCTTGTGGAAATGGATCTCAATCAAGTCAAACAAGTAATGATACTTCAACAACTGTGAACGAGGGAAAGCTTGCTCCTATGTTCGATCTTATGGATCTACAAGGAAATAAGGTTGCATTGGCAGATCTTGATGGACAAAAGGTATATGTAAAGTATTGGGCTTCTTGGTGCTCTATTTGCTTAGCGGGGCTGGACGAACTGAACACATTATCTACTCAGGATAATGATTTCAAAGTAATTAGTGTGGTTAGCCCGAACTTCAAAGGAGAACAATCGACAGAAGACTTCACTAAGTGGTTCCAGAAACAAACAACAGACCAAGATATTACGGTATTAATAGATGAAGATGGTATATGGGCGAAGAAATTCGGTGTGAGAGGATATCCGACATCCTATTATATTGGATCTGATGGTGTTCTAGCCAAGACTACACCAGGTCATAATTCCAATGAACAAATCACCAGTACTTTTAAGGAAATGAACTAATATTTGTATTAAAACGTGGGGAGGAACAAGGATGAGACGGTTATCCTATCTAGGTTTATTGTTGTTATTACTTCTAGTCACAGCGTGTTCATCTGTTAACAATATAAAAAGTGGAGCTAGTGCGACATCACCCTCTAGCAATCCTAATGAAACAGTAGATTATTCCAATAGTGAACTCCATAGTATTTTTTTGGCGGGAGGTTGTTTCTGGGGAGTGGAAGCGTATATGTCCCGCATCTACGGGGTTAGCGATGTGACTTCTGGTTATGCCAACGGAACAGGTGAGAATCCAACGTATGATGATGTTATTGCAGGAAACCGTGGATTTGCTGAAACCGTTGAGGTTAAATATGATCCTGAGCGAGTATCTCTAGCCGATCTAGTAACCAAATACTTTAAGGTGATTGATCCAACGAGCTTGAACAAGCAGGGGAATGATAGAGGTGTTCAATATCGTACAGGCATTTATTATAATGATGAGGCAGATGCGCTCATCATTATGGATGTGGTGAAGCAAGAACAGGATAAATACGATAAGAATATCGTCACCGAAGTGTTACTACTTGAGAATTATTACCTAGCGGAGGAATACCATCAGGATTATTTAGTGAAGAATCCCAATGGGTATTGTCATATTGATCTAAGTATACTAGATGATCAGGAAATTCCAGTGGAAGAAAAAGTCGTTATCGAAATAGATCCGGCCATGTATCCCAAACCGAGTAATGAAGTACTTAAAAGCAAACTAACCGATGAACAATATCAAGTAGCCGTGTTGGAAGATACTGAGCATGCGTTTTCCAATGCTTATTGGGACGAATATGCACCGGGCATTTATGTCGACGTTGCAACAGGCGAACCTCTTTTCTCAAGCGTGGATAAATATGATTCAGGTTGTGGATGGCCAAGCTTCACCAAGCCAATAATACCTGAGGTTGTTACCTATCATATAGACACGAAATATCATATGGAACGTACAGAGGTGCGAAGTCGTGCAGGTGACATTCATTTAGGTCATGTATTTGATGATGGCCCGAAAGACCAAGGTGGCAAAAGATATTGTATCAATAGCGCCTCGATTAACTTCATCCCTCTTGCAGACATGGAAAAGGAAGGATACGGTTATGTTAGTATAGCAGTAGAATAACAGGGAGTCCTTCGCTAATGAATTAGAGAAGAGTCTGTTCGCGGAAAAAACAATTAAAGCCATTTTGTACCTCACCTCAGGGTCCAAATTAGCATATAGTGGGAAAGTGAACAAAGGAGCGAGTGCTTATTTAAGAAAGGTTGAGTCGCTATCGCTTTAAGAAATGGGGTATTTATAAATTTGTTATATCTAAACAATGAAGAGATCGTCAAACAGCATTTCCGTGATTTACAAAGTTCGGTGGAACAGCACAAAGTAGCACAGCAAGTATTAGCTACCCAAAGGGAAATATCGAAATTAAATCGCCAATCTAAGAACTCCGTTAAAGAAAAACAATCTATCTTTAATCAATTTATTAAATTGGGAAAAAGAATGCTTTAACGAAAGAGTGTTCTAGTGAGCAGGGGTTCCATCGCATAAAAAAAGATCATCCTCCTTGTATTTGTCATGATTAACCCCTCCAATTTTTATACATAATGATGCTCAGTTATGGGTATATTGATGGACACTTTATCATTTAATTTAAAAGGTAAGGGAGAGATCACTTCCCACTGCTGTCCAGTGGATTGGATATCATAATAGAATTCTTTACCCTGAAACTGTACATTCACTATTTCACCAGATAGACCCTCATTTTGTTCAGGTCCAAGTTGGAATTGATCGGGTCTAACAGGATAAAGCCCATTTGTTTTGAAATAACCGGCTACTTCATTTCCAGGCCACTGTACAATGGAATCTGCACCATCAGGAATGAAATATTCGTGATCCCAACGCCCCCGAATAAGGTTTGCCTTCGATACAAATTGTGCGACAAAATCAGTTTCCGGCTTCAAGTAAATTTCTTGAGGAGTCCCCACTTGCTCAATTTGACCGTCATTCATCACTACAATTCGATCTGCCATAGCTAAAGCTTCGCTTTGATCATGCGTAACATATACGATCGCAGAGCCAGTCTCCCTATGTATGGATTGGATTTCACGACGCATGTTCATGCGAAGCATAGCGTCAAGACTACTTAGAGGTTCATCCATAAGTAGAAGCGAAGGCTGGGATGCAATAGCGCGAGCAATAGCAACACGCTGTTTCTGGCCACCTGATAGTTCATGAGGCATACGTTGGGATAGATGGGACAAGCCGACTAAATCAAGAACGTCTGAGATACGTACCTCTTCATTCTCACGGATAGCCTTAGGTGTTTCTTTATGATTACGAATTGGAAAACGAACATGTTCTGAAATATTCATATGGGGCCAAAGTGCGAAGCTTTGAAAGACCATCCCAATCCGTCTTTTCTCAGGAGGGATACTTGATCGGGACGTAGCTACAACCGAGCCATTCATAACAATTTCACCCGCGGAGGGTTGCTCAAATCCTGCTAACATTCGAAGTAAAGTAGTCTTTCCACAGCCAGAGGGACCTAAGATAGCTACGAATTCTCCATCCGCGATATTTAAGTTGATTGATTTCAACGCACTATAATTACCGAACGTCTTACTAACTTCTTTCAGTTCAATACTCATTCGCTTACTCCTTTATGGGAAAATATTTTTTGTACAAGATGTAATAAACCTGCTCCAATGAAAATTAGAAAGACGATTAAGCTGGATAACGCCGTCGAATGGAGTGTATCCCCAGCCTGTTCAAAGCTGAAAATAGCAACACCAATCGTCTGCGACCGTGAAGAGTATAAAAGTGCCGATACCGTTAGCTCAGTTAATGCGGTTAGGAAGACTAGAATGGCTCCGCTAAGAAGACCTGGGAGCAATAGAGGTAGCAGAATGAATACCCATTTCCGCCAGGGACTAGCTCCTGATATGCTAGCTGCTTCTTCCATAGAAGCGTCAACTTGCATAAATGCTGTGACACCTGCTCTAATCTGTAAGATAAGGAAACGGCAGACGTAAGCAATGAAGAGGATCGTAGTCGTTCCATAGATCCCAGGGTTCCATCCAGGAATAGGCTCCATCCAGACAAGAATCATAGATAATGCAAATACGATTCCGGGAAGCGTATAAGGAATTGAAATGGCCAGCTCAGTAGCTTTTATTAGCTTTGATGGTTTGCGTACACGGACATAAGCGAACAATGAACCGATAACTAAACAGACGATGAGTGTGCCTAGTGCAAGTAGTAGGCTATTTTGAATCGATTGCCAGATTTTTGGATTGTTGAAAAGTATATATTTGTAGTTCTCAAATGTCAGATTTGTCATGTTCAATGGACGACCATAGGCCCTCTTTAACGAGAGTGAAATCATTGAGAATAACGGTACGATAGTAATGAAGATAAGGCTGATCCAAATAAGTAGACTTAACCATAATCGATGTTTACCTAAATCATAACGAGGCTGATTATCCAATCGAGCAGTATCATCAGATTTACTCTTGCGGACAGAGAGCCATTGAAGCAATGTTCCAAAGATAGCGATAATACTTAATATGACAGATAAAGATGCCCCGCGTGCAAAGGCGGAGGGACCGAAGCTAATAATTTCTTCATAAATCAATGTACTAAGTACACTGATGTTTACAGGTGTCCCCAAAAAGGAGGGAATACCAAAGTTATCAAGTGAAGCAAGAAATACGAGCAGTCCGCCTGCTGTCAGTCCAGGTAAAGCAAGTGGAAATGTGATCTTTATAAAATTTTTGATCCGACCAGCACCACTAGCCTTGGCTGCCCATTCTAGATCACGTGGAATTCTTTTTAATACATTTACGGTAAATAAATAGACCAATGGGAAGTGGTGAATACCCATGACGAAAATGATTCCACCCATGCTATACATACTCCATGGCTGGGCCCCTGAATGGAATAGGTGTAGAAATGAAGCCATTAATCCCTGAGAGCCCATAAAAGAGGACCAGGATAATGTAAGTACATACGATGGAAGAACAAAAGATAGTAGGATGAGTAGATGTAGTATTTTTTTATATTTTATATTGGTGTAAGCCATGACCCAAGCAGCCACAATACCAAGTACTAAAGATAATAGTGTAGATGCAATCACGATTATAAATGTATTCTGCAATGTATTCCAAAAGCGATTTTGTTTCAATAATTCAGTGTAGTGATCGAGACTAAATCCTGTTTCCGCCCCAATGCTTAAATGGAGAAGCTTGGCGATGGGGAGTACGAAGAAGAATAGTGTGGCTAGGATACCTAGAAGTATTACTGACTTTTTGATTAACAAGGAGAGGCTGGGTTTCAGCCTCTCCTTGTTCAGTGGTTGTTGGATATCGTAGGTAGTTAAGTCATCCATAAGTAATCGCTCCGCTCGTTAGTTTCCGAATAACTCCGTAAACTGTTTCTTGTCCGCTTCACGTTCGTTTGTCAGAGTGGCGATATCTCCAGACAATAGGGTGAGATCGGATATACCCTTCAATCCTTCGGGTGGTGTAATACCGTCACGAATCGGAGTGTATCCAATTTCAGCGGCAAGTTCCTGTCCATCCTTGGATAAGACGAAATCGACAAATACCTTAGCTGCTTCGATATGATCTGTATTGTTGATAATGCCGATTGGTTCCGTAATGATGGGAACTCCTTCTGCTGGATAGATTAGCTCGATAGCTGATCCCTTAGCTTTCTCACGTGCTACCATATAGTCAACGACCATGCCATAACTCTTCTCGCCACTGGCTACGGCTTTGAGGACGGCTCCGTTTCCTTTGATGACTGACATATTATTGGTTTTTAATTTCCCTAAGAACTCCCAACCGAAGCTATCGGTACGTGAGAATATACCAATGTTATAAGCCGCTGCGCCAGAATATAACGGACTGGGCATAATTGCAGCATCTTTAGCCTCACCAGAGGTCAGAACTTGCCAAGAAGTTGGTTGAGTAGATACTTTATCTGTATTCACAGCGAGAATAGTAGCGATGACCTTTGTTCCAGTATACATTCCGTCAGCGTCCATTAGTTCATCCGCAATTTGATCTCTCTCAGCTGATTTATAGGACATTAGTAGGTCTTGGCTTTTCAGACTTTCGAAAGTGACTGAATCGGCGAGGAGAAGAACATCTGCTTGAACTTGTCCGGCTTGTTTCTCTGCTTGAATCTTTGCTGCTACTTCTTCAGTACCAGAGCGGAAAGTTTCAACATGGACATCTGGATATTTAACATTGAAGGCTTGGACTAATTGAGTAGCATCTTCTTCTGGTTGAGAAGTATAGAAGGAGAGCTTACCAGAGATTGAAGTGGATGAAGTATTAGTAGAACCTTGTGTCTCTGAGCTACATCCCGTAAATATCAACATAGATGCCATTATGGCAAAAAACGAACTTTTCTTTAACATATTCAATTGCTCCTCTAATGTTTAATTTGTTTACATTTGTTCCGGTACAATACAATTGTAAAGGGGTTTTGTTTTACTAGAATTAAGGGAGTGTTAAATGGTGATGACAAAAAGTTGATAGTGAAAATGTGATTCACTATAATTAGTTTGGAATCGATGGTTATGATATAATCACATACACTATAAAAACGTACGCTGGAGGTCACATGCTATCTTTTGAACAGAAACTACAGATTCTAGAATCTTTCCCAGAATTACAACGTAAGAATGTCTCGCTTGGACGAGTGAACTTTCATTATGAGGAGAGCCAGATTGATAAAAAAACAGTAGCTCTACATCTACATCCAAATGGTAATGGCTTCGTATTTGCAGGTCTTTTAGAGGGATATGACCTTGATGAGAGAGGGTTTGTAAATATCCGAGAATTTAATGCGGACGAGTTAAAGCTGCTTGTTGAAGCTTCAATACATTCTCTCTCTTTAGGTGAAGAGGGGACTCATTCAGGAAATGGCAGTACCCTTGATAATGTAAATGAGAAAGCTAATGATGAACGTGGCTTTTACGATACTGAAATATGGATGAACAGTGATGAGGAACTACTCTCGCTCACTCGGGATGAAGATCTTTGGTATATCTACACAGGTCCTAGCATTGAAATGGTGTTTGGAACGCTGCAAGAGGCAAAGGAGTACTTGTGGGAGGAAGGGTTTAAGCCTTCAAGAGATTGAGACACCTTGTTAATTCAGGGGAAATAGTTATCCGGAAATTGTCCGAATGAACTATTGCTCCTGAGCATTCGAAATAGTAGGATGTACACATACCAATAACATATGAGGTGAGATTATGAAATACAGACGTTTAGGGAAAACTGATTTAAAAGTTTCAGTAGTCGGTATAGGGACATGGCAATTTGGCGGAGATTGGGGCAAGGATTTCACGCAATCAGAGGTAGATGACATTCTTAATCATGCCAAAGAGGTAGGCATTAACTTGATTGATACAGCTGAATGTTATGGACCGCATCATATGTCTGAGAAATTTATAGGGGATTATCTATCGAGGCAATCGCGTCAGGATTGGGTAATCGCATCGAAATTCGGACACCACTGGGAAGATCAATGGGAGAACGCTTGGAGTGTGGATGAAGTTCGTCGACAATTAGACGATTCTCTGAAGGCGCTTCAGACGGATTATTTGGATCTCTATCAATTCCATTCCGGTTCGGATGATGTATTCGATAATGATGATCTGTGGACACTGTTGGACAAACAGGTACAAGCCGGTAAAATCCGTAATCTAGGTATTTCTATTGGAAGTAATGATAACTTGTACCAAACAGCAAAAGCGACTGAAATAAACGCTAAAGCGATTCAAGTCGTATATAACCGGTTGGATCAGAAGCCTGAGGAGCAGGTATTTCCTTCATGTCTGGAACAGGATCTGGGTGTTCTTGCTAGAGTACCACTTGCAAGTGGGTATCTGAGCGGGAAGTATAAGCCAGGTGTCGTGTTCGATGACAGAGTAAGACAAGGTCATCAACGTGATGAGATTGATGCAAAGCTACGTCTCGTTCAGGAGATTGCGCAGTCAGAATTACCTGAAGGCGTCGATATGGCGAGTTGGGCGTTGGCTTGGTGCTTGAAGCATCCTGCTGTCAGTTGTGTTATTCCAGGATGTAAGAGTGTGGAGCAGGTAGAAGCTAACGCCCGTGCCGCTTCGCTTGATCTGGTACAAGATGATCATCCAAGTGCTTGGAAGAACTAGCCAGACCTGATTAGACTAACTACTGTATGAATCATTTGTAATGTCATAGTACAAAGGGGCGTCCTAAGCCATTTTTATGGCTTTGGGGACGCCCCTTTGCTTCTTGTGTGATTATGTTGTTTCAGGTGCTCCCGCAACTACGGAAGGCGCAGGTTTATGCTTGAATATTGGAATAAGGATGATCGCACCCACTAGCATGATCAGACCGGATACACAGTAAATTTCAACGAGTGGGAAGTTCTTCTTGATGACGCCTGCTAATGTCATCATGATGACCATCATCCCCATGAACATAGGGCTAAGCACACCGTTCACACGCCCCACATAGGATTGTTCTGTCCACTGTAGTATTAAGGTGTTGATGCCGATTTGAATACATGGCATGGTCAGTCCATTGATAAATTGTAAAGTTAACGTTAGTGGGATGCTTGTGGATAATCCCATACCGGCAATACATAGGGCGCTAACGCTCATACCGAATGCTAATAGAACTTGGGGTGAGACTTTTTTGGCAAGGGTCATAATGAGAGCACCACCAACGAGCATAGCGGCACCGTTAACCATCATAAGAAACTGTAGAAATTCTTTCGGTTGACCGAGCCGCTCTGTGACTATGAATAGACCTAGAGTCTGGATAATTCCAACGGAGAATCCGGCAATAGCAAATGCACCCGCAAGTACCTTTAGCACAGGACTCCTCCATACATAACGAAACCCATCAGCGAGTTCTTTACGTAAATTCAGGCTCTTCTCTTTCTGATTATCTTCCACTATATCGGGTGGTAGACGGAAGAGTACGACAGCAGACAATAAGAAAGCTACGCCCATAACGGCTATGGAGATGTTAATACCGAATTGGTGATATGAGAATATGCCGAGTGCAGGCCCCATGATCATAAAGATGGCGACAAGAGATTGGAATAATGCCATACCTTGCTGTAGCTGTTCAGGATGAACATGTTGTTTGAATAGCTTCATGACCGAGGGCTGAGAGAATTGCGATAATATGGCGGAAACGAAGGTGGCCAAATAGATTGTTTCCCATGAACCGTATAGTAACGCAAACAGAACGGCAAGTATCGATGCAGCGGAAAGGAAATCACACCATATCATCGTTCGTTTCGGTCTCCAACGGTCAGCGAACGCACCTCCAATAAAGGAGAAGACAAATATGGGGGCAAATTCGACTACTGAGATAAGGGAAATGGCCATAGGATCGTTGTTCGTCTGATCGGTGACAAACATGAGAATAGCAAAATTTCTGACCCATATCCCGATCTGTAGAAATAAGTTTGAGATAAGTATAGTTTGGTAGAATCTATTCGTGAATAAATTACCGCTTGCAGGTGCCGCGTGTGCCGCATGTACATCTGACATTTAATACACTCCTAATAATGTTCTATCTAGTTTTTTTACTATTTTAGAATAAGGTATTGCAGTCTATTTGAAAAGGGGAACAAGGATAATATTTTGAGTGCTTACTGTTACGTGAGAATCTGTCTACTGAAATATGAAGGACTAACTTTAGTGGTTAGTTTTTTTCAATATATATGAATTTATATATTTGGGGGTAAGCGAAGCTTAGCCTTTATTTAAATTTTTGTTAAATGGAGGTATGGTCTTGAACATATTAAAACAAATAGAGCATATTCGACCGAATATCCGCAATATTGATATCTAATGATGTGGTTTTAAAAAGAGGTGGAACTTTGTGTGAAAAATCGTAAATCGTATTGTAAGAAGTCGATCTTTAGATCGGCTTTTTTTTGTGAAAAGATCATTATATTGGACCATTGAATAATAGATGCATGTATAATTAATCCGTTTTTCATTTATATTTAGGTATTAAAACCTATTAATTCCAAATCATTTTTACCGATATTTATAGTAGTTGGTTATTATTGTAATCATTATTTTGAAAAAGGAGGGAATTACATGAAATTTAAGCCGCTCATGATACTATGTCTAGTCATTCTTTTCATCACTGGTTCGTTGATACCGGAGGGGATATCGGCCAGTAGCGTTCAATTAACAGAGGAGGTAGAGTTAACAACTCCGCCAGAAGAAGTAGTTGCACCACCAGTGGAGGAAGATTCTTCAGTTATACCAGATCCAGAAGGGGAGACCGAGGAATTTCCATTCGATCAAATCCCTACATTAGATGAATTAGATGAAAATAGTGAAGTTACGGACAATCTAATAGATCTAAGTGAGGATGAAATGAGTACGTTTGCAATAAACAAAATGGAGTTGATTATTGCTCCGGGAGAAAGTATTCTGGTCAGCAACTCCTATTCATCACAAATTAGTATTCTCACAGATGCCGCGAGCAAGAACAATATGAGATATGACTATGTGAGCTATAATGCAGATGGGAAAAAGACCTCAGATGATATGGGAACATATAGTTCTATTCCTGTGCCTGGAAAAGGTGGATATAGCATTATAACGAATGACTTTAATGAATCTTTCACGGCAAGCTTTAATCTGGAATATATATCATATTCCTATTAGTCAGTACCGGCTTTATTAAAGAAGACACTTTCGCGAGGCGAATCTTATCAATTCTTCAATACATCTTCTTTCAGTACAGCAATTGGCATCATAAGTGATTCGACTGCTAACCCTGATGGCAGATATGACTACGCTTCCTTTACAAGTGTGGGTAAGCTGAAAAGTTCAGCTATGAATTCAAAGGCCCATCCTACACTAATTCCAAATGAAGAGTTGATCATTACGGGCGCTTCTGATTCACCAGTAACCATCGGAGTTCCCTATAATGAATTTACGGGGAACGAAACCGATGAACCGGCATATGAATCTGGCACGTTACACCAAGGGGAAAGTTATGAATTCACTAATATTGGAACATCTACCGATTCGATTGAAACAGATGGGACAACAAAGGACAAATTTGATTACGTCATATATCTCCCCGATGGCACGGAGTCATCAAATGGGAAGAATACGAGTAATAAACCAAGTGTAGCTACTGGCAGACGTGTTGTCATGACATTAATTACAGATACTCCTGTCAGAGTGGGCGCATTGTATCGTACCTTTGTCGGCAGGGCAGTGACTGATGAGGCGTTTAGTCGGGTTACGTTGATGCCAGGAGAAACGTATTTGTTCACCAATAATGGTTCCGCGGCAAATCTTGTATACCATGATGCAAGATTAGTGAAAGGTACGTTTGATTACACGGTATATAAATCTGATGGTAGTTACTCAACAAGAGGATTCAACAGTACGAATACTCCAAGTATCCCATCGAGCGGGTATGCTTATATGACTGTTGCTTCTCCAACTGCTATAACGTTTAGTTATACGGATGACTTTAGCGGAGAAGAGAGTGATGAGCCTTCACATTATAGAGTTACACTTCATAAAGGTGAGAGCTCTGAATTCACGAATATAAGCGAGACTCAAAGATACATTGATTCCGATGCCACAACAAATAATAGATTTGATTATGTTCAATATAATGCGGATGGAACGGAAAGAAGAAAAAGCTCTAACACCTATACCGAGCCTTATGTATTCCCTGGAATACGAATCGTTGTTACAGCGGTATCAGATCTCCCGGTGACATTCGGTGTACCTTATCGACTCTTTTCGTGGAACGGCAAAGAAGGAGAAGCATTTACGAAGCAACAGGTCCAATCAGGGGAATCTTATATATTCCGAAATAATGGATCGAAAAGTATCACCATACAAAATGATGCAACAACTATAAATGGAACATTTGACTATGCGAAATACGATGCAGAAGGCATAGTGAAAGGAAGCGGTTATAACTATAAAAGTAATATAGTGACCATTCCTGCATATGGTTATGCGATTGTAACGGGGCAGTCTGGTGGGACTATTACTTTCCGATACACAGATCCAGTTACTACTGAACCATTCTCTCATCCAGCTATGCTTCGTGTAACTTTGAACCAAGGAGAATCTTATCAATTCAATAATATTACGGAAAATCAGAGAAGGATAGATGTTGTAAAGAGTACCACAGGAGGAAACGGTTATTCTTATGTCAAGATCAGGGCAGATGGAACTATATATCTGCAGGGAGTGAATAAGCATACGTATATTCTTATTCCGGGTGAATACTCTGCCCATGTTACGAATGATGATATGAATCCGATTACCTTTATTGTTGTATATACATCTTTCGTATCAACTTCGGATAATAACCCTAATCTGTTAAATGTAACTTTAAACTACAATGACTCTTATATGATTAAGAATGATACTTCAAAGACTCTCACCGTTGTGAGTGATGCTACCAGTAGCAACAATGCTGAGTATGACTATGTTGTCTATGATTCTGATGGGGATACATCAAAGGCTAAGTTGAATCATCAGGGGGATATATCGATCTCATCGGGTGATACACTTATTGTTACGGTTACTTCTGTTCAACCTGTAACATTTCGCTATGCTAAACAAATGACTGGCGAGCCTCAAATCGATCCTGCATTTATTAAAAGGACGTTATCAAGTCAAGAGTCAACTGCTTTCATAAATATCAGTTCTAGGAAAGATCAATTGGTTACGAATGCAGTGCTAGGTGCGAATCGCTATTTCGATTATAAAATCATTCATGCTGACGGAACGCTGTATAAAGAAGGAAGCCAAACAGATATTGAATATGATGTTCCTGCAGGTGCTGAAATTACTGTGAAAGTGACATCATCCGATCCTGTTATTATTGGAGCACCATTCAGACATTTTATGGAGACTGATCCGGTTGATATTGTATTTGAGAAATTAATGGAGAATAATCCAACCAAAGTTTCTAAAGAGGTTGGTAACAATGGTTACTATCTTCTAAAAGCGACTCAGACAGGTCCATATCGTATTGCCACTAAAAAAGATGGCTTATCTGGATCTGCCGTTATTTCTGTTTACACAGATCCCAAACTTCAAACTCTTCTGGTCAGCAGTGCAGATGTGAAACAATTATATGGATCAGATTATGTTGTTATTGAAGTAGAAATGCAAGCAGGACAAACTTATTATATTAAGTTGAGTGATCATTCAGATATCCCATTGGACTTATATATTGTTGCTGCAGTTCTGATTCTAAAGCCTACTTTAGATTATGAATATAGCCCATCTGGCAAATTAAACAAGATGATCTACCCCACTGGAGACATGTTGATCTATACCTATGATGCGAATGGCAATCTAAAATCAAAGAAGAAGAAGATCTATCCATTTCAATAGAGGGAAGGTGTATCTATGTTTAAGAAACTGTTCAGTATATTACTCTGCTTCGTTGTACTACTAAGTGGAGTTGAATCGATTGTATATGGTGCAAAGATAGAACCTCAGACATTGACTCACGAGACGACAGAACACGAATTCATCACGCTATCTAGTCTCCTTAAAGATTATAAAATGGAAGAATCTTGGCTGGTGGAACAACTAGCGAAAGGTAATTCGTTATATCAGATAGATACAACACTTAGAGAGACAGGAAATAATAAGAAAAAGTCTGAGAGTATGTTGGGGAGCGAGAACGCAATTCAGGTGATTCAGCCTGACGTGAATGCACTTCATCTCCAGGCGCGAAATAACATGACGGAAGATCAAGTTACCGCCTTGGGTGATTATGACCAAAAGGCATTAACTCGGATACCGCTTCATCAAGCCTCATCCGATTATGCCGTTTCTTATGGTTCGGAGGTTGTGTCAACATCTACGGGAGATGTGGGAATCTATGACACGGATTTCGAATTGCCAGGAGCGATTACTTATCGTTTGAATCGCGTCTACGAGACAAGTATGGCCAACAATGATATCGGTGTTAAATCGAGTAATGGAAGCTATATAAATGAAGCAGGAATACGTCAGGAAGAACGAGACACCGGTCTAGGCAGGGGATGGAGGTGGGATCTTCCATCCATCCAGATCAGAAATGAAGGGAAATATGTTTATTATCCCGGAATAGGTACGTATAAGCTCTCAGAAGCGCTTACGCTCGAAGGATATCCTTGGAAAGATATACAACTTTCTAAGGATAGCACGATAACGGTTGATGGAAGAGAGAGTCAATTTAAATTATCTGTCTTGAATGACCTTCATTACTATTTCGATGCCACAGGTCATGTACTAATCATGCAAGATGACTACAACAACCGTGTAGAGTTTCATTATACGGATCATCAAGATGGAGGCACAGTTCTATCCAATATTCGCAACAGTGATGGAAATGAGCTGAATTTCACTTATTCGAATAAACAAGTTATTGTAGCCCAAAAGGGTACAGAGCGAAAAGTGGTATATCAGTTAGGCGCAGAAGGTGATTATCAGACATTGTCCTCTGTAACAGATGCCATGGGTCTGAACACGATCTATTTCTATACCGCTAGAGAATCCGCATTTAATTTCATAGCA